>NZ_CP120737.1:3308531-3912063 GCF_029581195.1 Solwaraspora sp. WMMD791
GACTGGTCTCCCCGCCACCGTCACCGACGGGTCGGCCGCACCCGCCGACAAGCTGGCCACGCCCGCCGACAAGCTGGCCACGCCCATCGGCAGCCTGGCCGCGCCGCCCACGGCCGCCGTCCGGTTCGACCGGGTACGGTTCGGCTACGGCGCCGACCCGGTGCTGTGCGACGTCTCGTTCACGGTGCCACTGCGCGGCCTGACGGCGATGGTCGGGCTCTCCGGTGCCGGGAAGACCACCGCCGTGGAGCTGATCCAGCGCTTCGCCGACGTCGACCGGGGCAGCATCGAGGTGCTGGGGCGCGACGTCCGGCACTGGTCGCTCGCCGAGCTGCGCGGCCGGATCGCCTACGTCGACCAGGCGGCCAGTTCGGTACAGGACACCATCCGGCGCAACCTGACCCTGGGCCGGGCCGACAACGCGTTCTCCGACGGCGAGCTGATGACCGTGCTGCAACAGGTGGGGCTGGCCGAGGAGGTCCGACGACTGCCGGACGGGCTGGACACCGTACTCGCCGGGGACGTCGACCTGTCCGGCGGTCAGCGGCAGCGGCTCGCGATCGCCCGGGCGATGCTGACCGATGCCCCGGTGGTGCTGCTCGACGAGCCGTCGTCGCATCTGGACAGCGTCAACGAAGGAAAGCTGCGCGACCTGGTCGACGAGTTGGCGGCGACCCGCGCCGTCCTGGTGGTCGCGCACCGAATCTCCACGATACGTCACGCCGACCACGTGGTGGTCCTGGAAGCCGGCGAGGTCGTCGGCCAGGGCGGGCACGACGAGCTGCTGCGTGACTGCGCCACCTACACCAACCTGGTCCACGGTCAGATGCTTGCCACGGGAGCCCACCGATGACCGACTTCTCGATCATGATGCCGTTCGCTCCGCAACGACCCGAGCAGATGCTGCCGTTCGCGGCACTCACCCAGTGGAGCCCGGCCGCCTGCCTCTGGCAGGGTCAGGGCAACGTGGGGGACACCCACATCAGTTTCGCCCACGCAGCCGCAGCCGGATTCCGGGTACCGACGGGCACCTCGGTCAACCTGATGCCCTTCCTGCACCCGTACGACGCGGCGCTGCGCGCGCAGACGTTGGCGGCGACCACCGGGAACCGCGTCGTCGCCGGGTTCGGCCCAGGCGGGGCGTCGCTGCAGCGGGGCATCCTGGGGGCACCGTACCGCAGCCAGCTCGGCGCGGTCCGGGAGTACGTGACCGTGGTGCGTTCCCTGCTGGACACCGGCGAGGTACACCACGAGGGCGAGTACTTCACCTGCCGAATGGTGATGGCCCGCTACCCCCGACCACTCGTGGAGATCGGCCTGGGCGTGCTGCGGCCCCGGATGGCGGAGCTCGCCGGCGAGGTCGCCGACGTGGCGATCACCTGGCTGACATCCGCCGCGTACCTGCGGGAGACGCTGGTGCCCGCTCTGCGTCGGGGTGCGCAGCGGGCCGGTCGCCGTCCGCCCCGGCTGGTCGCGATCGTCCCGATGGCCCTGCGCGCCGACGGCCGCGACCCGGTCGAGTTGGCGCTGACCAGCAACTCGGGGCACATGCGACTGCCGCACTACGTGGACATGCTGCAGCGCTCCGGGATCGAAGTGGACATGGCCGCCGATCCCCGGGCCAGTGGCCGGGCGCTCGTCGACGGCGGGGCCTTCCTCTACGGCGACCGCGACGAACTCGCGGTCGCGGTCAAGGAGTTCGTCGCGGCCGGCGCCGACGAGGTGGCCTTCAACATGGCCGGCGTCTGCATGCTGTACGGGGCCCGCCGGACCCTCGGCGAGCTGGAGACGGTCCTGGAAAGTGTGGCGTCATGAGCGTGCCGCCGCCCCTGGAGTTCCTGGACCCGCCGGAGCTGGCGATGCGGCGGCTGCTCTTCGTCGTCACCGGCTCGGCATCGGCCAGCACCGTGCCGACCTGGCTGAACTGGATCCGGGACACGTACCCGCGACTCGACCTGGCGGTGGTGGCGACCCGCAACGCGCTGCGGTTCGTCACCCGCGAGGCCCTTGGCCTGCGCACCAGCCACGAGGTCGTCGTCGACAGCTGGGACGACTGTGTCCGGGCCCGCCACGTCGAGCACGCCGAGTGGGCCGACGCGGTCCTGGTCTACCCGGCGACGCTGCACTTCGTCGCCCGCTTCGCCCTCGGCCTGGCCGACACCCCGACCCTGCTGGCGTTGCAGTGCACCCGCGCCGCGATCGGCCTGGCCCCGGCGCTGCCCCCGGGCGGTCTGGACAGCCCGGCGTTCCAGCGGCACTGGGCCACCCTGGCCGAGCGGGGCAACGTCGCGCTCGTTCCGCCGATGCCGGGCCGCAGTCTGACCACCGGCCGCGACGACGGCTGGGTGTGCCCGCCGTTGCCGGAGGCGTTGCGGCGGTTGGAGCAGCGCCGGCTGAGCCTGGAACCGGAACCGGAACTGGAACCGCCGGCGGCGGCGCTGGCCGGTGCCGGGTCCGCCGACGGCGGCGGGGTGACCGGATGAGTACGGCCGTCGCCGCACCGGTCACCCGCGACTTCGGCACCGGACTGCTGCGTACGCAGGTGCGACCGCTGCCCGACGGTGGCCACCGCTGGCACCGCCGGCCCGGCCCGCTCGCGCCCCGACCGTTCGTGCCGTCCGTCGTCGGCCTGGCCGAGCGGCTCGGCCGGTCGGACGGGTCCGCCCCGGTGCGGTGGGTCGCCGGCCGGGCGAACGGCCCGCAGCGCAGCTACGACGTACGCGGCAACCGCGCGGTGGCCGGCCGGCTGCTGCAGGACGGTCCGACCGACGACCTCGTCGAGCTGCTGCACGGCTACGGCCGCTGTCTGCGTGCCCTGCACGCCGTCGACCCCGACGAGGTCGGGGTCGACGGCGACGGGCCGCCGCGCGGCCTGGCCCGCTTCACGACCTGGTTGGACGGTCGTGCACCACAGCCCCGGGCCGCGTACGCAGAGTCGATGCTGCGTCCCCGGCTCGGCCGTGCGGCGCTGGCCCGGCTGCGCGAGCACACCGGGCGGATCGCGGCGGCCGAGCAGGTGCTGTGCCACGGCGCACCGGGCCTCGGCGCGTTGGTGATCGCCGATCCGGGTCCGGGCGCGGACGCGTTGATCGGTGAGGACCTCTGCCGCGCACCCTGGTGGTTCGACCTCGGCTGGACCCTCGGTGAGCTGATCGAGCTGCAGTGGTACCTCGGTGGGAACCGGTCGGCCTGGCAACGTTTGATCGATGCGCTGCTGCGCGGCTACGGGCGTGACCTCGACGACCGGTGGCGGGACACGGTGGCCCTGCGGGTGCTGCTGCACGTGCACGACTACACGGCCTACGTGGGTTGGGACGCGACGGTGTTCGACAAGTACACCGGGTTCGCCCGTTACCTGCTGTCGCGGTGAGGTGTGCGATGAGCGTACCGACGGGGTACCAACCGCCGCCCGTACTGCTGCGCCGCACCCTGCCGAACGGGTTGCGGGTGGTGCTGGTGGCCCACTGGCCCACCCCGCGGGCCGCGGTGAGTGTCCACTACGGCGTCGGGTTCCGCCACGAAGCGCCCGGCCAGGAAGGGCTGGCGCACCTGGTCGAACACCTGATGTTCCGGGGCAGCGCGAATCTGCCGCCGGGCAGCTTCTACGACACCCTGCACCCGCTCGGTGGGACCGCGAACGGCACCACGCACGCCGACTACACCGACTACTTCCAGGTGGTCCCGGCGCAGGCCGTGGAGCAGGCGTTGTTCCGCGAGGCAGACCGGATGCGCGCCCCGCTGTTCACCGCCGGGGAGTTGGCCAGTCAGCTCGACGAGGTGGGCCGGGAGATCGCCGGGACGCGTGACCGCCGCCCGTACGGCGGTCTGCCGTGGCCGGGCCTGCCGGCGGTGATGTTCCGCTCCTTCGCCAACGCTCACGACGGGTACGGCGACATCGACCAGCTGCGACGGCTGACCGTCGACGACTGTGCCGCGTTCGTCGACGCCACCTACGTACCGTCGCGGGCGGTGCTGACCATCGTCGCCCCCGGCGCGCCGGAGACGGTGTGGCCGCTGGTCGAGCGACACTTCGCCGACATCCCGGACCGGCACCGGCCGACGGTGCCATCGGAGCATGAGCCACCGGCGGCGGCGCGGCGGGTCACCCGGGTGGTGCCGGCGGTCGACCGGGCGGCGGTGGCGCTCGGCTACCGGCTGCCGGATCCGGCGCGGGCGCTGCCGGATCATCTGGCGTACCTGGTGCTGGCCCGGATGGCCAGCGGCTGGCGCGGTCCAGACGGCGCGGCACGGGCCGAGGCCGGCTGTGGCTTCTTCGGGCCGTTGGACGCCCGCGCACCGGACGCGTTGGTGGTGACTTCGGTGCTGGCGCCCCGGCAGCGCCCGGACGATTTCGTGACGGAGCTGACTGCGCGGTGGCGCCAGCTGGCCGACCCGGACCGGCTGGCGACCGCCGCCCACCGGGCCGCGACGGCCGTGGCGGCGACCTACCGCCGTACGCATGCCCGGCTGGATCAGCGGTGTCGTGCGCTGGGCCGGTTCGAGCTGCTGTTCGGCCGGGCCGAACTGGTCGACGAGCTGCCTGGGCTGATCGCGGGCACCTCCGCCGAGCGGGTCGCCCGGGCCGCCCGGGAGGTGGCGGACGCACCGGTGGCCATGCTGGTGCTCGGTCCGCCCGACGTCGCCGCCCCGTCCGCTCCGGCGGCGGTCCCGGCGGCGTTCCCGGTGGCGGTCCCGGCGGCAGGGCCGGAGGCGGAGTCGACGCCGGTCCCGCCGGTCCCGCCGGTCCCGCCGGAAACAGGGTCGACGTCGACCGACGCCGCACCGGTGACAGCTGCCCGGCTGGCCGCACGGTCGGCCGGGCACCGGTCGATGCCGGCGCTGGCCCGACCGGTTGCGCCGAGGCTCGCCGGCGCGCGGCAGGTGCGGTTGCCGACCGGACTGCGGGTGGTCGCCGTACCGGACGACCGCGCCGATCTGGTCGAGCTACGGTTGCGGGTCCCATTGGGCCCGGCCGGGTGGGGTGACCCCGGTCGCGCCGGTGACCTGCTGCGGGTGCTGGCCGCCCGGACCAGTGCCGCCGGACGGGTCGCCGCCGTCGGCGGCGAGCTGCGGCTGGGGCAGGACGGGCAGTGGGCCGACGTGGACGCCTGGGCGCCGACGGGCGGCCTGCCGGAGCTGCTGCGGGTGCTGGCGGACGTGGTGACCCCCGGTGAGCTGCCCCGGTGGCGGCCGCTGCCGGGCGACGGGCCGCCGGCCTCGCCGGCGCGGCGGATGGACGACGCGTTGCGTCGGGTCTGGGCCGGGCGGCCGCCCGTGGTCGCCGCGCCCGACGACCTGACCGCCCTGCACCGGCAGGTCTTCGTGCCGGCCGGTGCGGTCCTGGTGCTGGTGGCGCCGTTGGCGGCCGAAGCGTTGGTGGCCGAGGCGACGGCGGCGCTGGCCGACTGGCGCGGCACCGACACGGGCGGGGCGCCCGGACCCGACACGGCCGCACCGCCGCAGCTGATCGTGGTGCCCGAGCCGGAGGTCGTCGCGGACGGTGGTCAGGTGCATCTCACGCTCTGCGGCCGGGAACCGTCGGGCGGTTCCGCAGAGCCGGCCCGTTACCTCGCGACGGCGCTGCTGGGTGGGCATCCGGCGGCCCGGTTGGCGCAGCGGTGCCGCCGGCTCGGGTACGCCGACGAGGTCATGCTGGCCCGGCGCGACGTACTGGCCGGGCACCGGCGGGCGGCGGTACGGCTGTCGGTGCCCCGGCGGCGGCTGGCGCGCTCGGTCGCCGACGTGCGGGCCGAGGTGCGGGAGCTGATCGGCGTACCGCCCACGGTGGAGGAGTTGACGACGGTCCGCCGGTACTGCGCCGCGCAGCTGTTGACGGCCTTCGACTCGCCGGCGCAGCTGGCCGACGCGCTGCGGCACACCACGGCCGCCGGGCGCGGGCTCGACTGGGTGGTACGCCGGCCGCAGCTCCTGCGTACACCCGATCCACAGCAGGTCAGCGCGGCGGTGGGTGACCTTTTCGGCGACCTGGACCACGTCGTGGTCCTCGGAGCCGGATCCGTTGATCTCGTTGACTTTCCATGAAGGAAACTCTAGACTTTCCTTCATGGAAACAGAAGGAGGAGTCATGGCACAGCTGGACCCACGGCAGGCCCGCGAGGCACTTGCCGGAATCGACGCCGATCGCCAGGATCTCGCCCGCCGCGCCGTCGCACCCTGGTGGTTCCACTCCGGACTCGGCCTCAGCCTGGCGATCGCCTTCGCCTCGGTCTCCCTCGGCTGGGACTGGATTCCGTACGGCGTGATCGTCGGCCTGCTGATCGGACCGATCGTGGTCGCCCAGGCGGCCAACCACGCCACCGGCGTCTCTCTCGACCGACTGCACGCCACCCCGGGCGCCCGCCGGATCAGCATCAAGTTCGGCGCGTCGCTGCCGGTGCTGATCATCGCCGGACTCGGCCTCGAATGGGGCCTCGGGCTGACCGGCGCGATGGCCGCCACCGGCCTGCTCGTCCTGGTGCTCGCCATCGTCGCCGGCCGGGCGATCGACGCGGCGCTGCTGCGGGAACTGGGGCGGACAGCGTGACCACCGGGCTCAACGAGATCATCCATCCCCTGCACCGGCTGCAGATCTGCGCGATGCTGCACCCGGTCGAGTCACTGGCCTTCGCCGCGGTGCGCGATGCGGTGTCCATGAGCGACTCAGCGCTCAGCAAGCAGCTCAAGGTGCTGCAGGAGGCGGGGTACGTCACCGTCCGGAAAGAGCCATTGAATTCTCGAATCCACGCTTGGGTGTCGCTGACCCCGCTCGGTAGAACGGTGTTCACCGCCCACATGGCCGAGCTCCGTCGGGTCGCCGACGCCGCCGTCGACACCGACCACCCGCCCGCCCGGAGCTGACCGGTCGGCCCCGCCCCGGAGCTGACCGGTCGGCCCGCTCGGAGGCTGAAACGGAGGAACGACAGTGACACCCGCCGTCGCGCACATCGCGTTCATGTCGGTCCCGCTGCACGGACACGTGAACCCGATGCTCGGAGTGGCCGCCGAGTTGACCCGGCGGGGACACCGGGTGAGCTTTGCGACCGGCGCCGGCTTCGAGTCGCTGATCGCCGAGACCGGGGCGACAGCCGTGCCGTACCGCTCGGTCCTGCCCGCCGCCGGCCCGGACGGGGCCTGGCTGGCCGCCGACGACGACGGCCGGGCCGCCGCCGCATTGTTCCGCCGGGAACGCGACCACGCGTTGCCGCAGATCGCCACCGCATACGCCGACGATCGACCGGACCTGGTCGTCTACGACACGGTCACCGCGCACGCCCCGGTGCTCGCCGCCCGCTGGCAGGTTCCCGAGGTCCAGTTCTCGCCGACACATGTGTTCCCGCGCGGAAGCGAAGAGCTGATCGGCTCCCCGGTCCGGCTCGCCCCACCCGTCACGCCCTGCGTGGTGGCCATGCCCCGGTCGTTGCAGATCCAGGCGGAGCGGACCGACCCGGCCCACCGCTTCGTCGGTCCCGTGCGGTGGCGGCGCGACGCCGACGGGGACTGGAGCGCACCTCCCGGGCGACGGGTCGCGTTCGTGTCGCTCGGCACGACCTACAACCGTCGTACGGACGTTCTCGCCCGGTGCGCGCACGCCCTGCACGCCGACGGATGGCACGTGGTGGTCGCCACCGGCGGCGACGTCGAACCCGCCCGGCTCGGCGACCTGCCGGCCGGCGTCGAGGTGCACCGGTGGGTGCCCCAGGTGCGGGTGCTCGAACAGGCCTCGGTGTTCGTCACCGCCGGCGGCACCGGCAGCGTCCTGGAAGGGCTCAGCCACGGCGTTCCGCTGGTGGTCGTGCCGCAGGGGGTCGAGCACTTCGTCACCGCCGCCCGGGTCGAGGCCCTCGGCCTGGGCCGGACGGTCCGCCCGGAGGCGTTCTCCGCCGACGCCGTCCGCGACGCGGTCGACGCGGTCGTGACCAGCGACCGGGTCCGCCAGGCGCTCGCGGCGATGCGGGCCGAGATCGAAGCGGCCGGCGGGGCCCGGGCCGCGGCCGACATCGTCGAGGCACACCTACCGGCGGACCGGCGGACCCCCCACCCGGGCGAACATCTGGACCGACACCGGAAAGGACACGCGGCGTGACCACGACAGCGACACCAACGACGGCGACACCGGCACCAGCGGCGCCCGCGACGCCCGCAGCGGCGGACCCCGGAGCGCACGGCCCGGTCACGGCGGTGGTGCAGGTACAGGGCCTGCGGATGAGCTACGGCCAGCGGCAGGTGCTGCACGGGATCGACTTCACCGTCGGCCCCGGCGAGATCGTGGCCCTGCTCGGGCCCAACGGCGCGGGCAAGAGCACCACCATCGAGGTACTGGAGGGCTTCCGGATCCGCTCTGGCGGCGAGGTCTCGGTGCTCGGCACCGACCCGGCGCACGGCGACGAGCGGTGGCGCTCGCAGCTCGGCATCGTCCTGCAGTCCTGGCGTGACCATGGCAAGTGGCGGGTACGGGAACTGCTGGCCCACTTCGCGTCGTTCTACCGGCCGTACGCTCGCGCCGCCGCCGACGCCGCCTCTGGTGGCGACGGTGGTGGCGACGGCGGTGGGCCGTGGGACGTCGACGACCTGCTCGCCACCGTCGGACTCGACGCGCACGCCCGTCAACCGGTCGCCACCCTCTCCGGCGGGCAACGCCGCCGGCTGGACATCGCGGTCGGCATCGTCGGCCGCCCGAGGGTGCTGTTCCTGGACGAACCCACCGCCGGCTTCGATCCGCAGGCCCGGCACGAGTTCCACGAGCTGGTCCGCGGGCTCGCCGACACCCAGATGTCGATCCTGCTGACCACCCACGACCTGCAGGAAGCCGAGAAGCTTGCCGACCGGATCTTGATCCTGGCCGGCGGCCGGATCGTCGCCAGCGGCACCCTCGACGAGTTGGCCGGCAAGCTGGACGGTGCCGCCGAGATCACCTGGACCGTCGGCGGCAGGGCGCACAGCGCCCGCTCGGCCGACGTCTCCGGGTTCGTCCGCACGCTGCTGTGCTCCGACGCGGACGTGCAGGACCTGCGGGTGCACCGGCCCAGCCTGGAGGACATCTACCTGAAACTGGTACACGATGCGGAGGGCATCCGATGAACCCGACCGTGCACGCCGTCGGCCTGGGCCTGCGCCGAGGTCTCACCGAGCTGCGGCAGGTACTCACCAACGGCCAGGACCTGGCCAGCAACCTGGCCTGGCTGGTCGGGTTGCTGGCCCCGATCTGGTTCATGCGCGACGACCTGCTCGCCGGCACCGACCTGTCCGTGGCCGCGTTCGTGCTACCCAGCCTGCTCAGTATGTGCGTCGGGTTCAACGGTCTGCTGATGCTCGCCCAGCAGCTGGTCGTCGAGCGTGAGGACGGCACCCTGCTGCGACTCAAGGCGCTGCCGCAGGGGATGCTGTCGTACCTGATCGGCAAGATCGTGCTGATCTCGGCGATGGTGGCCTTCGCCTGGGTCATGGTGCTCGGTGCCGGCGCGCTGCTCGTCGACGGTCTCCGGCTGCACGAACCCGGCCGCTGGGCGACGCTGCTGTGGGTGCTGCCGCTGGGCCTGCTGGCGATGCTGCCGCTCGGCGCGGTCATCGGGTCACTGATCGAAAGCCCGCGCAGCATCGGCCTGGTGATGCTGCCGGTCTTCGCCCTCGCCATCGTCTCCGGCATCTTCTACCCGGTGTCCGGCTTCCCTGCCTGGCTGCAGGTCGTCGCGCAGGCGTTCCCGCTCTACTGGCTCGGGCTGGCGGCCCGGTCGGCGCTGCTGCCGGAGACCGCGCTCGCCGTGGAGATCGGCAACTCCTGGCGGCACTGGGAGACGGTCGCGGCGCTCGGTGCCTGGAGCGTGGTCGGTCTGGTCGCCGCGCCGATCGTGCTGCGCTACGCCGCCCGGCGCGAGTCGGGGTCCATCATGTCCGAGCGCCGGGACCGCGCGCTGCGCCGCCGGACCGCGTGACCCCTTCATCGGCAACCACCGTCCACTCACCACGAGGAGAGATGACATGTCCCGTCTGGCCGAGAACCTCGTCCTGCTACTGCTCGACGACGCCACTGGTCGCAGCACCGTCGACACCGGACGCCGCTACCGCGCGGTGGGCAGCGCGGTGCTGCTCGACCTGGTCCGGGCCGGCCGGGTGACCATCGCCGCCGCCGACGACGCCCGCGAGGCCCGGGTGCAGGTCGTCGATGCCGCGCCGACCGGCGACCCGGCGCTGGACACCGCGCTGGGCAAGCTCGCCCCGAAGCCGCTGAAGGTCGGCTGGGCGGCGGAGAACCTCGGCCACGACTGCTGGCAGCCGCTGCTGGAGCTGCTGGCCGCCGACGGCGCGATCCGCCAGCAGGAGCAACGGGTGCTCGGCCTGCTGAAGACGACGACCTGGCCGGCCGGGGACGGCACCCGGGAGCGGGTGGTACGCGAGGCGATCACCACCGCGCTGCACGGCGCCGAGCCCGACGAGGAGACCGGCGTACTGATCACGATCCTGCACGGCATCGGCGCGGTACCGGGTGCCGACAACGAGGCCACCAGGGCCCGCGCGGCCCAGATCGCGAAGACCGGGTGGGCTGCCGGGCCGCTGCGGGACGCTTTCCACGGTCTGGGTACGGCGCAGCTCGTCACCCTGTTCGCGGCGAGCTGAAACCCCGATGTCCGCCGACGGGATCGTCCTCATCGTCGATCACCAGCTGCCGACGCCTGATCGGGACTCCGGTTCACTACGGCTGCGGCGCGTCATCGACGAGTTGCGCGGCCTCGGCCGCCAGGTGCTGTTCTTCCCGATGCACCCGACGGCCCCGTCGGCGTACGCCGAGCGGCTGCGCCGCGACGGGGTGGGCGTCGTGTCCGACCGGACCCAACAGCACCGGTTCCTCGCCGAACAGGGGCACCGGATCGCGCTGGCGCTGCTGTGCCGCCCCGAACCGGCCGTCGCGATGCTCGGGCCGGTACGCGACGCCGCGCCCCGGGCACTGATCGCCTACGACACGGTGGACCTGCACTTCCATCGGCTCGGGCGGCAGGCCGCGCTGGCGCGGGAGGCAGGTTCGGCCGACCGGTACGCGCTGCGCGCCCGGGCGGAGAGCATGCGGGCCGTGGAGCTGATGCTCGCCGCCGAGTGCGACGTCACGCTGGTGGTCTCCGACGACGAGCGGCAGCTCGTCGCCGCGGCGGTGCCCACGGCGACGGTGGCGGTGCTGTCCAACATCCACCAGCCGGACGGCCCGGTCCGGCCACCGGCGGACAACGCCCGGATCCTGTTCGTCGGCAACTACCGCCATCAGCCGAACGTCGACGCCGCCCGGTGGCTGTGCGCCGAGGTGCTGCCGGCCGTCCGCGCGCGGGTGCCGACGGCCGTGGTCGACCTGGTCGGCGACGGCGCACCGCCGGAGGTGGCCACGCTGGCCGGGACGGCGGTCACCGTACACGGCTGGGTCCCCGACCTACGGGCCGTCTACGCGCGGGCCCGGGTCGCGGTGGCACCGCTGCGCTACGGCGCAGGCGTCAAGGGCAAGGTCGGCGAGGCCGTCGAGTACGGGGTTCCGGTGGTCGGCACCGCGGTGGCGTTCGAGGGGATGGGGCTGCGACCCGGCCGGGACGTGCTGGCCGGGGAGACCGCCGAGGAGCTCGCCGCCGCGCTGGTGCGGGTGTTGCGCGACGATGCGCTGGCGGCCCGGCTCGCGGCGGCGAGCCGACCGGCGCTGGCGGCCCGCTGTGGCGTGGCGGCCGCCCGGTCGGTGTTGCGACGGTTGCTCCAGCAGGCGGCCGACCGGCAGTCACTCGGCCAGCAGTCACTCGGCCAGCAGTCACTCGGCCAGCAGTCACTCGGCCAGCAATCAGTCGGCCAGCAGCGCAGAGCTGCCCCGGTTTGAAATCTTTGATGACGAGGTTGTCATGACGTACCGATTTAGCTGAAATAGAACCATGAACTGCGATTCGATCGCTGCGGGACGGCGGATCGCTCCGATTCGTTCCGGCCCTCGACGCCGGGCGCTCGCCGTACGCGGTCCTCGGTCCACCGCCGGCCGCGTATCGTGCTCCCTGGCCGGCCGGGGCATGCGGTCGACCGCACGTGGCACGCATCGAAGGAACCGCATGGCAATGCAGATTGTGCAGCCCGAGTTCGGGCACCGACTGCGCCGCTTGCGCACCGAGCGCGGCATGTCGCAGCGCGAACTCGCCGTCGGTGTCGTCAACCAGTCCTACATCTCGCTGCTGGAATCCGGGGCGCGGGTGCCCACACCGGACGTCGTCAGCCACCTCGCCGAGATGCTCGGCGTACCGCTGGAGGTGATGTCCGGCGCGGCCGACCCGGCCGGGTCCGCAGGACCGAGGCCCTCGGCCGGGCCCCTGTCGCCGGCCGGGTCCCTGTCGCCGGCCGGGTCACGCTCGCTGGCCGGGCCGACCGAGCGGCCGGCGACCGACTCGCGGCTGACCGAGCCGGGTGCCGCCGAGGAGCTGGCCCGCGAGATGATCACGGTCAGTGCCATGGAACAGGGCGACCTCGACCACGCCGCGCAGGTTCTCACCGAGACCTATCTGGCGGCCCGCAGGACCGGGCGGGCCATCGCCACGCTCAGCCACGGGCTGGCCCTGGACCGGGTCCTTGAGCAGCGCAACGACCGAGCGGCGCGCTACGAACTGCTCACCGAGCTGGTCGAGGTCGCCGAGCAGGTCGGGGTGCCCGAAGCGCTGGTGCGGACCCGGATCGCACTGGCCAGCGCGGCCCGCGACATGGGCCGGCTCGCCGACGCCTTCACCCAGATCGAGCAGGCGGAGCGGGAGATCGCCGGCACGGCCTTCGTCGACGGCAGCGAACACATCCGGCTGCTCGCGGTGCACATTTCCGTACTCAGTGACGCCGGCGGCGGCGTCGAGGTGACCCGGATCGTCGACCGGATGTTGGCGATGGCGGACCGGCTGGCGGGCCCGGCCATCCTGGGCCGCGCACACTGGGTGGCCAGCATCGCCATGGCCAGGGTCGGCGAGGTGGACCGCTCCCTGGAGCATCTGCGGGCGGCCCGCGCGATGCTGACCAGTCCGACCACGTCGCTACGGGACTGGGCCCGGTTCGCCGTGGCCGCGGTTTCCGCGTTGATGGACGCCGAGGCCGACGTCGGAGAGATCACCGCGCACATGGTCGCCGCCCGCGCGGCCATCGCGGCGGCCGAGACCGCTGCGGCACCGTCCGCCGTGGCCAGTCTGGAGATGCGGTACGCGTTGGCGACCGGTGATCCGCAGCGGGCCCTGGCGATCGCCGAGTCGGTGCCCGAGGCGGACCTGCCCGGCATCGAACGGGTCCGGTTCGCGGTGGCGCTGGGGCGTGCGCTGCACCGGTGCGGACGTACGGAGGAGGCGGTGGCGGAGTTGCGCCGGGCGGCCCAGCTCGCCGAAGGTGCCGCCGCGTACCGGCGGGCGAGCCGCATCTGGCGGGAGGTCAACGACATGGCGGGGTGACCGTGCGGGCCGGTCGCGGCGTAGTCGCCGGGACCGGCCCCGCGTACCACCGGCTCACCAGGGCCAGTCGCTGGACACCCGCAGGTCCAGGTCGGCGACGCCGGTGACGGAGGTCGGGTTCGGCGCCGCCATGTCCCGATGGGCGAGGTCCGGGCCGTCGACGGCGAGAGCGGCGAGCACCACGGCCGGCATCAGCAGGCGGACGGCGCGGTGGCTGGCGTTCGTACGGGCTGCGGTGTGCTTCGTCATGACTCAATGTGTAGTGGCTCCGGCCGGCCCGGGTGGAGCCTGATTCGAAAACTTTGCGGCTGGCGGTGCCGGGCGGCACCACGCCCGGCGGCACCACGCCCGGCGGTCGCGCTCCCGCCGGAGCAGACCGGCCGGCATACCGGATTTCTGGGTATCCCACCCCAACAGTCCACTTCGCACTCGACTCTAGACATTCGAGTTGGCCTCGGATAATCTGCTTTCTGGTAGCGGTATTGATCAAAACGAATCACGTCATTTCGGCTTTCTTCTCAGCAGTTTGTGGTCAGCGTGACCGAATCACCTGATCAGCTTCTGCCTCCGGTTGGCACAACCGCAGTACAGGCCGGTCGACGATCGTCGACGCCTCGAGAAGGGAAATGCAGATGAGTGGATCCCGTCCGTCCTGGCGCAGCAGGATGACCAGACAGGGGGCGGTGGCCGCAGCGGCCGCCATGCTGATCTCGGCTACCGCGTCACCCGCCTTCGCCGCCCCCGGCGAGATCCTCGGGGCGGACCGCCCCGGCGCGATCCCGGGCAGCTATCTCGTCGTCTTCGCCGACACCGCCGGCGCGGCCAACCGAGCGCACACCACCGACCTCGCGGCGCGGTACGGCGCAAAGGTCCGGCACGTCTACTCGCACGCGTTGCGTGGCTTCGCCGCGACGATGAGCGAGTCGGCCGCACGCCGGATCGCCGCCCGGCCCGGCGTAGCCCACGTCGAGCAGGACGGTCTGGTGCAGGTGACCGACACCCAGCCCAGCCCGCCGTCCTGGGGCCTGGACCGGATCGACCAGCGGGATCTGCCGCTGAACAACAGCTACACCTACCCGACGACGGCGTCGACCGTGCGCGCCTACGTCGTCGACACCGGCATCCGGACCACCCATACCACCTTCGGCGGACGGGCCTCCTGGGGCACGAACACCACCGGGGACGGCAACAACACCGACTGCAACGGCCACGGCACCCACGTCGCCGGCACCATCGGCGGATCCCAGTACGGCGTCGCCAAGGCGGTCAGCCTGGTCGCCGTCAAGGTGCTCAACTGCGCCGGCTCAGGCTCCTTCGCCGGAGTCGCCGCCGGCGTCGACTGGGTGACGGGCCACCACGCGCCGGGTGTACCCGCGGTGGCCAACATGAGTCTGGGTGGTGCCGGGACGAACGCCACCGTCGAGAACGCGGTCCGCAACTCGATCGCCGACGGTGTCGTCTACACGATCGCCTCCGGCAACAGCAACGCCGACGCCTGCGGTTTCACCCCGGCCCGGGTCGCCGAGGCGATCACCGTCAACGCGAGCACCCGCACCGACGCGCGCGCGTCCTTCTCCAACTGGGGCACCTGCACCGATGTCTTCGCCCCAGGTGAAGCGATCACCTCGGCCTGGTCCACCAGCGACACCGCCACCAACACCATCAGCGGCACCTCGATGGCCGCCCCACACGTGGCCGGGGCGGCAGCCCTGCTGCTCGCCGCCAGCCCCAGCCTGACCCCGGCGCAGGTGGCGACGGCACTGCTCGGCACCGCCACCCCGAGCAAGATCACCAACCCGGGATCCGGGTCGCCGAACCTGCTGCTGTTCGTCGCCCAGGGTCCCCCGCCGCCGGCCTCGGTGGTCTACCGCTTCTGGAACGGCCGGGACCACATCAGCAGCACCGCCACCTCGGTCGCCGGATACCAGCGGGAGGGCCCGCTGGGATCGGTCCGCACCAGTCCGGAGGCCGGCACCCGCCCGCTCTACCAGTGTCTCGTCTCCGGTTGGGACCACATGACGTCGCTGGACGCGAACTGTGAAGGCCAGCGGGTCATCGGCCTGATCGGGTACGCGTACACCTCGCCGCCTGCCGGGTCGTACCTGACGGTACGCCGGTGCCGGATGTCCAGTGGGGACCACTTCGACTCCACTACCAGCAACTGCGAAGGACAGATCGTCGAGGGCCTGCTCGGTTACCTGACCAGCTGATCCTTTCGCAGCCGAGACCTGGTGCGGTGGTGTTCCAAAGGCCACCGCACCAGGTTCCTGCCGACGCGCCAGGCACCGGCAATTACTCGGCCACCTCCGCCAAAAGGTCAGAAGCGATGGTTCCCAACCAGCGCACAATTGGGTTGCACTGTCCCATCTCGCCCCATTGTCCGGGAGATCGACACGGCGAAGAAAGACGACCCTTGCCGCTGCCGCTCGCGCCCCATCCCGCCTGTCGACCAGATTGACCGCAGTTGCGATCACCGCGCTTCTCGCCACCACGCTCGTCGTAGCCGGACCAGCACGAGACGCATCCGCACAGGGAACCGATGCCCAGTGCCTCCAGTTTGGGCAGGTCATCGACCTGAACACCTGCCAGCTCACCACGCCGATCAATCTATTCTTCAATGATCCGGGGCTTGTTGCGCAGACCAACTGGATCCGTATCGACCTCCGGGCGGCAGGTGGCGCGTCACCGACCGGCTGCGACGCTACCTTCGCCTATCACAACCTACTCGCCAGGATCGCGAACGAAGCTCAGCATATCAAGGTAATCGGTCTACTGAGCAACGATTTCATACTCGGAGGCGGGCTCGACGTCGGTCCACGACTCTTCGGGAGCCAGGCAGGCGTAGTCGCCTGCAGCCCTGGGTGACCTTCCGCGCTACCCCGGCGAACACCACCTCCTACACCTGGACCGGGCTGACCCCCGGCACCTACCTGTGCTTCAACATCCGCTCCTGCAACGCCGCCGGATACTCCGCCTGGACACCATGGGCCTGCACCACCACCCCCTGAGGTAAACCCACTGTGAGGAAAGCGCCGTGGCCGTTAGCCTGACCGCCATGGCGCTTCCCCGCATCCGTCCGCCGTTCGACGCCGACGAGCGCACCCAGTTGGTCGGCTGGCTCGACATGCAACGCGCGATCGTGCACTTCAAGTGCGAAGGGCTGTCGGATGCCGACGCCCACCGGGCGCTGCTGCCGTCGTCACCGCTGATGACCGTCGCCGGGATCGTGTCGCACCTGCGCTGGGTGGAACAGACCTGGTTCGAGGTGTTGTTCCTCGGCGGGCCGGCCGACGGGCCGCAGTTCGACGAGACCCGTGAGGACGCAGACATGATGGTCGACGGTGTGCCGCTGGCCCATCTGCTGGCCGACTATCAGCGGCAGTGTGCCAGGTCGAACGAGATCGTCGCCGCGCACCCGCTGGAGCAGACCGGCCGGCACCCGGACTTCGGGTCGGCGGCGGCGTCGCTGCGCTGGATGCTGATCCACATGGTCGAGGAGACCGGCCGGCACGCCGGGCATCTGGACGTCATCCGGGAACTGCTGGACGGCCGCAAGGGCTACTACTGACGGCGGCAACGACGGTGCCCGATCACGGGCTCCCGCGTCGGACACTGGCCAAAGAGAGCCCTCTAATCGACACTTGTCGATATGATAGCTCAGCAATGGTCCTCGTGGGCCACCCGCTTCAGCGCGGTGCCGGCCGCCTCCGTCGCCATCGCCGTAGTCCTGGCCGGAGCCGTCGCAGCCACCGCCGGACCCAGTCACGCGGCCGCCCGACATCAGGCGAAAGTGAACAATCCGTACGCCGGCGCTCGGGTCTATGTCAACCCCGAGTGGTCGGCACTGGCCGCTGGCGAGCCGGGCGGCCACCTGGTCGCCGACCAACCGACCGCCGTACGCCTGGACCGCATCGCCGCCATCGACGGCGCCGACGACCGGATGGGCCTGCGTGAGCACCTCGACGAGGCACTGCGCCAGGGTGCCGACCTGATCCAGCTCGTCCTGCACAACCTGCCGGGCCGCGACTGCGAACGGCTGGCCTCCACCGGCGAGCTCGCCTATGACGAGCTACCCCGCTACCGGGCGGAGTTCGTCGACCCGATCAGCCAGATCCTCGCCGACCCGGCGTACGCCCGACTACGGATCGTCACCATCATCGAGCCGAACTCGCTGGCCAATCTGGTCACCCACACCTCGCCGCGACCGGACGCCACCTTCGGCTGCGACCAGGTGCTGGCGTACGGGAGCTACCCGCTCGGCATCGGCTACGCCCTGGCGCAGCTCGGTCCGCTGCCCAACGTCTATCCGTACCTGGACGTGAGTCATCCTGGGCAGCTCGGCCGGTCATCGGACTTGGCCGACCTGGTGTCGCTGCTCGAGTTCGCGGCCGACGCGTCGGGTGCCACTCCCGACCTGGTACACGGCTTCATCGCCAACGTTGGGAACTACTCGGTACTGCGGGAGAAGTACTTCCGCACCCGCGACGTGATCAACGGCGAGCCGGTGCGGACCCACAGCAGCTGGGTGGCCGGACGTGATTTCGTCGACGTGCTGCCGTACCTGGCCGCGATGCGGCACCGACTGACCGCCGCCGGGTTCCCCCGAGGAGCCGGCATGCTGGTCGACACGTCCCGCAACGGCTGGGGCGGGCCCGAGCGCCCGAGCGGGCCGGGTCCACGGACCAGCGCCGAGGAGTACGTCGAGGCCGGCCGGCTCGACCGGCGGGCCCAGGTGACGACCTGGTGCAACCAGACGGATGCGGGCATCGGCGTACGGCCGGTGGCCGCACCGGCATCCGGCATCGACGCGTACGTGTGGGCCACCGCACCGGGCACCTCGGACGGCTCCGGCACCTGGGGCAACGCGTTCCACCCGTACGAGCCGAGATGCCACCCGGACTACGCCGGCACGGACGACACCGGCGCGCTGCCCGGTGCGCCGCCAGCCGGCGACTGGTTCCCGGCGTACTTCCAGCGGTTGCTGGCCAACGCCTGGCCTCCGCTGGCCACCGGCGCCGCCGTGCGCGGCCCGGCGCGCGACTGATCCGTCACCGGTGCCCGACTGGTCCGCCATCCGTACGCGACCGCCACCCGGGGTGGGCGATGCCGGACGGTCCACTCACCCACCCCGGTACGGACGTCGGTTCAGCTCGCGGTGCAGGACGGGGTCATGCCGGACCCGCTGCCAGTGCCCTGGAAGCCGAACTCGGTCGACCCTCCGGCGGCGATCCGGCCGTTGTAGCTGACGTTGCGGAACTGCACCGCGCCGCTGTTGCCGCTGCGGTCGGCGTTCCAGGCGTTGGTGACGGCCGCCCCGCCGGGCAGGGTCATCGCGACGGTCCAGCCGTTGGTGCCGGCGGCGCCGGCGGTCACCCGTACGGTCGCGACGAAGCCGCCGTTCCACTGGTTGAGCGACACGGTGGCCGTACAGCCGCCACCGCCCGGCGGTGGTGTCGTCACCGGCGGCGGGGTGGACGGCGCGGGCGAGGTGTCCGGCGTGGTGGTCGGCCCCGGTGTGGTCGGCGACGGGGTGACCCCACCCGGGTTGAGGCTGCCCGGTACGGCGGTCAGCGCGTTGTACCAGGCGGTGGCCATCTTGCTGTACCCGGTGGCGTTCGGGTGGACACCGTCGGCGAGGTCCGCAGTGGTCAGTGCGGCGTACATGTTCACCAGATACACCTTGCGGCCGGCATTCGCCCGGCTCTGCACGATCTGCGGAATGGCCGCGTTGAAGCTGCGGATCTGGGCGTCGCTGAAGCCGGCCGGGATGATCGTGGCCACGAACAGGTACGCGTCGGGCGCGTTGGTGGTGATCTTGTCGATCAGCGCGGCGAGCCGGTTAGGGGCGTTCGGCAGGTCACGGTTCTGGGTGATGTCGTTGGTGCCGATGTGCAGCAGGATCGTCTGCGGGTTCGACGCCCGGAGCCAGTTGACGATGTTGGCGTCGATCTGGTCGATCCGCCAGCCCGAGTGGCCCTGGTGGTTGCGGTCGGGCAGGCTGGCCGGCCCGTTGGACTGGGAGCCGACGAAATCCACCGAGTGGCCGCCGGCCTGGAACTTCTGCCACAGGTCGATGCGGTAGCCACCGGGCACGTTGAAGCCGTCGGTGATCGAGTCACCGAGTGGCATCACCCGGACCGGGGCGGCCGGTTGAGCGTGGACGCTGGTACCGACCAGCAGGGTGGTGGCGGCGAACAGCACCGCCGCCAACACCGCCGTACATCGACGAATGGACACGGTCATGGAGAACTCCCTCCGAGATATCTACGAAAATCAATGTAGATACCTCGGAGGCGTCCGCCGGAACTCCGGCGACGAACGGCCGGCGCGTTGCGCCGAGCGGCGCCGGCGACGCCGGTGCCGGTGCCGGTGCCGGTGCCGGTGCCGGTGCCGGTGGCCACGGTCGCGACGCCGGTGCCGCTGGTCGCCTCCGGCGGCACGCGACCCACCGGGTGCGGTCAGCTCCGCAGGGCGTCGTCGAGACTGGACTCGCGGGGGCCGGGCAGCGCCGGTTCCCGGCCGACCAGCACGTCGTACGCGGCCTTGACCGCCGCCAACCGCTCCCGGAACGCCCCCCACCGCCAGGCCCGCTCGAAGCGGCGTACCGAATCGTCGCCGACGCCGACCGCGTCGACCCCGACCCGCCGGCAGACCGTCACCGCCCGGTCGATGTGGAAACTCTGCGTCACCACGATCGCCTGCCGTACGCCGAATACCTGCCGTGCCCGCAGACACGAGTCGTAGGTGTCCAGCCCGGCGTGGTCCTGCACGATCCGCTCCGCCGGCACGCCCCGCTCGATCAACCAGCGCCGCATCGCACCCGGCTCGTCGTAGTCCCATTCCCGGTGGTCACCGGAGACCAGCACCGCCCGCACCCGGTCGGCCTCGACCAGTCGCCGGGCCACCTCCAGCCGGCCGGCCAGGAACTCCGACGGCGTACCGTCCGGGCGGACCTGCGCGCCGAGGACCAGGGCGACCGGCGCGGCCGGCACGTCCGCCAGGTCGTAGACGTGCGCGGCCGCCGACCACCGGATCCAGTAGCCGCTGCCGGTGACCAGCAGCGCCACGCCGACCACGGCGGCGGCGAGCACAGCCAGTTTGCGATGCCACCAGCGGGTACGCCGGGGCGGATGAGCCGGGACGTCGTCCATACCGTAAGTATGGTCGACGGGTTCGTCGCGCCCGGCCGCTGGACACCCGCCGCGACAGGGAAGAGTGTGGAGCGCATGGTCATCGAGCTGGGGCTGGCCCGCGAACCCGGGCCGCCGTCGCCGTCACCAACCGGCCGGTGGTGGCGCTCACCACATGGCGTACGGCGGGCGCGCCCGCTCGCGGTCGGTGTCGGTCTGGCGCTGCTGCTCGGGCTGACCGGGGCGGCCGTGCCCAGCGGGCCGCTGCTCGTCCAGGTCGCCGCTCACCAGGTCGCGGCCCGCGACATCGTGCTTGCCGGGGACCGCCTGCTGGTCACCTCGGCCGCCCCACAGGGGTCGGCGACGGTCTGGCAGTTGGCGGCGTACGCGATACCCGCCGGTGACCTGCTGTGGACGGTGCCGTTCGACGCGGCGAGTTGGCGGCTGCGACAGGTACGCCGTACCGGTGACGTGGTGCTGGTCGACCCGCGCTCCGGGCCGGGCAGCGGCGCGACCCTGGTGCTGGACGCCGACACCGGCTCGACCCGGTGGGTGGCGCGCAGCGGGCTGACCCTGACCGACGACGGCCGGACCGCCCTGCTCCTGGAGCCGGGCGAATCCGCAGGCACCGCGTCGACGGTGGTCGCCGTCGACATCGGCAGCGGCGACGAGTTGTGGAGCAGCGGGTTGGCGGCCTCGACCGAGGTGCTCGCCGGGCCGGGCGGTCAGGCACTGCTGATCGGCGGCGACGGGCGGGCCGAGGTCCGCGACGGGCGGACCGGCGCGCTACTGCGTACCGCCGATCTGGGTGCGGTCTCCCGGCCGGACAGCATGGCCGGCGCGCTGGTGTTGCGGCAGTCGAGTGGCGGCGAGTTGGGGGTGGCCGGCTACGACCCCACGACGTTGCGGCGGCTCTGGCAGCGGCCGGTGCGGTACGGACCCGGCCGGATCACCGAGTGTGGCGGGCTGATCTGTTTCCCGGCCGGCCCGCAGATCGAGGCGGTCGATCCCCTGACCGGGGAGTCGGTGTGGCGCATCGACGCGGACCTGGTCGTCGACTTCGACAGCTATCTGGTGGCGTACAGCGTGGCGGGTGTGCCGGGGGCAGAGGGCGGTTCCGGTGCCAGCGGTGGTGCCGACGGTGGCGCGAGTGGGGGCGCCGGCGGCGACAGCACCAGCAGCGGGGCCGGGGCGGGCAGTGGCCGGATCGTCGACCCGGTGACCGGGCAGACGCTGCTGCCGCTGAGCGCCTGGTACACCGAGTTGGAGGGGCGGGGTGACGCGACGTTCGTCGGCTACCGCCAGCCGGTGGAGGACGGCCCGGCCTGGCTCGCGCTGCTGGCGCCGACGACCCGGGCGGTACGCCTCGTCGGTGTCGTGCCCGGCCCCGTCGGCGGATGTGTCGCCGACGAGACCACGATCGTCTGCCGCAGCGGAGCTGACGGCATCACCATCTGGCGCTACCAGCTCTGACCCTTGACCGCACCCTCCAAGATCCCGACGATCTTGCACTTATCGTTAGACAAAGTGGACATATCTTCTCGATAAGCGCAAGATCGTCGGGGAGGTGGCGGTCACGTCGGGGAGGTGGCGGTCAGGAGGTGGCGTCGACCTTTTCTGCGGCGGCGGCGAGGGCGGCGACGTACTCGTCGAGCCCCCAGGTCACCGACAGCGCGGTGGGCGGCGACACCGAGGCGATGAACTCGGCCCCGACCAGCGAGGCGACCGCGCCGGACTGGACCTGCGGCATGGTCTGCGCGGCCGGCGAGGCCAGGAAGGCGTCCTGCTCCTCCTGGGTGGTGGCGAACGAGACCAGAACGTCCGAGGTGAGCTGGTCGAGCTGCTCGTAGCTCATGGTGAAGTAGAACGTCGACTCGTCGGTGCCGAGGTCGTTGACGCTCTGGGCACCGGTCATGCCCAGGTCGAGGGCGAACTCGACCCGCGGGTCGGCTTCCTTGTAGACGTAGAAGGTGCCGGCGGAGTCCCAGACCATCGCGACGCTCTTGCCGGCCAGCTGCGGGTTCTCCTGCGCCTTGGTGGCGATCTGGGCGTCGATGTCGTCGAGCAGCGCCTGCGCCTCGGCACTCTTGCCGAGCGCGGTACCTACCGTGGTGATCAGGTCGCGCCACGGGGTGGCCCACGCCTCGTCCGGGTAGGCGACGGTCGGCGCGATCTTGTTGAGCAGGTCGAACTGCTCCTGGTCGATGCCGGAGTAGACAGCCAGGATCAGGTCGGGCTCGGCGGCGGCGATCTCGTCGAACGGCGGCTCCTGGGCGTCCGGCAGGACGGTGGGCACCTCGGCGCCGGTCTCGTCGAGCTTCTCGGCGATCCACGGCAGTACGCCGTTGGCGTCGCCACCGTAGCTCTGGAACGGGATGGCCACCGGCACCACGTCGAGGGCGATGGCCGCGTCGGCGCTGCCCCAGCCCCACGCGACGACCCGGGTCGGGGTGTCGTCGATGGTGGTCTCGCCGAACGCGTGCGGGATGGTCACCGGGAAACCGGCGTCGCCGCCACCGTTGTCGGTGTCGCCGGTGGAGTCGTCGCCGGAGGAGCAGGCGGCCAGGCCCAGGGTCAGGGCGAGCGGTACGGCGACAAGGACGCGGCTGAGTGTTCTGCTGTTCACTGTCTCTCCTACAGGCGCGGTCGGTCCGCGAGTCGACCCATGCAACCATGGCTTTGTTAGGTTTGGCTAGCCTATGTAATCGCGATTACCCAGCCGTGATACCGGCCCGTACCGGATCAGGCCCCGCGCCCGTCCCGGCCCGTGGTAGTCAGCAACCACAGCAGGTACGGGCCACCGAGCACCGCCGTGACGATCCCCACCGGCGCCTTCACGTTGCCGGGCAGCAGATGCTGGGCGATCAGGTCCGACCCGGTCACCACCACCACGCCGACCAGCGCGGCCGGCAGCAGCACGGGAGCGCCGGAGCGCATCAACCGCCGGGCGATCGGCATGGCGACGAACGCCACGAACGCGATCGGCCCGGTCGTCGCCGTCGCCACCGCCGCGAGCGTCACCGCGACCGCGAGCAGCACGATCCGGCCGCGCTCCAGCCGTACCCCCAGGCCGGTGGCGGTGTCGTCGCCGAACTGCAGCAGCTCCAGCGTCGCCCTCGCCACCAGCAGCACCACGGCGAGCGCGCCCAGGGTGACCGCCAGGACGACGATCTCCGTCCACCGGGCGGCACCCAGGCTGCCGACCATCCAGGCCAGCGCGGTCTGCGCCTCGCGGACCTCACCCCGGGTCAACAGATAGCCGAGCGCTCCATGGGCCATGAACGCGGCGGCGATGCCGACCAGCACGAATCGGTATCCGGTCAGTCCACCCCGCCAGGACAGCAGGTAGACGGCGGCCGCCGTACCGGTCGCGCCGACGAACGCCGCGACCGAGACCCCCAGGCTGCCGACGCCGAACACCGTCAGCGCGGCCACCGCCGCGACACTGGCGCCGCCGGTGACACCGATGATGTCCGGGCTGGCCAGCGGGTTGCGCAGCACCGTCTGGAAGATCCCGCCGGCGAGGCCGAACGCCGCCCCGGTCAGGATCCCGGCGACCAGCCGGGGCAGCCGCAGGTCGAGGATGATGAACTCGTCGCGGCCGGTGCCCTGCCCGGCGAGCGTCCGCAGCAGATCGTCGGGCGCGACCCGGTAGGAGCCGAGGCTGAGACTGAGCGCCGCCAGCAGCAGCGCGACCACCGTCAGTGTCGACACCACCACGGCGGCCCGGACGCGGCGACGCCGACGCAGTCGACGCAGCGCCGGCAACTCCCCCTCGACGTGGCGGGTTCCGGTGACGGTCATGCCGCAGCCATCCATGCCTTCATACCGCGGCCATCCGGGCCTTGCGGACCAGGGCGATCAGCACCGGAGCGCCGAGGAACGCCGCGACCAGGCCGGCTTCGACCTCCCCGGGCAGGGCGACGAGCCGGCCCACCACGTCGGCGGCCAGCAGCAGGGTCGCGCCCAGCGGCAGACTGTAGGCGAGGATCCACCGGTAGTCGGGGCCGGTGATCCACCGGGCGGCGTGCGGCACGACCAGACCGACGAAGACGATCGGGCCGGCGAGCGCGGTCGCCGACCCGCAGAGCAGCACGGTCGCCAGCAGGATCGACGCCCGGTCGCGGACCACGTGCTGCCCGAGCCCGTGGGCGACGTCGTCGCCGAGGCTGAGCGCGTTGAGCAGCCGGCCGGAGGCCACCGCGAGCACCGCGCCGACGAACAGGAACGGCAGCACCGTACGGGCGGCCGACAGGTCCCGCCCGACCAGCGAGCCGACCTGCCAGAACCGGTAGCGTTCCAAGGTCTGCAGGTTGGTCAGCAGCACCAGGGTGATCAGCGAGGTGAGAACCGCCGTCAACGCGGAGCCGGCGATGGCCAGTTTCACCGGGGTCGCCCCGCCCCAGCCCAGTGACCCCACGCCGTAGACGGCCAGTGCGGCCAGCGCCGCCCCGGCGAAGGCGAACCAGATGTAGCCGACGGTGGTGCCGATTCCGAGCCAGGTGATCGCGACGACCACGGCGAGCGAGGCCCCGGCGTTGACGCCGAGCAGCCCGGGGTCGGCGATCGGGTTGCGGGTGAGCCCCTGCATCAGCGCACCGGACAGGCCGAGGGCCGCCCCGGCGAGCAGCCCGATCACGGTCCGGGGCAGCCGGAGGTCCCAGATCACCACGTGGTCGTTGACCGTCGGATCGCGGTGTGTCAGTGCGTCGAGCACCATCGGCAGGGTGATGTCGCGGGCGCCGAGGGCCAGGCTGGCGAAGATGGTGCCGGCCAGCAGCGCGACGGCGACCAGCAACCCACCGAGCCGTCGACCGATCGTGAATCTACGCCCACCGTCGGTCACCGACCGGTCGACGACCTCACCTCGACCGCGCCGAAGTGAGGTAAGCATTCCCTAAGTATGCAGGTCCAGGGTCACCGGCTCATCGGCGGGCAGGTCGACCGGCAGCACCCCGTACGGACTGGTGACCATGACCCGTTGGGTGAGCGCCGAACGGAGCCGGACCCGCACCGAGGCCGCGTCCCAGGTCAGCTCCTCGACGGTGATCCGCCCCCGGCAGGTGACCCCCCGCAGGGTGCCGCCGGGCAGCTGCGCCGGCCAGGCCGGCACCAGGTGCAGAGCCACCGACCCGTCCGCCAGCTCGACCCGCGAGTCGACCAGCGCCTCGATCAGTACGCCGGGCAGCGCGTGCGCGGCGTCTGCGTTGTACGTCTGCAGCCCCGGGTTGTGCGCGCTCATCAACGACCGGAAGAACATGTCCGTACAAACGATCTTCCGCAGGTTGGCGGCGACCCCGTCGGCGTCGCGTAGCCGGGCGGCGACCAGCGCCCGGTGCAGGCTGCCGTGCGCGGACAGGTTCTCGTCACCGCGTACGGCCAGTGCCCGGTGTGCCGCGCGGGCCAGCTCCGGCGTGCCGTCCGGGGTGATCTCGTGCAGCGGCCACACCGGGTAGAGGTGGCTGACGTGCCGATGGTCGTCATCGACCCGGTAGCCGGGCCAGGCCCACTCGGCAAGCGCCCCCCGGTCGTCGACCAGGTAGTCCGGCAGCCGCGCGGCCAGCTCCGCCCACTCGGGCGAGCCGGTCAGCGCGCCGGCCACGCCCATCGCGTGCCGGGCCGCGGCGATGTCCATCGTCGCGTTCACCGCCAGGTAGACCGGCCGGTCTTCGTCGAGCGGGCCGGTCTCACCGGAGAACGACGGCACGATCACGAACCGCCCGTCGTCGTCGACCCGGGTCAGGAAGTCGGCGAAGAACTCGGCCGCCTCGACCAGCCATCCGGCGGCCGCGCCCAGCGGCTCGCCGGTGACCAGGTGATGTTCCCAGAGTGGATACAGCAGCCAGTCGGCCCCGGGCAGCCAGGCCGGCCACGGCCAGTCGTCGCAGAAGTGGAACAGGTGGCCGTGTTCGCCGTCCGTGCGGCCCGGTGCGAGCAGGCCCCGGCCGCCGTACACCGCCCGCGCGTTGCGCCGCCAGTCGTCGACCTGGCCGGCGATCAGCCGCTGGTACGCCGCCGTCACCTCCGGCAGCGCGCCGATCGCGGCCCCGGCCATCTGCAGGTTGAGGTTGGCGTCGGTGGTGAAGTCACCGGCCCAGGCCGCGTCCCAGGAGGCCAGCCAGAGACCGGTCAGCCGGGGCGGCAGCACACCGCTGGAGCTGATCAGCAGGTACCGGCCGGCGTGGAACAGCCGCTCCAGCAGCGCCGGTGACAGTCGCTGGTCGTCGGCGCGCTGCGCGTCGAGCAACTGGCCGACCGGCCGGTGCCGGTCGGCCTCGTCGACGCGCAGCCGCAGGCTGACCCGCTGGTACATCGGTGCGTGCAGTGTGACGTGGCGTCGTAGCAGCCGGTCGTAGTCGTGGCCGGCCAGCGCCGCCAGTCGGGCGTGCAGCGCCCCGGTGCCCCAGCCGGGTGCGTCGTAGCGGTCGAGCACGGTCAGCGTCAGCGCGTCCCCCGCGACCCGGATCCGGTCGCCGGCGATCTCGGTGTCACCGACCACCAGGGTCAGCCCCTCGAACCCGTACGCGCCGAGCCCGGGCGGGTAGCTGCCCCGGACCCGCAGGACGGCGTAACCGTCGTGCCGGTAGGCCGCGACGTCGTAGCCGACCTCGGCCGGCCGGCCGGGCAGGTCGCCGGTCGCGCCGAGCAGGCACGGCCCGGCGGCGAGCGCCACCACCGCGACCGCGTCGGCGCGGGAGACGAAGGCCCGCCGGGCGCGGTCGCCGTCCCAGGTCGCGCTGACCTCGCCAGTGCTGAAATCGGTGGTACGCCGGTAGCCGACCGGCGGCACCGGGCTGGAGCGGAACCCGACGGCGTCGATGGTCAACGCGTACCCGGGGTGGTAGGACTGGGTCCACTCCAGTTGCCGCCCGCCGGCAAGCAGCCGGCCGGCCTCGGCCCGCCGGTCGGCCAGGATCAGGTCACGGACCTGTTCGATGACGCCGGCCAGCTCCGGTGGCCGCCGGTCGCGGGTGCCGTTGGGCAGCACGAACCGGTGATGGTTGACCACGATCCGCTCCGCGACCGGGTCGCCGTACACCATCAGCCCGTATTCGCCGTTGCCGGTGAGGAAGGCGTCCTCCCAGCGGGCCGCCGGCGCGGTGTCGTCGATCCGGTGCACCGATCGACCTTAGCCAACGTCCGCCACGCGGCAACCGCCTAGTGTTCCTGCCATCTGGACCTGTGCACTCACCCGTTGCAACGCCGGATCCGTCTTGTGATGGGGTGGCCTGACGTCACCGAGGGGAGTGACAGCTGTGGACATCGGGCGAAATCGGGGCACGACCGCCGGGTTACTGGCGGCGCTGCTGGCTGCCGGCGTCCTGGTGGGATGCGGAACCGCTCCCGCGACGCCGGTGTGGCAGCCGGCACCGGGCGCGGCGGGCGGCCAGGCCGTCCCCGGCGACGGCACGCCGAGCACCGCGCCACCGAGCACCGCGCCACCGAGCCCCACCCCCAGCCCGACGCCGACGACACCACCGGACTCGGCGATCCCCCGCTCCGGTGCCGGCAGCTTCGACGCCGCCGCCGGGTCGCCGGGCCGGATCGGCATCGGCACCCGGATCGTCACCTACCGCGTGGAGGTCGAGCGGGACGTCGACTGGGGCGACCTGGAGCCGTGGACGGTGGGCCGGTTCGCCGACCGGGTGGACGGCATCCTCGCCGCGTCACAGGGCTGGACCGAGTCGGCGTTCCATCCGGTGACCGACCGCAGCGTCGGGCTGAACCAGGCGTCCTGGTCGTTCCGACGGGTCGGCGGGGACAGCTACGACGTCCGGATCCGGTTGGCCACCCCGCAGACCGTCGACCGGCTGTGCGGCCAGGCCGGGCTGGACACCGCAGGCGTCTTCTCCTGCCGGGCCGGCACCACGATAATGATCAACCTGCGGCGGTGGCTGCAGGGGGCCGACGGCTACCCGGTGACCATCGACGAGTACCAGACCAGTGTGATCAACCACGAGGTCGGCCACTACCTGGGCTTCGACCACATGGGGTGCGCCGGTGCGGGCCAACTGGCCCCGGTGATGGGGCTGCAGACGACCGACCTGGGTGGTTGCCTACCGAACCCGTACCCGTTCGACGTCGACGGCCGGTTCGTCAGCGGCCCCTGGCAGCCGTCCTGACCGCGCCGGGTCGTCGCGGCGCAGTTCGGTCCGGGCCAGGGCGGGCAGCCCGTGCCGGCGGCGGGCGGCCATCCAGCCGATCGAGCCGGCGACCACGACCACCGCGAGCAGCACCAGCAGGGCGATGTCCGGTGTGCCGAGCAGTTTGAGCGCGCTGGCCAGCAGGACCAGGGTCAGCGCCCGGCGGACCAGTCCGCCCGGGGCCCGGGAGGAGAGCTGGGCACCGAGCCAGGCCCCCGGCACCGCGCCGAGCAGCAGTGAGGCGGTCAGGTCGAGGCGGAAGTCGCCGAACAGCAGGTGCCCGAGGGCTGCGGCGATCACCAACGGGACCGCCTGCACCAGGTCGGTACCGACCAGGAACGCCGGGCGCAGCAGCGGGTAGAGCATCAGCAGCGCGATGATGATCAGCGAGCCGGAGCCGACGCTGGTCATCCCGACGATCAGCCCGCCGACCGCGCCGATCGCCACGGTGGGCAGCGGGCGGGCCTTCAGCGGGGCCTCGGCCGTGTCGGCGACCACCGGCTCGGTGCCGGCGGCGACGGCCCGGCGGCGGGCGGCGTGCTCGACCATCCGGGTGTAGGTGCGGAACACCAGGCCGGCGGCGGCCAGCAGCAGCGCCACTCCGAGGGCCACCTTGATGCCCTGCTGCAGACTCTCGCCGTCACCGAGCGCCCGCAGCAGCAGGACGCCGGCGAACGCACTCGGCACGCTGCCCAGGCAGAGCCAGCCGACCAGGGACCAGTGCACGGTCCGCCGTCGGATGTGCACCAGCCCACCGACCGGCTTCATGACCGCGCTGACCACGAGATCGCTGGAGACGGCGGCGAGCGGCGGGACACCGAAGAAGATGACCAGCATCGGGGTCATCAGCGCCCCGCCGCCCATCCCGGTCAGCCCGACGATGATCCCGATGCCGCAGCCGGCGAGCACCAACACCCAGTCCACCCCACCGAGGGTGCCGGACCGGACCGGCAATGTCTAGCTTGTCGATCGGAATTATCAAGGCGATAGGTGAACCGAATCGGGTCGGTTCCCGGTCAGTCCGCGGGCAGCGCGTTCGCCTCAGTCCGCAGGCAGCGCGTTCGCCTCAGTCCGCGGGCAGCGCGTTCGCCGCGACCACCCGGCGGTACCAGTGCGCGCTCTCCTTCCAGGTCCGCCGCAGCGTCTCGCGGTCGATGTGCACGATGCCGAACGTCTTGGCGTAGCCCCGCGCCCACTCGAAGTTGTCCATCAGCGACCACACGAAGTAGCCGCGCACGTCCGCCCCGCCCTCGATCGCCTCGGCCACCGCGGTCAGGTGCCGGTGCAGGTAGTCGATCCGACGTGGGTCGCGAACCCGGCCGTCCGGGTCGACCACGTCGTCGAACGCCGCCCCGTTCTCGGTGATCATCAACGGCAGCCCCGGGTAGTCGCGGTGCAGCCGCAGCAGCAGCTCGGTCAACCCGGTCTCGTCGATGTTCCAGCCCATCTGGGTGTACGGGCCCGGCTGGGGGACGAACTCGACATCGGCGGCGGCGATCCACGGCGACGCCGCACCGTCGGCATGGCCGTCGGCGGTCGACCGGGGCGAGACACCGTCCCACTGCCGTACCAGCACCGGGTTGTAGTAGTTCACCCCGAGCAGGTCGAGCGGGGCGTGGGCGGCCGCCTCGTCCCCGTCCTGGACGAACGCCCAGTCGGTCACCGAGGCGGTGTCGTCGATCAGGTCCCGGGGGTAGGCACCGTCCAGCATCGGGCCGAGGAAGGCCCGGTTGGCCAGAGCGTCGATCCGGCGTACCGCGTCGGCGTCGGCTGCAGACTCGCCCCGGACGTGGTGCAGGTTCAGCGTCACGCTGACCTGCGCCGCCGGGTCGATGGTGGCACGCAACGCCCGTACCGCCAGGCCGTGGCCCAGGTTGAGATGATGTACGGCGGCCAGCGCGGCGGCCGGCTCGGTCCGCCCCGGGGCGTGCACCCCGGAGCCGTAACCCAGGTACGCCGAGCACCACGGCTCGTTCAGGGTGATCCAGGTGTGCACCCGGTCACCGAACACCTCCCCCATCCGGCCGGCGTACTCGGCGAAGCGCTGTGCGGTGTCCCGGTGCGGCCAGCCGCCGGCGTCCTCCAGCTCCTGCGGCAGGTCCCAGTGGTAGAGGGTGGCCACCGGCGCGATGCCCCGGGCCCGCAGGCCGTCGATCAACGCCGAGTAGAAGTCGACACCCTTGCGGTTGAGCTGACCGCCGCCGTGCGGCAGCACCCGCGACCAGGAGATCGAGAACCGGTAGGCACCGACACCCAGGTCGGCAAGCAGGTCCAGGTCCGCCTCCAGCCGGTGGTAGTGATCGCAGGCCACGTCGCCGGTGTCGCCGTTGCTGACCAGGCCGGGGGTGTGCGCGAAGGTGTCCCAGATCGACGGCGTCCGGCCGTCGACTGCGGCAGCCCCCTCGACCTGGTACGACGCGGTCGCCGTCCCCCACAGGAAGGTGCCTGGGAAGGCGCGGCCGGACGGTACGGATGCTGACATGTGGGACTCCCCTTACGCGCTGAGCACGATCTCGAGCTGGTCGGCTTCCGGGTCGGCGGTGACCCGGACGCCCGCCCGGTGACATCGGCCGGTCCGGGACCGGTCGACGCGGCGGCGGACACTCCGACGATCATCAGGCTCCAGGATGCCTGCTGACCGCCGGTGCGCCGGGTCCGGATCCACCGTCCGACCCGGGTGACCTCGAACACGGCGCCGGGCCGTCGATCGTGTCGCCGCGCCGGGTGACCGGTCACGCTGGCGCGGATATCCTCGCAACCGTGCACTCCGCCAGCGACCTCGCAGCGGTGACGCAGGCCGGTTCCGGCATCCCCCGGCCGACGTGACCGCCGCACCGGTCCACCCGCTGCTCGCCGTCCTGCACCGGGTGGCCGACGGCGACTTCCCGCCAGCCACTGGCGGCGTCGACGTCACCGGAGCCCTGCCCGGCGGGTGGGAGTGCGTCCTGGCCTTCACCGGGTACGCGGTCGTCGCGACCGCCGTACCGCCGGCGCAGGTCCTCGCCCACTCCCCCGACGGATTCGGCGGTGCCCACGCTCCGGACTTCCTGCGCTGGCTCGCCGGCCCGCAGGGCTGGCTGGACAGCCTCGACGTCACCCTGGTCGCCCGGGGCCAGGGCACCGACGGCGGGCCCGCCCGGCTCGTCCCCCGCGACGACCTGGTGGAACATCCACGGGTACGCCGGGCGCGGCGACTACGCCAGCGGGTCGTCGCGTACGGCGACGACCGGGGCGTGGTCACCCTCGCCGACGGGCTGGCCGGCCGCCGGGAGCTCAGCATCGAGGTCACCCGACCCGCGCGGCGGACCGGACGGGCACTGCTCGCCGACGCACTGACCCTGGTGCCGGCCGGTGAGCCGGTCTTCGCCGCGGTCGCCCCGGGCAACGCGAGATCGCTGCGTGCCTTCCTGGCCACCGGCTTCACCCCGATCGGTGCCGAGGTGCTGATCGCCCCCGACCCGCGACGCCGGCCGTGACCACCCGCCCGCGACGCTGATGCACCTCGATCGCGACCCGCAGCGATCAAACCGATTGCGGCCGTCGACCGCGCCCGCCTACCGTGGACCGTACAGCGATCACCGAGGAGCCACCGATGCGCCGATTGGCGAGACCCGACGCCGCTGCACGCGGCTGAGTCTGCTCCTGTCCGCTGCGGCGCCCCCACACCGACCAGCCCGGCGACGCCGGCGCCGGTGGCCGTCGCCGCCCCACACCACCTCTCATCGGAGAGTTTCAATGAGTCACACCCTGCTGCCCGGCACCCGGGCGCCGGTCAAGGTCTGGACCGATCCGTCGACCATCGAACCGCAGGCCAGCCAGCAGCTGCGCAACATCGGCGCGCTGCCCTGGGTGCACGGCGTCGCGGTGATGCCCGACGTGCACTACGGCAAGGGCGCCACCGTCGGCTCGGTGATCGCGATGCGTCAGGCGTTGGCCCCGGCCGCGGTCGGCGTCGACATCGGCTGCGGCATGTCGGCGGTGCGCACCAACCTGACCGACGCGCAACTGCCCGACGACCTGGCAGCGCTGCGCAGCGCCATCGAGGCCACCATCCCGGTCGGGTTCCAGGCCCACGACGACCCGGTCGACCCGCGCCGGGTGCACGGACTGCCGACCGCCGGCTGGGACCGGTTCTGGTCGGCGTTCGCCGGCCTGCACTCCGGGGTCGCCGCGCTGGAGTCACGGGCGCAGCGCCAGCTGGGCACCCTCGGCGGCGGCAACCACTTCATCGAGGTCTGCGTCGAGCAGGGCGGCACCGACGCCGGCCGGGTCTGGCTCATGCTGCACTCCGGCTCCCGCAACATCGGCAAGGAGCTGGCCGAGCGGCACATCGCGGTGGCCCGCGCGCTGCCGCACAACGCCGGCCTGCCGGACCGGGACCTGGCGGTGTTCCTCGCCGACACCCCGGAGATGGCCGCGTACCGGCGGGATCTGACCTGGGCCCAGGAGTACGCGGCCCGCAACCGGGCGATCATGCTGGCGCTGCTGTGCCGGGTGCTGCGCGACGCGGTACCGGCGGCCCGCTTCGACGAGCCGATCTCGTGCCACCACAACTACGTGGCCGAGGAGACCTACGACGGGGTACCGCTGCTGGTGACCCGCAAGGGCGCGATCCGGGCCGGGCACGGTGAGCTCGGCATCATCCCCGGGTCGATGGGCACCGGCTCGTACGTGGTGCGGGGGCTCGGCAACGAGGCGGCGTACCGCTCGGCCTCGCACGGCGCCGGTCGGCGGATGTCGCGGTCGAAGGCGAAGAAGACCTTCAGCGTGACCGACCTCGCGGCACAGACCGCCGGTGTGGAGTGCCGCAAGGACGCCGGCGTGGTCGACGAGATTCCGGCAGCGTACAAGGATCTCGACCAGGTGATCGCCGAGCAGGCCGACCTGGTCGAGGTGGTGGCCCACCTGCGGCAGGTGGTCTGCGTCAAGGGCTGAGCGGCGGCAGCGCCCGCCGGCCGCCGTACCGGCTCGTCGCGGGCCCGCCGGGTCCTGTTCGGACCTGGCGGGCCCGCGGCTATTACCATGGGGCGATGCTGTCACGGAGGGTGACAGCAACCTTCCGATGGTGAGGCCCCCATGTCCCGACTCCGGGCGTACGTCGAGCATGTGAAGACCAACGACGGGCACGTCCGGCTGTGGACCGTCGTCGGCGCGCTCGCCGCCGTGATCGCGCTGCCGCTGAGTGTGGTGGTGGCACTGGCCAGCGGTGACGACGGTACCTCGACGGCGGGCCGCCCCATCCCGGCCGGCTCGGTCGAGGGCGCAGACCCGGTCGACGACCCGAGCAGAGCCACGCCGGTCGACGCGGCGTCCGACGCGCCGGACGCCACCGTGGTCCCGGCGGTCGAGGTGCGCATCCCCAGCGGCACCGGGGTGGACCTGGACGCCGGCCAGCACGAGGGCGTCCGCGTGGACGGACCGATCGGGGACATCGACCTGCACTACGACGTGGCGATGGGGCTACGCGGCAACGGTGCCGACATCTACCCGGACGAAGGGCCGAGCGCACAGGCAGCGGAGCGCTGTGCCCGCGCGGTCGCCGCCGAGCTCGACGGGCAGCCGGCGGTGGCCATCTACCGCGCCGGCCAGCAGTACTGTTTCCGCACGTCCCAGGGGACGGTGGGATGGACGCGGGTGAAGGACCGCCCGGGGATCTCCGTCGACCAGTACGTCGTGCTCGACGTCCGGCTGTGGCCGGACGCCTGATCCGTCAGGGCCGAGTGGCTAGCGGACCGTACGCAACGGACGGCGGGCGGTCGTGCCGGGTCGGGCGTCGAGACGTGCGGCCAGCCGGGTCGCGTCACGCACCGCCTGGTCGCCACAGCAGGTGTTGAACAACGCGTGCAGCTCGGTGGTGTCGGCGGCGAGTCCGCGCAGCCGCTGTGCCCAGTCGGCAAGCTCGCGGTCGCCGTAGGCGTACCGGAACTTCTCCTGCTTGTCGCCGCCGGTCCACTGCCCGCTGTGTCCATGGAACCGGACCACCGCTGGGTCCGCGGTCACCACCAGGACCGGCGGTACGGACGCCCGATGCCCCTGCGGCATGTCGACGCAGACGTACGACAGGTCGTGCTCGTGCAGCATCCGTAACGTCTCCAGGGTGTGCTGACCGAACCAGGAACCGTGCCGCAGCTCGACGGCCAGCCGGGCCGGTCCACCGGCCAACTGCCGGCACCGCCGCGCCGTGTCGAGGATCCGCTGGCGGGCCGCGTCGGAGCGCACCAGCCACGGCGGGAACTGCAGCAGCACCACGCCGAGTTTGCCGGCCGCCGCGAGCGGGTCGAGCGCGGCTCGGAACCGGGCCCACAGTTCGTCGTGCGCCTCGGGGTCCAGGTCACACCAGCGCAGCTCGCCGCCGCCGGTCGGCCGCAGGTCGGCCGGCAGCGTCCGGGCCGCCACCCGGTGCCCGGTGAACAGGCCGTACGCCTTGACGTCGAAGGTGAAACCGGCGGGGGTACGGTCGGCCCACGCCTGGGTCGTCCGCACCGCTGGAATGGCGTAGTAGCTGGTGTCCGCCTCGACCAGGTCGAAGTGTCCGCTGTAGTGGGCGAGCCGCCCGGCCGGGGTGTTCGCCGACCGCGGATACCAGCCGGAGGCGATCAGCTGCTGATCCGCCCAGGACGACGTACCCACCCGGATCACACTCATGTCGATCGTTGTCCCCAACCGGTGGTCGCGCCAAACGCCGCCGGTCCCGGACGGATCGGGTGGTGGCTCCGCAGCGCGGAGCGGGCCGACCCCCCAGCAGGGTCGGCCCGCTCGCGTACCGGATGTCCCGTTCCTCAGTGGGTCAGGGTCATGTTCGACAGGTGACCGTCGGCCATGTCCAGTTGCCGTTGGCCATGATCGTCACACCGAAGTTGTTACCACTGCCGTTCGGTCTGGCGGTGACGGTGCCACTGGTGCCGCTGACCGAAGCGTTCCAGCTGTTCTGGATGCTCTGGCCGTTGCCCAGGCTGAGGGTGACCGTCCAGTTGCTGACGTTCTGGACCGAGACGTTGAGGTTGAACCGGTCGCCGAACTGCTGGCCGGCCGACAGAACGGCGGTGCAGTTGCTCTGGCCCGGGTTGCCCGGGTTGCCCGGGTTGCCGGTGGGGCTGGGACCGGGGTTGCCGGTGCCGCCTTCCCAGACGGTGATGTCGGAGCTGCCGTTGCTCTGGTAGCCCTCGGTCGCCATCACCTGGTAGCTGTGGTTGGAGCCGAGCTGCATGCCGGCGCGCGCCCAGGCGTCGAAGTGGTTCGCGGTGGTGATGGTGCCGCCGGTGCGCTTCTGCTGCCGGACGCTCCAGTACTGCCAGAACGTCTGGGTGCCGTCGATCGACGGCGCGTTGACCCGCTGGCTGCGCAGGATGTCGTAGACGCCACCGTCGGTGGTGACCGAGCCCATCCGCTGCGCGCCGCTGCTCGGGTTGTAGCTGCCGAAGTTCTCGACCACGTAGTACTCGATGAGCTGGTTACGCGTCCACCCGTACAGGGCGAGGTAGGTGTTGTTGTTGCCCGGGTTGTAGGTGCCCGAGTAGCTGACCGTCCGGCGGGTACCGGTGGCCCAGCCCTTGCCACCGACCCAGTTGTTGGTGTTGTTGCTCCACTGGCTCGAGTAGCGGCCGTTCTCGCGCAGCGTCATGCTGGCGCTGCCGCTGTCCTTCCAGAACGAGAAGAAGTAGCCGTTGTGCGTGCCGGTCTGGTTCGAGGTGAGGGTTCGATCGGCCTCGGCGTGCGCGCTGGGGGCGATCACCAGGCCGCCGGCGACCAGCGCTGCGGCGCAGGCAGCGCCGAGGAGCAGCCGCAAGCGACCGCGGCGCCTCCGGGTGGTGGGGATGTCGTTCATGTAGTCGCGTCCTTCTCGTGACGGCTGGCAGTAGGCCAGCGATGCGGTACGACCCGACAGCTCCCCGTGGCCAGGTGACGGCCCCGGTCATCGGCGTCGCACCACGCGGTGGTGGTGGGGGGACCGGTCGTGCTGCCCGACCGGTCGGAGTGGATCGCCGTGGGGTGGCATCGACAGTGATTGAGTACTGTCGATGGCCGAGAGTATTGGGCCATCGACCAACTTGTCAACGACTTTCGGAAACATTACGGAAACACCATCGACCGGCAGACCCTGCGTGAGCGAGGCATTCCCACTGTCCAGTACCGGCAGGCGACTCGGAGCTCGGCGGCCTCCACCCTCGACTGGGCGATCATGTGCCCGGGTCGACGTAGGCCAAGGTTCCGGAAGAGTTCCGGAAGCTTGCGTGACCGCCCGACCCGCTCGTGCAACCTCGCGACGGCCGGTTCCGTCACTAGGGTGTCACGGCGGAAGGAGACCCTCTTGAGCAGCGAGCGTGACGAGCAGTTCCGGGACTTCGTCCTGGCCCGGCGTACCGATCTGGTCCGGACCGCGACGTTGTTGACCGCTGGCGACCCACATCTCGCCGAGGACCTGGTCCAGTCGGCACTGACCAAGTTGTACGTGTCGTGGCCGGCCTTCCGCCGATCCGGCAACCCCGGCGGGTACGTCTACCGGACACTGGTCAACACCCTGCGCGACGAGTGGCGACGACCCTGGCGCCGCCGCGAGAGAACAACGCCCGACCTGCCCGAACACGCGTATTCGCCGGTGGGCGACGGCGGCCCTGACGAGCGGCTGCGCGGCGCGCTGCGCGCGCTGCCGCCACGGATGCGCGCCGCGATCGTCTTCCGCTACTTCCACGACCTCGACGTGGCCGAGACCGCCGAGGCGCTCGGCTGCTCGCAGGGCACGGTCAAGAGCCAGACCGCCCGTGGACTGGACCGGCTGCGCGCCGCTCTTGGCAGCGCCGACGGCCACCGGTTCCCCTCCCCCACCACCACCCTGCCTGCGGCCTTCTGAGAGGTTTCCATCCAATGACTGACCTGCACTCCCGACTCCAGGCGATCGCCGGGCCGGTCGCCCCACCGACGTCGACCATGGTCGACGCCGACCTCGCCCGGGGGCGTCGCGCGCTGCGCCGCCGCCGTACCGCCACGCTGGTGACCGGCTCCGCCGTCGCCGCAGCCGCAGTGCTCACCGCCGTGTTGACCCTGCCGGCGGTCCTGCTCGACCGGTCCGGCGGCGACCCCGGCGGCACCAGCACCGGCACTGGCGCGGTCACCCAGCTCGTCGCCTACACCGGCGAGCAGCCCAGTGGCTTCACCCTCGACCGGGTGCCGGCCGGCTGGCAGATACAGGGCCAGGACGAATGGACCCTGACCCTGGCCCGCCCCGACGCGGCCGATCAGGACGTACGCAGCTGTGTCGGGAAGATCTGCATCTGGTTGCAGGAGTTCGTACCGACCGGCGTGGTGAGCAGGCAGGTGGAGGTAGCCGGTCGACCGGGGATCCTGGCCACGATGCACGACACCACCCATCCCGGCACCCTCTTCGTCGAGGTGCGCCCGGACGTCTACCTGACGATCCAGTTCTGGGACGGGCTGAACTGGTCCGAGACCGAAATCGTCGAGTTCGGCGCCGGCATCCACGTACACGACGATGCCAGGGTCACCCACGGCTGACGGTCACGTCGCCGGGTGCCGGCACCCGGCGACGTCGCGTCGGCGGTGCGGCCGGATATTGCGTCGCAGGTGCGCCGGCGCTCGCCGATGATGACCCGATGGCCGACACGTCGACGGCGACCATCATCGACTACTACACGTTCCGGTACCGGGAGGACCAGCGGCTGCGGTCGCGGCCGTGCAACCGCCTGGAGTGGCGGCGCACCTGCGAACTGCTCGACGAACTGCTGCCGGCGGCACCGGCCCGGATCCTCGACGTCGGCGGTGCCGACGGTGCGTACGCCCGCCGGCTGGTCACCGCCGGCCACCGGGTCCGGCTGCTGGACCTGGTCCCGGCGCACGTGGCGCAGGCCCGCGCCGGCCAGCCGACGATCGACGCCGCGGTCGCCGACGCTCGCGCGCTGCCCGAGCCGGACGACGCGTACGACGTGACGCTGTTACTCGGGCCGCTGTACCACCTTCCGGAGCCGGCGGACCGGCGTACCGCGTTGGCCGAGGCGGTGCGGGTGACCCGACCCGGTGGCCTGGTGGTTGCCGCCGCGATCTCCCGGTTCGCCGGCCCACTGCACTTCGCCGCCACCCGTCGGTGGAGCGATGCGATGGCGGGTGCGGCGCGGTTGCTGGCCGCCGACGGGCGCAACGACCCCGGGATCGGGTTCACCGTCGCCTACTTCCACCGGGTCGAGGAGTTGACCGGCGAGCTGCAGGCCGCTGGCCTGACGCGGGTCACCGTACACGGGATCGAAGGCCCTGGATGGACGGCGGCCGAGGCGGCGGCCGACGCTCCGGACGCGGACGTCGTGTTCGACCACGCGCTCGCCCTCGCCCGGGTCTACGGTCACGAGCCGGCACTGCTCGCCGCCAGCGCACATCTGCTCGCCGCCGGCACCGTCACGGCCGGCACCACCGGTTAGGCTGCCGGCGGTCGAGGCGGGGGAGGTAGCGATGCGTGGCATGGCGACGGCGGACCGGGCGTCGGGGTGTCTGTTCGGGCTGGCGTACGGCGATGCGCTCGGCAAGCCGACCGAGTTCATGCAGGTCGCCGAGATCCACCAGCGGTACGGCCAGGCCGGTCCGCGCGAGCTGGTCGGCGAGCCGGCACTGGTCACCGACGACACCCAGATGACGCTGGCGGTCGGCTGGGCGCTGCACGACGCCCCGGCGGCGACGCCGCAGGTGGTCGAACCGCTGCTGCGGGCCCGATTCCTGGCCTGGGCGGCCAGTCCGGACAACAACCGGGCGCCGGGGATGACCTGTCTGCGGGCCTGCGGCGAACTGTCCACCGGGGCACCGTGGCAACAGGCCACCGTCGCTGGCTCGAAGGGCTGCGGGGCCAACATGCGGGTCGCCCCGGTCGGCCTGGTCGCCGGGTACGACGACGACGTCGTGGCCGGGCTGGCGCAGCTGCAGGCCGGGCTGACCCACGGGCACCCGACGGCGCTGGCCGCCAGTGAGTTGACCGCCGTCGCGGTCCGGCTGCTCCGCACCGGTACGCCGTTGCCCGACCTGCCGGCGGCGCTGCGCGAGCACTGCCACCGGGAGCGGGAGGTCTACCGGGTCGACTGGCTCGGCCCGTTGTGGCAACGACCCGGCGTGGACAGCCCGACCGGGTTCATCGCGCGGGGTTGGGACGAGTGCCTGGCAGCGCTGGACCGGCTCGATGCGGCGCTCGCCGTCGGTGACGACGGCGGTGACGCCTGCCGGCTGACCGGGGAGGGCTGGATCGCCGAGGAGGCCCTGGCCACCGGGCTGCTGTGCGCCCTGTGGCACGCCGACGACCCGGTGGGGGCGCTGGCCCGGGGCGCGGCGACCGCCGGGGACTCGGACTCGATCGCCTGTCTGGCCGGGGCGTTCGTCGGTGCCGCGTACGGGATGGCGGCCTGGCCGTCGTCGTGGTCGGACCGCATCGAGTACGCCGACCAGCTGCGCGCCCTGGGCCGGGCCTGGGATTGACCTGGTCAGCCGGGCCTGGGCCTGGGCTGGTCGCCGGTCAGCCGAGCGTGACCTGGGTGACCACGCCGAGCAGGGTGCCGAGAAGGAACGTCGCCCAGGCGGTGCGGTTACCCGATCGGCGCAGGGCGGTGAGCTCCTGGTTGAGTCCGTCGAGTCGGCGGGCGACGGCGTCCACCTCGGCCTGCACGGTCGGGACGGCACCGGCGACCGTGGCCGCCTCGACCTCCCGCCGGGCGTCGTCCAGGGTGTGTGAGGCCTGTCCGAGCTCGGCCGCTGCCCGTTGGGCCCGTTGGCCGGTGACCGTCACCGTTCGGGTGATCAACGATCCGGCACCGGCGGCGATGACCACCGCCAGGAGCAGCAGGATGGTGCTGACCCACGATGAGCTGGCGTTCGGTTGTTCCCGGTCGACCGCGACGGTGATGGCCAGGCCGACCAGCATCCCGCCGACCGCGAGCACCACCAGCTTCCGGCCGATGTTGCCGCTGCCCTGTCCGGCCGGCTGCGGCCGGTCCGCGGTCACGTCATGCGGCCGGTCCGCGGTCACGTCATGCTGCCGGCTCATGGCTCAACGGTAACGACCGTACGCCACCTTCGGCAATGTCGCCGAAGGTGAGGGAGCCTTCTGCGATGTCGCAGATTCTCAGATAGTGCATAGCGATGTGATGTATCGACGGCTGAACCTGCCCCGGTTTGGGCGGAAGGAGATGCTTTTCCCGTGCCTGCCGACACCAGGAGACGCCATGTCTCACCATGTCGCTGAGTGCGATCCCATGCGGGGACAGCTAACCTGGTGCTACATCCCACATTAGTTGATCTTAGGGGAACCGCGATGATCAAAAGTGCTGATCCCGAGGTGCAGCGTCGCCGCTTGCGGATCCAGCTGCGCGACTTCCGGCAGACTCGGCAGTTGACCCAGAAGGACGTGGCGAAGGAGCTGGACTGGTCGACGTCGAAGCTCATCCGGATCGAGACCGGTGAGTCGAGTATCGCGGTCAGCGACCTACGCGCCCTACTGGCCCACTACGAGGTGACCGATCCCGACCTCGTCGAGCAACTCGTCGGGATGGCCCGGACCGCGAAGCACCAGACCTGGTCGTCGTACCGTGACGTACTGAGCCCAGCGCTGATGCTCTACCTCGGCTACGAGAGCTCCGCATCCCGGATCCGGCAGTTCGAGCCGTTGCTCATCCCCGGCCTGTTGCAGACCGAGGAGTACGCCCGCGCGATCATTCGGGCCTACTCCCCGCCGTCACGGTCGGACCGGGACATCGAACGGATTCTCCAGGCCCGGATGGAGCGCCAGGAGCTGCTGACCCGTGACGACCCGCCGGAGATCTCCTGTCTGATGGATGAGGCTGCGGTCCGCCGGGCGGTCGGCAAGCCGGGCGTGATGGTCCGACAGTTGCAGAAGCTCAAGGACCTCAACGCACAGCCGAACATCTCGATCCAGATCGTGCGGTTCAGCGCCGGTGAGCACCCTGGGATGCAGGGCCCGTTCTCGATCCTCGACTTCCCCGACCCGGCCGACGACGACCTGGTCTACCTGGAGTCCGCCACCGCCCAGACGCTCAGCGGCGAAGCGGCGGCGGTCTACATCGAGAAGTACTTCCAGATCGAGGACCTCGCCACGCCGAAGGCTCGACTGAACGAGGTCATGGACGAGCTCATCGCGGAGCTGCAGCGCACTCGGAAGCTGACACCGACAGCGGACAACTGACAACTGGTGGCACCGGGTGCGACCAGGCCGACTAAGGGGAACGCGGATGACGTCCTCACGCCCTGCGGATGAGCAGATGGAACCGTCGACCGTTGCCTGCCTGGTTCCGGGCACGCGCGCTGGCAGGGCGTCGTGGACTACGGTACGCGGCCTACCCACGGCGCTTCGCCGGCGCGTGCCATGGCAGCCGGTGGCGCTCACCGCGACACCCATGACGAGCCTGTTGACCGTGGTGCTCTACCTTCAGCTGCATCCTGCACGGTGGGCGTGGACCGCCGTGACGCTGGTCGCCATCTACGTCAGCGCGCGACTGTGGCCGACTGCCAGTCGGGTGCTGCCGGCCGCCGCCGGGCGACTGTCACGACGGTCCACGCCCCGCGCGGACGGCCAGGCGGTGGAGCACGCCACCGGCGGCGATCACCAGTACGCCGGCGACCACTAGCTGCGCCGGCCATTCGGCCCGTCCGTCGATCAGTCGGGCACCGGCACCGGCAGCGGCGGCGAGGCCGACCACCAGTGGCGCCGCGACGGCCGCGTAGGTCAACAGTCTGCGTCGCGATGGCACCACCGTGGCGCCATCGCCGGCTCCGGCCGATGAGCCGGCATCAGCACCGGAACCGATTCGTGGGTCGTCACCGGCCACCGGCGCCCTCCTCACCCTGCACATGATCCGATCAACAGCGTCGCGGTGGATCACAAGCGCGGCCGAACAGCGGCCAGGCGGAGCCGATGCTAGCATTTTCGGCCCCTGCAAATTGGACATGACGCGCAATCAATCGCGATTCGCCAGTTGATCTCGATGTGCCCGATGGCACACATATACGCGACTGCCTATACTTTGATTGCTCGATGCCGAGCGGTTCAAGCACATCAGGCGACCCGGATCAGGATGCGTGGGTCGACATCCACACACGGCGGGTCGATCCCTCGCGACTAATCGGGAGAGCTCGTGGCAGGCACACCGCAACCAGGCAACTGGCGGACGAGCACCTACAGCGGCGCCGACGGGTGCGTCGAGGTCGCACACGACGGTCACCTGGTGTACGTCCGCGACTCGAAGAGCCGCACGGCGACCCTGCGGTTCGGCCACCCACAGTGGACACGTCTGCTGCGCTCACTGAAGTAGCTCCCCGGAGCAACCTGAACGCCCGCCCCGACCCCGGAGCGGGCGTTTCTTGTCGGGTACCCGCACCCACCCCGCACGGCCGCCGGCGCACGCCGTGTTAGCGACCACATCTGGCATCCACACTGATCGGCACGGCCGTCGCGCTACCCACCCGCAGCGTCGCGCAGCCGCACACCAGTTAGCTGGCCGTCGATGGATTGCTGATGTTATCGATAACAGCTATCCTCGGCTGCGGGAGCGAGGGCACGCTTCGACGCACCGCGGTCACGACCAGCCGACCGCCGGCGTCGACGGCACCGCCCGATGGCGTCCGGGCACCCCTGTCGACACGACCAGGTAGTGGTCCCGACGGCCGGCACCGTCCGCCGGCAGTTGGACCGGTCGATCTCCGCGCCCACATCGACGCTCCACCAAGGAGTCCCGGTGACAATCACGAGACGTAACCGTGCCGTCGGTGTCGTCACGAGCCTGCTGTGCCTGGCGACGTTCCTCGTCGCCACGCCGGCCCGGGCCGACAATCCGATCGTCCAGCACATCTACACCGCCGACCCCGCCCCGCTGGTGCACGACAACCGGGTCTACCTGTACACCAGCCACGACGAGGACGGCTCGACGTACTTCACGATGCGCGACTGGCAACTGTTCTCCTCCGCCGACATGGTCAACTGGACCCACCACGGCTCACCGCTGAGCCTGACCACGTTCAGCTGGGCCAGCGCCGACGCCTGGGCCGGGCACGTCATCGAACGCAACGGCAAGTTCTACTGGTACGTACCCGTGAAGGCCAGGGCGACCAACTCGATGGCGATCGGGGTGGCGGTCGCGGACAGCCCGACCGGTCCGTTCCGCGACGCCCTCGGCCGACCGTTGGTGGCCAACGGCGAGATCGACCCGCACGCCTTCATCGACGACAACGGGCAGGCCTACCTCTACTGGGGAAACCCCAACCTGTGGTATGTCCGGCTCAACGCCGACATGATCTCGTACTCGGGCAGCCCCACTCAGATTCCGTTGACCACGGCCGGTTTCGGCACCCGCACCGGCAATCCGGACCGGCCCACCCTGTACGAAGAGGGCCCCTGGGTCTACAAACGCAACGGGATCTACTACAACGTCTTCGCCGCCGAATGCTGTTCCGAGTTCATCGGCTACTCGACGGCCCCCGGGCCGACCGGCCCGTGGACGTACCGGGGGACGGTGATGCCCCGGCAGGGTGCCAGCTTCACCAACCATCCCGGCGTCATCGACTTCGCCGGTGGATCGTACTTCTTCTACCACAACGGGGCGCTGCCCGGCGGGGGCGGATTCACCCGGTCCGTCGCGGTGGAGAAGTTCAGTTACCGCGCCGACGGCACGATCCCGACGATGAACATGACCACGGCAGGCGCGCCGCAGATCGGCACCCTCAACCCGTACGTCCGGCAGGAGGCCGAGACCGTCGCCTGGTCGGTCGGGATCGAGACGGAGCCGTCCAGCGAGGGCACCATGAACGTCGGCTGGCTCGAGAACGGCGACTACATCAAGGTCAAGGGCGTAGCCTTCGGCACCGGGGCGAGCACGTTCACGGCGCGGGTCGCCTCCGGATCCAGCGGCGGGAGCATCGAACTCCGCCTGGGCGGCCCGACCGGCACCCGGATCGGCACCTGCAGCGTGCCCGGCACCGGCGGCTGGCAGACCTGGACCACCGTCAGCTGTCCGGTCACCGGCGCCACCGGGACCCAGGACCTGTACCTGCGGTTCACCGGGGGCAGCGGCTACCTGCTCAACGCCGACTGGTGGCAGTTCTCCACCGGCGGCACCCCGCCGCCGACCACCGCGCCACCCACGACCGCGCCGCCCACGACCATGCCACCGACCACCGCACCGCCCACCACCGCACCGCCGACGCCCGGCGATCCGGGCACGTCCTGCACCGCCGCGGTGACGGTCCCGGCCACCTGGCAGGGCGGCTACGAGGGCAGGCTGACGGTGACCAACGGCACCGCGGCGACCATCGGCGGCTGGCGGGTGACCTTCACCCTGCCCGCCGGGCAGACGGTGACGCAGGGCTGGAGCGGCACGTTCAGTCAGCAGGGCACCCAGGTGACAGTGACCAACGCCAGCTACAACGGGCAGCTGGCGCCCGGGTCGTCGACCACTGCCGGATTCATCGCGTCGACCGGCGGCAGCGGCGGACAGCCACCGGGCAACGTCACCTGCACCGCCAGCTGACGATCGGGTCAGCTGGCCGGCCCGCCAGTTGACCAGATGAGCCAGCGGAGTTCCCGGGCCAGCGGTCGACGCCGACGACCGCCCCGGCCCGGGAACTCCGCGACCTACCCGCCGCCGACCACCACGACCGCCCACCCGGCCACCGGCCGGCGTCAGCCGACACCGGTCGACAGCGTCAGGACACGCAGCAGTCGCGCTCGACGGCGGACAGCGGCGACGTCCGCAGGATCCGTACCTGGCCGAGGTCGCCGCCGAGCGGGTCGGCGAAACTGCCGTTCGGCTCCGGCAGCACCTCGACGACGAGGGTGCTGACCGGCAGCCCGGCCGGCAGCCCGGCGGCCGCCAACGCGGCCCGCACCTCGGCACCGGTCCAGGCGGTCTCCCCCTCCACCGGCAGCGGCACCGAGCGGTGCTCGACCCGGCGTCGCGGAATCGCCAGCTGGCGCAGGCCGATCTGCACGTTGCGCCGGGTGCTCGCGTCGGCCTGCACCACCCGTGCGTACAGCACCGCCCACAGCTGGGTGTTCGGCGGGTCCGGCAGTGCCCGGCGCAGTCCGACGTACGGGGTGGCGTACGGGGCCCGCACCCGGATCGCCCCGTCCGGCTCGGCGAGCACCGTCGCCGCCAGCTCCGGCGCCGGGTGCGCCACCCCTTCCAGCGTCAGCGGTTCGCCGTACCGGCCCTGCGCGGTGGACCAGAGTGGATCGTCGGCCGGCCCACGGTCGTGGCCGACCCGGATCTCGTAGGTGTAGAACGAGAACAGCTCCGGCGAGCCGGCGTCGGTGTTCGGCGGCAGCGGCACCAGGAAGTGCCGGTCGCTGTCGGCGGCCGGCTCCATCCGCTGCATGGTCGCGTACCCGGCCAGGTCCTGCACCTGGCCCGGGGTGATCACCCGGACGGTCTCCGGGTCCAGCGGCAGCGTCGGCACGGTGGCCGGGTCGGCCACCGGTTCGGTGCCGGCCAGCAGCATCGGGTCCGGGGTGACAGTCAACGGCCGGACGAAGTAGGCGTCGCGCGGGTCGGCCAGCGGCTCGGCGAACTCCAGCCACAGCCGCCGGGTCCGGGGCGCGGTCGCCGCGTACGACGCGTCGGTGCCGTACGGGGTGAGTGCGACACCGGCGGCGACGACCCGGGGCACCTGCCGGGGCGGGGTGACGATCGGCAGGGCGGTGGCGATCGAGCGCGCCACGACGGCGCCGTCGGCAAGGCGCACCGCCAACTGGTACTCGACCTGCGGCTCGTACGGCAGCCCGTCGGGGCCCAGCGGTACGGCCAGCGCGTCCAGGAAGATCATCCGGACGAAGCCACGGTCCGGTGTACCACGGGTGGCCTGCACGTTGACGGATCCGATCAGTTCCATCACCCCGACCTCGGTGACGGTCTGCGGGGCGCCGGGGGCGTCCGGCAGCCGTACGGTGCGGGTCAGGGTCAGCGTCGGCGAGCCGGCGCCGCGCCAGGTCCAGTCCCGGTCCAGCAGCAGGGTCACCGCGTTGAGCCACTGCCCGGCGAGTTCGGTCGGGTCGGTGAACTCGACGCTGCCGCCGTCCGGGGCGAGATGGTGGCCGAGCCCGGCGCAGCCGAACACCACCCGCTCCCCCGGCGTGCCGAGCAGGGTCGGACCGTCGGCGACCAGGCCGAGCGCGCCGGCCAGCCGGCCGAGCAGGGCCGGGGTCGGGGCGGCCTGGGCAGCGACGGCGTGGGCCGCCGGCGGGGCACCGGCCGGGTCGGGGCGCAGGAACACCGACCGCAGGGTGTCGGCCGGCGGCAGTGGGCGCAGCAGGTCGGCGTCGCTGGCCGGGTCGGCCAGCCCGTGCAGGTCGATCCGGTCGACCGGGCCGTGCCGGGCGGCGTCGCTGCCGAAGTAGCCGAGGTCGTCGCGGCCCAGGGCCCGGACATCCAGCCGCAGGTCCCGCCCGGTGACCACGGTGACCGGGCCGCTGACCAGACCGTCCGGGCCGAGCTGGTCGGTGACGTCGACGGACCGGTAGTCGCCGGCGTCCACCCAGGACAAGTCGAGGTCGAGGGCGGCGGTGGGATCGTCGGGGAACAGCCGGGTGGTGGTGTACCACTCGACGTATCCGTCGGCGTCGGCGGCCGGGTCGTAGGCCGGCGCTTTCAGCAGCAGCCGGACCTGCAGCAGTACGGCGTCCGGGTCGGCGATGCCGGGCGGAGCCACCGCCCCCGGTGGCGCGACGTCGTTGGCGGCGATCTGGGCGAGCAGTTCGGCGCGGGCCGCCGGGCCGGCGGCGTACACCGCTTCGGGGTAGCCCAGGCGCGGGCGGTGCACCCGCAGCGCCGCGACGGTCCCGTCCGGTTCCGGGGTGTACGGGTCGTAGCTGAGCCGGGCCGGTGGTCGGTGTCGGCGCAGGTGCAGCAGCGCGGTCGGGGCCTCGCCGACGCCGCTCGGCGCGACGTCGACCGACGGTCCGCCGCCGGTGGTGTCGGCGAGCCGGACCCGGAACTCGTACGACTGGCCGTAGCGCAGCGCCACGGAGTCGGCGTCGGCCGGTACCGCCTCCTCCGGCGGCCCGGGTGCCACCTCCATCAGGCGCTGCTCGTCGTCGGTGTCGACGACGAGGGAGCCACCGCGCCAGCGGACGAACCAGGCGGGCAGCCACAGTTGGCCGCTGTGTTCGGCCGGGGCGACCTCGCTCCAGCGTTCCTCGCGGGCGGTCCCGAGGTCCACGCCGATGGTCAGCGGCGCGTCGACGAGCGACAGCGAGGTCCAGTCGGTGCCGCCGGCCGGGCGGACGTCGACCCGGTAGCCGAGCACGCCACGGGGGGCGAGCACCGGGTCCTCGCCGTCGGGTGGGGCACCGAGGGCCCGGTTCTGCCCTTCGAGGATGTCCTCGTCGTCCCAGCCGAGCTGGACGCCTTCGTCGCGGGCGATCGGCGTGCCGTCGCCCGTCTCGTCGAGCAGGTCGGCGCTGACCGGTTGCCGGGCGTGCACGATCTTGGCGAAGCCGTCGTCGAAGCGCAGCGCCTCGGCGAAGACCTTGTCGTAGTTGCCGAGGGTGGCGGACTCGGTGGCGTCGGCGCTGACCGGGAACGTCACCGGGGTGAAGACCGGCCGGGTGCCGTCGGCGGGCAGCGGCGGCACCCGGGTGGCGAAGGCGCGCAGCAGCGCCGGGTCGGCGGCGACGGCATCGGCGTAGTCGCTCTGGGCGGCCAGGTCGGCCCAGAGCCAGCCGCCGGCGGCCAGTCGCGGGTCGGCGTCGACCGGTACGTCGAGGGTGACGACCAGGCCGAGGGCTTCGGCCAGCCGGGGGCGGCGCAGCGCGTAGGCGATCGCCTCGCCCCAGCCGATCACCATCGGCGGTGCCGGCGGTGCCGGCTCCGGCGGGCATTTCATCAGACAGTGGTAGCTGGCGTCGGTGACGGCGAGCGAGGTACGTGGGCGGACGAACCCGAACGACCGGCGGTAGCTGCCCGGCAGGTACTTGCGCAGTTGCCGGGTGGTGTCGCGGCCCTGCGGGGCGAACGTGTCACCGGCTGGCCCGGCCGGGATCTCCAGGGCGGCGCCGATCGCGGTGAAGATGGGCCGGGCGTGCGGGGCGTGCAGGGTCGCCGGGGCGGCGGGCAGCGCGACGGTCTGGTCGACCCGGTCCCGCTGCGGCAGCGCCCCGAAGGTGTCCGAGATGGACACCGTGAACGCGAACTTGGCGTCGGCGAAGGCGGGCACCCCGGCCGGGGCGGGCAGCAGCGGCGCGAGCGGGTCGGCGGCCGGGGCGACCAGCAGCCGTACGGTGAAGGTGCGGCCGGTGTGGTCCCACCGCTGCAGGTACGGCACCAGGGTGAGTTTGTGCGGGGTTGCCATTGTCCGACTCCTTCGCCGACCCGACCCGGGCTCACAGGGTCGCGGTCTCGGTGACCTGGTAGGACGCACTGATGGAGATGATCAGGAAGAGATCGACCTGGATCTTCACGGAGCCGGAGTAGTCACACTTGGTGCTGCCGGCGTCGTCGTACACCAGGCCTTTGAGCTCGGCCCGGATCTTGACCTTGACGACCTTGAGGTCGACCCCGGCTTCGAGCGCGACCAGTCCGCCGTACTTGGTCTGGCCGGCGATCGCGTCGTAGACGAGCACGAAGCCGATGCCGAGGAACGCGTACGCCTTGAACGGGCCGAGCTGGCCCTGCACCCCGACGCCGGCGAACGCGACCAGTTCGAGCTTCTCGCTGGTGACCGTGCCGGAGACGAGGGCGATCGAGAAGGTGATGCTGCCGGAGACGATGATGAAGACCTTCGCGACGCCGACCGACAGCACCGGGATCTTGCCTTCGAGGCCGATCCCGAGGCTGGCCGCCCCCTTGGCCTTGCCGTCGGTGAGGCTGACCCCGGCGCTGAGCGCCACCGCCAGGCTCAGCTTGAAGTAGTCGCCGAGCGGGACGATCGTGTCCGGCAGGTCGACCTTCAGCTTGGTCTCGAACTTCAGCTCGTGCTTGGCGTTGGCCGCCGCCAGGTCGATCGGGCCCTGCACACCCCGGTCGGCGACGAACGGCAGGTACTGCAGGATCTGTTCGATCTCGGCGAGCAGCAACGACCGCAGCTGGGCGACCTGCGGCCGCTGGTCGGTGCCGCCGACGATGTGCAGCTCGGACCCGGTCAGTTCGGCCAGGCCGGCCACGTCGGTCCAGATCCGCAGCCCGGTGAAGTCGGCCGACCAGCGGTCCCCGGTGACCTCCAGACGCAGCGTCGCGCCGTCGTAGCGTAGCGCCGAGCCGTGCCCGGGGGTGCCGGCCAGTTGCAGCGCGGTCGGCGGGTTGGTGAAGGTCAGCGGGTTGCTGAACGCCAGGGTGCCGGCCGGTCCGACGTCCAGGTGCAGCGTGCCGGGGGCGGTCTCCAGGGTGTTCGGCGGCGGCGGGAACGCCCCCTTGGAGGTCGACCGGGCCAGGATGTCGGCCAGCGCGGGCCGGTGCCGCGACTCGATGCGCGGCACCCCGGGTGCCGGCACCACCGGGCGGGGGAACAGGAACGCGTGGGTCGGGGTCGACTGCACGAAGGCGTACTCGGTGGCCGGGTCGGCCGGGCGCAGCAGGTCGGCGGCGTCGGCGAACCGGTACTCCCCCGGCGTGCCGGCCAGTGGCGGTGCGCTGATCGGCGTGTCGCTGGCCGGGTAGGCGACCGGGTAGCGGCGGATCAGCGGCGTACCCCGGGTGTCGGCGACTCCGGTCGCCTCGCCGCCGCCGGGCGGCGCGGCGGCGACCGGACGGACCACCATCGACCAGGAGCCGGTCGTCGGCAGCTGCGGGGTGCCCCGCAGGGTCGCGACGAACACCGGGGTGCCGGCGTCGTCGGCGAGACCGACCTCGATCCGTTGGGCGCGCATCGGCAGGCCGCTGCCGCCGACGTCGACGACGGTGTCGACCGGCCCGCCGACCGGCCCCTGCGCCTCGATCAGCGCCCGCAGCGCCTGCGGCCCGGCCGGCACCCCGCTGGGCGCGACCTGCAGCCAGCCGAGCACCCCGAGCGCCGGCGTCGTCGTGGCGGCGCCGTCGAGGGCGAGGTCCGCGTCGAAGTGGTACGGCACCAGCCGGGCAGCGCCGTGGCCGAACTCCGCGCCCGGTGCCGGCCGGACGTTGCGCACCCCGAACAGGCCCCGGAACACCCCGGCGTCGAAGGTGTACGGGGCGACGGTGATCGTCCCCGCGTCGCGGTAGCGGTAGTCGAACAGGCCGGGGGTGAACGGCTGCCAGCCGCTGTCGCGGCGGATCACCCCGCCGCCGGGGCGACGCTCCACGGTGACCGAGCGGGTCACCCGGATGCCCCACGGGTGCAGCACGCTGTTGACTTTGACGACCTCCAGCGCGGTCCGGCCGATCATGACCCGGAACTGCACCTTGGCGGCCTCGGCGAACGCGGCGAAGGGGTTGTTCCAGTCGCTGAAGTTCGAGCCACCGTAGCCGGACAGGTCGATCCGGGTGACCGGCACCCGGGGGTCGGTGGCCATGTCGGTGTTGAAGACGGTCTCGACGCTGCCACCCGGGTCGGCGGTGGAGCCGAGCACCGACAGCCCCAGCGGGGCGCCGCTGGGCAGGTCCACGCCGTTGAGCAGTTGCCGCATCCGGCCGGCGAAGGTCGCCGACACGCCGCCGTCGTCGGGCCGGCCACCTTCGGCCTGGGCCGTGATCTGGATGCCGCCCCGGGTGTCGCCGAACTCGGGTCGGGTCAGCCCGAGCAGGTCGGCCGGGCGGGCGCCACTGTCCTGCGGCTGTACCAGCACCGCCGCGATCAGACCGAACGGGAACGTGGTGCGCACCCCGACCGGCGTACCGTCGCCGAAGGCGTCCAGGGTGCCGGCCACCGCGTCGGCGGGCACCACCGGGACGAGCCGCTGCGACCGGGCGCCGAGTGAGGTGGCGCCGCCGTCGGTGGCCGAGGCGAGCGGGGTGGGGAACCAGCCAAGGGTCATGATGTCCTGGTCGGTGTCCAGGGTGCGGACCGGTTCCCACTGCACCTGGGGCAGTGCCGTCACCCGGAGCGCGCCGACCTCTGCCTGGCTGGCCAGGCCGGCGACGGCGTAGCGGGTGTCGGGGTGGTTCGGGCCGACGCCGAGCCCGACGCCGAGCAGGTCCTGGTTGGTGGAGACGTCCAGCAGCAGCAGGTTCGGCGGCCAGCCGACCACCTCGGACAGATATCCGTCGACCATCGAGGTGGAGGTGGCGTCGGACCGGGCGGCGGCCTGGATCCGCTGGCCGCGGAGTTCGAGCTCCAGCCGACGGGCGGCGTCCCACTGTGCACCGGTCAACTTGTCCAGGCCGACGCTGCCCTGCTCGACCTGGCTGGGCCCGATGTCGGGGCCGGACGACTTCGGCGGCGGCTGCGGTGTGCCCGGTGACGCCGGGCGGCCGGTGACGGCCACGGCCGGTCCGAGTTGGCCGTCGAAGGCCACGGTCACGTCGTCCGGCGTGGTCCAGTCGATCCGGCAGACCAGCGCCGCCGGTGGCGGTTCCCGGCCGATCCGGGGCGGGGTCAGGGTGCCGGTGCAGACGTACGGGTCGGGCAGCGTCGGCGCCCAGCCGTGCAGCCCGAACGCCAGTTGGGCGCTGCCGGTGTCGACCAGCAGCGGCCCGTCGGCGCTCGGCCCGGCCGGCCCGCTGAGGGCCCCCCGGAGGTAGACGAACGCCGGTACGGTCGTCCACAGCAGCGCGTTGCGCAGCGCGAACTGATGGTGGCGTCGGGCGTTGGCCGGGATCGCCGCGCCGAGCAGGGCGGTGATCCCGCCGTCGCGGCGGTGCAGTAGCAGGGTGCCGGCGTCGGTCGGGGTCGGCACCGGCTGCCCGGCCGTGGTCACCGGCCGGTCCAGGGCCACCACGCTGTGCCCGGTGACCATCAGGTGTTCACCGTCGACGGCATCGCACCGGTAGAACAGCCAGAACGGTGCGGCGTAGCGCTGTCGCCAGGGCAGCCGGTGCCCACCGCCACCGGCGATCGCCCACAACTGGATGTCATGGGCGACCGGCGGCGACAGTGGGGCGACCGCGTCGGCGAGGACCGTCGCGCCGGACGCGGCGATCACGATCCACGCGTCACTCAGCGGATGCTCGCGCGGGTCCGGGACGTACCAGCGGGCGGCCAGTCCGGCGACCTGCAGCAGCCAGGTCGCCGCAGTCGACGCTTCGCCGAGGATCACCGGGTCGGTGGCGACCACCACCGGCAGACCGAGGCCGGCGTCGCGGACCGCGCCGGTGCCGGTGACGCCGATCAACGGGTCGCCGGCCGGGTCGGCACCGATCCGCGTACCGTCCACCGTGGTGGGCTCGACGACGTAGCCGAGCACCAGGGTCCAGAGCCGCTCGACGAACGTGGTGCGCCCGGTGGCCGGACCGAACCGGAACTCCTGCCGCCACACCTTCGCCGCGCCGGGGTCGCCGACGATCTCGACCGCGCCGGCTCGGAACCGGAAGGTCACCGAGGCGGGCAGCGCGGTGCCGGCTTCGGCACCGCGGCAGCCGTCCGCCGTGGCGGCGGGTTGCGGGTCGGGTGCCGGGTCGAGCCGCAGCACGGCGCTCAGCGGCGCCGGCACCTCGATGACGTCGCCGTGCACCGTCGCGGTGCCCAGCGTCAAGGTCCCGCCGATGACCCGCAGCCCGGCGTACGCGTCGGCCGGCAGGCCACCGAACAGGTCGCCCCGGATCCAGACGGTGCCGGCTTCGATCTCGACGACGGTGCCGGTACGCCCGACGACCGGCGGCCGGGCCTGGGTGACCACGAACGCGGGTGCGGCGGCACCGGCCTCGCTGACCTGCAGCCGGCGGGCGGCGACGAACGCCTCGTACCAGACGTCGACGCCGCCGGGGGTGCGCAGCGGGCCGACCCGGCGGGCCGGTGCCAGCCCGGTGAGGCTGTCGACGAAGCTGCCGGCGAGGAGTTGTTCCCGTTCGTCGCGGCGGTGCACCAGCCGGGCGTCCCGGGGCAGTTGCGCGGCGGACCGGGCGGCGACCGACGCCGCGAGATGCTGCAGGGCGGTACGGAATGGCTCTGACACGCGCTGCTCCTCGGGGAGGCTGCTGCCGGACGTGGGCCGGTCTGCAGCGTGCGCCAGATCACACTCCGTGTTCAATCAGATCATGGATAGTCCGCCGGACTGCAGTCGGCGGGCAACTGGCCAGCGGCGTAGCGGATGGCGCCGAGCAGGTGGGCGCGGAAGGCAGACTCGGCGTACGCCTCGACGGTGTGGCCGCCGCCGGTGTAGAAGGCGCGGCCGCCGGCGTACGACCGGCACCAGGCGTGTGGGTGCGGCGTCCCCATCCCGGCCCCGGTGTAGCTGGTCTCGTCGAGCACCGCGAGGATCCGCGCGCCGGTCGGGTCGGCCTGGTAGTCGTACCACTCGTCGGTACGCTCCCAGCGGGCCGGCAGGTGCGCGGTGGCCGGATGGGTCCGGTCGACGACCTCGACGGTGGCCGGCTGCACCGGCGGGTGCCGGGCGAAGTAGGCGCCGACCAGTTCGCCGTAGAACGGCCACTGGTGTTCGGTGTCGGCGGCCGCGTGCACCCCGACGAATCCGCCACCGGCACGAACGTAGCCCTCGAAAGCGGCCCGGCCGGCGTCGTCGAGCACGTCGCCGCTGGTGTTGAGGAAGACGACGGCGGCGTAGCCGCGCAGATTGTCCGGGGTGAAGGCGGCCGGGTCCTCGGTGGCGTCGACACCGAAGCCGTGCGCCGCGCCGAGCGCGCCGACGGCGGAGATCCCGGCCGGGATCGACTCGTGCCGGTACCCGGTGGTCCGGCTGTAGACCAGCACCCGGTACGCGGCACCCGTCGTCGCGGTCGGGCCGGTCGCAGTCGCAGTCGCAGTCGCGGTCGGGGCCGGGTCGGTCGACGTCGAGGTGCAGCCCGAGGTCATCAGCGCCACGGTACCGCAGAACAGGCCGGCGCCGATCCCGCGACGGGTGACGGCAGACGGCCTCCGCGCGGTCACCGGGCCACCCCCGGCGTGGGTACGGCGGCCGGCTGCGGCGTGGGTACGGTGGTCGGCTGCGGCGACCGGCCACGGGCGGACAGGAACGCCTGCCAGTCGGCGGTGATCCGCTCGACGTCGCGGACCACCAGGCCGAAGAACTCGCCCATCAACTGCAGCCGGTCACCGGCGGGAGTCTGCGGGCCTAGCACCGCCGCTCCGTCGGCCGCCGCGTCCGCCCAGGTGCGGAAGACGTGCACCCGTAGCGACCAGGCCCGGTACCAGAGGCCGTCGTCGACGGCGTACCGGTCGCGGCGGTGGCCGGGGGTGCGCTGCCGGGCGACGAAGCCGATCCGTTCCAGGAAGGCGATCGACTTCGAGATCGATGCCGGGCTCACCCGCAGTCGGGCGACCAGGTCGGCGGCGGTGAGCGCACCGCTGTCGCTGACGAAGAGGCTGACCAGCACCCGGGCGGTCATCCGGGGGAAGCCGGACTGGACCATCATCGCGACGAACCGCTGCTCGAACGCGGCCACGGCGGCCGGGTCCCGGCCGTACCCGGTGGTCTGCTCGACCGGCGGCCGGGCGACCGGGCCGGTCCGGCGGGCCCGGTGAGCGGTGGCCCGGTGGGCGGCGAGGGCCCGGTAGCCGCGGGACCCGCCGTTGCGGGCCACCTCGCGGCTGACGGTGGAGGTGGGACGCCCCAGTCGGCGGGCGATCTCGGCGTAGCCGGTGCCGTCGGCGAGAGCCTGCTCGATGCGCTGCCGGTCCTGATAGGTCAGCCGTCCTCCGGGCATCCGCCCCGCCCTCCGCTGCGTTCAGTCCCATTCCATTGCAACTCATCCTTACCGTTCATTGCATTAGCCGCAAGAGTCATTGCAACGATCTACGGGGCTGCGAGCTCGTGTTCTGTCGGCGTTGGCCTGGCCATTCGTTGACGGAAGCGCAAACGCAACTTAGCTTTCTCAATATGGAAACGACGATCCGGGTCCGTGGCCTCACCAAGCGGTACGGCCGCAGCACCGCACTCGACGGGCTCGACCTCACCGTGTCGGCCGGCGAGATCCACGGCTTCCTCGGGCCGAACGGGGCCGGCAAGACCAGCACCATCCGGGTGCTGCTCGGCATGGTGCGTGCCGACGCCGGGCAGGCGCAGGTGCTCGGCCGCGACCCGTGGCGGGACGCGGTCGCGGTGCACCGGCGCCTCGCGTACGTCCCGGGCGACGTCAGCCTCTGGCCGAACCTGACCGGCGGCGAAGTCATCGACCTGCTCGGCCGGCTGCGCGGCGGCCTCGACCGGCACCGCCGCGCCGACCTGCTGGAACGTTTCGCGCTGGACCCCACGAAGAAGTGCCGCACCTACTCCAAGGGCAACCGGCAGAAGGTGGCGCTGATCGCCGCCCTCGCCGCCGACGTGGAGCTGCTGCTGCTCGACGAGCCCACCTCCGGGCTGGACCCGCTGATGGAGGCGGTGTTCCGCGACTGCGTCGCCGACGCGGGTCGGCAGGGCCGCACCGTCCTGCTGTCCAGCCACATCCTCGCCGAGGTCGAGGCGCTGTGCGACCGGGTCACCATCGTCCGTGATGGACGGACCGTCGCCAACGGCACCCTCACCGAACTGCGCCACCTGACCCGTACCACGATCGTCGCCGACCTGCCGGAGGCGACCGACGCCGCGCCGGCCGGGGCGGACGCCGGGCTGGGCCCGACCGGGGCCGACCCGGCCGGGCTCGGCGGCGTACCCGGAGTGCACGGGCTCACCGTCGACGGCCACCGGGTGCGGTGCGAGGTCGACCCGGAGGCGCTCGCACCGGTGCTGCGCCGGCTCGCCGAGGCCGGCGTACGGACGCTGGTCAGCCAGCCGCCGACGCTGGAGGAACTGTTCCTGCGGCACTACCAGAGCAGCGGGGCACGGCGGTGAGCGCGCTGACCGGCACCGGCCACCTGGTCCGGCTGATCCTGCGCCGCGACCGGCTGATCCTGCCACTGTGGATCGTCTGGCTGTCGGTGATGCCGGCGAACTTCGCCGCCGCCTTCCCCGCCCTCTACCCCACCGCCGCCGACCGGTCGACGTTCGCGCAGACCAGCAACGCCAACGCCGCGCTGGTCGCGCTCTACGGTCCGGTACACACCGCCGACCTCGGTGGCCTGGTCTCCTGGCGGATCAGCATCGTCACGGTCATCGTGGCGCTGATCAGCCTGCTCACCGTCGTGCGGCACACCCGCGCCGAGGAGGAGGCCGGCCGGCGCGAGCTGCTCGGCGCCGCCCCGATCGGCCGGTACGCCGGCCCGGCGGCTGCCCTCATCGTCGTCTTCGCCGCCAACCTGCTGCTCGCCGGCGCGGTCGCCGCCGGACTGGCCGGGCAGGGGCTGCCGGTCGCCGGGTCACTCGCCCTCGGAGCCCAGTTCGCCGCGTCGGGCTGGCTGTTCGCCGCCGTCGGCGTGGTCACCGCCCAGCTCGCCGCCAGCGCCCCGGCCGCCCGGGGCATCGCCGTCGCCGCGCTCGGGGCCGCCGTCCTCGGCCGGGTCGTCGGGGACCTCAGTGGTCACACCGGCGGGCCGTTGGGCTGGCTGAGCGGGGTCTCGCCGCTCGGCTGGGTGCTGCGGCTGCGCCCGTACGCCGACGACGCCTGGTGGGTACTCGGCCCGGTCGTCGCCGCGACCGCCGGTCTGGTCGCGGTCGCCGCCGCGCTGCACGGCCGCCGTGACCTGGGGTCCGGCCTGCTGTCGGCCGGCAGCGGTCCGGCCACGGCCGGCCCCCGGCTGACCGGCCCGGTCGCGCTGGCCTGGCGACTGCACCGGGGCCCGCTGGTCGGCTGGACGGTCGGTTTCGCGCTCACCGGCGTGGTGCTCGGTGGGGTGGCCGGCGGGGTCGGGGACATGCTGACCGACAATCCCACGCTGCGCGAGCTGTTCACCCGGCTCGGCGGGTCCGCCGGACTGGTCGACCTGTTCCTGGCCGCGATGCTCGGGCTGTTCGGGATGGGTGCCGCCGGGTACGCGATCGCCGTCGTGGGGCGGCTACGGGTCGAGGAGACCAGCGGGCGGGTCGAGCCGGTGCTCGCCGCGCCGGTGTCACGGATCCGCTGGGCGGTCGGTCATCTGGTTTTCGTCCTACTCGGTCCGGTCGTGGTCATGGCGGGTGCCGGGCTGGCGATGGGGGCGACGCGCGCCCTGGTCGGTGCGGATCCCGGCCGGGAGGTGGCCCGGGTGCTGGCCGGCGCGCTGGCGCAACTGCCGGCGGTGTGGCTGCTGGCGGCGCTCACCCTGGCCCTGGTCGGGCTGGTGCCCCGGTTGGCCGCCGCCGGATGGGCGGTGCTGGTGGCGACCGTCCTGCTGACCCTGTTCGGCGCGCTGCTGCGACTGCCGGCGGCGGTGCGCGACCTCTCCCCGTTCAGCCATCTGCCGAGCCTGCCCGGCGGGCAGGTGTCGGCCGTACCGCTGGTCGTCCTGGTGCTGCTGGCCGCCGGGTTCGCCGCCGCCGGACTGGTCGGGCTGCGCCGCCGCGACCTGCCGGTCGGTTGAGGCCACCGTTGGTCAGCCGGCCGGTCACCGTTGGCCAACCTGCCGGTCACCGTTGGTCAGCTGGCGGCCGGCAGGTGGACCAGGAACCGGCAGCCGGGACCGGCGTTGGTCACCTCGACCCGGCCGCCGTGTGCCTCGACGAGACCCCGGACGATGGCCAGGCCGAGTCCGCCGCCGGCCGGCACCGGCTCGGCACGGGCCGAACCGAACGGGCCGCGCGCGGCGCCGACCGCTGCCGGGCTACGGGCCGGCTCGCCCCGGAACGCCACGTCGAACACGCGCGGCAGGTCCGCCTCCGGGATGCCGCCGCAGGTGTCGTCCACCGCCAGCCACGCCCACCCGTCCGCGCTGCCCGCGCTCACCTGCACCACCCCGTCGTACGGGGTGAACCGGATCGCGTTGCGCAGCAGGTTGCCGACGATGCGGGCCAGCTCGGGTTCGCTGGCCACGACCGCCGGCCAGCCGTGTTCGGCGGCCCGCAGCCGGATGCCCTGCAGCCGGGCCAGCGGTGCGGCGGAGGCCAGGGCGTCGGAGACCACGTCGGCCAGCGGCACCGGGCGCAGCGACAGCCGCAGTGCCCCGGCGTTGATCCGGGACAGCTCGAACAGGTCGTCGACCAGCTGGGTCATCCGGTCGGTCTCGACCCGGATCCGTCGGTGGTACTCGGCGGTGGTGATCGGGTCCGCCACGACGCCGTCCTCCAGCGCCTCGGCCATCGCCCGCAGCCCGGCCAACGGCGTCCGCAGATCGTGCGACACCCAGGCGACGAGTTCCCGCCGGTTCGCCTCGGCCTGGCGTTCGCGCTGGCGCAGCTGGTCGGCCCAGACCGCCTGACGGGCCAGCCGGGCACCGAGCCACCCGCCGACGGCGAGGCTGACCACCCCGGACGCGGCGAGCACCAGCAGGACGACGTCGCGGTCGTGGGCGGACAGGAACATCGCCTGGGCGGCACCGACGACCCCGGCGAGGACGGCGAGGACGGTGACGGTGAGCAGGACGGTGAGGTGCGCGACGATGCTGCGTCGGCGCAGGATCCGCAGCGTGGCGGCGCCGGGTACGGCGACCAGCAGCGAGGCACCCAACCCGATGCCGAGCACGGCGAGGATGTCGCCGACGGGCAGGTCAGGCATGGTCGGCCGCCGGTTCGTAGCGGTAACCGACGCCCCAGACGGTGATGATCCGCCGGGGCCGGGCCGGGTCCGGTTCGATCTTCTCCCGCAGCCGTCGGACGTGGACGGTGACGGTGGACTGGTCGCCGAAGTTCCAGCCCCACACCTCGGCGAGCAGTTCGTCGCGGCGGAACGCGCGTGCGGGATGGCGGACCAGGTGCAGCAGCAGGTCGAACTCGCGGACCGTCAGCGCCAGGTCGATGCCGCCCCGGCGGGCGGCCCGGCGGCGCACGTCGAGGGTGAGGTCACCGTCGCCGAGCAGCACCGGCCCGTCGGCGGCGACGGCGGCGGGTGCCGGGCCGGTCACCGTTCCGGCGCGGCGCAGCACCGACTGCACCCGCAGCACCAGCTCCCGGGGCGAGAACGGCTTGGTGACGTAGTCGTCGGCCCCCATCTGCAGGCCGACGATCCGGTCGGCTTCCTCACCGAGGGCGGTCAGCATGATCACGGGTACGCCGCTGGCCTGCCGGTGCAGTCGTCGGCACACCTCCAGCCCGTCCAGCCCGGGCAGCATCAGGTCCAGGACCACCAGGTCGGGCCGGTGCCGGTCGACCGTGGCCAGTGCGGCGTGCCCGTCGGCGGCCTGGTCGACCTGGCAGCCGGCCCGTTCCAGGTAGCGGCGGACCACGTCGGAGACGGTGGGGTCGTCGTCCACGACGAGGATCCGGGCGGGCGGGCCGGCGGCCAGGGGGGTGGTCATCGGCTTGCTCAGGCGCTCAGGTCGGCGGCACCGAACGACACCGAGAACCGCTTGCACCAGATGCTGACGCTGGTCAACGCGTCCAGGTCGACGTCGTCGGGGATGTCGTACACCTGATTGCCCCGGTTGCCCTTGAGCCGGTCCAGCTCGGCCCACTGCCCGTCGTCGAAGACGAACCAGCCGTCGCGGCCGTCGATCACCGGCTGATCGGAGAGCCAGACCCGCAGGTCCGGGCCGTTGGAGGTGGCGAAGTCCCGCAGCACCAGCTGGTGTCCGCCGTCGGCGAGGCGGATCAGCTGGGCGGTCCCGGTGGTCTCGTGCTCGTGGGTGACGAACTCCCCGGTGGCGATCAGCTGGTTGTCGGCCGGCGACGGGCTGGCCGGCTCGGGACTTGCCGAGGCCGGGTCGGCCGAGGCGGTGTCGGGCTCCGTGGTCTGCGGAGCCGGTGCCTGGGCCACCGGTACTGCTTCGTCGACGACCTCGTCGGTGACGAGCTTCCAGGGCTGGAACCAGTAGCCACCGAAGGCCACCGCACCGAGCAGGGCGACGGCGAGGACCCAGGTCAGTGGTTTGGTTGCGAGGCGTTTCCACACGCCGGTCAGCCTACGGCCGGTGCCGGCGGTCCCGGCACGGTCGGCTCCTTGCGAAAGTCTTACGGAGCGAGGGCCCTACGGCGCGAGCGTCCTGCGGCGTGGCTGTCTCACGGCGCGGTGGCGACGCCCCAGGCGAGCAGCAGCAGGGCGACGGCGAGCTCCGCCGCGCCGAGCACGGTCAGCGTGGTGCCGAACGAGCGCTTGCCGGGCTGGCCGATCGCCGCGTGCAGGAAGAATCCGCCGGACTGGCTGATCGTGCCGGCGGCGAGCAGCCCGCCGACCACCCAGGTGTACGGGTCGGACAGTTCGGCGCGGCCCGCGATGGTCAGCGCGGTCAGGGTCAGCACCAACAGCACCCCGGCGTGGGCGTGGCCGGCCTTGAACAGGGAGCGTTGGAAATCGGTGAGTTTGCCGGCGGCGGTCAGCCGCATCAGCGAATAGCCGCCGAACATCACCGTCGGGACGCTGACCAGTGCGATCACAGTCAGCCACTTGTCGGCCGTACTCATGGGGTCTTCTCCTCGGGGTCGGCGCGGCGTGTGCGGCACGCGGCGCGCTCGGGGCACGCGATCAAATCTTGACACTGCCAAGATACCCACGTCGGGTAGCATCTTGTCAACGACAAGATGGGAGTTCGGCCGATGCCGCAGCCGTACCACCACGGGGACCTGCGCCGGGCGCTGCTGGCCGCCGCGACCGAGGCGATCGCCGAGAGCGGGCCGGCCGCGCTGAGCCTGCGGGACCTGGCCCGCCGGGTCGGCGTCTCGCACGCCGCACCGACCCACCACTTCGGCGACAAGACCGGCCTGTTGACCGCGATCGCCACCGAGGGCCTGCACCTGCTCGCCGACCAACTGGACGCGGCCGGCGGCGACATCCTGGCGGCCGGACAGGCGTACGTCCGGTTCGGCGTCGAGCACCGCGGGCACTTCGAGGTGATGTTCGAACCGGGCCTGCTGCAGTTCGACGCGCCGGAGCTGACCGCCGCCCGCCAGCGGGCCGGCCAGGCGCTGCGCGACGCCCTCGCCGATCCCCGCGTCCCGGCCGACGACCGGGACAGCGCCTGGCTGGCCGCCTGGTCGATCGCGCACGGCTTCGCCACTCTCTGGCTGTCCGGCGCAGTGCCGCACGACCCCGACGAGGACGCCCCGGGCGCGGCGGCCGGAGTGCTCCGCCTGCTGTTCAGCCAGTGACCGGAGATCCTGACGGAGTTGACAGCTTTGAGCAAATGAGTAAAGTTCGTCTCATCAGTCAACCAGAGACAGGTGGGCAATGACGCACTGGACGTACGACGATGCCCCCGACCAGACCGGCCGGACCGCCGTGGTGACCGGCGCGAACACCGGCATCGGCTTCGAAACCGCCCGGATGCTGGCGCACAAGGGCGCCCACGTCACGCTGACCTACCGGGACGCCGGCAAGGGCACGGCCGCTCTGGAGCGCATTCGCGCCGAGGAACCGGCCGGGAAGGTCACCGGGGCGCTGCTCGACCTGGCCGATCTCGACTCGGTCGGGGCGTTCGCCGAGGCCTACCGGGCCGCTCACGACCGACTCGACCTGCTGATCAACAACGCCGGGGTGATGGTCCCGCCGTTGGGGCGCACCCGACAGGGCTTCGAACTGCAGTTCGGCACCAACCACCTGGGGCACTTCGCCCTCACCGGCGAACTGCTGCCGCTGCTCGACGCGGCCGCCGACGCCGACCGGTCCGATGCTGCCCGGGCTGGCGCCGTACGGGTCGTCACCGTCTCCAGCGTGGCGCACTGGACCGGCGGCATCGACCTCGACGACCTCAACTGGCGGCAGCGCCGCTACCGGCCGTGGCCGGCGTACGGGCAGAGCAAGCTCGCCAACCTGCTGTTCACCCTCGAGCTGCAGCACCGGCTGACCGAGGCCGGCTCGGCGGTACGGGCGGTCGCCGCCCACCCGGGCCTCACCTCCACCGACATCGGCCGCCACCAGGGCCGCGCCGCCAGCGACAACCCGTCGCGCATCGACCGGATGATCCGGATGCAGCCGCCGGACGGGGCGCTGCCGAGCCTGCGGGCCGCCACCGACCCGACCGTCACCGGCGGCAGCTACTGGGGGCCGGCCCGACGATTCGGCACGTACGGGCCACCGGCACCCGCCCGCGCCTCGGCCCGCGCCCGGGACACCGTCATCGCGCGCCGGCTGTGGACCGAGAGCGAGCGACTGACCGGCGTGACGTACCCGTTCGCGGCGATCGGGCGCGCGGAGCACCCGGCGTGACCTCCGGCAGCGCCCGCCGGGACACGATCGCCGACGCCGCCATCGACGTGTTCATCCGCTACGGATTCAAGAAGACCTCGATGGACGACCTGGCCAGGGCGGCGGACATCTCCCGGCAGGGGCTCTACCTGCACTTCAAGACCAAGGAAGAGCTGTTCGTCGCCGCCGTGGAGAGGATGGTGAGCGCGGTGTGCACGGCGACCCGTGCCGCCTTCGACCGCACCGACCTCGACGTGCGGCAACGGATCCTCGGCGCGTTCGAAGCCTGCCAGGCGCCGGGCGTGGGGGCCGCGGTGCACGGCAACTTCGAGGAGCTGCTGAGCGCCGCCGCGACCCTGAACTGCCCGCTGGCCGGCCGGATCGAGCAGGTGCTGGCCGACGGGATCGAGCAGGTGCTGGCCGACAGCGGGGCGGCCGACCGGTGGCGGTCGGCCGGGCTCTCCGCCCGTGACCTGGCCGACCATCTGCACGCGACGTCCTTCGGCCTCAAGCACAAGGTGTCGTCGATCGACGAGTACCGTGCCGGTCTGAACACCGCCGTGACCATCGTCCTCGATGGCGGCACCACAGCGGAACAGGAGTGACCGTGGCACAGTGGACGTTCGACGACATTCCCGACTGCAGTGGCCGGACCGCCGTCGTCACCGGGGCGAACACCGGCATCGGCTTCGAGACCGCCCGGATGCTCGCCGCGAAGGGCGCGCAGGTCACGCTGGCCTGCCGGGACGCCGACCGGGCCGCCGGCGCGGCCGAACGGATCCGGGCCACCGGGGTGCCGGGTACGGTGACCTGCGCCCCGCTGGACCTGGCCGACCTCGACTCGGTGGCCGCGTTCGCCGAGGCGTACCGGGCCGGGCGTGACCGGCTCGACCTGCTGATCAACAACGCCGGGGTGATGGCTCCGCCGCTGGGGCGCACCCGGCAGGGCTTCGAACTGCAGATCGGGATCAACCATTTGGGGCACTTCGCGCTCACCGGCCGGCTGCTGCCGCTGCTGCTGGCCGCCGGCGCGGGTGCCCGGGTGGTGTCCGTGTCCAGCGGCGCACATCGGGCCGGCCGGATCGACTTCGACGACCTCAACTGGCAGCGTCGGCGTTACCGGCGGTGGGCGGCGTACGGGCAGAGCAAGCTCGCCAACCTGCTGTTCACCCGGGAACTGCAGCGCCGGCTGACCGACGTCGGGTCACCGGTGCGGGCCACCGCCGCCCACCCCGGCTGGACCGCGACCGAGCTGACGCGGCACACGGTCAGCGTCGCCGCCCGGATCGGTCAGCTGGTGGCGATGACCCCGCACGACGGTGCGCTGCCGACGCTGCGGGCCGCGACCGACCCGACTGCCGCCGGCGGCAGCTACTGGGGGCCGGGCAGGCCGTTGCAGCTGAGCGGACCTCCGGTCGCCGTCGGGTGCAGCGCGGCCGCCCGCGACGACGCCACCGCGCGCCGGCTGTGGACCGTGAGCGAGCAGCTGACCGGCGTGCCGTTCCCGGTCGCCGGATGAGCTAGCCGTTACCGGTCCGGGTGGCGGTGGCGCAGGTCGCCTGGCTGAGCGCGGTGACGGCCCGGATGACCGCAGGGTCGGTGGCGCGGGCGTCCGGCCGCACCGGCGTGCCTTTCGGGCCGAGCACCGTACCGGATGGCAGGCCGCCGGAGGCGGCGGTACCGGATGACAGGCCGCCGGAGGCGGCGGCGATCGAGCTGCGGGCGGCGTCGCCGGGCCTGGTCCGGAACAAGTTGAGGTAGATCAGCGGGAAGGCCAGTCGGGCCGGCATCGGGAACAGGTCCGGACGCATGGAGCGGCCCATCTCGGTGGCGCTGGCTCCCGGGTCGGCGGCGAGCACGGTGACGCCGGTGCCGGCGAGTCGGTCGGCCAGACCCATCGTGTACGCGAGGTTGGCGAGCTTCGCCCGCCCGTACGCGGAGAAGCCGTAGTAGCGCCCGGCCACCTCGACCCGGTCCAGGGGGGTGCGGTCGGCGAGCCGGATCGCGCCCGAGGTCAGGTTGACGATCCGCCCCCGGCCGGCGGCGACCATGTCGTCGACCAGCAGCTCGGTGAGCAGGTAGCCGGAGAGGTGACTCATGGCGAAGGTCGCCTCGATGCCGTCTGCGGTGACCCAGCGCTGGCGGTAGACGCCACCGACGTTGTTGACGAGCAGGTCGAGCGGACCGACGGCGCGGATCTCGTCGGCGAGGGCGCGCACGGCGCCCATTGACGACAGGTCGGCCCCGATGAAGCGGGCAGTGGCGGGGCCGGCGGCGCTCACCTGGTCGCGGGCGGCGTCGCCACGGCGCCGGTCTCGCCCCACGATCGTGACGGCGTAGCCGTGGACGGCCAGGGCGTGGGCGGTGGCCAGGCCGATCCCGCCGGTGCCGCCGGTGACCAGGGCCCGCTTCGTTGACTCAGTCATGACTTAAAAAATAGTACTAGCTACTACTCTCTAACAAGAGTGCCGCTGGATACAGTGGCGACGTGCAGGTCGAGCAGGGCGTACTGCTGGCCGCCGTGGGTAGGCTGCGGGGCCGTTGGACGCTGCACGTCGTGCACACGCTGCTCGACGGCCCGGCCGGCTTCAACGACCTGCGCCGGGCGGTCCCGGCGGTCGGGCCGAGCACCCTGGCCCGCCGGCTCGGCGAGCTGGAGGCGGCCGGCATCGTCAGCCGTACGGTGATCGACACCAACCCACCGGGCACCCGGTACGCGCTGACGCCGACCGGTGCCGGGTTGCGCCCCGTCCTCGCCGAGATGGCTGCCTGGGCCGGGGACACCAGCGACCCGGACGCCCGCCACCACCAGCTCGACGACCTGCTGGCACTGATGCAGGAGCGCTGGATGCTGGAACTGCACTGCGCGCTGCTGGTCGGCCCGCGTCGCTTCACCGACCTGGCCCGCGACACCGGCGTCAACCAGGTCACCCTCACCCAGCGCCTCACCGACCTGGAACGACGCGGGCTCATCCAGCGACTCGCCGACGGCGGCTACGCCTTCACCGCCATCGGCGAAGGCTTTCACCGGGTCGGCGAAGCCCTCGCCCGCTGGGCGGCGGCCACCTCGGGCACCGCCGCCGACCGGCCGGTCAGGGCGCCAGGCCCCGGAAGTTGACCATCAGCTGAGTGGGACCCTGCCGGGACCAGTAGAAGACGTACGGCCGATCCGGCAGCAGCGGGGCGTCCTGGATGCCGAGGGCGACCCCGGCGGTCGGATCGATACCGAGCGCGTCGGTGCCAGCCTGCGGCGACCAGACCCACTGCTGCTGCGGTGTGAACCAGTTGCACTCGATCACGCCGCCCTCCAGGTCGACGGTGAACACGTACGGCCGCTGCCGCACCAGCGGGGTGTCCGCGACGGCGACCGCACCACCCCGCCGCCGGTAGACACCGCTGCCCGGACCGCCCTGCGCCGTCCACGTGTACTCACTGCCGGTCCAGCTCAACGCGTACATGATGCTGAGGTTGCCGACGAAGGCGAACGGTGCCAGGCCGTGGTTGGTCCAGGTCCAGGCTCTGCCGTTTTCGGCGCCCCGCCACAGATTGCCCCGCCGGTCCAGCAGGAACACCTGCGGACGGTCCGGGCTGGTGGCGGTGACGCGCAGGTTGGCTACCCCGACGACGTCGCTGCCATCGATATACTCGAACGTCCCGTCGCGCGGGGTGCCGTAGTTGAGCCAGTCGCCGGTGCCGGATCCCCAGTAGTGCAGCCACAGGTTGCCGTCCGACCCGACCACGAAGGTCTGCGGCACCTGCGGCCCGTTGAGGGACTGCGCAACGGCGAGCACGCCGACGCCGGTAGCGACCCGGACACCGTCGAACGGGACACCTAGGTCCTACCAGGACCATCCGGCACCGGTCCACCGGTTCGCCCACAGGTGGCCGTCGGCGGTACTGACGAAGGCGTACGGCTGCTTAGCTGCGCTCGGCCCACGCGCGACGGTGACCGCCCCGACGGTCCCGGTGATCGCACTGCCCGACGGCGCGCCACCGACAATCAGCCGATGCCGTTGACACCCGGCACGATGAGCCGAATCACGGTCGATACACAGACGACTGTCAGGACAGGACACCCAGGTAGCCGGTCGGATCGGCTGAAAGTCCGCTACGTCCCACCGGAAGGAGCACCAACAGGCCGACACGACTCTGGCACAGTGTGGCGACGACGATCGTCGAATCCCCGAATCAGCGCTTGCCGACGGAAGGACGACCCATGCCAGAACGCACCGGCCGGATCGACCTTTCCGACGAGGAGCCGACTCCCCGGGCGGACATTGTCGTCGATCATTCACCGCGACGGCGGACGGCAGGTCGGCCCGGCGTGCAGCTGAACCTTGCCGACTTCGAGCGGCCCAGCAGCGACGCCGATGTCAGGTTGCGCCGGCATCGGGTCGACCGGGACGACTGACCGGCGGGTCAGATGATGTACACCCGCTCGTGCTCGCCGTTGGGGTGGCGTACCAGGATGCTGCCCTCGCCACGGTCGAGCAGATCCTCGACCACCTGGTAGATCTGCAGGGCGCGGTTGATCACGTCGGTCTTCGACAGACCGGTCGCCACGCTGATCTTGTCGAGCGCATCGGCCGACCGTGGGGTCAGGTTGACCGTCACCCGGACGAGCCCGCCGGCCCCACCTGGCGCGGCAGGCGGTGGCGGCTCGGGTGCCGCTGGAGAGCCGTGCGGAGGATCGGTGTGCGGTGAGCTGGTGCCGGGTTCCTTGACCGCCGCAGGGCGACTCTTACCAGAGCTCATGACAGTTCTCACCTCCGTCGGCGGCGGGTACGCCCGACCGCTGCGCCTTTCGACGCGCGGCCACGGGTCACCGCCACACTGATTGCCTTGTCGACCATACGTCCATGAACGCACAAAGCCACGGCTCACCGGCATCTCGACCTTGGTTGGTCAGATGGGCCGGCTTCCGCGGATGAGTCAGGTCTGGTACGACCTCGGCGTCTGCGTACTATCACCACGATGCATGTAGCAATGCTGCCTCCCAAACCGGTAGTCGTCAAGTTGCACGCAGGTACCTCCCTATCCGCCGACCAGCGGAGCAGCCATCCCCTGAAGGTATGATACATGCCTGGCGAGCAGCTAAATGCACCCAAGCATCCCCGGCCAAAACCGACATTACGGCAACCAGGACCGACGGCCACGTCACACCGGATCTCGGACGACCCCTGCCCAGTAGCGTGCATGATTGCCTGTCGATGACCATCGGAAGCTACTCGCTTAATGCTTACATCACTCACATGCTGCTAACGTGAGAGCAGGTCGGCTGGATCGCCGACCTGGAGGTGGCCGCGCAGACACCTTCACCCCGCCGATCAGCGAGGTGGCACGATGGCAGCACGAGCCAGGGTGACCCGGTCGATCGACCTGCAGAGTGAGCCCGCACCAAAGGATCCGTACATCGGCCGCACGCCCACCACCGTGGACATCAAACTCGGCGTCCGGGACATCGTGCGACTGTCACTGGGTCTGCGGACGGCGGACCGCCTCCAGGGTTCGCTCGCCTTCGGTGTCATCGCCAGTCTCGCCCTCGCCGCCAGCGCCATCTTCGCCACGATCAGCATCGCCGCCGATGGCGGCTACGTCGCCACCATGCTGACGGCGGCCGCAGCGTTCCTGATCATGCTGGCGGCCGGCATGACCTTCAACTGGCACACCGTCGAACGCATCCGGCGCAGCGTCACCGAGACCGCCGCCACCAGCGGCAGGACCGACAGCCGGCGGAGTCGGCGAGCCCGCAGGACCCGGCGGAAGAAGTAGCACCACGCTGCTAACGTCGCCGTTCGTGGAGACACCGCAGAAGTCGTACCGCCCCGCACCGGACGCGCTGATGCTGGTCGGGACGGTCACCGCGCTGCTCGGCTTCCTGCTCCCCTGGTTCAAGACGACCGACCGTCACCAATGGTGGTACTCGGGCTGGAGCTACCTGACGGTCAGCAGCGGGGGCGGCTGGGTCTGGTGGGTCGTGGTCTTCCTGGCCGTCGCGATCCTCGCCAGTCTCTGGGCCCGGCGCAGCGTCGAGCTCGCTCTGCTCAGCGCCGGCGCCGCCGTCGCCGGCCTGTTCATGGCCGCTGCCGTCGTCGCGGTGACCCTCGGCGGCCTGCCGGAGCGCAGCAACATCAACTGGGTCGGGGAACTGCCGTTCGGGATCGGCCTGCCGTTGATGGCGGTCGGGTTCGGCGCCACCGCTGCCGGGGCGCTGGCCGCCCGCCGCTGACCTGGGCCGCCACCCGCCGCTGACCTGGCAGCAGCCCGGGAACTGGTCAGCCCTTGAACGCCCCTTCCATGATTCCCTGCACCAGGCGCCGGCCGACGAAGACGAACAACACCAGCACCGGCAACGTGGCCAGGAACGAGCCGGACATGGCCAGGCCCAGGTCAATGTCCCGGTTGTTCTGCAGTGCCTTGATGGCGATCTGGACGGTGTACCGTTCCGGGGACTTCAGCACGATGAACGGCCACAGGAAGTCGTTCCAGGCGTTGACGAAGCCGAACAGGCCCAGGATCATCGCCGCCGGGCGGACCACCGGGAACGCGATGCGCCAGAAGATCTGCCAGGTCGTCGCCCCGTCCACCCGGGCGGCGTTCATCAGCTCGTCGTCGACCACGTTGCCGATGTGCTGCCGCATCCAGAAGATGCCGAACGCGCTCACCAGCCCAGGGACGATCAACGCCTGAAGGGTGTCCACCCAGTTGAAGCGGGACATGATCAGGTACTGCGGCACGACTGCGAGCTGGGTCGGCACCGTCATCGTCAGCACCACGATGAGGAACAAGGTGTTGCGGCCCCGGAAGGACAGCTTGGCGAAGGCGAAGCCGGCCAGCGCGCAGAGGAACGCCTGACCCACGCCGATCGAGGTGGCCACGACCAGGCTGTTCATCAGCGCCTGCACGAACGGCACGATCTCGAAGACCAGGCTGGCCAGGTGGAAGAAGTTGCCGCCGGGCAGCACGCGCGGCGGCAGGTTGTACGCGGTGGCCGAGTCGGTGGTGGCCACCACGAACATCCAGTAGAGCGGGAACACGCTGAAGAACACCATGCCGCCGAGCGCCACGTACACGGCCGGGTGGATCCGGTTGGCGCTGCGTCGGCGATGCGGCGCGCGCCCGCCGGAGGACGATGCGGGGTCGACGCCCGCGTCGGTCGAGGGTGCGGGGTTCATGCGCTCTCCGAGCGGATGCGGGTGACCAGGAGGTAGTTGATCGCGGAGATGATCACGACCATCACGAAGAGCGCGACGCCGATGGCCGCGCCGTAGCCGAAGTGGAACCGGCCGAAGGCCTGCTCGTAGAGGAACAGGGTGAGGGTCTGGCACTGCCGCGCCGCGCCGCAGGTGAGTCCACCCACCGGGTTGGCCAGCAGCGGCTCGGTGAAGATCTGCAGCCCGCCGATCGTCGAGGTAATGACGGTGAAAACGATGATCGGTCGCAGCGAGGGCACGGTGATGTGCCGGAACTGCTTCCAGCCGTTGGCGCCGTCGACGGCGGCGGCCTCGTACAGGTCCCGGGGAACCGCCTGCAGTGAGGCGAGGTACAGCAGGGTGTTGTAGCCGGTCCACCGCCAGGCGACCATCACCGCGATCATGAAGTGGCTGCCCCACAGCGACGCGGTGAAGTCGACGTGCTCGAATCCCAGCAGCCCGAGGAGCCAGTTGAGCATGCCGTAGTCGCGGTCGAACAGCTGGGCGAAGACGATGGTCGTCGCGGCCACAGAGGTGACGTAGGGGACCAGCATCGACATCCGGAACAGGGTGGCCGCCCGCAGCCGTACGTGGTTGAGCACGTGCGCCATGCCGAGCGCGATCAGCAGCTGCGGAACCGTCGACAGCAGCCAGATGCTGAACGTGTTGCGCAGTGCACCCCAGAACCGGGGGTCGTCGACGAGGTCGGAGAAGTTCTTCAGCCCCACGTAGCTGCGTTCGCCGATCGGATTCCAGTCGAACAGGGCGATGTAGAACGTGAACAGCAGCGGGAAGAGCCCGAAAATGAAGAAGAGCAGAAAGAAGGGCGCGACGTACGCGTACGGCGCCAGTCGTTCCCGTACGCCCTGCTGGATCTGCCGGGACCGGCCCGGCCGGCTGGCGGTCCGGCGGGCCGTGGCCGGGCTGAGCATGGTGGTCACAGCGCTCACCTTCCGTGACACGCGGCGGCCGGCCGGATGCTCCGGCGGCCGCCGCACGTGGGTCGTCTGCTCAGCCGCGGAGGGCGTTCCTGACGTTGGTGAGCGCGGTTTCCCACGCGTCGTCGGGTGCGACCTGGCCCTGCTCCACGCTGGTGAGCGTGTTGAGCAGTTCGGTGCCGATGGTGGCGTCGTCGGGGCCGATGTAGAACGGCTCGATGTTCACCACGGACTCGGTGTAGATCTGGCCGATCGGCGCGTCGGAGAAGAACGGGTCGGTCTTCGCGAGCAACTGCGGGTCGGTGTAGACCGACGGCGTGGTCGGCAGCGCCCCGTGCTCCAGGAAATGCGCGAGCTGGCCCTCGGGTGACTGCATCGTGGCGATGTAGTCCCAGGCCGCAGCCGGGTTCTGCGCCCGCGCGGGGATGGCGAGGTAGCTGCCGCCCCAGTTCCCGGAACCGCCCGGAATGGTGGCGACGTCCCATTTTCCGGCGCTGTCCGGGGCGTTGGTCTTGATCGCGTTGAGCATCCAGGACGGTGCCGACATCACCGCGAAGTCGCCCTTGCTCATGCCGGCGGTCCAGCCGGGCGTCCAGGAGGCGATCCGACCGGAGATGCCCGCCTCGTACATCTGCAGCGTCAGATCGAACGCCGCCTTGACCTGCGGATTCTTGTCGTAGGACAGCTCGCGGTTGGCGTCGTAGTAGCGTTCCGAGCCCTGGTTGACCGCTTGGAAGAAGATGCTCGTCGGGGTGTTGTCCAGGAACGGCTTGCCAGTTGCCGCGACGTACTGCTTGCCGACCTCCAGGAACGCGTCCCAGGTCGGCCACAGTTCGGAGACCTCGTCCCGGTCGGTGGGCAGGCCGGCGGCGGCGAACAGGTCGGTTCGGTACGCGATCGCCATGCCGCCGACGTCGGTCGGTATTCCGATAACCTTGCCGTCCTCGGTGGTCGACTGTGAGATGACCCAGTCGAGGTAGTCGCCGGTCATCTGGTCGGCGCCGAGCGTGGTCAGGTCCACGAAGTTCTCCGGGGCCTGCATGAACTTCGGCATGTTGTCGCCCTGGATCAGCACCAGGTCGGGCACCTTGCCACCGGCCAGTGCGGCGGTGAGCGCCTGGGCTGTTTCGCTGGTGTCGCCCACTTCGGTGAGCTTGACGTCGATGTCCGGTCGGTCCCTGGTGTACGCATCGACGGATGCCTGCTGGTTGATCCCGGTGAACGACCAGAACTCGAATGTGTTCGGGTCCGACGATCCGGAGCCGCCGCCCGACCCCGGGGTACAGCCGGCGGTCAGGATCATGGCCGCCGCCGCAGCGACGGCGGTGGCAGTGGTCATGACGCGCTTCAAGCGGTCCTCCATACGGTGGTCGTCAACTGCGGCGGCTTGAGCGATTGTCGTGATCACCCCTACCCGCGAGACATTGACGAACGTTAACATCCCCAGACTGGCAGTGACGGTAGTCAATACATTCGAGCCCGTCAACGCGTCGGCCCACATTCTGGTCGGCTACCCGTGAGCGGCGTCGGCGCGTCACCCGGCGATCCCCGTACGATGCGCTGGCCCCGGACCGGACGAGGGCGCCATAACTGGTTGCCGCCTGATCCGGCGGGTCGGCATAGTCCTGCCGTGATCGAGGCGCTGACATCCGGACTGTTCGCCGGCTACGGCATCGCGATCCCGGTCGGCGCGGTCGGGGTCCTGATCGTCACCCTTGCCGCGCAGGTGTCGCTGCGCCACGGTGCTGCGGCCGGGCTCGGCACCGCCACCGCCGACGGGCTGTACGCCGTCGCCGCCGTGGTCAGTGGTGCGGCGATCGCCCGGCTGCTCCAACCGGCAATCGACACTCTGCAAGCAGTCGCCGCTGTGGTGCTCGGCGCGATCGCCGTACGCGGGATCGTCGCAGCGGCGCGGACCCACCGCACGGCGGCCGACGCGACGCGGCCGATGCCGACCGCGTCGATCGCCCGGACGTACGTCGCCTTCGTCGGGCTGACGCTGCTGAACCCGATGACCATCGTCTACTTCGCTGCCCTGGTGGTCGGCTACCAGGGCGACCCGGCGACGTCCACCGACAGCCGGATGCTCGTCGGGGCGGCGTTCGTTGGGGCGGCGTTCGTCGCCTCGGCCAGCTGGCAACTGCTGCTGGCCTCCGGCGGCGCGATCCTCGGCCGCGTGCTGGCGAGTCCACGCGGCCGGCTGATCACCGCACTGGCCGGCAACGGCATCATCGGGCTGCTCGCCGTCCGCCTCGCCTGGCAGGCCAGCCTCGGCTGAACCGCCACCGCCACTCGACCGGCACCAGCCATGCACGTCACAGAGTGCCGGGTGGGGCCACCCACTCGCTACGAGGTCCGCCGACCTCGGCGATCAGGTCGAAGTCGCGGTCGTAGTGGAGCAGAGTGGCACCGTACTCGACAGCCGCTGCGGCTGCGATCAAATCGACCGGACAACGCTTCGCCACCGCATCCGCCGAAGCGGCTCGCCACCAGGGCCGCGCCCGCCGTGCCGCCCTCAGCCACGCCGCCCTCGCCACCGCCGACCTCGACCGCGCAGACGTCGAAGCCGCCGCCACCCGAGCCGCTCACGTCGTCGAGCTGGCCGCCTCCGTCAACTCTTCCCGCACGCTGGAGACCGTCAAAGACCTCCAACATCGCCTGAAGCCGTACGGCACACTCCCCGAGGTACGCCACTTCACCACCCGCGCCACCGAACTCCTCGGCCTCGCCGCCTGACCAATAACGCATGAAGCCGCCCTCAGCGGAAGACTGACACTGGCGACAACGTGGCGCGGGCTCCACGCTGACCGCCGGGACCAGCGCTTCGAGGGGCGTTGCTGCAGGCGGTCGGGCATCGAGGCACGCTCGGGTCTGGTTCATCGTCACGGCGGGGCTCCTCACCGACGTACCCGATGATCCGGCATTCGGGCCAGGAAGTGAATCCTGCTCCGCTGCGATCGGGTGTCAGATTCGCGCGCGAGGCACCGCCGGGCCCACCGCGTTGTGCTGTACTGCCCGGATGAGGCACCGGGCAGTGTGGATCATCGGGCTGGTCGCTGCCGTGCTCGTTGCGGCCGCAGGCATCGGTGGCTGGCGGTGGTGGTACCTGCGGTCGCCGTACGGGCCGGAGGTGTTGAACGCGACCGCGACCCTGCGCCTGGTCGATCAGGCCACCGCGGACGCCGCCTTCGGCGGCCAACAACTGGAAATCTCCGCCGACGGTGACCAGGTCTTCCTCGGCCAGGTCGTGTGGACGCCGCCACTACAGGCGAAGCCCGGCGCGATGCTCATCATCGCGGTGATCGACAAACGGACCCGCACCCTGCCGGGGTTCATCTCCGCCACGTCGAATCGACCGGACGAGGTCGGGACAGGCTCCGACGGCGTTCTCAACGCTGTCGAAGAGCGCTATCCCTGGCTGCAGGGCGTCGGCGACCGCGAGAGCAACGGCGGCTTCTACACCTCCGGCAACGTCGTTACCGTCACCGCGGTCGACGCCACCCCGGTCACGTACTCCTTCGTCCTGCACCCAGCGCGCCCGGACAACCCGCCGGAGTTCGCGGTCGCGTCCGCTCCCGCCGCCGTCGACGATCTCATGGTCGCCCTGGTCAGCATCGGCCCCGACCGGCAGATCTACTGGGCCGCACGCCTACTCAACTGACCCGGCACCGAAGGTGCAGCAAATAGGGCCATCCGGGAAATAACACGATTTGGCCCACGCTCCCGGTCGGCTATTTGACAGGGTGAGGGCAATCACGCGCGGATCGTGTTTTTACGATTCCTTGAACAGCTCCTGGCCACACCCGTTCCTTAACAGAGTTTATTCATGTTGCAGAAGATCGAGGTATTGGCCGGCGTCTGCGCCCGTGATCCAATTGCAGGCGACGGGGGTCGAGCGCTCCGTCCGGCCGCAGCGCCCGGTCACCCCGGCGACTGACCGCCCGGACACACGCCGTCACGTTCGCTGGCAGTCCATGCGTCACCGTGCCCAGGAGGGCAGCATCTCCATGTCCGCACAGCGCCGATACCGCATTTCTGCGGTAGCAGCAGCCGCAATTACCGCCACTTTCGTCGTACTCGGATCCACTCCCGCTTCCGCCCAGCAGTCGACCGCACTCGCGCCGCTGCTGCCTGCCGAAACAGGCACGCCGAATGGCGGCTACATCGTCGTACTCAAGGACCAGCCGGTCGTCGGCGGCGCCGCCAACGAGCCCGCTGCCGTCGCCGAGCGCGCCGGCGGTCGGGAGATCCACCGGTACGCGCGGGTGCTGCGCGGCTTCTCCGCGAAGCTGGACGCCCGTGCCCTCGACACCGTACGGGCCAACCCGAACGTGGCCTTCATCCAGGCCGACTCGCGGGTGCAGGCCATCGAGCCCGCGCCCACCGGCGGCGGTGCCACCACGCAGCCCAACCCGCCGTCGTGGGGCCTGGACCGGGTGGACCAGCGGAACCTGCCGCTCGACCAGTCGTTCAGCTACGACACCGACGGCACCGGGACCACGGTCTACGTGCTGGACAGCGGGATCCGGACGACCCACACCGACTTCGGCACCCGGGCGCAGTTCGCCTACGACGCGGTCAACGACGGCAACAGCCCGGGTGACTGCCACGGCCACGGCACGCACGTCTCCGGCACCATCGGCGGTACGACGTACGGCGTCGCCAAGGACGTCCAGATCCGCGACGTACGGGTGTTGGACTGCCTCAACTTCGGCAGCCAGGCGGACCTCATCGAGGGCCTGGACTGGGTGGCGGCGAACGCCGGGCCCCGGTCGGTGGCGAACATGAGCCTGCAGAACTACGGCACCCTGGTGAACACGGCCGTCGAGAACATGATCGACGCCGGGGTGTTCGCGGTCTTCGCCGCCGGCAACAACAACGGTGACGCCTGCGGCAACAACCCCCGGTCGCCGCGCGGCATCGTGGTGGGCGCGACCACGAGCTCCGACGCCCGGTGGTCCAGCTCCAACTTCGGCTCCTGCATCGACGTCTTCGCCCCCGGCGCGAGCATCACCTCGGCCGGCAACTCCGGCGACACTGCGGTCGCCGCCGGCTGGTCCGGCACGTCGATGGCCGCGCCGCACGTCGCCGGCTGGGTGGCCCGCTACCTGGAGACCAACCCGACCGCGACGCTGGCGCAGGCCAAGACGGCCCTGCTGGGTGCCGCGACCACGAACGTGCTGACCGGCATCGGCACCGGGTCGGCCAACCGGCTGCTGTACGCCGACCCGGGTGGCACGGTCACCGACACCACCGCGCCGTCGACTCCCGGCACCCCGGTCGCCTCGGGCGTCACCTCGACCTCGGCCAGCCTGAGCTGGACGGCGTCGACCGACAACGTCGCGGTGACCGGCTACGACATCCAGCGGTCCACCGGTGGCGGCAGCTTCACGCTGGTCGGCACCTCGACGACGAACTCGTACGCCGCGACCGGGTTGACCGCCGGCACGTCGTACCAGTTCCGGGTGCGGGCCAGGGACGCCGCCGGTAACACGTCGGCGTACTCGTCGGCGGTCACCGTGAACACGCCGACGTCGTCGGGCTCCTGCAACGTCGAGTACGTCGTCTACCCCGGCGGTTCGACGTTCACCACCAACATCGTCATCACCAACACCGGCAGCAGCACGATCAACGGCTGGACGCTGGCGTTCACGCTGCCGTCCGGGCAGTCGTTCAGCAACGGGTGGTCCGCCACGTACGGCACCAGCGGCCAGAACGTCACCGCGGCCTCGCTGTCGTGGAACGCGACGCTCGTGCCGACCGGTACGGCGACCATCGGGTTCAACGGCACCGGCTCCGGCACCCCCGAGCCGACCGCCTTCACCCTGAACGGGGCCGCCTGCACCGTCTCCTGACGACAGTGCCCTGAGGTCCATCATCGAGGTGACGCCTACGCACCCTAAAACGCCGTCGAGACGTGCGTAGGCGTCACCTCGATCCGTGGCGCACCCGGTCAGCGCCGGCCGATCAGGCTGGTCGCCATGGCAATCACGGCGTCCTCAGCCGGGCGTGGCTGCCAGCCCAGCAGCTGCCGTGCCTTGTCAGCCGACGCCTGCCGGGGCTCCCCGAGCTCCGGCACCACGAAGGCGGCGCGTGGGCTGAACCGGGCGGCGACCCGGACCGCCCAGTCCGGCAGGGTCCGGGTCGGCACCTTGCCGGCCGCGTCCCCGAACCGGTCCCGCAGCAGGGCGGCGAGCTGCGGCAACGACATGCCGCCGGCGCTGGCCAGGAAACGTTCCCCGGCGGCGGCCGGGTCGGTCATCGCCCGCAGGTGCAGGTCGGCGACGTCGCGGACGTCGACCACGTTGACCCACATCCTGGGTAGCAGCCGTTGCCGGCCGTCGAGCAGCTTGCCGACCAGGTCGGCCCAGAGGGAGGGCTGCGGTCCGAGCACCGGCCCGAACACCCCGACCGGGTTGACCACGGCCAGCTCCATCCCGCCGCCCGCGCCGGAGCCGGCGGAACCGGCACCGGCGTCGGCCACCAGGTCCCAGGCGGCGCGTTCGGCGTACAGCTTCGATTTCGCGTACGCCGACATCGTCTCGCCGCCGGCCGGGTCGCTCCAGTCGGCCTCGGTGAAGACCCGCCCGCCGGCCCGGTCGCCGAACTTGACGGCGGCGAACGACGAGGTCAGCACCGTACGCCGGACTCCGGCGGCACGGGCGGCGCTCAGCACCCGGCGGACGCCGTCACGGGCCGGCGCGACGACGTCCTCCTCCTGCTGCGGCTCGGCCAACGGCACCGGAGAGGCGACGTGCAGCACGTAGTCGCAGCCGGCGACCGCCGCCGGCCAGCCGTCGTCGGTCAGCAGGTCGGCGGTGGCGAAGCTGAGTGCCTCCCCCGGCTCGACCCCGCCGGCGGCGATCATCGCCCGTACGTCGGCCTGCCGGCCCGCCGCGCGGACGGTCGTGCGGACCCGGTAGCCAGCCTGCAGCAGATGCCGTACGCAGTGCGCGCCGATGAACCCGGATCCGCCGGTCACCAGCACCAGTTCGCCGCTCAATCCGGCCTCCCCGCCTCGATGAGGCGTCAACGGTAATACCTGTGGAGGTAGGCGATCTCCTACTTTGGTCGCAGGTCGAATGTGGTCCCGCGCCAGATGGCCCAACCCCGCCGCTGCAGCAGGCTGATTCCCATGAACGCGAACGATGCACCAGCGCATACCCCGCCCACGCCGGGACGCCGGCTGCGCCGCCTCGGCGCCGCCCTGGTGACCGCCCTCGCCGTCGGGGCCGGCGTCGCCGGCAGCGGCGGGACGGCTGCCGCGCAGGAGCCGGACCCGACGATCGACGCCCCGGCTGCGGCCACCGGAGCTACCGTCCTGGACGCCAGCGACGTCAACGCCTGGCTCGACGAGCGGCTACCGGCGGCGTTGCGCGACAACAAGATCGCCGGGGCGACGGTCGCCGTCGTCAGCAACGGCGAGATCGTGACCACCCGGGGGTACGGCGACGCCGACACCGGGGCCGGCGGCTCGTCCGCCGTGCCGGTCGACCCGCAGGAGCACCTGTTCCGGATCGGTTCGGTGTCGAAGCTGATCACCGCGACCGCCGCCATGCAGCTCGTCGAGTCCGGCAGCATCGACCTCGACGCCGACATCGACACCTACCTCGACTACGACCTGCCGCGAAGCTTCGACGAGCCGATCACCATGCGGCACCTGCTGACCCACACCGCCGGCTTCGAGGAGCGGATCGCCGGCCTGATCGGTGAGGAAGGCACCCAGGTCGACCTGCGCAAGGCGCTCGTCACCGACCCACCGGAGCAGGTCTACCGGCCGGGCACCATGCCGGCCTACTCCAACTACGGCAACTCGTTGGCCGGCTACATCGTCGAACGGGTCAGCGGGCTGACCTTCGAGGAGTACGTCGAGGAGAACATCTTCGACCGCCTCGGCATGACCTCGTCGTCGTTCCGCCAACCGCTGCCGGCCGATCTGGCCGACCGGGTGTCGAACGGCTACGACAACGTGTCCTCGCCGGCCGGGTATTTCGAGATCATCGGCACCCCGCCCGCCGGGTCGATGAGCGCCTCGGCCCCGGACATGGCCCGCTTCATGCTCGCCCACCTGGGCGAACCCGTCGGCGACACCCCGATGCTCGACGAATCGACGCTGGAGCTGATGCACCAGCCGGCGCTCGACGAGTCCACGCTCGGCACCCTCGCCGGTGCACCGAGGATGACGTTGGGCTTCTTCGACGAGAGCCGCAACGGCCGACGGATCATCGGGCACGGCGGCGATACCCAGTACTTCCACTCGCACCTGCAGATCTACCCGGAGGAAGGCGCCGGCCTGTTCGTCTCGCTCAACAGCACCGGGACTTCGGGACTGGCCGTCCACGAGCTTCGGCAGAACCTGACGAAGGCTTTCGCCGACCGCTACTTCCCGGCAGTGCCCGATACCGCAGTGAACGACACACCGGTGAACAACTCACCGGCCGGCTCTGCCGAACGAGCCGCGCTGGCTGCCGGCACGTACGGAAGCTCCCGCGCCGTCGAGAGCAACTTCATGACCCTGTTCGGCCTGGTCGGGCGGACCACGGTGAGCGTCCAGGACGGCGATCGGCTGCTGTTCGAGCCCCGCCCGCTGTCCGATTCCGCCGCCGTCTACGAAGAGATCGAGCCCTGGGTCTGGCGTGAGGTCGGCGGGCAGAACACGGTCGCGATACGGGCGGTCGACGGCAAGGTCGACGCGATCAGCTTCGACTCCGCGTTCGCACTGGTGCCCGTCGAGGCCGCGCGCAGCACCTACCTGGCCATCCCGGTGATCGCCGCCTCGGTGCTTGTCCTGCTGCTCACCGTCCTGGCCTGGCCGATCGGGGCGATCGGTCGCCGGCTGCTGCGGCGGGCACCACGTGATCGGGCCGGCCGCACCGCACGCATTCTGAGCCGGGTCGCCGTCGTCAGCGCTCTGCTCGCGATCGGCGGCTGGGTGGGGAGCATCGTGCTCATCATGGGCATGGAGAACCTCTCCACCGTCTCGTTGCGCAACGTGCAGGTGGCTCAGCTGATCGGCCTGCTCGGGGTGATCCCCGCAGCGGTCCGGCTGGCCGACGACATCCGCCGGCGGGTCGGCTGGTCGCGGATCGCCGGCAGCGCCCTGGTCCTGCTGGCTCTGACCGGTACAGGGTGGTTCGCTGTCGAGTTCATGCTGCTCTCACCCAACATCTCCTACTGACCGTCGCGACCCGCCCGATCCGTCTCGCTCAACGAGTAGAGGATGCTGACACGGTGAACGACCACATCGGGGGCGACCCGGTCACCGCACCGGCCGCTGGGCCGACCGGGCCGGCGGACCCGTCCCGGTTGACGAAGCGGTTGGACGTACTGCTCGCCCGCCTCGGGGTCGCCGGGCCGTTCGCCCGGGACTGCCTGCTCGCGGTCGGCGTCGCCGGGCTGACGTTCACGTTGATGGCGGCTGTGTTCTGGGTCGTGACACCGCCGGGCGAGATCGTGCTCGACCCAGCGCAGGCCTGGTTGCTCGTCGCGCTCGGTGTCGGGCAGGCACTGCTGCTCTGTCTGCGTCGGGTCCGCCCGGTGGTCTGCCTCGTCGGCGCCGTCGGACTGCAGGTGGTGATGATCGCCCTGTCTCCGCCGGACGCGACGATCCGCGGGCTCGCACCGATCGTCGTCGCGTACACCATCGGGGCTCTACTGCCGGCCCGGCGGGCCTTGGCGCTGGTCGGCGCGGCGGTAGCGGTCGAGGCGACGGCGGCGTTCGTCATCGCCGCCGCGACGACACCGGCCCTGCTGCTGGCAGCGCTCGGCCCGGCTGGGTCGAGCGCGATGTCCAACCTCGGCGCATTCGCCGTCGGCAACTACGTGGCGACCCGCCGAAGCTACGTACAGCTGCTGCGGTTGCAGGCGGCTGAGGTGGTCCGGACCCAGCAGGCGAAGGTGCGGGCGGCGATCGGTGCGGAACGCACCCAGATGGCTCGGGAGCTGCACGACGTCGCCGCCCACCACCTGTCCGGCATGGTGGTGCAGGCGGCGGCGGTGCACCGGCTGATCGACCGGGATCCGGCCGCGGCGAAGGAGGGGGTGGCCTGGATCCGGTCGCAGGGCAAGGAGACGCTGGACAACCTGCGGCTGGTCGTCGGGGTGTTGCGGGGCACCCCGGGTGACCGGGCCGACGAGGCGTCCGGGCCCGGCGGGGGAAACGTGCCGGTCCCCGGACTGGGGGTGCTGGGCGAGCTGGTCCGCACTGCCCGGGACCTGGGTACGCCGGTCGAGTTCGATGTCGACGGCGTACCCCGCCCGGTGCCGCCGATCGCCGACGTCGCGCTGTACCGGATGGTGCAGGAATCGTTGTCGAACGCCCGCCAGCACGCCCCCGGCGCGTCGGTCCGGGTGGTGCTGCGCTACCTGCCGCGCGAGGTGGCCGTGTCGGTGCGCAACGCTCCACCGGCGCGCCGACCCGCACCGGCGGCCCGGGCCAGCAGCGGCGTCGGGCTCGTCGGCATGCGGGAACGGGCACAGCTGATCGGTGCCCGGTTCGCGGCCGGTCCGACCGCCGACGGTGGCTGGTCGGTCACCGCGACACTGACAGACAAGGGAGGCGACCGGTCGTGACCGGGACACAGATGGACAGTGGGGCCGAGGGCGGCACCGGGACGATCCGCGTGATGCTGGTCGACGACCAGGCGGTGGTGCGGGCCGGTTTCCGGGTGCTGCTGGAGCAGGCCGAGGAGATCGAGGTGGTGGCGGAGGCGTCCAGCGGGTCAGCTGCGGTGACCGCCGCCCGGCAGCTGCGTCCCGACGTGATCTGCATGGACGTGCGGATGCCCGGCGGGGACGGGCTCACCGCGACCCGGCAGATCCTGGCCGAGGCGGGCGAGCGGCCACCGGCCGTCCTGGTGGTGACCACGTTCGACCTCGACGAGTACGTCTTCGGCGCGCTCGAATCCGGGGCCAGCGGTTTCATCCTGAAAGACTGCGAGCCGGAGGAGCTGGTCGACGCGATTCGTCGGTTGGCCAGCGGGTACGGCCTGGTCGACCAGACGGTGACCCGCCGGGTGATCGCCGAGTTCGCCCGGCGGCGGGCGGTGGCGCCGACCGAGTCGGCGGCCGCGCACCAGCTCACCCCGCGGGAGGCCGAGATCGTCCGGCTGCTCGCCAAGGGCCTGTCCAACAACGAGATCGCCGACGAGCTGTTCATCGAGACCAGCACCGTCAAGTCGCATCTGGGGCGGGCGATGGCGAAGATCGGGGTACGGGACCGGCTGCAGACGGTGGTGTGGGCGTACCAGAACGGGCTGGTGCCCCGCTGACGCCGCAGCCACTCGCACCTCGCCGGTAGGACTGCGACCGTGGCCCCGGGTCCGCCCGGCTGCGACCCGGGCCCGTCAGTCGAGGACGGCGTCGGCTTCGATCTCGACGCGTACGTCCGGTGCGTACAGCACCTCGACGCCGATCAGCGACGACGGCGGCAGCGGTTGCGGGAGGCCGACCTCGTCGGCCACCCGGGCCACGCCGGCCATGAACTCGTCCATCTGCTCCGGTGTCCAGTCGGTGACGTAGAACCGGAGTCGGACGACGTCGGCAAAGCTCGCGCCGGCACCGGCGAGACCGCGTGCGGTGTTGCGCAGCGCCTGCGCGACCTGGTCGGCGAGGTCGTCGACGTCGCCGGCCGGCTTGCCGTCGGCGTCGCGGCCGACCTGGCCGGCGACCTGCACATGGCGGGTGCCGGTGGCGATCGACACGTGGTGGTACGGGACAGGCTGGGCCATCCCTGCCGGGGAGAGCAGCTGAACACTCACGGGTGGTTCCCTTCGTCGACCGATGATCGGTATCCAACGTATACCTGGTATCCGAAGGGAACTTCAACGATACTAGGTGTCATGCCGGAAACCACTCCCGTACACCCTGACTCTCCGCTCAGCGCCGAGCAGCGCGAGCTGCTCGACCAGGTGCTCGACAAATGGTCGCTGCGGGTACTCGAGACGCTCTGCGAGCGACCGCTGCGGTTCAACGAGCTCCGCCGGGCGATCCCGGCGGTCACCCAGAAGTCGCTGACCGCCACGCTGCGCCGGCTCGAACGCAACGGGATGGTCGAGCGGGTCGTCACCGGCACCCGCCCGCTCGCCGTCGAGTACCGCGTCGCTCCGCTGGGCAAGACCCTGCAGGACCTCGTCGACGCCCTGTTCGGCTGGACCGCCGCCAACTACGCCGAGGTCGAACGCGCCCGCCGACGCTACGACGACGAGACGGCGTAGCCGCGCGCCAACTCCGACCACCGTCGCGAACCGCCGGGCAGCGGCCAGGCCCGGGTGGGGGCGTGACCGGACCGGATCGTCGCCAGCTGCGCGGCGTACCGCCGATTGACCGCGACCACCGCGTCGGCCGCCCCCGCCGTGCCGGCCTCGACCAGCGGCCGCATCCGTTCGGTCGTCGCCTCGTAGTGCCGCAGCGCGGCCTCGGTCTCGACGTCGGCCCGCCAGGCCGACGCCAGCGACAGGGCCAGCACCGGCGGCTGTCGGCCCTCGGCGTGCGCGGCGACCAGCCGGTCGTGCCCGTCGAGCAGGACGTAGCAGTCCAGGCCGCTGATCCACCACAGCAGCACCGGCGCGAGAGTGCCGTCACGAACCTGCTTGCGGTACGCGCGGACCCGGGGATCGCCCACAGCCGCGAGCCGGCGCAGCGGCAGCACCTGGCCCGGGTCGCGCACGGCGAACCAGTCGACGACGCCCCGGTCGTCCGACAGCGGGGTGACCGCCGGGTCGGTCGCCGGCCGGCTGATCACCCACCGTCCATCGTGCAACGGGCCGAGCGGGGTCGCGTCCAACGCCGTGGCGAACCGGTGCGCCCACCGGGCGTGCCACCCTCCGTCATCGGTACCCGCGTGACGAGCCGAGACCGTGGCGAGCGGCCCGACCGACCGGGCCTGCGCGGCCCGTACCGGCGGGACCGGGCCGACGAACCGGCCGGTACGCACGTAGTCGACGCCGCCGTGGTCGGCCGCGACGACCGCGAACAGCACCGGGCTGCCGGCCTGCTCCAGCAGCAGCCGGCCGGCACCGGCCACCCGCACCCGCAGGCCGGGCCGGCGCGGTGCGGCGACGTCGCAGACGAGCGCCTGCCACGCGCCGGCGACCGGCTGGTCCATCCTGTGCATCTACGGCATGGTAGGACCCGCCCGCCTGCTCGCCCGGTCGGTAGGATGTGACCCGACGACGCGGGACGGAGGGCAGCGTGCACCTGTCGCGCCGTCGACGGCACCCGAGGCCCCTGCCGCTGCTGCTGGCCCTGCCGCTGCTGCTGGCCCTGCTGCTCTGGGTGCCGCTGTCGATCACCGCGCCCGCACCCGCAACGCAACCGGCGACCGCGGCACTACCGGTGTCGGCTGCCGTGTCGGTGGTCGCCGCGCCGGCTGCACACCAGCTGTCCCCGGTCACCGGAGGCGCACATCTGATGGCCCGGGAGGGCGCGCACCGGTCGGCACCCGCCGGGCCGGACGCCGTCGTCACGGTCGTCACCGCCGGAGCGGCATGGCGGGACTGGACCCGTCGGTCCGACCGGCGTTCGCTTCTCCCCCGGCACGGCCACGACCAGCGCGGCAGCCGGGCACCACCGAGCCGACCGGTCACGACCGACTGACCGCGACCCGCCGCCGGCGGATCGCGGCGTCGCAACTGTCCACAAGGTAGTCGGGGTCGTCGGGGTCGAGCGGAGGATGTCGGGATGATCGGTGCACTGTCGTACGTCGCTGCGGAGGTCCCGTCCAACGGGCCGCCCTCCGGTGGGATCACCGGATTCGTCGTCGACCTCATGGAGCGACTCGGCGGCCCGGGTGCCGGGCTGGCGGTGGCTCTGGAGAACCTGTTCCCACCGATCCCGAGCGAGGTGATCCTGCCGCTGGCCGGCTTCACCGCCAGCCAGGGCCGGATGAGCCTGACCGGGGCGATCTGCTGGACCACCCTGGGGTCACTGGTCGGCGCGCTGGCCCTGTACTACATCGGGGCGGCGCTCGGGCGGGACCGGGTGCGGCACATCGCCGAACGACTGCCGCTGGTCAAACTGTCGGACGTCGACAAGACCGAGGCCTGGTTCCTGCGGCACGGGAAGAAGGCGGTGTTCTTCGGCCGGATGATCCCGATCTTCCGGAGTCTGATCTCCATCCCGGCCGGCGTGGAACGCATGCCGGTCGGCGTGTTCGCGCTCTACACGGCGCTCGGCAGCCTGATCTGGAACACCGCCTTCGTGCTGGCCGGTTACTCGCTCGGCGAGAACTGGCACGTCGTCGAGTCGTACGCGGGGGTGCTGCAGAAGCTGGTGATCGCGGTCTGCGCACTGGCCGCCGGCTGGTTCGCGGTGACCCGGATCCGGCAGATCCGCCGGGCGGCGCACGCACCCGGCGTCGACACCGGCATCGAACCGGTCGCCCCGGTCGGCGGGCAGCCCGACGCCGGCACCGTATACCGCAGCAGGTGGGCCACGAACGATCCACCGTCGGACCTGTTCCCCGAGTAGGGCCACCCACCCGCGGGTTGTGGGAACGCGCCCACGCGCCCGGTCGGGCCTGCGGCTTTACACAGTTGGGGTCGACGTGCGGACGACCGGACGTGCCGGCAACCGGTCGATCGGTGGACCTGCGGTCGACCGTTGCGCGACATGGACGGGGCCGGCACGTCAATCCCGCCCGAACGCCGACCAAGAGTCTGGAATCCGACTCACGTCGCATGGTACGAATGCGCCCTGACGCGGGGTCAACGCCCGCACACGGATCGGTTTAGCTACATTCACCGACATCTGCGGCGGCGGACGGCGGCAACTCAAGGGACGGAGTTCGCAGTTGACACGGGCCTTGACGGCAGGCAGGGTGCCCAGCCACTCGGGTGCGCGCCATCGGTGGCGCATCGGCGGCAGCATCGTCGGCCTGCTGCGTTTCCTGGTGGCCGTACCGCTGGTCGCCGTGATCGGGTTCGCCGGGCTGGCGCTGCAGGGCACGGTACGCCAGGTGCTGACCGCCGACCGGGCCTCCGAGCTGGCGCTGCTCTCCACCGAGGCCGGCGCGCTGGCCCGCGCCCTGCAGGCCGAGCGGGTCGTCGCCGCCGCCGAGCTGACCACCGGCAGTGACACGGCCAGCGCCAGCTACGCCGAACAGGTCATCCGTACCGATACGGCGATCGCCGCGTTCCAGCGGCAACGCGGCGAGGTGGACTCCGACAGCGCCGTGCTGCGCCGGGTCGACGCCGGGCTGAACGCCCTGGCCACCGTCCGCGAACAGGTCCGGTCCAGCCCACGGGTGTCCCTGTCCGCAGTCGCCTTCAGCTACCGGATCCTCATCGCCGACCTGCTCGCCTTCCGTACCTCGGTGGTCGCCGAGGTCTCGGCGACCACCGCCGACGAGGTACGCGCGGCGGTGGCGGTGTCGGAGGCCGGCGAGGCGATCGGACAGTTGCAGATCATCGTGATGCGGAGTCTGGCCGGCGGTGAACTCACCGCGGCCGGCCAGCAGGAGAGCGCCGGCGCGCAGGCCCGGTTCGTCGAGGCCAGCACCTCGTTCCTCGACCTAGCCGACCCGCAGTGGGTGGTGCGCTGGGAACAGATCGGCACCGACCCGCAGGTCGTCGCCGGCCAGCGGCTCCAGGACCAGGTGGGCCGGACGCTGCCCGGGGAACGGTTCGCCCTCGACCCGGACGTCTGGGTCGAGGCCACCGACGGGTGGATCGGTCAGCTGTACGGCATCCAGCGTGAGATGGACGTCGCGGTGGCCGACGCCGTCGCCGCCGAACGTCAACAGCGCCTCTACACCGCGATCCTGCAGGGCACCGGCATCCTGCTCGTACTGGTCCTCACCGCGGTCCTCACCGGTGTGGTGGCCCGACGGATCACCAAGCGGCTCCGCAGCCTGCGCAACATCGTCACCACGGTGGCGTACGACCGGCTGCCGGCCGTGGTCCGCGAACTCGACGCGGCCCCGGCCGGCACGGTACGGCCCGACGAGGTGGCCGACCGGTCGGTGTCGGAGTTCCCGATCACCGGCACCGACGAGATCGCCGAGGTGGCGACCGCCACCCGTGCGCTGCACCGCGAAGCGGTCCGGGTCGCCGGCGTGCAGGCCGTGCTGCGGGCCAACGTCGCGGAGATCTTCGTCCACCTGTCCCGTCGTGAGCAGCGACTGGTCGACGCGATGCTCGCCCAGGTCGACGAGGTGGAGCGCGACGAGACCGACCCGGACCGGCTCGAGCAGCTGTACCGGTTGGACCACCTCGCGACCCGGATGGCCCGGATCAACCAGAGCCTGCTGGTGCTCGGCGGTTCCGGCATTTCCCGGGTACGCCAGGAGGCGGTGCCGCTCGACAGCGTCATCCAGGCGGCCCTGTCACAGATCGAGCACTACACCCGGGTCCGCATCGGCACCGTCGACCGGGAACTGTCCGTCGTCGCCACCGCGGTCGACGAGGTCGCGCACCTGCTCGCCGAACTCCTGGACAACGCGACCCGGTACTCGCCGCCGGAGACCGAGGTGCTGGTCAGCGGTCACGCCCTGGCCGACCGCGCCATCGTCGAGGTGGTGGACCGGGGGGTCGGGCTCTCCACCCAGCGCTGCGAACAACTCAACGCACAGCTCGCCAGCCCGGGGTCGGTCGACGTGTCCGGCGTACGGGCGATGGGCTTGGCCGTGGTCGCCCGGTTGGCCAGCCGGCACGGGATCCGGATCGAACTGCACCCGGGACCGGCCGGCGGCACGGTGGCCGAGGTGATCATGCCCGCGTCGGTGGTCACCCGGCGGCCGGTCGCGCAGCCCGAGCCGATGACGGTCGCTGCCCAGGTACGGCCGTCGATGGTCGGCGGCCGGCCCACCACGCCGGGAGCCGCCGACGGTGTCCCGCCGTACCCCGCGATCGGAGCCGGACGGGCTGTGGTCGGTGCCGGCCGCGCCGTCGCCAGCGCCCCGGCACCGCTGTTCCGCCCCGCGCCGACGCCGACGCCGACGCACGAGGCCGCACCCGCGCCGACGCCCGCGCCGACACCGGCACCGCGGACCGCGCCGATGACCACGCCGTCCGCGCCTGCGCCCGCCCCGGTACCGGCGGTCGCGTCGGTGCCCGTGCCGACGGGCGCGAGCGTCGCCACGACCGCGAGCGGCGTCGCCACTTCGACGCACTCCGACGGGGCGGCGACGGGCGACCGCCGGACGGTGAACGGCTGGTTCCGCACCGCCCTCGACGGTGAAGCGGTGATCGTCACCTGGCCGGACGACGGTGGCCGACGATGGGCCGCTGCCAGCGAACCCCCGCCCGCCCCGACGCCGGCACCCGACGGGCTGCTGCCTCGCCGCGTACCGCAGCACCACCTGATCCCCGACGCGCCGCAACCCGCACCCGCCGCCGCCCGCAAGCTCGACCCGGGCGCCGTGTCGGCGGCCATGTCGGCCTACGCGAAGGGCGTCGCCGGACGGCGCGCGCCAGCCGCCACCTCCTGACGCTGATTCCTCATCCGACCTGGAGCGACACCGTGACAAGCCCGAACGACCTGAGCTGGCTGCTGCAGCACTTCGTCAGTCAGACCCCGGAAGTCAGCCACGCCCTCGCCATCTCCACCGACGGGCTGGTCCTGGCGCACAACTACGGACTGCCCCGCGACCGCGCCGACCAGCTCGCCGCCACCGGAAGTGGCCTGATCGCCCTGCTGGTCGGGGCGGCCCGGTTCTTCGAAGCCGGTGAGGTGATCTCCAACGTGACCCAGATGGACGGCGGGTTCATGTTCTGCATGGCGTTCAGCGACGGGGCATCACTGCTGGTCCTCGCCTCCCCCACCTGCGACGTCGGGCAGGTCTCGTACGAGATGACCGACCTGGCGAACCGGATGGGCGAGGCGCTCACCCCGGCCGTGCGGGCCGAGCTGCTGCGGATCCTGTGATCGAGATGCGACGCCCAACCTGGTGGCAGCGGCCGCACCCGACCCGGACCGGTCACCGGCTGCTCGCGGCCGGCCTGGCCGGCGTACTCGTCGCCGGCACCGCCGGCTGCTTCGGCGGCGCGGACGACACGCCGCAGCTGATCAAGATCGGCATGCTCGCCAACATCGACGGCCAGCTCGAGGCGCCCGGCTCCGAGCTGCGCGACGGATTCCAGCTCTACCTGGACATGCACGGCGGCCAGCTCGGCGGCCACCCGGCCGAGATGGTCGTCGCCGACGAGGGCTACGACAGTCAGGTGGCCGTCGAGTCCGCCACCCGGCTGCTGGAGCAGGACGGCGTCTCGGCGATCACCGGCATCATCAACGGCGGTAACGTCACCGCGATCCTGCCGCTGATCAACGAGCACCAGGTGCCGCTGGTCGGCGGGCTGGGCCGCCCCGAGATCGACGACGTGACGTACGTCTGGCACACCAACCTGCTCTCCGAGGAGCCGGGCGTCGCCATGGCGCCGTTCGTCAAGCAGGAGGTCGGCAACGGCCGGGTGTACGCGATCGGGCCGGACTTCCAGGGCGGCCGTGACGAGTTGCGCGGCTTCGTCGACACCTTCAAGGGGCTCGGGGGCCGGATCGCCAACCCCGGCGGGCAGGCGGTGTTCTCCCCCTTCCCCGGCACCACCGACTTCCAGCCGTACCTGGAGGAGATCGCCGAGTCCGACGCGGACGCGATCTACTGCTTCTTCGACGCCCAGAGCGCCATCTCCTTCGTGCAGCAGTACGCCGAGTCGGAGGTCGCCGATCTGCCGCTGTACGCGGCCGGCTTCGTCACCGAACCGGCGAGTCTGGAAGCACAGGGCGAGGCGGCGGAGGGCATCTACAACGGGCTGAACTACTCACCCGACCTGGACAACGCGGCCAACCGGGAGTTCGTCGCCGCGTGGAACGCGGCCTACCCCGGCCGCGTGCCCACCTCGATCGTGATGGCGTCGTACGACGCGGCGGCCGTGCTGGACCGGGCGATCGCCGCCGCCGGGACCAACCCGACCCCGGCGCAGATCAACGCGGCGATCGCCAACCTCGGCCAGCTCACCAGCCCGCGCGGGCCGTGGCAGTTCGCCAAGACCACCCATGCGCCGATCCAGAAGTGGTACCTGCGGCAGGTCCGCCGCGACGGCCGGGCGCTGGCCAACGTCGTGGTCTCCGAACTGACCACCCTCGGCGGCTGACCCGCCCCCGGGGCTGACACACCCGGTGTTTTCCGACAGTTGCCGGTAGTCCCGGCCGCCACAGCGTGCCTAGCCTGACACTCCAGCCTATGAAGGAGTGTGGATGGGACGAATCGGCAGATCGTGGGGGGCCGCCACCGTGGTCCTGCCACTGGCCGTGGTGGCCGGGTTCGGCGCGTCGGCACCGGCGTACGCCCAGCCGGCACCGTCGATCGTGGTGTCCGACGGCGTCACCCAGCCGGTCTTCGGCTACGCCGACGCGATCCGGGAGAAACTGTTCATCGACTCGACCTTCGACAGCGACGGTGACGGGCTGCGCGACATCATCGCGTTCGACGTCATCCGCCCGGCAGCCACCGAAGAAGGGCTGCGGGTGCCGGTCATCATGGACGCCAGCCCGTACTACACGACGCTGTGCCGGGGCAACGACGCGCAGTGCAAGCAGGATCTCGACGGCGACGGCCTGCTCGACACCTGGCCGCTGTTCTACGACAACTACTTCGTGCCGCGCGGGTACGCGGTCGTCCTGCTGGACATGGTCGGCACCGGCGCCTCCACCGGCTGCCCGACCACCAACGCCAACCAGGACAACCTCAGCGCGAAGCAGGCGGTCAACTGGCTCAACGGTCGGGCGGTGGCCCGCGACGCGGCCGGTGAGGTGGTCACCGCCGACTGGCACAACGGCCACACCGGCATGATCGGCAAGTCGTACGACGGTTCGTTGGCGATGGCGACGGCGGTGACCGGCGTCAAGGGGCTGACCACGATCGTGCCGATCGGCGGCCCCTCGGAGTACTACGACTACGTACGCAGCAACGGGGTGGTGACCCGGGGCAACGACTACCCGTCGTACCTGGCGAACGTGGTGACCAACCCGGACCGGCGGGCGTACTGCAAGCCGGTGCGCGACGCGCTGGCCGCCGCCGACGGCGACGAGCACGGCGACTACACGGCCTTCTGGAACGAACGCAGCTACGTCAAGAAGGTCGACAAGATCACCGCGAGTGTGTTCCTGGTGCACGGGATCAACGACGACAACGTGCGCGCCGACCACATGAGCAAGTTCTGGTACGCCCTCGCCGAGCACGACGTGACCCGCAAACTGTGGATCACGCAGACCGGGCACGTCGACCCGTTCGACTTCCGGCGCGCCGAATGGGTGGCCACCCTGCACCGCTGGTTCGACTTCTGGCTGCACCAGGTGCCGAACGGGATCATGGACGAGCCGATGGTGGACGTGGAGCGGGCCGCCGACGTGTGGCAGACGTACGCCGACTGGCCGGTGCCCGGCACGGCCGAAACGGAGATCTTCCTGCAGCCCGGCGCGGCCGGTGCCGGCGGTCTCGGTCTGGTCCCGGTCGCGACGCCGACCACCGAGAGTTTCCAGGACAACCCGACGCAGAGCCAGAGCACGATGATCGGCAACCCGGAGGCGCTCCAGCCACACCGGTTGGTCTACCTCTCCGAGCCGCTGACCGCGCCGTTGCACGTCTCCGGCACCCCGCAGATCCGGATCCGGGCCGCCGCCGACCAGACCGACACCCACCTCGGGGCGATCCTGGTCGACTACGGCACCGCCGAACGGGTCGCTCACCGGGCCTCCGGCGAGGGCATCGTCACCCTGACCACGAAGGACTGCTGGGGTGAGGCGAGCGCCACCGACGACGGCTGCTTCCGGCAGACGGAGAAGCGGGTCGCCACCGCCGACACCGAGCTGGTCACCAAGGGCATCATGGACGCCAGCAACCGGCAGTCGATCCGGGTCGACGCACCACTGACCCCCGGTACGGCGTACAACTTCAGCTTCCCGCTGCTGCCCGAGGACTACGTGTTCGCCCCCGGTCACCGGATCGGGGTGATCCTGGTCGGCTCCTACCCGCAGTACTCGTCGCAGGCGGTCCAGACCCGGGCCACCATCGACGTGGCGCTCAAGACCAGTCGGATCGTGCTGCCGGTGGTCGGCGGGACCGCCGCCGCCCACGCCGCCGGCCTCTGACCGCCCGGTCCCCCGACGATCTTGCACTTATTGTCGAGCAAAGTGGACAAATGCTCTCGATAACTGCAAGATCGTCGGGGCAGGGCAGGGCAGGGCGGGGCAGGGCGGGTCACAGGGCAGCGAGCAGGTCGGTGAGGGTGGGGGTGTCCACCCCGCCGGGGAAGCCGCGCAGCAGCACTCCGCCCTTGGCGATCAGCACCACCGCCGGTGGTTCACGCACCGCGTACGCCCGCCAGATCGTCCGGTCGGCGTCGACCAGCACCGGATGCTCCACCCGGTGCCGGCGCAGGTAGTCGCGCACCTGTGCCGGGTCGTCCTCGGCGCCGACCACTCCGACGAACACCACCCGGTCGGCGTTCGCCCTGGCCAGGTCGCTCAGCGCGGTCTGCTGGTCGGCGCAGGTCGTACACCAGGAGGTGAAGAAGGTCAGCACCACCGCCCGCTCCGCCCACAGATCGGCCAACGCCAGCGGGGTGCGGTCGGTCAACGTACCGCTGACCGCCGGAGCCGGCGGGGAGTCGGTCGGGGCCGGACGCAAGCTCAGGTCGGTCGGCGCCGGGCCGGGCAGGGTCGACACTCCACCGGGCACCGGCGAGGCCACCGGGTGTACCACCAGGCCGTCGGCGTCGCCCCCGCCGGCGCAGCCGGCCAGCGCCGCCGTCAGCACCACCGCCAGCGCGGCCCTCAGCGGGCCGGCGGGCAGCTGGCGGGCACCGGCCAGCCGGCGGGGTCGGGCGGTCACGAGGGCACCACGGCGACCAGCGCCGGCCCCTCGCTGTCGTCGCGGGTCAGCGGGATCGGCGTACGGTCGTCGACGACCAGCCGGTAGCCGCCACGCGCCGCCACCTCGACCGGTACGGCGAACTCGCAGTACGTCGGCACCCGCTCCACTTCGAGGTCCTCGTCGAAGGTCGGCACCGAGGTCCCCGGCGGCAGCTCCCCGGCGGCCAGCACCTCGTCGGACGGGTCGACGATCCGGTACGGCGCGCGGTGGTGGAAGAACGTGTACGCTCCGGTGCCGGCGCAGTCGACCCCGACCGGACGGATGTCGATGTCGCGGACCAGCACCCGCACGGTGACCGCTGAGCGGGGTTCCGGCTCGGTGCCGCCGCAGGCCGCCAGGGCCACGGCGGCCCCCGCCGCGCCGACCAGCAGCGCGGCGAGGACCGCCCGGCGGGGTCGGGGCAGGGTCACGACTTGTCGACCCGGCACGTCTCGGTCCGGGTCTTCGTGGGGTCGCCGACCGAGGTGGCGGTCAGTTTGATGTAGCCGGTGGAGACCGCGTCCGCGGCGGCGGCGACCGACACCTTCACTGTGGTCGACTGACCGAACTCGGCGGTGGCCAGCGCGTTGGGCAGTTCCGCGCGCCAGCCGATGCCGGCCGCCCGGGTCGACAGCCGGTAGACGTCGGCGTCGAGGTACGCCGAGACGTCCTCCGGGTGCTGCTGACCGCCGGCCGAGAAGTTACCCGTGTTGGTGAGGGTGAACGAGCAGGTCACGCCCCGGTTGGTGGGTTTGCTGTTCGGGGTGGTCACGGTGCCCCGGGTCAACGCGACGCCGTGGGTGCTCGGGCCGCCGTCGCCGTCGAGGGAGCGCACCGCCACCGTGTACGACAGCACCCCCGTGCGGTCCCGGCGCAGGTCCAGAATGTAGAAGTGCAGCCGGTTGGCCTCGTCGACGTACTCGAACTCGCTGCCGGAGCCGGTGCCGGCGTGGAACAACGCGTCGGACAGCTGCCGGTAGTCGCCCATGGTGATCTTCTGCGGGGTGCCGTCCGGCCGGTAGAAGTCGACCATGTCGATGTCCTGCGGGTTGGCGTCGACGACCCAGATGAACGGGGCGCTGTCGGCGTTCTTGGTCTTGCTCAGCAGTACCCCGGCGTCCGGGGTGAACGAGTCCGCGCCCATCCGGTCGACGACCTCGACGGTGTAGTTGTCGAAGTTGCCGCCGTCGCACAGCGGGTCGGTGCTGGTGCTGCAGGCCGGTGAGCGGTCCCGGTCCATGGCGACGTTGATGCCGGTCAGGCCGTTGCGGCCGGCGTCGACCGCGCGGGCGGTGACGTCGGCGACGACGATCCCGGACGAGGCGAGGGCCTCCCGGGACAGCCGCAGGATGTGTTCCTCACCGACCAGCCCGATCTTGATCTTGTCGCGGACCATGTGCAGCGACCCCATCGAGCCGCCATTGGTCGGCGGGATCTGCCAGCGGGTGTGCGGGCCACCCGGTCCGTTGAACGACCCGCGCGACATCATCCCCCAGATGCCGGTGTACGTGCGGCGCAGCGGCGTGCCGTACGGGTTGTTGTAGTTGTCACCGATGCTGAGCAGATGGCTCAGCTCGTGTGCGTACACGCCCATCCCGGAGCTCTCCGCCTGGGTGGACGAACCGCCACCGGCGTTCGGCCAGATCGTCGACGCCGCCTTCCACGAGGTCCACTCGACGTAGCGGGTCCGGGCCCAGTTCGGCAGGTTCGGATCCGGCGGCCCCCAGGCGTCCGGCACGTCCTCTTTGGTCTGGAACATCATCTGGCCGAACTCCTGCCAGGTCGACGACTCGTCCTGACCGGCGGAGAGGATGAAGACCAGTTCGTACGAGTCGGCCACCTCGTCGCCGACCGCCGCCCGCCAGGCGCCCAACCCGTCGGTACGGATGTTGCGGGCGCACTGCTCGCCACTCGGGCAGGCCCCAGGGTTGAATCCGTTGTCGATGCCGTACTGGTAGGACTTCGCCGGCAGCTGGTACGGGCCGAAACCGGTCAGGTCCACGCCGTAGCGGCCGTTGGAATCCTGCATCCAGTATTCGTGCAGCGTGTGGCCCTTGTTCAGGTCGTTCGGGGTGTTCAGGAAGTCGGTGTAGAACTGGGCGACCTGCTCACGCGGGATGTTCGACGCCGTCGCCTGCGGGTTGCCGAAGACCGTCGACCGGGGGCGCTGGGTCACCACGAACGGCTGGTCCGGATAGTCCAGAGTGACCAGCGCGATGTCGAAGTTGCGCACCGACCCGGTCACCGTCGGGTCCGACCAGTCCCGGCCCGGCACCGCCACCCAGTCGTCCCAGGTCATCGTGTCCGGGTTCTGCCAGTACTGCGGGTCGAGAATCTCGAACGGTCCGCCGCCGCCGGCCGGGTTGCCCGGCGCGGCGGCAGCGGAGAGCCCGCCGGTCGGCACGATCAGTGCGGTCACGACAGCCGCGCCGAGCACCGCGCGGCGCACCGCGCGTCTGGTGGACAGTGGGCGCATCGCAGTCACCTCTCGCAGCGGGAAGCCGGCCGAGCTCGAATCTAGGAGCCGGGTGACCGACCGGTCACCGTGCAGCTGTCGCCGAGATGTGTCGATCTCTTCCGACACCTGCCGGAAGCCTGCCGGCGGAGTCTTGCGTCGCGGCCCGGCGCGGCCGAAGGTGGTTACTCGACGGCGGTACGGGCACCGCCGCAGGCGGGTGCGACGACGGGGGTACGGATTGCAGGCGGATCTGCAGCGCATCGTGGACACCGTCGCTGCCCGGGTCGGCCGACCGGCGTTGATCGAGGACCGCCGCCAGCGGGTCGTGGTCTACAGCGAACACAGCGGTCCGATGGACGACGTACGCCGCGATTCGATCCTGCGCCGGCACACCGCCGCCGAGGTCGTCGCCTGGTTCCGCGACATCGGCATCATGACGGCCCGCACGCCGGTCCGTACCCCGGCCTGCCCCGAGCTGGAGCTGCTGCCCCGGGTCTGTGTCCCGGTGCGGCACCGGGACCTGCTGCTCGGCTTCGTCTGGTTCATCGACGCCGACGGCACCATGTCCGACGCCGACATCGCGACGGCCGTCGAGGCCGCCGCAGATCTGGCGTTGGCGCTGTACCGCACCAACCTGATCGGCGAGCTGGCCTCGCAGCGGGAAGCCGAAGCCGCCCGTACCCTGCTGTCCGACTCGGCCGACATCCGCGACGAAGTGGTCCGGTCGCTGCTGTCCGACGGCGTCGTGACCAGCGACGGCCGCAGCACCGCGCTGGTCGCCCAACCGGTACCGGCCCCCGGCCAGGTCCTCGACGAGACCACCCGGATCGCCCTGGAACAGGCCCTGGTCGCCACCCGGCGGTGGGTCGGCACCCGGGAGGCCCTGCACCTGGTCCGGCACGACCACGGGGTGCTGTTGCTGCGCGACGCGCGGCTGACCGGGCGGGGCTCACCGCCGGCGACCGCCACCCAGCTGAGCAGTGCCCTGGCGACCGTCACCGACCGGCTCGCCCCGGTGCAGCGGGTCGTCGTCGGACTCGGCCAGCCACGGCCCCGGCTCGCCGACACCGTGCACTCCTACGCGGAGGCGCTGCAGGCCGCCCGGGTCGGGGTCCGGCTACCGGCACTCGGCCCCGTGGTCGCCTGGGCCAACCTGGGCATCTACCGGCTGTTGTCGCAGCTCGACGAGCATCAGCTGGATGTCGCCGGGGTGCATCCCGGGTTGGCGCGGATGTTGCGCGACGACACCCACCAGGTGCTGCTGGAGACCCTGGAGATCTACCTGGACCTGGCGGGCAACGCGCACGCCGCCGCCGAGGCGCTGCGCCTGCACCGCACCACGCTCTACTACCGGCTGCAGCGGGTGGAGCAGCTCGCCGACACCGACCTCAAGGACGGCAACGAACGGCTCTGCCTCCATCTGGCGCTGAAACTGCGCCGGCTGGCCCGGCCGGCCGCCTGACCGGGCCGGGCCAGGCGCCGGGCCAGGCCGGGCCGGGTGACCTGCCCGCGAATCCGCGCATCACGCGCCGTTCGCTGTGTCCGGTACGGGGCTGAAGGACCAGACGTAGACGACCTGCCCGTCCTCGTCGGCACCGCCGGCCCGGCGGTACGTCGCCCGCGCCGGCGCGTTGTCGACGTCGGTGATCACCCACATCCCGAAACAGCCCCGTGTGCGCGCCAGCTCCGCCAGGGCGCCGACCAGCGCCGTGCCGATCCCCCGACCCTGGTACGCCTCGTCGACGCCCAGTTCGTACAGGAACATCTCGGTGCCCTTGTCCGGGTGGGTCGTCTCCACCCCGGTGACCATCCCGGCCGGCACCCCGTCGTCGACGTAGGCGACCAGCAGGTGGTGCCGCTCGTCGGCGAGGAAGCGCTCGGTCGCCGCCGGCTGCGGGGCGTCGTCGAACAGCGCGCCGGCGGCCAGTACCTCCGCCACCGTGGTGACCCGTCGGATCCGCATGTCTCTGATTGTGCCGTGCCGGTGGCGGCGGTCAGCCCCACCAGTTGACCGTCAACTGGTCCGGGGCGAGGCTGTTCGTGGCCCGTGGCGTCCAGTAGAAGACGTACGGCCGCTGTGGGCCGATGCCGGCGTCGGTGATCGCGACCGCCGACCCGCAGCCCGGCTGACCGGGTACGGCCCGGGTGCCGTCCTGGTTCGACCAGGTCCACCGGCTGTCGGCGACGTACCAGTTCGCCGAGATCGGCCCGCCGATCTTCATGTGGTCGCAGACGAAGACGTACGGCCGCGGGTCGGCACCGGGCCGATCCGCGACGGTGAGCACCCCGGCCGGCGCGGGCGCGAGGGCCGCCGGCTGCGGCCCCTGGTGGTCGGCCCACAGCCACTGGCCACCGCCGGCGTACGACAGCGCGTAGATTCCGTGCGCCCACTGGCCGACGAACACCCAGGGGCGGACCAGCCCGGTGCCGGCGTCGGTGGTGGTGGTCACCCCGAGACCGGTCAGGATGCTGCCCGGGCTCCCCCGGTCGCTCCACGACCAGCGGGAGCCGTCCCAGCCGAGCTGCCACACCCGGCGGTGGGGCTCGATCACGAACAGCTGCGGGAACTCGGGCGCGTCCGCCGCGTACCGCATGACCGCCGCCCCGACCGGCGCCAGCCGGTACGTCGGGTCGGCCAGCGGGTTGCCGTGGTCGGACCACTGCCACCGCAGCCCGGTCCACCAGGCCGACCAGGCGCGGTGGGCGCCGGCGCCGTCGACGGCGTCGACGAACACGTACGGCCGTTGCGGGGCGCCGGGGCCGTCACGGACGGCCACCACACCGAGCGCGACGGCGACCTCGGTACCCGGCGGGGCGCCGAGGTCGCTCCACGTCCAGTTGGCCCCGTCCCACCAGCGGCACCAGAGCCGACCGTCGGCGACGACGAACACGTACGGCCGGGCCGCCGAGTCGGCGCCGTCGCGGACGGTGACCGCGCCGACGGCCGTCACCTCGGTGGCGTCCTGCGGTACGCCGTGCCAGCTCCACCGCCACCGGCCGTCGACGAGTTCGGTGCCGTACAGCTGCCCGTCGATCAGGTTGAACACGGCCGGTCGTTGCTGCCCGCCCGGCTGGTCGTCGACGGCGAGCGCGCCGACCAGCTGAGCGGCGCGCGCCTCGGGCACCGGGTTGCCGACCGGCGTGACATGCCACTTCCCGACGACGTCGGCGGGCGCCGCGGTCGGCACCCACCAGCTGACCATCAGGTGGCCGACCTGGTCGTCGTCGACGCCCGGTGACCAGTAGTAGACGAAGGGTCGCTGCGGGCCGGACGCCGTGTCGCGGACCGTCGTCGCCGCGCCGCAGCGCGGCCAACCCGGCAGCGCCTTGGTCCCCGGCAGCTCCGTCCACTGCCAGCGGGTACCGTCCCACCAGTTCGACCGGACCGGGCCGGCCGTGATGGCGTCGCAGATGAACAGGTACGGCCGGGAAGCGCTGGTCGGGCTGTCGGTGACGGTGACCGCTCCGGCCGACACCGGCAGCTGCACGTCGTAGTACGGCAGGTTCTGGTCGGACCAGGTCCACTGCGGCCCGACCGTCGGATACGACAGCGAGTAGAGGCCGTCGACGACGCCGGTGAAGGCGATCGGTGCGACCGTCGCGCCGGCGGGCGCGGGGACGGTGGTCACGTCGAGCCCGACGGTGGGCTGCGGGCCGGCCGGCCCCACCCCGTGGTCGGTCCACCGCCAACCGCTGCCGTCCCAGCCGTTGCGCCACACCTCCCCCTCGCCGGTGACGACGAACGCCTGCGGCCACTGCGGGTTCTCCGGGGCCAGCTGGATCAGGCCGACGCCGACACCGGTGGTGTACTGCGGGTGGGCCACGTCCGGGGTGCCGAGACCGTCCCACCGCCACCGGGCACCGGTCCACCAGTTCAGCCAGAGCTGCCCGCCGGTGCCGAGGACGAAGACGTACGGCCGCTGTGCCGCACCCGGGGCGTCCGCGACGGCGACGACCCCGACCCCGCCGGTCACGGCCGCCCCCGGCGGTGCCCCGAGGCCCGACCAGTTCCAGCTGGCCCCGTCCCACCAGCGACTCCACAGCTGGCCGTCGGCGGTACGGAGGAAGACGTGCGGCCGGGCCGGCGACGCCGGGCTGTCCCGTACGGTGATCGCGCCGACGCCGCCGGTGATCGGGCTGCCGCCCGGTGGCACACCGAGCGGCACCCAGCCGCGGCCACCGGTGACCAGCGTCAGGTAGAGCGCACCGTCGACGACGGTGAACACGTACGGCTGCTGTGCCCCGCCGGGGTGGTCGTCGACGGTGACCGCGCCGACCACCTCGGCCTGCCCGACCTTCGCGGTGGGGGTGCCCAGGTCGGCGACCAGCCACTGACCGTCGGAGACGTCCGACGCACCGGCGGTCGCCGTCGCCGGGTGCGGTGGGGCGGCGAAGGCCAGCGCGGCGGCCAGCGTCGCGGCGGTGAGGGTGACAGCGGTAGTGGTAGTGGCAGCGGTTCGCCGCTGAGCCCGAAACGGTACGCGCACGACCACCAGCTCCCTCGGCGGGATCCGCACGAACGAATGAGTCCACAATAGTCGACACATCGACATCCGCGACAGCCGTCGACCGGGTCGATGTTCGCCGGCGAATATCCGCCCGGCGCCCGGACACCGGGTGGCACGATGGCACCATGGTGACGATCGGCATGCTCGGCGGCATGAGCTGGGAAAGCAGCGCCCACTACTACCGGCTCGCCAACGAGCTGGTCCGCGACCGCCTGGGTGGGCACCACTCGGCGCGGTGTGTGCTCTACTCGGTCGACTTCGCCGACATCGAGCGCCGGCAGACCGCCGGCGAGTGGGACGAGGCAGCCGACCTGCTCGCCGACGCGGCCCGGCGGGTCGAGGCGGCCGGTGCCGACCTGCTGCTGCTGTGCACCAACACCATGCACAAGGTCGCCGACCGGGTCGCCGCCGCGGTCGACATCCCGCTGCTGCACATCGCCGACGTCACCGCCGACGCGGTCCGCGCCCACGGGCTGCACACCGTCGGCCTGCTCGGCACCGCGTTCACCATGGAGCAGGACTTCCTGCGGAACCGGCTGGCCAGCCACGGACTGACCGTCCTGGTGCCCGACGCCGAGGACCGCAAAATGGTCCACTCGGTCATCTACGACGAACTGTGCCTCGGGGTGGTCGACGAGTCGTCCCGGGCCAGGTACCTGAAGGTGATCGAGCGGCTGATCGCGGCCGGCGCGCAGGGCGTGATCCTCGGCTGCACCGAGATCGAGTTGCTGGTCCGCCAGGAGGACACCCCGCTACTGCTGTTCCCGACCACCCGCCTGCACGTCGCAGCCGCCGTCGACCAGGCGATCGCCGCCGCCGTCACCGAAGATCCGATCGCCGCCGCAGCCCAAGCGTCGGTCGCCGCCGCAGCCGAAGAGTCGGTCGCCGTCTGAGCCCCGGCGGGTCGGTCGACCCGCCGGGGACCCGACGTGGTGCGGTCAGACAGTGCGGGTCAGACGGTCCGGGCCAGCCGGTCGGCGAGCAGCTTGGCGAACCGGGCCGGGTCGTCCAGTTCGCCGCCCTCGGCCAGCAGGGCGGTGCCGTACAGCAGCTCGGCGGTCTCGACCAGCGCCGGGTCGTCGCCGCGCGCGTCGTGTGCCTCGCGCAGGCCGGCGACCAGCGGGTGGGTCGGGTTCAGCTCCAGGATCCGCTTGATCTTCGGCCCGTCCTGGCCCATCGCCCGGTACATCCGCTCCAACGCCGGGGTCATGTCTCCGGCGTCCCCGACCAGGCAGGCCGGCGAGGTGGTCAGCCGGCTGGACAGCCGGACCTCCTTGACGTGGCTGTCGAGAGTCTTGCCGAGCCAGGTCAGCAGCGACGCGTACGTCTGCTTCTGCTCCTGCCGCTGCGGGTCGGCCTCGGCGGCCTCGTCGTCGCCGTCCAGGTCGACCTGGCCCTTGGCGATCGAGCGCAGCTTCTTGCCGTCGTAGTCGGCGACCGATTCGACCCACATCTCGTCGATCGGGTCGGTGAGCAGCAGGACCTCGTACCCCTTGGCCTTGAACGCCTCCATGTGCGGCGAGTTCTCGATCATGGTCCGGGACTCGCCGGTCATGTAGTAGATGTCCTCCTGACCGTCGGGCATCCGCTCGATGTACCCGGCCAGGGTGGTCAGCTGCTCCGCGTCGTGGGTCGAGGCGAACGACGAGATGTCCAGGATCGCCCGCTGGTTGTCGAAGTCGTTGAGCAGGCCCTCCTTGACGGCCCGGCCGAGCTGGGTCCAGAAGGTGCGGTAACGGTCGGCGTCGCGCTCCATCAGCTCCTTGAGCGCGGAGAGCACCTTCTTGACCAGCCGGCGACGGATCAGCTGGATCTGCCGGTCCTGCTGCAGGATCTCCCGGCTGATGTTCAGCGACAGGTCCTGCGCGTCGACGACGCCCTTGATGAAGCGCAGGTACTCGGGGACCAGCGCCTCACAGTCGTCCATGATGAACACCCGCTTGACGTACAGCTGCACGCCGCGCTTCGAGTCCCGCATGAACAGGTCGTACGGTGCCTGCGCCGGCACGAACAGCAGCGCTTCGTACTCGAAGGTGCCTTCGGCCTTCCAGTGGATGATGTCGAGCGGGTCGTTCCAGTCGTGGCTGACGTGCTTGTAGAACTCCTTGTACTCGTCGTCGGTCACCTCCGAACGCGGCCGCGCCCAGAGCGCCTTCATCGAGTTGAGAGTGACCACCTCGCTGGTGGTCTCCCCCTCGGCCTCGCCGGGTCGTTCGGTGGTCATCCGGATCGGCCAGGCGATGAAGTCCGAGTACCGCTTGACGATTTCCCGGATCTTCCATTCGTCGGTGTAGTCGAAAAGCTGGTCCTCGGTGTCCTCCGGTTTGAGGTGCAGAGTGACCGTGGTGCCCTGGGGAGCGTCGTCGACCGCTTCGACGGTGTACGTGCCTTCGCCGGAGGACTCCCAGCGGGTCGCCGTGGTCTCGCCGGCCCGGCGGGTGGTCAGGGTCACCCGGTCGGCGACCATGAAGGTGGCGTAGAACCCGACCCCGAACTGCCCGATGAGCTCCTGCGACGCGCTGTCCTTGGATTCCTTGAGTTTGCGCAGCAGCTCGGCGGTGCCGGACTTGGCGATCGTGCCGATCAGGCTGACCACCTCGTCACGGGACATGCCGATGCCGTTGTCGCGCACCGTCAGGGTCCGCTGCTCACGGTCGGTTTCGATGTCGATGTGCAGGTCCGAGGTGTCGACCTCCAGATCCTTGTCGATCAGCGCCTGCAACCGCAGCTTGTCCAGCGCGTCGGAGGCGTTCGAGATCAACTCACGCAGGAAGATGTCCTTGTTCGAGTAGATCGAGTGGACCATCAACTGCAGGAGCTGCCGCGCCTCCGCCTGGAATTCGCGCGTCTCAACCCCGGTGCTCACGTGGGTTCCCTCCCTGGAGACGAACTGTTGTCGGAAGGCTTCGCTTCCGTCAAGGGAATCGTACGATCCGGCCCGGCCGGGTAGACGGCGGTCTCGGTTGCTTTCAGGCTCGCCCAGATCTGCACGCCGGGGCGCAGCCCGAGGTGCGCGGCCCCGGCGGCGGTGATGTCGGCGCCGACGGTGACCGGTCCGGTCAACTCCACCCGCAGCCGGTCGCCGTTGGGTGCGAGCGCGGCGACCCTGGCCGGCCAGGTGTTTCGGGGGCTGCCGTCCGGGCGCCGCCGGTAGAGCGCGACCGCCGACGGCGGGAAGGCGACGAAGACCTCGCCCTGCTGGGGTTCCCCGACGACCAGGGTGAACCCGCCGGCGAGGGTGACGTTCGCCCCGGCGGCCCGGCCCCGGTAGAGGTTGAGCCCGACGAGCCGGGCGACGTAGTCGGTGCGCGGCCGGGCGGTGACGGTGGCAGCGTCACCGGACTGCACCACCGCGCCGTCCTCGATGATCAGCATCCGGTCGGCGAGCACCATCGCGTCCAGCGGGTCGTGGCTGACCAGAACGGCGACACCGGGGTGCGCGGCGAGATGCTGGCGCAGGTGGGCGCGGGTGTCCAACCGGGTCCGGGCATCCAGGGCGGCGAGCGGCTCGTCGAGCAGCAGCAACTGCGGCCGTACGGCGAGTGCACGGGCCAGCGCGACCCGCTGCGCCTGCCCGCCGGAGAGTTCCCGGGGCCGCCGCCGCGCGTACCCGGACAACCCGACCCGGTCCAACCAGCGGGCCGCCTCGTCGCGGGCGGCCCGACGCGGCACCCCGTGGCTGCAGGGCCCGAACGCGACGTTGTCCAGCACGCTCAGGTGCGGAAAGAGCAGGTAGTCCTGGAAGACCACGCCGATGGACCGGCGGTCCGGGGCGAGGAAGGTACGCCGGGCCGGCTCGTCCCAGGTCCGGCCGGCCAGGCGCAGGTGGCCGCCGTGCAGTGGCTGCAGGCCAGCGAGGGCCCGCAGCGCGGTGGTCTTGCCCGCGCCGTTGGGCCCGAGCAGTGCCACGACCTCCCCGGCGGCGGCGGTCAGCCGCAGGTCCAGGGTGAAGCCGGCCCGGTGCACCAGCAGGTGCGCGTCGAGGGACGCCGGTGTCCGGTCCGGGGTCGCCGGCGTCTGGTCCGGGGTCACCGCAGCCCGCCCACCCAGCGGTCGCGCAGCCCGGCGAGGATCGCCACGGAGACGACCAGCAGCAGCAGGCTGAGCACGATCGCGGCTTCCAGGTCCTGCTCCAGGGCGAGGTAGACGGCGAGCGGCATGGTCTGCGTACGGCCGGGGAAGTTGCCGGCGAAGGTGATGGTCGCACCGAACTCGCCGAGTGCCCGCGCCCAGCACAGCACCGACCCGGCGGCGATCCCGGGGGCGACGATCGGCAGGGTGACCCGGCGGAAGGTGGTCCACCGGCCGGCGCCGAGGGTGGCGGCGGCCTCCTCGTAGCGGGGGTCGGCTCCGCGCAGGGCACCTTCGACGGCGATGATCAGGAACGGCATGGCGACGAACGCCTCGGCGAGCACCACGGCGGTGGTGGTGAACGGCACGGTGACGCCGAACGTGGTGTCCAGCCAGCCGCCGACCAGCCCGCGCCGGCCGTAGACGAGCAGCAGCGCGAGACCGCCGACCACCGGCGGCAGCACCAGCGGCACGGTGACCAGGGCGCGGATCAGCCCCCGGCCGGGCAACCGGGTACGGGCCAGCAGCCAGGCCAGTGGCACGCCGAGCATCAGGCACAGGATCGTGGCGGCGGTGGCGGTGAGCATCGACAGCCGCAGCGCGTCGAGGACACCGGGCGCGGTGAGTCGCTGCGGCAGCTGCGCCCACGGCGTCCGGATCAGCAGCCCGACCAGCGGCAGCATCAGGAAGGTCAGCCCGGCCAGGGCGGGCAGGGCGAGAAAGACCGGCAGCCGGCGGTTGCCGGCCCGGTTGCCGGTCCGGTTGCCGGTCCGGTTGCCGGTCCGGTTGCCGGTCCGTTCGGCGTCCCGGCCGGTCACGGTGTCTGGAAGCCGGCGTCGGCGAGCACCGTCTGCCCGGCGGCGGCGCGGACGTACGCGATGAAGGCGTCGGCCGCCGTCGGGTTCGCCGCCTGGGCGAGCGCCACGATCGGGTAGTCGTTGACCGCCGCGGCCGACTCGGCGAACTCGACGGCGTCCACCTCGTCGGCGGCGGCAGCGGTGTCGGTGCGGTAGACGAGTGCGGCGTCGACCTCGCCGAGGCGCACCTTGGACAGGGCGGCCCGCACGTCGCGTTCGTAGGTGACCGGGACGAGGTCGCTGCCGGCGGCGTCGAGGGCGGTGCGGGCGGCCGCCCCGCAGGGCACCTGCTCGGCGCAGAGCGCGACGGTGACCCCGGGTGCGGTGAGGTCGGCCAGCCCGGTGACGCCGGCCGGGTTGCCGTCCGGTACGGCGACGACCAGTTGGTTGCGGGTGAATACGACGGGCTCGCCGGCGGCGTCGCCGGCGTCGACGACCGTCGCCATGGTGGCCGGGCTGGCGGCGGCGAACACGTCGGCCGGGGCACCGGCGGTGACCTGCTGGGCGAGCTGGGAGCTGCCGGCGAAGCTGAAGGTCACGGTGACGCCGGGGTGGGCGGCCTCGAAGTCGGCCCCGATCCGGGTGAACGACTCGGTCAGCGAGGCCGCCGCGAGCACGGTCAGCGGCCCGGTGACCGCCGGTGACCCGCTGGCGTCGGGGTCGCCGCTGCCGCTGGCGGTGGTGCCGGCGCAGCCGGCCAGTACGGCGACAGCGACGGCAGCGGCTGCGGGCAGGGCGGCGCTGCGGAGCCGAACCATCAGGTGCTCCGTTCGACGACGACGGTGGTGGATTTGACGACGGCGGTGGCGGTCGCGCCGACCACCAGCCCCAGTTGGTCGACCGCCTCCCGGCTCATCAGCGACACGATGCGGAACGGCCCGGCCTGGATGTCGACCTGGGCCATCACGGTGTCGCGGGTGACGGCGGTGACGATGCCGCGCATCCGGTTGCGGGCCGACGACCGGGCGATGCCGTCGTCGGGGTCGTCGGCCAGCGCGCGGGCGAAGGCTGCCAGGTCGCTGCCGTCGATTTCGCGGTGGCCGTTGCCGTCGCGGGTGGCGGCGAGCCGGCCCGCGTCGATCCAGCGGCGGACGGTGTCGACGCTCACGCCGAGCAGTTCCGCCGCCGCACCGATCCGATAGCTGGTCACCCGACTCAGCCTAGGGCAGCAGATGCCAGGCAGAAAGGCCCATGCCCCCGGCAGATGCAAGGAGTGAAGGAGGCAGGCTAGGCCGCCAGGGACTTGCGCAGGCTGCGCAGGCACTGGGTCAGGGCCTCGTAGCGGGGTGCCGTGTTGTCGTTGACGTACTGCCAACCGGCGTACAGCAGCGCCCACAGCAGTTGTTGCGCCCAGGCCGGGTCGACCTGCGGGTCGATGCTGCCGTCGGCATGCCCGCGCTCGATCAGGCGCAGCAGCGACCGGTCCGCCTCGGTTTCCTGGCTCCACTCCGGGCGGCAGGCGAGCTGTGGATCGTTGAAGATGATGGTGAGCGCGTCGCCGAGAGCGAAGTACTCCTGGCAGAGTCGTTCGATGGCGGCCAGTGCGCTGCCCTGCCCAGGGCACGCCCGGTCGGTGGCCGCCGCGATGCGGTCCAGCACGTGCTGGCTCAGCGCGTCGACTAGGTCGGACCGTTCCGGGAAGTAGCGGTGCAACGTCGTGCGGCCGACGCCGGCCTCGACGGCGATGTCGCCGAGCGACGCCGCCTGGTCCCGGGCGAGCACGACGAGCGCCGCGTCCAGGATGGCCCGCCGGGTGCGCGCCCGGGTGGCTGTCTCCGCTGCCCCGGTCTGTGCCTCCACCATACTCGGCAACCTACCCGACGGCGTTCCGATAGCGAATAGCCGTTGACGCTTCTGGAACACCCGTGTTCCACTTCAAGCTATGACCGCTCCGATCAGCGTCGGCCATCCACCCGACGACCGACAGCTGCCCCGGCTCCGCCTGCTCTGGTCGTTCGCCCGACCGCACCGCCGCGCCCTCGGGCTCGGCCTTCTGCTCGCCCTGCTCGGATCGGCCGGCAGCCTCGCCACCCCGATGGTCACCAAGTGGGTGCTGGACAGCCTCTCCAGCTTCGACTCGCTGCGCGGACCGGTCCTCGCACTGCTCGGCCTGCTCACTCTCGGCGTCGTCATCTGGCTCTGGCAGTGGATCCTGCTCGGCACCGTCGGCGAGCGGGTGATCCTCGACGCCCGTGAGTCGATGGTCCGCCGGCTGTTCCGGGCCACCGTACCGGCGGTGACCAGCCGGCCGACCGGCGAGTTCATCACCCGGGTCACCTCCGACACGGTGCTGCTGCGCGAAGCCGCCTCGTCCAGCGTGATCGGCCTGATCAACGGCTCGGTGATGATGGTCGGCACCCTGGCCCTGATGGCCGTGCTCGACCTCGTGCTGCTCGGCGTAACGGTGGCCGCGGTGGTGGTGATGGCGGTGCTGTTCAGCCTGCTGATGCCCGGCATCGCCAAGGCGCAGGAGCGGGCCCAGGCACACGTCGGCACCCTGGGTGCGGTGCTGGAGGGGACCCTGCGGGCGATCCGTACCGTCAAGGTCAGCCGGGCCGAGCACCGCCAGTCCGACCGGATCGTCGGCGAGGCCCGCGAATCGGCCCGGCAGAGCGTCCGGGCCGTGCGCCGGGAGGCGTACGCCTGGACGATCGCCTGGAGCGGCATCCAGGGCGCCATCATCATGATCCTCGGCATCGGGGCGTGGCGGGTCAGCACCGGCGACCTGGCCGTTTCCAGCCTGATCGCCTTCCTGCTGTACGCCTTCGGGCTGATGGAGCCGGTCACCACGCTGAGTCGGCACCTCACGGCCCTGCAGTCGGGCATCGCCGCCGCCGGCCGGATCCGGCAGATCGAGGCGATGCCGGTGGAGTCCGACCCGACGGCCGGCGGCACCGACCCGGTGCCCACCGCCGACCCGGCGCCCATCACCACCGATGTCGATGCCGGCGAGGACCAACCGGTGCTGGAGCTGCGGCGGATCACCGCCGGCTACGGTCCCGACCTGCCGGCGGCCGTCCGCGAGGTGGACCTCACCGTGCCCCGGCGCGGTCACGTGGCGATCGTCGGGCCGTCGGGAGCCGGCAAGACCACGCTGTTCTCGCTGATCCTGCGCTTCCTCGCCCCGCAGCAGGGCGAGGTGCTGCTCGACGGCCGGCCGTACACGGCGCTGAGCCACGTCGAGGTGCGGGAGCGGCTGGCCTACGTCGAGCAGGACACCCCGGTGATTCCCGGAACCATCCGGGAGAACCTGCTGTTCACCTACCCGGACGCCACCGAGGCGGAGATCCGCCGGGCGCTGCACGCGGTCCGGCTCACCGAGAAGGTCGACTCACTCGGCGAGGGCCTGGACACCCCGCTGACCCCGTCGTCGATGTCCGGTGGTCAGCGGCAACGCATCGCGTTGGCCCGCGCCATCCTGCGCCGCCCGGACGTACTGCTGCTGGACGAGGCGACCGCCCAGGTCGACGGCCTGACCGAGGTCGCCATCCACGACTGCATCCGGGAGCAGGCCGCGCACGGCGCGGTGGTCACCATCGCGCACCGGTTGTCCACCGTCATCGACGCCGACACCATCGTGGTGATGGAGGCCGGTCAGGTCCGGGCCCGGGGTGACCACCAGACCCTGCTGGCCACCGACCGGCTCTACCGGGAGCTGGTGGAGGCGTTGCGGATCGCCCAGGCCGGGGATCCCAAGGAGCCGGCCGAGCCTCCCGCCAGGGATCCCGCCGACAAACCCACCGGCGATCCCGCCGACAAACCCACCGGCGATCCCGCCGGCACGTCGGCGGCGGACGCGCTGACGGCGAGCAGCGTCCGCTGAGTCGTTTCGCCCGCCCGGCCCCGGGTAACCGCCCCGGGCGGGAGGTGGCGGAGATGGCCGATCGACGGACGGCGACGACGGTGACGGCCCTGCTCGACCAGCAGGGCCGTACGTTCAGCGCGGACGCGGGGATCACCCTGGCCGACAAGCCCGCGCCGCTGTACCAACTGCTGGTGCTGGCGACCCTGCTCAGTGCCCGGATCTCGGCGCGGATCGCGGTCGACGCAGCCCGCGAACTGTTCACCGCCGGCTACCGCACCCCGGCGGCGATGGCGAAGGCCAGCTGGCAGGACCGGGTGGACGCGCTGGGCCGGGGCCACTACCGGCGTTACGACGAACGCACCGCCACCATGCTCGGCGACTCGGCCGAGCTGTGCCAGCGCAGATGGGGCGGTGACCTGCGGCGGCTGCACACCGACACCGGCGACGACCCGGCCGCGTTGCGCCGGGCGCTCACCGCGTTCCCCGGCATCGGCCCGACCGGTGCGGACATCTTCCTGCGCGAGGTGCAGGCGGTCTGGCCCGGCCTGCGGCCGTACCTGGACCGGCGGGTGAGCGCCGGCGCCGGCGCCCTGGACCTGCCGACGGCACCGGACCGGCTGGCCGCCCTGGTGCCCGACCGGGACCTGCCACGGTTCGCCGCCGCGCTGGTCCGGGTGGCGCTGGGCGGTGACCGGGCGGTGGCGGCCACCCATGCCGGCCGGCGGGTCAGCGGGTCGGACGCGGGCTGATCACGCCGTCGTGGCCGGGCCGGGGCCGCCGGCGTGCCGGCCCGGGGGCCCGGGTGGCCCGCATCGGGGTCAGGATGTCGGCGAGCAGCGCCGACATCGCCGCCGAGGGCTCCAGCTGCAACTCCCGCAGCACCAGATCCCGGTACGCGTAGAAGGCGTGCAGCGCCTCGTAGACGTTCCCCTCGGCCAGGTGGATCTGCACGATCAACCGGTGCGGGGTCTCCCGTAGCGGTTCGGCACCCATCGCCTCCAGGGCCGCCTGCAGGGCCTCGTCGTGCTCGCCGGCGTCCAGATGGGACCGGGCGACGTGTTCGAGCATGTGCAGCCGCAGCTGGCGCAGCCGTTCCCGCTCCAGCAGCACCCAGTCGTCGTACCAGCCGGGCAGCAGGTCGTGGCGGGCGGCGGTGAGCACCGCGTCGGCGAGCCGGGGATCGCCGCCGTCGCGGACCCGGGCGGCGGTGCGGACCAGATCGTCGACATCGACCTTGACCTGCGGATCGAGCCGTACGGTGTCCCCCACGGTCCGCAGCGGACAGGCCGGTTCCTGGCGCAGCCGCCACAGCGCGGTACGTAGCGACGACAGGGCCCGGTCCTCGGCCGCGTCCGGCCAGAGCAGGCCGGCCAGATGAGCGCGGGTAGCGCCAGGGCGCAGTCCGATCAACGCGACGATCCGCTGAAGTCCACGAGGGACGATCACTGGATCGTCGTGGCGCACCAGGCGGAACCCGCCGAGAAGGAGAAGTCGGACCGATGCCTCCGCGTTGCCTGCCTCTGACGTCACGGCCGAACCCCCTGCACGCGTCAGTCACCGGTCGCCGTACCCGCACCATGCCTCTGCGTCACGAAGATTATCAATTACGGTTACTCTCAGTCAATGACGGAGTCGGTTAGCCGATTCACCCGACGGTTGACCACGCCCCATCTGACCTGCCAATTCTCCCGACCCGACAAGGCCACAAACCAGCGACGACACCACCGAACATCACGCGCTGTACCGAGCCGCCGTGACCTCAGCGTCACCGTGGCAGCCCCGACGATCGGCCGGCCGCAACGCGGCGGTGACGCCACCGGCGGGATGGTGACCTGCGCAACGGGTTGGACGCCGCTGGGAGGAAACCATGGATCGGTCACTGATCATCGCCAAGGTGGTCCCGGACGCGGAGCAGCAGGTCGCCGAGATCTTCGCCGAGTCGGACCGCACCGACCTGCCCGGCCTGGCCGGGGTACGGCACCGGTCGCTGTACCGGCTGCACGACCTCTACGTGCATCTGATCGAGACCGACCACACCGGCCCGGAGGCGGTGACCGCCGCCCGGCAGCACCCGGAGTTCGACCGGGTCAGCCGCCGGCTCGCCACCTACATCAGCCCGTACCTGGCGACCTGGCGCAGCCCGCGCGACGCGATGGCGCACCGGTTCTACCACTGGGACGCACCAACTGGTCGGCGGCCGTGAGCGGCCCCGCCACCGCCCGCGACCTGTGGCTGCGCTGCAGCGCCTGCCACGCCCTGGTCTACCGCCGGCGGATGCGCCGCAACTTCGACGTCTGCCCCGAATGTGGACATCACCGCCGGCTGACCGCGCCGGACCGGATCGCCCAACTGGCCGATCCGGACAGTTTCACCCCGCTGCCCCACCGGGCGGCGGAGGTCGATCCGCTGGGTTTCGTCGACACCCAGCCGTACCCGCGTCGGTTGGCCCGCGCACGGGCCGCGACCGGCCTGGCGGAGGCCGTGGTCTGCGGCACCGCCCGGATCGGCGGGCAGCGCGTCGTCCTGGCCGTGATGGACTTCCGGTTCCTCGGCGGCAGCCTCGGCGCCGCCACCGGCGAACTGATCACCCGGGCCGCCGAGCACGCCCTCGCCACCGGCGACCCGCTGGTGGTGGTCACCGCCTCCGGCGGCGCCCGGATGCAGGAGGGTGCCCTGGCCCTGATGCAGCTGGCCACGATCAGCTGCGCCATCGCCGACCTGCGCGCCGTCGGCGTGTTGACCGTCAGCGTCGTCACCGACCCCACGTACGGCGGGGTCGCCGCCTCCTTCGCCACCAACACCGACCTGGTGATCGCCGAGTCCGGTGCCCGGATGGGCTTCGCCGGCCCCCGGGTGATCCGCGAGACGATCCGCCAGGAACTGCCCGCCGGTTTCCAGACCGCGGAATTCCTGCTCCGGCGCGGCCAGGTCGATCTGGTCGTCGAACGGCGTGACCTGCGACCCCGGCTGCGCGCCCTGCTCGCGTCGACCGCCGGTGGCCGCGCCGGAGCAGGTCCGGGGCCGGCACCCACCACCCGTACATCGGCACCCGCCGGCCGCCCGCCAACGCAGGGCGGCCGGGCCGCGGCATCGTCGGCCGGTGCCGCGGCGGCGGTCGTCCCGGCCGCCCGTCGGGGAGCCGACCCCGACGCCTGGCGGTGCGTACGGCTCGCCCGCGACCTGGCCAGACCCACCACACTGGACTACCTGGCCGGCGCCTTCGACGGCTTCGTCGAGCTGCACGGCGACCGGCTCGGCGCGGACTGCCCGGCGATCGTCGCCGGCCTGGCCCGCCTCGGCGACCAGCCGGTGGCGGTCATCGGGCACCAGAAGGGGCACGACGCCCGGGAGATGCTGGCCCGCAACTTCGGCATGGCCAGCCCCGCTGGCTACCGCAAGGCGCTGCGGGTGATGGGCCTGGCCGCCCGGCTGGGGCTGCCGGTGGTCACCCTGATCGACACCCCGGGAGCACATCCCGGCATCGACGCCGAGGAGCAGGGTCAGGCCGGTGCCATCGCGACCTGTCTGCGCACCATGGCGCGGCTGCCCACTCCGGTGGTCGCCGTCGTCACCGGCGAAGGTGGCAGCGGTGGTGCGCTGGCCCTGGGCGTCGCCGACCGGGTACTGATGCTGCAGAACGCCGTCTACTCGGTGATCAGCCCGGAGGGCTGCGCGGCGATCCTGTTCCACGACCGGGCCGCCGCACCCCGCGCCGCCGCCGCCCTGCGGCTCACCGCCGCCGATCTGGTCCGCCTCGGCGTCGCCGACGCCATCGTCGCCGAACCACCGGGCGGAGCCCAGCAGGACCCGGCAGGTGCGGCCGAGCGGCTGCGCGCCGCGCTCACCGCGACCCTGCCCGACCTGCGCGCCCTGCCGACCGCCGAACTGCTGCGCCGGCGGGCCCGACGGTTCCGCCGCTACGCCGCCGGCCTCGACCGTCCCGTCGGCCCAGACGCGCAACCGCGTGCCGACGGCGACGGGGGCGGGGACGGGGAACCGACCACCGGCGGCGGACCGACCGCCACCGACCGACCGATCCAGGTGATTCCGTGATGACCGCAGCCTCCGCCAACGGCAACCCGGCCGGCCCGGATCTGGCCAGCCAGCTGCGTCGGCTGGCCGAACAGACCCGGGAACTCGTCGGCGAGCTGACCGGACCGCTGCGCCGGGTGCAGGTCCGCCACGGCGACACGGTGATCGAGATCGAGTGGCACGATCGACCGGCGCCAGCCGGCGGCGCCGGGCCGAGCCTGCCCGACGCGGCCCCGGGCGGCGTGGAGCCGGGCGGCACCGGACCCACCCGTACCGGTGCGGTGACCACCGGGACGGCCCCGCCGGTACGGGCGGTCACGTCACCGATCGTCGGCACCTTCTACCGGGCCGCCGAGCCGGGCGGCAGGCCGTACGTCGACGTCGGTGACCTGGTCGAACCCGGCCAGGTGATCGGGATCGTCGAGGCGATGAAGCTGATGAACGAGATCGTCGCCGACCACCGGGGCGTCGTCGTCGAGGTGCTCGTCGGCGACGGCGAGCCGGTCGAGTTCGACCAACCGTTGATCGCGCTCGGCCCGGACCGGGAAACCGGCTGAGCGAACGGCAGAGAAGACCGTCTGAGAAGACCGGCCGAGGGATCGGCGCAGAGAGGCGGGCAACCGTGTTCGAGAAGGTCCTGATCGCCAACCGGGGTGAGATCGCGCTACGGGTCGCCCGGGCCTGCCGGGAACTCGGCGTGAAGACCGTCGCCGTGCACTCCACCGCCGACCGCGACTCGGCGGTGGTCCGGTTCGCCGACGAGACCGTCCACATCGGTCCCGCACCCAGTCGGGCCAGCTACCTCAACGCCGCGGCCATCGTCGAAGCGGCCCGGCGCACCGGCGCCCAGGCGGTCCATCCCGGCTACGGTTTCCTGTCCGAGGACGCCGACTTCGCCGAGATCTGCGCCGAGAACGGTCTGGTCTTCATCGGCCCGCCACCGTCGGTGATGCTCGCCCTCGGCGACAAGGCCAAGGCCCGTACGGTGCTCGGCGCCGCCGGGCTGCCGTTGCCGCCGGGCAGCCAGGAACCGGTGGTCAGCGCCGCGCATGCCGCCACGGTCGCCGCCGAGATCGGCTACCCGGTGATCATCAAAGCGGCGGCCGGCGGCGGCGGCCGGGGCATGAGCGTGGTCGGAGCCGAACCGGGGCTCGCGGCGGCGTACCACCGGACCCGGCAGACGGCCCGGGCCGTCTTCGGCGACGACCGGGTCTACCTGGAACGGTTCCTGACCCAGGCCCGGCACGTCGAAGTGCAGGTGCTCTGCGACGGCCACGGCAACGGCGTGCACCTGGGCACCCGGGACTGCTCGGTGCAGCGCCGCCACCAGAAACTCATCGAGGAAGGACCCGCCCCGACGCTGCCAGCGGCGATGCTCGACGAAATGGCGGCGGTCGCGTTACGCGGCGCGCTCGCGGTCGGCTACGTCGGCGCCGGGACCTTCGAGTTCCTCGTCGACGAGCACGACCAGTTCCACTTCATCGAGATCAACTGCCGGATCCAGGTGGAGCACCCGGTCACCGAGATGATCACCGGCGTGGACCTGGTGCAGGAGCAGATCCACATCGCCAGCGGCACCCCACTGCGCTGGCGCCAGCCGGACATCCGGCCACGCGGCGTCGCGATCGAGTGCCGGGTCAACGCCGAGGATCCGCAGCGGAGCTTCGCGCCGACCGCCGGGCGGTTGGACCGGTTCGTCGTACCGGGCGGGCCGTTCACCCGGGTCGACACGCACGGCTATCCCGGGTACGTCGTCGGCCCGCACTACGACCCGCTGCTGGCCAAGGTCGTCGTCTGGGCGCCCGAACGGGACCAGGCACTCAACCGGATGGAACGCGCACTCAGCGAGTTCCAGATCGACGGCCCCGGGGTCCGCACCACGATCCCGTTCCTGCGCCGGGTCCTCGACGATGCCGCGTTCCGCAAGGGACGACTGACGACATCGCTGGTCGACCGGCTGGTCGACCCGCCTTCGGCGGACCGCAGCCGCCGTTGACCGTGCAGTTTCCACCACCGAGGAGGGACGGATGAGCATCACCGATCAGCACCGGCCGGTCACCACCGCCGACATCACCGCCATCCTGGTCCGCAACTGCGGCCTGGACGCCGCCAGCGCCGCCGACGCCCCGACGGCGTCGCTGGCCGAGCTCGGCATGGACTCGCTGGCCCTGCTGGAACTGCAGGCCGTCGTGGCCGACCAGTACCAGGTACGCATCCCGTCGGACAGCGCGGAGCTGACCGTCACGCAGATCGCCGACCTGGTCGCTGCCGCGCTGGAACCGGCACCGGCTCCACCCGGCCACACGGAGAACAGCGTGGTGATCGCCGCCGGGCTGGACCTGGTCTGGGAGGTCACCAACGACGTCAGCCGCTGGCCCGACCTGTTCACCGAGTACGCGTCGGTGCAGATCCTGCACCGACGGGGCGACACGGTCCGGTTCCGGCTGACCATGTACCCCGACGAGAACGGCATCGCCTGGAGCTGGGTGAGCGAACGCACCGCCGACCGGCAACGCCGGCGCGTCCTGGCGCACCGGGTGGAGACCGGACCGTTCGAGTACATGCGGATCCGCTGGGACTACACCGAGGTCCCCGAGGGCACCCGGATGACCTGGGTGCAGGACTTCGCGATGCGGCCGGACGCGCCACTGGACGACGCCGCGATGACCGCGCGGATCAACACCAACAGCCGGATCCAGCTGGACATCATCCGGGACCGGATCGAGACCCGGGCCCGTACCGCCGACACCACCGGAGGCCGGCAGTGAACGACCCCCGCTTCGTCGCCGCCCGCGACCTCGCCCCCGACCGCCGCCGGGGCGGTGAACTGCGGGTGCTGCTCGGCCCCCGGACCGTCGGCAGCACGTCGGGGTTCCTCGGCATGGCGGTGCTGCGCCCCGGCGAACGGATCAACGAGCACTACCACCCGTACAGCGAGGAATTTCTCTATGTCGCGCGCGGTGAGATCGTCGTCGACCTGGACGACCTGCCGGTCGCGGTCCGCCGCGCCGAGGCGCTGTTCGTGCCGATGAACACCCGCCACCGGCTACGCAACGTCGGCCGGGGTCCGGCCGAGGTGGTGTTCCACCTCAGCCCGCTGGCGCCCCGGCCGGAGCTCGGCCACGTCGACACCGAGGGGCCGGCCGTGCTCGGACCGGGACCGGAGACCAACGGCACCGACGCGACCGGGCACGGCACCGGGCACGGCAGGAACGGCAGCGCCCGGTCGCGGTCGGCGACGCCGTACGGCGGACAGCAGTGACCGCGCCCGGGTCGCCCCGGCGGACCGTCGTCACCGGCATCGGGGTGGTCGCCCCCGGCGGGGCGACCCGGGACAGCTTCTGGGCGACGATCACCGCCGGGCGGACCGCCACCCGCCGGATCACCTTCTTCGACCCGGCACCGTTCCGGTCCCAGATCGCCGCCGAATGCGACTTCGACCCGGTCGCCGCCGGGCTCGGGCCACGCGACATCCGCCGCGCCGACCGGTACGTGCAGTTCGCGCTGGCCTGCGCGGACGAGGCGGTCGCCGACGCCGGGCTGAGCCTGGACGACGCCGGCCGGCAGCGGGCCGGGGTCGCGCTCGGCTCGGCCGTCGGCGGCACCATGGCCCTGGAGCAGGAGTACGTGGTGGCCAGCGACTCGGGCAGCCACTGGCTGGTCGACGCGGACTGCACCACGCCGTACCTGTATCAGGCCCTGGTGCCCAGCAGCCTCGCCGCCGACGTGGCCTGCCGGCACGGGTTGCACGGCCCGGCCCAGGTCGTCTCGACCGGCTGTACCTCCGGCATCGACGCGATCGGCTACGCCCACCAGCTGATCGTCGACGGTGACGCCGACGTGATGCTCGCCGGAGCCGCCGACTCGCCGATCTCGCCGGTCACCGTCGCCTCGTTCGACGCGATCGGGGCGACCAGCCCGGACAACGACGACCCGGCGCACGCCAGCCGGCCGTTCGACAACGACCGGCACGGTTTCGTCCTCGCCGAGGGGGCCGCCGTGCTGGTGCTGGAGGAGTTCGGCCACGCGCGGCGGCGCGGCGCGCGGATCTACTGCGAGGTCGGCGGGTACGCCACCCGCAGCAACGGCTACCACATGACCGGGTTGCGCCCCGACGGTGCGGAGATGGCGCTGGCCATCGTCGACGCGATGGGCCAGGCCCGGCTGCGCCCCGACGAGGTGTCGTACGTCAGCGCGCACGGCTCCGGCACCCGGCAGAACGACCGGCACGAGACCGCCGCGTTCAAACGGGCGCTCGGTGACGCCGCCTACCGGGTGCCGATCAGCTCGATCAAGTCGATGGTCGGGCATTCGCTCGGCGCGATCGGGTCGATCGAGATGGCGGCCTGCGCCCTGGCGATGGCCCACGGCGTGGTCCCGCCGACGGCCAACTGGCGGACCCGGGATCCGGAGTGCGACCTGGACTACGTCCCGAACACCGCCCGCGAGCTGGCGGTCGACGTCGCGTTGTCGGTCGGCAGCGGCTTCGGCGGGTTCCAGTCGGCGATGGTCTTCGCCCGTCCGGAAAGGACCCTACGGTGAACGACGACGAGGCACGGTCGCGGCTGGGCCGGCGACGGGCGGTGGTCACCGGCGTCGGGGTGGTGGCGCCGACCGGGCTGGGCGCCGACGCGCACTGGAAGGCGACCTTGGCCGGTCAGGTGCGTACCGGGCGGATCAGCCTGTTCGACCCGCAGCCGTACCCGGTCACCCTGGCCGGCGAGGTCGCCGACTTCGACGCGCTGCAGTGGACGGACAACCGGCGGGCGGTGCAGACCGACCGGTGGACCCACCTCGGTTTCGCCGGCGCGCGGCTCGCCCTGGCCGATGCCGGGTTGCCGGAGACGGCCGAGGATCCCGACCGGTACGCGGTGGCGCTGGCCAGCTCCTCGGGGGGCAACCTGTTCGGGCAGCGGGAGCTGCAGCGGCTGTGGAGCCGGCCGGGACGCACCGTCGGGGCGTACCAGTCGATCGCCTGGTTCTACGCGGCCAGCGTCGGCCAGCTCTCCATCGCCCACCAGTTCAAGGGCGCCTGCGGGGTACTGGTCGCCGAGGCGGCCGGCGGCCTGGACAGTCTGGCGCACGCCGCCCGGACCATCCGGCGCGGTGCCGACGTGGTGCTGGCCGGCGCCACCGAGTGCGCGCTGAGCCCGTACGCCCTGGCCTGTCAGCTGCGCGGCGGGCTGCTCAGCACCGGCACCGACCCGGAGACGGCCTACCTGCCGTTCGACGTCGACGCCGCCGGTTACCTGCCGGGCGAAGGCGGCGCGGTGCTGGTCGTCGAGGAGCTGGGGCACGCACTGGCCCGGGGCGCGCCGGTGATCTACGGCGAGGTCGCCGGCTGGGGTGCCAGCCACGACGCCCGGCACACCGACCGGCACAGCGGCGGTGACGTCGGCCAGTACGCGCGCGCCATCTGGCGGGCGCTGGAGAGCGCCGGGGTGGCACCCGCCGACGTCGACGTCTGCCTGCCGGACGCGCTCGGCGTACCGCGTTTCGACCGGGCCGAGGCGCAGGCGCTGCGGGCGGTCTTCGGCCCGCAGGGGCCACCGGTGACGACGCTGAAGCCGCTGACCGGGCGGGCGCATCAGGGCAGCGCCGCGCTGGACGTGGCGACCGCGCTGCTGGCGCTGCGGCACCGACTGCTGCCGCCGACGGCCGCGCCGCGCCGGACGGCCGCCGGCTGCGACCTCGACTTCGTCCGTACGGCGCGGGAGTGCCCGGGGCGGACCGCGCTGGTCGCGGCCCGGGGATTCGACGGCTTCAACAGTGCCCTGGTGCTGCGCCGCGAGCCGGACTGGGAATGATCGACTACCACCGACGGAATTTGCACGACTGGACGAATAGAAGATCAACAAGTAGAAGACCTTCCATGCCCTGGGCGATTTGACGTAAGGTCGCCAGCATGGCACCCGACGTCGCCGGCGCGGTCTGAGATGACCTTGGACAGCGTCGGCCGCGCCGTCGACGCGTTCCTCGAAAACATCAGCGGGACCAGTTCACGAATCGTCGGGACGTCCAGGAACATAACCAGGGCCCAACACGAATTCCTCCATCTGACCCGCGGTTCCCGCAACGACGAGGTCGACACGACCGTCACCGACATCACCGGCGCCCTGAATCGACTGGACGAGGCCCACCGGGCGAGCATCGCCGCGATGTACGCGATCGAGGAGTACTGCCGCGCGGTGGGCATCCCGGTGCGACCCAGGGCCGCCGATTCCTCGGCCGTCACCAGTACGCCCACCCTGCCCTCGCGGGCCGGCGACCCCCGGCCACCAGCGGGTGTTCCAACTCCGGCGCGTCCGGCCAGGAAACCGGAGACCGGACTGCGCCGGGAGAACGAATGCGCAGAAGTCCTCGCCGCGTACGGATACCACCTCGAACAGAATCCACCGAAACGACCGAACGGAAAGAAGCCGGATTACCTACTGGAAGGCCGATACTTCGACTGCTACGCACCCACGACGGAAAATATCAGCGAAATCAGAAAAATGATCAGCCGCAAGATCAAAAGGGGCCAGGCAGAGCGAATCGTACTCAGCCTCGACGACAGTCCCGTCGAACTGGACGACATCCGACAGATCCTGTACCGCAAGCCGGTGTCCGGGCTGTGCGAGGTGCTGGCCATCAGGCAGGACCGGGTAGTCGCCCTGTACCCGTGACGAGGAAAGGACCCGTGTGGCGGACGAATACTGGCTGTACAGTGCGGCCGCGGTGACCCGCGAACAGGTGCTCGCCCTGCTGGCGGCAGCGTTCGACGCCGAGCACACCGACTTCGGGCTGGGGCGCGGTGAATCCCTCGCGGTGACCGCCTGGGTCGTCGATGACCCGGAGGAGGTCGAATCAGGGCAGGACGCCGGCATCGCCGAGCCGAAGGTCGGGGCGTTGTTCCGGCTCCGCTCGGTCGACACCGTCGAGACCGCCGACCGGGAGACCCGCGAGATCATCGACGCCGTGCTCGCTCTGCTCCTGGCGTACCCGGCGGACGCCGTACTGCAGTTGGACACCGAGACCGTCCTGCGCCGCACCGACGGGCAGGTCGTACTCAACAGCGACTGGCCGGGGTGGGCCCAGATTCCCGCGCTGGCCGCCGTCGTGGCCGACCACCCGGCCCGACCCCTGGACTGATCCCTGGACCGATCCCTGGACCGACCCATGGACTGACCGGCCCGGCGCATGGATCCGTCGGGCACGGGTAGGGAGACCCTGGACGGCGCTACGGACATCGGACGTGGCGCGGGCGACCACCGGGGAGGCGACATGCAGATCGGGTACAAACTGGCCACCGAGGCCTTCGGGCCGGCCGAGCTGATCGCCCAGGCGGTCCGGGCCGAACAGGCCGGCTTCGACTTCGTCGAGATGAGCGACCATTTCCACCCGTGGCTGGACTCCCAGGGCCACTCACCGTTCACCTGGAGCGTGCTCGGCGCGATCGCCGCCCGTACCGACCGGATCGGCCTGGCCACCGGGGTGACCTGCCCGAGCCTGCGCTACCACCCGGCGATCGTCGCGCAGGCCGCAGCAACCATGGCGTTGCTGTCCGACGGTCGGTTCACCCTCGGCGTCGGGGCCGGTGAACGGCTCAACGAGCATGTCACCGGTCAGCCGTTCCCCAGCGTGCAGGGACGGCACGAACGACTCCGGGAGGCGTTGGAGATCATCCGGTTGCTCTGGTCCGGCGGCTACCACTCGTACCAGGGCAGACACCTGCAGCTCGACGACGCCCGGGTGTTCGACCTGCCGGAGACGTTGCCGGTGATCGCGGTCGCCGCCAGCGGGGCGGCCTCGGCGCGGCTGGCCGCCGAACTCGGCGACGGGCTGTTCGCCACCGAGCCGAAGGGGTCGATCGTCGAGCAGTTCCAGCAGGCCGGCGGCACCGGGCCACGGTACGCCGAGGTGCCGATGGCCTGGGCGGTCGACGACGACCAGGCCATCAAGGCAGCCTGGGAGTCCAGCCGGTGGGCACTGACCGGCTGGAAGGTGATGAGCGAGCTGCCCAACCCGGTCAACTTCGAGGCGGCCTCGGCGATGGTCGACGCCGGCGACATCGCCGAGCACTTCAGCGTGGGGCCGGACCCGGCGGTGCACCTCGAAGCGGTCAGACCGTACGTCGACGCCGGTTTCGACCACATCGTGTTGCAGAACGCCGGGCCCGACCCGGACGGATTCATGGACTTCTTCGAGCGGGAGCTGGCCGGCCGGCTGCGAGGGCTCGACAACGGCCGGTAGGCCAGCTTCCGCGTCGGCTGCGCGCCGCAGGTCAGGCGCGGGCCGGTCCGGAGTAGTCGGGGGCGACGTAGACCGGCAGCCGCTCGCCCTGACTGCGGGCGTAGCGACGGGTGTAGATGACGGGCGTGGCTCCAGACTGCAGCGGCACCGTGTACTGCGTAGGCAAGGTGTCCGCGGCAGCGGCGAGGCGGCGGGGGGTCACCTCGCGACGTTGGTCGTGCCACGGGCCACCCAGGAAGAGAACCTTCATATTGCGATCCTTGCCGCTCGCCGGCTCCCGCGCCTCCCCCGTCCGACCAATTGCCGCAAAACTGTGCCCAAAAGCGGCCACCGACCGCTAAACCTGGACACCTCTGGGTAGCCGCCACGCCGAGAGCACGGCGACCGACCCGCCGCCGGTGGGGCACACTCGCCAGGTGCGAGAGATTCTTGTGATCGGCATCGGGGCCGGTGACCCCGACCAGTTGACCGCAGAGGCGGTCGCCGCGATCCGCCGGGTGGACGTGTTCTTCCTCGTCGACAAGGGCCCGGTCAAGCAGGACCTGACCGCCCTGCGGCAGGAGATCCTGCGCCGGCACACCGACGGGGCGTACCGGCTGGTCGAGATCCCGGACCCGGAGCGGGACCGGACCGCGGCGGCCTACCCGGCGGCGGTCGAGGACTGGCGGCGCCGACGCGCCGACCGCTTCGCCCGGCACCTGGTCGAGGACCTGCCCGACGGCGGCTGCGGCGCCTTCCTGGTCTGGGGCGACCCCGCGCTGTACGACAGCACCCTCGCCATCCTCGACGACCTTCGTGAGCGCGGCGTCGTCGAATTCGACCACCAGGTCATCCCGGGGATCAGCAGCATCGCGACCCTGACCGCCCGGCACCGGATCGCACTGAACCGGATCGGCCGGCCGGTGCAGATCACCACTGGCCGCCGCCTCGTCGACGACGGCTTCCCCGCCGGCGTCGACGACCTGGTCGTGATGCTCGACGCGCAGTGCGCCTTCACCCGGTTCACCGCCGACGACCGGGTGGACATCTACTGGGGCGCCTACCTGGGCACCCCGGACGAGATCCTGGTCGCCGGCCCGGTGCACGAGGTCGCCGAGCAGATCGTCACCGCGCGCGCCGAGGCGCGCCGCCGCAAGGGCTGGATCATGGACACCTATCTGCTCCGCCGATGCGCGCTGCCCGGCTGATCTCGCTGGTCCTGCTGCTGCAGGCACGGGAATCGATGACCGCTGCGGAGCTGGCCCGCGAGCTGGAGGTTTCGGAGCGCACCATCTACCGCGACGTGCTGGCGCTGTCCGCCGCCGGGGTGCCGGTCTACGCCGACCAGGGCCGGGCGGGCGGATACCGGCTGCTGGACGGATACCGGACCCGGTTGACCGGGCTCAGCCGGGCCGAAGCCGAATCGCTGTTCCTGTCCGGGTTGCCGGGACCGGCCGGGGACATGGGTCTGGCCGAGGCGCTCGGGGTGGCCCAGTTGAAGGTGACGGCCGCACTGCCGGCCGGGCTACGCGACGCCGCCGACCGGGCCCGGCAGCGGTTCCACCTGGACGCGCCGGGGTGGTTCCGGTCGGCGCAGCCACCGCCCGCGCTGGCCGCGCTGGCCCGCGCCGTCTGGCAGGACCAGGTGGTACGGCTGGGCTACCGCCGGGGTGACGCCGAAGTGTCGCGGACGGTGGCGCCGTACGGTCTGGTACTCAAGAACGGCGGCTGGTACCTGGTGGCGGCCGTCGCCGACGATCACCGGATCTACCGGGTGGACCGGATCGCCACGGTCGTCGCGACCGGCGCGACGTTCACCCGGACGGCCGGGTTCGACCTGGGACAGCTGTGGGCGCGGCGGTCGGCCGAGTTCGTCCGCCGGGTGCTCGCGACGGAGATCACCGTACGGTTGAGTCCGGCCGGCCTGCGGGCGCTGCGCTGGGCGGTCGAGGAGCCGGCCGCCCGGGTGGCGGTGGCGTCGGCCGGGCCACCCGACGGGCAGGGCTGGGTGCACACCCGACTGCCCGTCGAGTCGCCCGACGTGGCGTTCAGCCAGTTGCAGGCCCTCGGGCCGGAGGTGGAGGTGCTCGCGCCGACGGCGCTGCGGGACCGGATGCGCGCTGCCGCCGCCCGGCTCACCGCCCTCTACGCCGCCGACTGACCGCTTGCTGCGTCACCTACCGACCGCTTGCTGAGGTCACCTGCCGACCACCGGTGACCTCAGCGGTAGCCGGTGGTGTCCGCCGGCCGGCCCGTCTCCACCACCTCGACGATGTAGCGGTACGCGTCCGGCTGGCTGCCGTCGACGTCGGTGAAGCCGTACTCCTTCGCCAGTTGCCCGCTGGACAGCGACTGTCCGGTGAACCGGGACACCTGGGGGTCGGCCGCCAATGCGGCGACCGCCCGGCCGACCAGGACCGGTGTCTCGGAGATGGCGAAGTGCGGATCCTTGGCGGTGCCGTCGCGCCAGTTCGCCTCGGTCACCTCGAAGTGCTCCAGCATCGCCTCGGACCGAATCCAGCCGGGGCTGAGCGCCACCGCGGTCGCCCCGTACGGCCGCAGCTCCTGCGCCTGGGCGAAGGCCAGCCGCAGGACGGCGTTCTTGGCGGTGTCGTAGAAGATCGACTCCCGGTAGTGGGTGCCGTTGTAGTCGGCGGTGCCGTCGGTCATCTCCACGACCAGCCCACCCGGCTGGCGGATCAGCAGGGGCAGCGCGTAGTGGCTGGTGATCAGGTGGGTGTCGATCGCCAGCCGCAGCGACCGTAGGCCACGGTCCAGCGGCTGCTTCCACACCGGTGATTCGAAGTCGGTCAGGTGGTCGGCCCCCCAGATGTCGTTGACCAGCACGTCCAGCCGGCCCTGTTCGTGATCGATCCGCTCGACCAGCGCCTGAACCTGGTCGGGCTCCAGATGGTCGGTGGGGACCGCGATGCCGACGCCGCCAGCGGCGTCGACCAGCTCGGCGGTCTCCTCGATGGTCTCCGGGCGATCCATCTCCGAACGCCGTTCGCGGGTGGTCCGCCCAGTGACGTAGACGGTGGCACCGGCGGCGCCGAGTTGAACCGCGATCTGCCGGCCGGCGCCCCGGGTCGCCCCGGCCACCAGCGCGGTCCTACCAGTCAGTGGTGTGTCCATGATGACGACGGTGCCAGCAAAACCTGACAACCGACGTCACCTTTCCCAGAGTCCTCCCCGACACTCGCCCGCCCCGCCCCCCCGCCCCCGCCCCCGCCCCCGCCCCCGCCCCCGCCCCCGACGATCTTGCAGTTATCGAGATCATTTGTCACGATTTGTCCAACGATGAGCGCAAGATCGTCGGGGCAGGGCAGGGAGGGGCGAGCGGGTTGACTTGATCGAAACACTTCGATACATTGCGGTAACGCTGGGAAAACCCTTTCCTGACGCGCTGCCGTGGGGCACCACCAGCGACGTCCAGTACACCAGGGAGGATTCAATGACAGCCACCAGATGGCGGCGCTGGCGTACTGGCATCGTCGCGCTGGCGACGACCGCCATGGTCGTCACCGGCGCCGCGGTCGGCTTGACGCCCGCATCCGCCGCCACCGTCGACACCAGCGCCTGGTACGTGCTGGTCAGCCGGCACAGCGGCAAGGCGATCGACCTGTACAACTGGGCCACCTCCGACGGTGCCCCGATCGTCCAGTGGACCCGTAACGACCTGGCGGTCCAGCAGTGGCAGTTCGTCGACGCCGGCAACGGCTACTACAAGATCCGGTCCCGGCACAGCGGCAAGTTCCTGGAGCTGCCGAACGCCAACGACGGCACCCAGCTGATCCAGAACGCCGACAATGGCACCACCCGCCAGCACTTCGGGGTCCGCGACTCCGACAGCGGCTACGTCCGCTTCGTCAACCGGCACACCAGCAAGGCCCTGGACGTGTGGGAGTGGTCGACCGCCGACGGCGGGATCATCTCCCAGTATCAGGATGTCGGCGGCTGGAACCAGCAGTGGCAGATGGTCCGGGTCGGCAGCGGCGACCCGCCGCCGACCACCCCGCCACCGGCCGGCGGCTGTGGCTCCGGCGCGTTCAACGCCGAGGCCGTCCTGAACGGATCCACCTGGACCGCTCGCAACGGCGGCAGCACCCTCTACACCGGTAGCAGCATGCTGTCGGCCATGCAGGCGGCGGTGAACAGCCTGTCGGCCGGGCGCACCAGCAAGCAGAAGGTGATCGTCCGGGGCTCCGGATCGATCAGCGCCGGCTCCCGGCTGTCCCTGCCGTCGTACACCACGCTCGAGGTCTGCGGCACCGTCAACGTGACCGGTTCCGGCTCCGGCGACCAGGCCGTGGTGTACGCCCGGGGCGTCACCGACGTCGAGGTCACCCGCCTGAACATCACCGGCAGCCCGCTGTACGGGATCTTCATCCGCAACGGCAACAACATCACCCTCGGCCAGATCGACATCCGGGTCACCGCCGGTCTGGGCATCCGGATCGACAACCACGGCGACCGCAGCCAGCGCTCCCGCAACGTCCGGATCGACAACGTGTACGTGCAGGGCACCAGCGCGCACGGGGTCGAGACGTACGGTGTGGACGGGTTGACCGTCGGCACCGTCACCGCCCGCAACACCGGATACTCCGGGCTGCTGCTCAACGACACCATCAATGCGACGGTCGGCACGGTGGACGCTCAGGGTGCCGGTACCGGCACCGGGTACGCCGGGTTCCGGATGGCCAACCGCAACGGCCGGGTCGGCGACAGCTACCCGACGAACATCCGGGTCGGAACGGTCGTCGCGCGCGGCGGCGGGCGGGGCATCTTCTGCGTGTCCGAGTCCGGCGGCGCGGTCATCGACCGGATCGACATCTCCGGTACGGGGAGCAACTCGATCCTGTTGGAGAACTGCTACAACGTGAACATCGCCGCGGTCTCCGGCACGGTCAACGGCTCGGACGTGCGGATCGCCTCGCGTACCGAGTTCCCGGTGTCGCGCGACATCACGCTGCAGAACCTGACCCTGACCAACTCACGGATCACCGAGAGCCCTTGCGGGCAGAACATCGTGATCCGCAACATCGTGCTGAACAACTCGACGATCAGCCGCTGCTGACCGTCCGTACGCCGTACCGCACCTGCGCCGGTGGCCGGCCGCCGTGACGACGGTGGCCGGCCGCCGTCGACGCTCACGGCGGGGTGGCCGGCGCAGCCCGGCGGCTCAGCTCAATGAGCTCAGCTGGCCGGCCGACGGTCGCGACGCCAGCAGACGGCCTGCCGGACCAGCAGCCCGAGGATCAGCATGCCGGCCAGGGCGGCCCAGCCCCACGGGTACCGCTCGGTCTGCACCTCGAACACCACCGCGTCGGTGTCGCCGACCGTGTCCATGGTGGTCAGCCGCCCCTGCACGGCGTACCGGCCGTACAGGGGGCCGTCGACCGGCACGACGATCCGCACGGTCGTGCCCTGCCCCGCCGGCAGCGGCGCGACGTCGGTCGCCTCGACGACCGACGTCGGGCGACCGGGCCGGCCGGTCAGCAGGGACAGCTGTGCCTCGCCGGCCTCGACGGTGCCGTCGTTGCGCAGGTCGATGTCGATGACGATCTCGCCGCGCAGCGCGAGCAGGGTCGCCCAGTCCCGCGCGGCCGGCACTACGCTCAGCCCGGCCAGTCGCAGCCCGGCCCGGCCGGGCCCGGTAGGGGCGACCGGCGCGGTCAGGTCGGTGAGGTCGATCGGGGCGGTACCGGTCACCGCGACCGTGGCGGCCTCGTCGACCGCCTCGTCCACCGCCTCGGGGGTGAGGGTCCGGGCCCGGACCACGCAGGGGCAGGCCACCGGTGGCGCGGCGACGGCGAGCCGGGCGGCGAGCGGCTGCGGGTCGGCGACGTACAGCTGCCGGGCCGCCCCGGTGGCGCAGTCGAGCGCGCCCCGCCGGGCCTGGTTGCCGCAGATCTCCAGCTGCACGATGCCGGTCGGCCAGCCGGTCAGGGTGACGGTCACCGACGCGCCGACGGAGCCGGCGGCCGGTGCGACGGTGACCTGGGGCGCGGTGGCGGTCGCGGGTGCCGACGGCAGGCCGCCGGCACCCGCGACCAGGACCAGGGCCAGGGCGCACGCCGAGGTCCGGCGACCGGTCATGACGCCGCGGTGGTCGCCGGGCCGGTGGTGGCCGGGTCGCCAAGCGGCGCCGGGGTCTGCGCCGGCTCGGCGGCCCGGTCGGCGGCAGGCACCACCGCCGGGTCGGTGGCCTGGTCGGTGGTCGCGGCCGCGCGGCCGGTGCGCCACCGCCGGACGGCGAGCCAACCGGCGAGTACGGCGATCGCGGCGAGCAGCAGCCACGGCGGTGCCCAGACGCTCGCTGTCCGGGTCACCGGTGGCAGTGCCTCGTCCACGGTGGTCGGGGCGAGGTCGACGGTGGCGGTCAGCCGCAGCGCCGGCGGTACGCCGGTGATCCGCTCGGTCACCGTGAAGGTGCTGCCGGGCAGCAGTTCGGGCAGGTCGACCGGGTCGGTGCGGGCCAGGTCCCAGCCCAGCGGGCCGGCCAGCAGCACCGTGCCGGTGCCGCCGACGCGGATGTTGCCGGTGTTGCGGACCTGGTAGGTGACGACGGCGTCGCCGTCGCCGAGCGGGTTGAGCGGGTCGTCGTAGTCGATGCTCATCGACTCGACGCTGATCGACGGCTGGACCGGCCCGTCGACCCGCAGGTAGATCCGGGCGGCCACCCGCTGGTCGACGGCGACTTGCTGGCCGTCGGCAGCGGTACGGACCTGGACCAGCGAGCCGATGATCCCGCCGGCGTGGTCGCCCGGAGTGGCGTTGGCCGGCACGCTCAGCCGGAACTCGATGTCCCGCCGCTGGCCGGCCGGCACGACGAACTCACGTTGGTCGAAGTGGACCCAGGTGCCGACGTCGGTGGCCGGTTCGTCGGCTGGAAGCAGGGCGAACGCGCCGTCGTCGGTGAGGAACCCGTCGGTGCCGTACACGGTGAAGGTCTGATCCTGGTCACCGAGGTTGCTGATCCCGACGTGGTCGGTGATCTCGGTGCCGGGGGGCAGGTCGTAGACGAAGTAGTTGCGTCCGGTCGGCCCGTCCGGGCCGGACGGTTGCACCGCCCAGGTCACCGCGTCGGCCGGGGCCGGGCTGGCCGACTGCGCGGCGGCCGGGGTGGCGCCGATCAGCGTGAGCAGGCCGGCCGCCAGCAGGCCGATGACGGTGTGGCGACGGGGCGGGCGGCGGGTGGGCGGGGCGGACATCGGGCACTCCAGTCGGGCCGGTGGCCGGTGCGGAGCCGTCGCGGCCCCGCACCGGCCGGTGGAGCTGATCCTCGGGACAGGGTCAGCTGGAGCTGATCCTCAGGACAGGGTCAGCGTCAGGGTCGCGGTGTAGTCACCCGGCACCGCCGCGGCCGGTACGCCGAGATTGAGCTGCGCGCCGCAGGTGAAGCTGCCGGCGCTGGCGCCGGCCGCCGAGGTGCACAGCGCCCGGGCGGTGCCCAGGCCCGCGCCTGGTTCGGCCACCGCACCGGGGGTCACGGTGCCGGTCGCCCCGACCAGCGGGTCGTCCACCGGGGACGCGCTCGGCACCCAGCCGAGGTTGTCCGCGGCGATGGTCGCGTCACCGGTGGCGAGGAAGTCACCGACCTGGCCGACCAGGCTCCAGCCGGCGTTGGTGCCGCGCAGGTCGGACACGGTGGCGGTGTTCAGCGCACCGCTGGTGACCGCGCCGTTGGCCACCGCAGGCAGGGTGACCGACGAGCCGGCCACGCTCAGCGTGAGCGGTCCGCCGGCCAGGACGGTCGCGGCGATCTGCTGGCTGGCGTCGCCGCCACCGGCCGGGGCCGCGAAGTCGACCGGGGTGAAGGTGTCCTGGCTGCGGTCGGCGGAACCACGTGCCGCGAACGTGATCACGTAGCACTGGGTGACGGTGCAGTCGACCGCGTTGCCGTTGCGGTCGGTGTACCGGGCGCTGATCGGCAGGGTGGTGCTGAACGAGCCGTCCGGGTTCATCGTGTCCCGGGCCTCGGTCGGCGTGTTGGTGGTGTTCACCCACTTGGTGACCTGCAGCACGCTGGCGTTGGTCCAGTGGTCGTCGACCTTCGGGCCGAACGACACGTAGATGCCGGCGGCGTTGTTGGCCTCGGGGTCGAAGCCGCTGCCGGCGACGGAGATCGTCGCGCCGGCCGGGTCGACGCCGGAGTCCGGGGTGACGGTCACCGACGGCGCGCCCGGCTCACCGCCACCGGAGGTGGCTGCGGTGAAGGAGACCGGGTCGAGCGTCTCACCGGCGGCGTAGAAGCCGGCGAATGCGCTGGCGCCCTCGTCGGTCAGGACCGCGGCCAGGGCGGTGCCGGTGATGGCGTCGGAGTCGGCGACCGGGTTGGCCGCGGTGGTGGTGAGGTCGGCAATCGTGGCCTGGGTGACGTCGACCGGCGGGAAGGCGGTGCTCTCCAGCTCGACGTCGGCCTTGAGTACCGCGGTGCCGCTGGTGACGACCACCGTCGGGTTGGCCATGGTGATGGTGAACATGTGCGCCGGGTAGGAGAAGACGATGGTGCCCCCGTACGTGGCGTTCGTCTCCCCGGTCTCGGCGTCGTAGCTGCCACCGGTGGCGGGGAAGGCGAAGGTGCCGTCGGGGTTGATCGACGCACCGTCACTCGCCGCGATCGGCGGAGTGCCGTTGCCCAGCGAGACGTAGTTGCGGAACGACGCCTTGAAGCCCCAGTTCAGGCTTCCCTCGGTGATGTCGGCCGGGGCGGCCACGGCGGGTGCGGCGCCGACGAGTGCGGTCGTGGCACCAAGTACGGCTGCTGCCGCCCAGGTCGCCGACCGTCGCCCCAGAGCACCTGCTCTGGTTGAGATCATCAACTGGTCCTTTCCGGATGGTTACTCACCGTGCTCAGACTCCGCTGTAGACACGGCCTGCGATCGAAGTTAGGTTAGCCATACCTAACGACGAACGAAACCAGCGAGGGGTACCTGATCTTCAAACCGGTCGGACCCTTGTCCTGACCTGCGCGAGTGACTTAGCTTAGGCAAACCTTCATTGAGACCTCAACCGGCGACCGTCGGAAGGATCACCCATGCCTACGCCGCTGGTCAGCGGCCGTGTCGTCGCGACCGCCGCCATCGCCACCATCGCCGTACTCGCCACGCCGCCCCTGGCCACACCCGCCGCCGCCGACACCACCGCAACCGGATCCGGCGGCCAACGGCTCACCGTCTCCACGTCCAGCGGAATCAGCCGCTCCGGCCAGACCGTCACCGTGACCGGCACCGGCTACGACACTGCCAAGGGCATCTACGTCGGCTACTGCGTGGACAACGGCGACGGGCAGCTGCCGACGCCGTGCGGCGGTGGGGTGGACACCTCCGGCACCGGCGGCAGTTCGCACTGGATCTCCAGCAACCCCCCGTCGTACGGCGAAGGGCTGGCCGTGCCGTACGGGGCCGGCGGGTCGTTTCAGGTCGCCATTCCGCTCACCACGAAGATCGGTGACGTCGACTGCACCGTACGCACCTGCGCGGTGGTGACCCGCGCCGACCACACCCGCAGCAGCGACCGCAGTCAGGACGTACGGATCCCGATCAGCTTCGCGGCCGCCGCCGCACCGGCGCGCACCAGCGCCGCACCGGCCGGCGTCGACCCGGCCCGCACCTCAGCCGCCCCGGCGGCGACCCGGGCCGGTACCGGGACCGCCGGCACCGCACCGACCGACCCCACCACCGGTGGTACGGCGAGCGCCACCCCCGCCGGCACCGACGGTGCCACCACCGACGGCACCGGTACGCCGACCGCCGCCGACGGCACGACCGTCGTCGACCCGGCCGGGCTGGCCGTCACCCGGGTCAGCACCGTCGGCCCGGCCGGCCAGTGGTGGCGCAGCACGCTGATCCTGCTGGCGCTCGGCGTACTCGCGCTGGTCGGACTGTCGGCGGCCCGCCGCCGGACCCGCCGGAGCCGGTCGTGACCGCCCGCCGGACCCGACCGGGCGCACCGCACCGGATCCGGCCCGCGCCGGGCGCACCGCGCCGGACCCGACCGGGCCGGCTGGCCGCCCTGCTCGCCGCCGCCCTGCTCGCCAACGGTGTCGCCGCCTGCGCCACGGCCGACGCCGACCCGACCGGCACCGCCGCCAGCTGTGGCCCGGTCACCGCGACCGTCGCCGACGCCGACGTGACCCCGCTGGACCCGGCCCCCACGCCGGTGCTGCCGGTCACCGTCACCGACGCCGCCGGCGACCGGGTCACCGTCACCGACGCCAGCCGGATCCTGGCCGTCAACCTGTACGGCTCCATCGCCGAGATCGTCTTCAGCCTCGGCCTCGGTGACCGGGTCGTCGGACGGGACACCTCCACCGACTTCCCGGCCGCCGCCGACCTGCCGGTGGTCACCCCCGGCGGGCACGACCTGTCCACCGAGGCGATCATGGCGCTGGACCCGAGCGTGGTGCTGCTCGACGACAGCATCGGCCCGCCCGAGGTGCTCGACCAGCTGCGGACCGCCGGCATCCCGGTGGTCCGCATCGGCGACGAGCAGAGCCTGGCCGCCGTACCGGTGCACATCCGCGAGGTCGCCGCCGCCCTCGGCGTCGCCGACGCCGGTGAGACGCTCGTCGCCCGGGTCGACGGCGAGATCGCCGCCGCCCGCGACGGCGTGGCCCCCGACGCCGACCGTCCCCGGGTCGCCTTCCTCTACCTGCGCGGCACCGCCGGGGTGTACCTGATGGGCGGCAAGGGCGCCGGCTCCGACGCGATGATCGACGCCGCCGGAGGCGAGGACGCCGGCACCGCCATCGGGCTGGAACGGTTCCGGCCGCTGACCAGCGAAGGCCTGATCAACGCCGCGCCGGACGTCATCCTGGTGATGACCAAGGGCCTCGAATCCGTCGGCGGTGTGGACGGCCTGGTCGCCATGCCCGGCGTCGCCCAGACCCCGGCCGGCCAGCAGCGACGGGTCGTCGACATGGACGACACCGTGCTGCTCAACTTCGGCACCCGCACCGGGAAGGCGATCCAGGCCCTCGCCCGCGCCATCCACGAATGCCGGTGAGCCCGGTGACCGCCTCCGCGCTCGCGGCCCGCCGGCCGCTGCTGCTCACCGGGCTCGTCGGCGCGCTGCTGGCGGTCGGGGTGGTCGCCGCCGGCACCGGTCAGGTGCAGATCGCCCCGGCCGAGGTGCTCGCCTCGGTGCTGCACCGGCTCGGCCTGGAGGTCGGCGCGCTGCCGACCGCCCCGCACGGCGAGAACGCGCTGTGGATCGTCCGCTTCCCCCGGGTCGTGCTGGCTGCGATCGTCGGCGCCGCCCTCGGCTGCGCCGGCGCCGTCATGCAGGGCGTCTTCGGCAACCCGCTGGCCGAACCCGGCGTCATCGGGGTCTCCGCCGGAGCCGCCGTCGGTGCCGCGCTGGCCATCGTCACCGGGGTCACCGCCCTCGGTGGCTGGACCCTGGCCGCCGCCGCGTTCGCCGGCGGGCTGGCCACCACCTACCTGGTCTACGCGCTGTCCCGGGCCGACGGTCGCACCGAGGTGGTCACCCTGGTGCTGACCGGGATCGCGGTCAACGCGGTCGCCGGAGCGATCATCGGCCTGCTGATGTTCGTCACCGATGCCGCCGGGGTGCAGGCGATCGCCTTCTGGAACCTCGGCAGCCTGGCCCAGGCCAACTGGAACGCCGTCGCGGTCACCCTGCCCTGCCTGATCGTCGGGCTGGCCGCCGCGTTCACCTCGGCCGGCAAACTGGACCTGCTCGCCCTCGGCGAACGCTCCGCCCGGCACCTCGGCGTCGACGTGGAGCGGCTGCGGGTACGGCTGATCGTGGTGACCGCGCTGCTCGGTGCCGCCGCCGTCGCCTTCACCGGCGTGATCAGCTTCATCGGCCTGGTGGTGCCGCACCTGGTCCGGATGGTCGCCGGTCCCGGCCACCGGGTGCTGCTGCCGGCCAGCGCGCTCGGCGGCGCGATCGTGGTGATCGCCGCCGACCTGGCCGCCCGTACCGTCGTCGAATACCAGGAGCTGCCACTCGGGGTGCTCACCGCCGTGGTCGGCGGCCCGGCCTTCTTCTGGCTGCTGCGCCGGACCCGCCGCCGCGCCGGAGGCTGGGGATGACCCGGCCGCTGCGCCGCGACCTGGGGATGACCCGGCCGCTGCGGCTGCTCGGCCGCCGCCGGCCACCGAGGATGCCCGCCGGGCACCCGGTCGGCACCCCGCTGATCGAGGTCGACGGGCTGCGAGTGCGACTCGGCGGCCGTACGGTCCTCGACGAAGTCGGCCTCGTCGTCCACACTGGCGAGGTGGTCGCCCTCGTCGGTCCCAACGGCGCCGGCAAGTCGACCCTGCTCGCCGTCGTCGGCGGTGACGTGTCGCCGACCGCCGGAGCGGTCCGCGTCGACGGAGCCGCACTGAGCGCCTGGACACCGGTCGAGCTGGCGTTGCGGCGGGCGGTGCTGACCCAACGGAGCGTCCTGTCGTTCCCGTTCACCGTCGCCGAGGTGGTCCGGATGGGCCGGGCACCGTGGGCGGGGTCGGCTGCCGAGGCCGACGACGACGAGATCGTCGACGACTGTCTGCGGGCCACCGACGTGGCGCAGTTCGCCGGCCGTACCTTCACCTCGCTCTCCGGCGGGGAGCAGGCCCGCGCCGCGCTGGCCCGGGTGCTCGCCCAGCGCGCGGCCGCGCTGCTGCTCGACGAGCCGACCGCCGCGCTCGACCTGCACCATCAGGAGCTGGTGCTGCGGATCGCCCGGCAGCGGGCCGCCGCCGGTGACGCGGTCATGGTGGTGCTGCACGACCTCGGCCTGGCCGGTGCCTACGCGGACCGGATCGCGCTGTTGTCGACCGGCCGGCTGCGGGCCGTCGGACCACCGGCCGAGGTCCTCACCGGCGACCTGCTCAGCGAGGTGTACCGGCACGACATCGAGGTGCTGACGCACCCTGGGACCGGGCTACCGCTGGTCGTCCCGAGACGGCAGGGCCTGACCGTCGACAACTGGAAGGAACCCCCACGATGAGCGACACCTTCTCCGCCCGGCTGCGGGCGGCCAGCTGGCAGGACCATCAGGCGGCCGAGTCACAGCGGTACGTCTCGGCGCTGGTCGCCGGGGAGCTGCCCCGCCAGCGCTACACCGACCTGGTCGCCCAGCACTACTTCATCTACCAGGTGCTGGAGGAGGCGGCCGAGGCGATGCGCGACGACCCGGTCGCCGGTGGGTTCGTCGACGACCGGCTGACCCGGTTGCCGGCGCTCGAAGCCGACCTGGCGTTCCTGCTCGGCCCGGACTGGGCGGGCCGGATCAGCCCGAACCTGGCGACCCGGCGCTATGTCGCCCGGATGCACGAGATCTGTTTCACCTTCGCGCCGGCGTTCGTCGCCCACCACTACACCCGCTATCTCGGCGACCTCTCCGGTGGGCTGTACATCGGCCGGCAGGTGGCGCGGGCCTACGACCTGACCCCGGCGGGCGGGGTGGCGTTCTACCACTTCGCCGGCATCGACGACGCCCGCGCGTACAAGGACGCGTACCGGGCCCGGCTGGACGCCCTGCCGTTGGACGTCACGGCGGAGGCCGCCCTGGTCGGCGAGGTCGCAGTGGCGTACCGGCACAACACGGCGGTCCTCGCCGAGCTGGGCCACGACGGCGATCCGAAGCCGGCGACGCCGACGACGCCGGAGTCGATGGAGTCGGCGGCGTGAGCGCGGCGCACGGCCAGCGGGCCGACCAGCCCCAGGACCAGCCGGCCGACCGACCGCAGGACCGGTCCGCCGATCCGTTCACCCCTGATGTCGTCGCCCAGATCGCGCACCATATGAACGACGACCATGCGGCGGACTCGCTGCTGATCTGCCGTTCGCTCGGCGGCGCGCCGGCCGCCAGCGCGGCCCGGATGACCGGGCTGGACGCCGACGGGATCGACTTCGCCGCCACCGTCGACGAGGTCGAGGTCCCGCTGCGGGTGCCGTTCGCCCACCGGTTGACCGAGCGGGCGCAGGTCCGTCGGGAGGTGGTCCGGATGTACCAGGAGGCGTGCGCCCGGTTGGGAGTCCCAGCCCGCCCCGCAGAGTCCTGACACGAAGCACCCTCCCGCATACTCTGTGCAACCATCACCGCATGACGCGGACGCGACGCAGCAGTCTCTCCGGAGCACTGACGCTGGTGGTCGTCGCACTGCTGGCGCTCGGCGGATGCACCGGCATCGGGATCGGCGAGGCCCCGGATTCGGGCACGGCCACGTACTCGGCGTGGGGGCTCAACGAGGCGTCGAGCGCGCTGACCGGCTCCGACCGGATGATCGTGCTCAACGGCGACCGACAGCGCAGCGAACAGGAGTTCTTCCAGGTCAGCGGAGTCTGGGGGCCGGACGGGTTCACCCTCGACGAGTCGTCGGCGACCAAGGTGCGCGCACTGGCGGGACAGTTGCCCGACCGCACCGGCGACCCCGACTGTCACCGGCTGGTGCTGGTCAACCACGGCTTGTTCGGCGGTGGCGCGATCGCCGTGCTGGACCCGCAGGCCTTCGCCCCCGGTGAGCCGGTCGTCGCCAAGCCGTTGACCTGACCCGACCGGCCCACACTGGCAGGCGTCAGCCGGCGGGTGCCGGCACCGGCGCGCAGGGCGCGCCGTTGAGCGTGAAGTCGGTCGGGGTACGGCCGGCACCACCGCCGGTGCCGCTGGCACCGAGGAACCCGAAGGCGACCCTGCCGCCGGGTGGGATCGTCCCGTTCCAGGCGGCGTTCGTCGCGGTCACCGCCGGGCCGTCCTGCGTCGCCACCGTGTTCCAGGCGACCGCGACCCGCTGGTCGTCGGCGAAGGTCCAGCTCACCGACCAGCCGTCGACCGGCTCGTCGCCGGTGTTGACGACCGTGACCGAGGTGGTGAAGCCCGCACCCCAGTCGCTGTCCACCCGGTACCCGACCTGGCAGCCGGGCTCCGGCTCCTGGGCACCGAACGAGATCCGGTGCAGCTGCCCCGGCAGGTCGTTGACCAGGTAGAACTCGCCGTCGGCGGCCACCCCGATCGAGGTGGGTTGGATCGGCAGCTCGCCGATGACCGCCGTGTCGTACCCGCCGTCGGCCCTCGGTCGGACCGCGTACGCGGCCGCGGAGCAGTAGTCGGTGGCCAGGTAGGTACCGGCGGCGATGTCGGCCGACGCGCTGCCCCGGTAGACGTGGCCGCCGATCACCGCGCAGCCACCGACCGAGGTCTGGTAGTGGAACACCGGGTCGACGTACTCGGCGGTCGGGTCACAGCGCTGCGGATCGAACTCGACCGGGCCCTCCCGGCAGGACCAGCCGAGGTTGGCCCCGGGCTGTCCCCGCAGGTGGTTCACCTCCTCGTAGGTGCCCTGGCCGACGTCGGCGATCCACAGCGAGCCGTCGGCCGGGTCGACCGAGAAGCGCCAGGGGTTGCGCAGCCCGTACGCCCAGATCTCGTCGCGGGCGTCGGCGTCGCCGACGAACGGGTTGTCAGCCGGTACGCAGTACGCCAGCTCGCCGCAGCGGGCCGAGACGTCGATCCGCAGGATCTTGCCGAGCAGGGTGCCGAGGTCCTGCCCGGTGCCGAGCACGTCGTCGGCGCCGCCGCCGTCACCGATGCTCCAGTAGAGGTAGCCGTCGGTGCCGAACGCCAGCTGGCCGCCGTTGTGGTTGGCGAACTCGGCGTGCGGCTGGACCAGGACGACCTCCGCCTCGTCGACCGGCACCGGCTGTTGGCCGGGGTCGTCGAGGGCGATCCGCGCCAGGGTGACCGCCCCGTCGGGCAACGCCGTGTACGCCAGATAGATCACCGGGTCGGTGGCGAAGTCCGGTGACGTGGCGATGCCGAGCAGGCCACGCTCGTTACCGCTGACGTCGACCCGGTCGCCGATGTCGAGTAGCGGTGCGGCGGCGAGACCGGTGTCCGGATGGTAGACCCGCACCCGACCGGTCTTCTCAGTGATGAAGAGTCGGCCGCTGTCGTCGTCGGGCGCGATCATCGCGGTCGGCCGTTGCAGTCCGAAGGCGACCTGGGTGGTGGTCACCGTGAGCTGCTCGAGCGGTACGGCCAGCGGGGCCGCCAGCGGATCGGTGTACGGCGCCGCCAGCGGATCGGTGTACGGCGCCGCGTGGCCGGCGGCGGGGGTCAGCATCAGCAGCGACGTCGCGACGAGGGCCGTGCCCGCGCGGCTGACCGCCGACCCGAGATATCGAGGCATTCTCATATTCATGTCGGTCAGCCTATGGCCGACCCGTCGATCGCCACACCCCCGTCGACCGGGTGGCGTATCAATTTAGCCACTTAGAGTAGTCAATCACGCGCACAGTGTGGTTACGCTGGGTACATGGAGCCGGCCACCCCCGACCCGATCCAGATCGCCGAACTGGTCATCGCCTGGTCCGGTGGGATAATTGCGGCTTTTGCACTACTGGTCACCGCGTTGACAGTCGTCTTCGTCCTGGCGGGTTTCGTCGGAGTCCGGGAACTGCGCACCATCCGGCGTACCGGGGCCCGCGCCCGGCTCGAGCTGGACCGGCAACGGGTCGTCGCCCAGGAGATCGTCGCCCAGGCCGACCGGGCGATCCTGCAGGCCGAGACGCTGTCCGGGCAGACCGACACGCTGGTCGGCCGGGTAGAGACCGCCGTCACCCGCGCCGAACGTCAGTCCGAGCAGGTCCACCTGCTGATCGAGGACATGCAGTCGCGGCTGAGCGACTTCGATCACCGGCTGACCACCCAGGTCGAGGTCTCCTACCTGTTCAACCTCGGTGAGGCCGCCTACTGGGAGGGCTACTACGAGAAGGCGGTGGAATGCCTGCGCCGGGCGGTGGAGCTCGACCCGCGCAACCCACGGGTGCGCTACCGGCTGGGCCGGTCACTGACCAACCTCGGCGAGGACGCCGCCGCCGAGGAGGAGCTCACCACGGCGATGGCGTACAAACTGCCGGCGGACGCGACCGAGCGGGCCCTGGCCCTGCTGCACCGCTACGCCCACCCCGACCGGGCACTCGCGTACGCGCGCAGCGCCACCAAGCACGGCCCCGACGACGCCCAGAACTGGAACTGCCTCGGTCTGCTGCTGCGCGACAACGGTGACTTCACCGCCGCCCGCGACGCCCACCAGCAGGCCAACCGGCTGGACCACGAACTGGTCGCGACGCCGTTCTTCCTCGCCCTGCTCGCCGCCCAGGCGCAGGCGCTGCCGCACGCCCGGGACCGCTCGGCGGAGGCGATCAACCGGCTCGACTCCAGTGAGCGCCGGGCGAAGATCAAGCCGATGTGGACCTCGTTGATCCGCTGGACCGACGAGGTGCTGCGGGGCAACTACGCCGAGGCCGACCTGCACGCGGCAGTGCTCTACCAGACCTGCCAGTCGACCCGCCGGGCCCGGGAGATCTGCGACCACATGGACTTCCTGCTGCGGGCCCTGGCCCGGGAGGAACACCGCGAACGCTACCTCGGCGCCATCGAGCGCACCTGGCTGACCGGCCGCGTCGGCTGACGTCAGGACTTGCGGCGGGCGCTGGCGCCGGAGATGACCGCCACACCGGCGGCGGCGAGGCCGACCTGCAGCGCCAGCTCGATCCAGTCGATCCCCCGGGTGTCGGCCACCCCGATCACACTCGCGACCAGGGTGCCGAGCAGGGCTGCCACCACCCCGATCAGCAGCGTCACCCAGATCTTCAGATCCTGCTTGCCGGGAATCACCAGCCGCCCGAGCGCCCCGATGACGAGTCCGATGATCAGTGCCGAGAAGATGCCGCTGATTTCCATCTGCTGCCTCCTTGTGCCGTCTGACCGGGTTGGCCGGCCCTTCCACCATGCCAGAGCCAGACAACTACCAGGCAACCATCGGGTAGCCGCCGGCACCAGGGCCGGTCGACCCTCCGGCACGCGTCCCTATACAGTGGACCGGCCCGCGACATGGACCTTCTCAGTGAATTCGCAGCTTGACGGCGTAGGGTCCCGGGTAAGACATCGGTGTCCTGGCCTCGTCACCCCTCGACTGGAGCATTGGCATGTCGGCACCGGGCGCAGCCACCAGCGCACCGAGCAGCCCCCCGACCGCGCAATCGTCGCTACCGCGACGGCGTACCCCGATCTGGGCGGTGCTGACCGTGGTCGTCGGCAGCCTGCTGCTGGCGACCAGCGCCGCCGCCCTGGTCGCCAGCAGGGTCCTCGTCGAGCGCTACACCGGCGAGATCCAGCAGCAGGACCTGCTGGCCGGCGCGGCACGGCTACCGGAGCAGGACGAGGAGCCGGGCGAAGCGCTGGACGGACCGGTCACGATGCTGCTGCTCGGCGTCGACGAGCGGGGCAGCCGCCCCGGCGAGATGCGCTCCGACACCATCATCATCCTGCACATCCCGGACACCCACGACCAGGCGTACCTGATCTCGGTGCCCCGGGACACCTGGGTCGAGGTGCCGGCGTTCGCGCCGAGCGACCACCCCGGCGGCGAGTCGAAGATCACCGACGCCTTCTACGCCGGATCCCGCAACGGTGCCGGCCGGGCCGGTGGGGCCCAACTCGTCGCACTCACCCTCAAGGAGCTCACCGGTATCGAGTTCGACGGCGCGGCGATCATCGACTTCGGCGGCTTCCGCGACGTGATCGACGCGCTCGGTGGCGTCGAGATGTGCGTCGACCAACGGGTCATGTCGCAACACATGCGGCTGGTCGACGGCATGCCGACGTGGCTGGCCGAGGCCCGTGAGATGGGCGGCGGCGAGGAGCTCTGGCACGAGGTGGGCTGCAAGCGGATGGCCGGCTGGGAGGCCCTCGACTACTCCCGCCAGCGGTACGGCCTGCCCAACGGCGACTACGACCGGCAACGCCACCAGCGACAGCTGATCAAGGCCATGGTGCAGGAGGCCAGCAGCACCGGCGTACTGACCGACCTGGCCAGGATCGACCGGGTGATCACGGCGGCGGGCAAGGCCTTCGTCCTCGACACCGGCGGGATCCCGATCGCGGATTTCGTGTTCACCCTGCGCGGCGTCACCGCCAATGACCTGATCATGGTGAAGACCAACGGCGGCGAGTTCAACCCGGCCGGATTCAGCAGTACGGCGGCCGAACGGCTCACCCCGGAGAGCCTGGAGATGTTCGACGCCGTCCGCGCCGGCACCCTCGACGAATACCTGCTGGCCAATCCCGACGCCGTCCAGCAGGACTGACGCCGGCGCGGTGCCGCCCCAGCACGGTCGGGAAATTGCCCCGACGACACCCGCGGACATACGTCACCGTGATTTCCTCCGTTCCGTCCACATCGGTACGGTGTGCGCATGGCCGCCGCATACCCGGTACGGGTCAGCTTCACCGACCACATCTCCGCCACTGACTGGCAGGCACTGCAGCAGGCCGGTCAGCTCGTGCAGATCCGGCGCAGACAGGGGCTTTTCCTGCAGGACGACCAGAGCCGTGACGTCTTCGTCCTGATCTCCGGTGCGGCCAAGGTGTACCGCACCGAAGCCAACGGCAGCGAGACCATGTTGACCGTACGCTCCACCGGCGATCTGCTGGGCGACATCGCGGCGCTGGACGGAACGCCCCGGTCGGCCAGTGTCTCGGTGCTCAGTCAGGTGACCGCCCGCAAACTCACCAACGAACAGTTTCTCGCTCTGGTCGAGGACCGGGGCCTGCACGTGGCGCTGCGCCGGTACACCAACGCGCGACTGCGCGAGTCCGACGAACAACGAGTGGAGATCGCCTCCCTCCCGGTGCCGCAGCGGCTGGTCCGGGCCCTGTTGCGGCTCGCCAAGGCGGGCCCGGACGGACCTCGCCGGGCCGTACTCGATCTCGGCATCTCCCAGGACGGCCTGGCGCAGTTGATCGGCGCCTCCCGCAACGCGGTGGTCACCGCGATCAGCGAATTGCGTCGCGACGGTCTGCTGCGTACCGCACCGCGCCGCTACGAATTACTCGACGTCGATCGGCTCGCGACCATCGGATACCGCGCCCGGCCGTACGACGACAACGGACGACGACAGCCGCGCCCCGACGACGACCCGGACCACCGCCGCTGACCGAACAGGTCGGCGGCACCACCATCTGTCGATCACGCAGCGCCCTGTTCAGACGGATGCCGTCCGTCGAGGGTGCATAGTCGTCGGCAAATAGCGACTGTGCCCACTGGATGGCAGAGATCAGTGCGGGATCCTCGGCAGGATGCGAGGCCGACGATCTCGAAGCGACAGGAGCACCAGTGGTCGCCATACCTGCGCCATTCACCACCACCAGGGAACTGCCCCCGTACACCGGCGTCCTCGCGGTCGACGCGTTGGGCTTCACCACCGAGCCCGGCAGCACCCACCAGCACATCAGTCACCTGATTCCGCAACTCGTTCGCCAGGCATTCGACGAGTCCGGCGTCGGCGAGGCATGGCAGTCACCGCCGTTCTTCGCCAACACCGGTGACGGGCTCGCCATCGGCGTACCGACCAGGCTGCTGCCCGCGCTGGTCCATCCGTTCCTCGCCGTCCTGCAGCAGGTGCTGACCAACCACAACGCCACGATCCTGCGCGGTCAGCCGGTCATCCGGTTGCGGGTCAGCCTGCACGTCGGCCCGCTGCCGGTCGACCCCGACCGGCCCGAGTACTCGGGAAACGGCACCGCCCGCAACGACACCCACCGGCTGCTGGACTCCGACGCGGTCCGGATCATGCTGGCCGCCGCCGAACCGTCGGTCACCCACGTCGCGGCGATCCTGTCCGACCGGGTCTTCTGCGACGTCGTCCGGGACGGCTACACCAGCCGGCACCCGGACCATTTCATCGAGGTCGCGGCGAGCGTGCCGGGCAAGGGTTTCAGCCAGCGTGCCTGGCTGTACGTGCCGGAGCCGTCCGGCAGCCTGCTGGCGGCCCCCCGGTTCGCGGTGCAGCCGACCGGGCAGCCGGCCGGGCCGGAGCAGGACCAGGCCGGGTCGGCGCAGCAACCTACCGGGAGCGCGGACGCGGGCCGGGAGCCGGGCGCCGACCCGCGACGGGCCCCGGACCAACGGGGTGAGCTACGGATCCGGCGCAACTCCGGGCAGGCCGCGAACCAGGTCAACGGCGGGATGTGGCAGTCCCGGGGTGGGCGTACCGGATGGCACTGACCGACGGGCTCGACGATCTGCTCGACGACGACCTGCTCGGTGCCGACGAACTCGGCCCGGAGCCGGCGGTCAGCGTCGCCGTCACCCACAACGACGGGCAGGTCGCCCACACCGTCTACGGCGGACTCCACCAGTACGTGCAGCGGGTCCGTGACTACCACGAGCTGAGCCCCGACTTCGTACGGGACCGGCTCGACGGCTTCGTCGACCCCGGCTACCACACCGTCGGCGGCGACCGGCTCGACGGCGACGGGGCGCTCACCCTGCTGCGCCGCTACGGCGGAGCGATCCTGGTCGGCGGCCCCGGCACCGGCCGGTACACGGCGGCGCTGCGCCTGCTGCAGGGCACCGGACAACAGCTACGGGAGATCCGCCCGACGTACGACCCGGCGCGGCAGGAGCAGCTGACCGTCGCCGAACTGCCCGTCGCGGCGGGCTTCGCCTACCTGCTGGAACTGCCCGAGCAGGCCCACCACATCCAGTACGGGTTCGCCCGCGACCTGGGTGCGTACTGCGCCAGCCTGGCCCGCCGCGGCTCCAGCGTCGCGGTGACCGTCACCGAGGCGACGTGGGCCCAGCTCGGTGCGGTACGCGACGGCCCGGTGCTGCGGGTCGGCGTACCGCCGCCGGGTCAGGTCCTCGGGCTGCGGCTGCGCCGGTTGCGCCCCGACCTGGATTTGCGCTGGCTGGTCGACGACCCGCAGGTGGTCGAGCTGCTGGCCGCAGCGGCACCGGCGGAGGCGGTACGGCTGGCGCAGCTCGCCGCCGACGTGCTGGCCGTGACGGTCGGGCCGGTGGCCGCCCGGCCGGCCGGGCTCGTCGACATCGTCGACGGTACGGTCACCGCCGACTCGCCAGCAGGCAAGGAGGTCGTCGCCGCGCTGCTCTCGGCGTACCACAACTGGGAAGCCGAGCTGACCACCTGGTTCCACCAGCACCCGGATCCGCACCACCGCGCCTTCCTGGTGGCGGCCGCCGCGCTGGAGGGTTCCCGCGCCGGGCGGGTGCTGGCCGCCGCCGAGGCGCTCGACGCCCGACTCACCGACCCCGCACAGCCGGCCGGGCTGCGCCGCGACGGCGTACGGGCCCTCGTCGCTGCGGTCGACGCCGACCTCGGCCCCGACCACGTGGTCCGGTTCCGCCGGGCCCGGTACGCCGAGGCGGTGCTCGACTTCGTCATCACCGACCGGGCCGACACCTTCCAGGCGGAACTGTGGCGGTGGGTGGCCGATCTACCGTTGCGGGGAGACCAGCAGCGGTCCAGTGTGGACCGGGCACTGGCCGCCCGAAGCGCCGAAATGGTCCTGCACACGGCGCTGCGGCGACGTGCCCCGGAGGTCCTCGGCCAGGTGGCGTCGCCCTGGAGCCGCCGGGCGGAACTGCGTGCCACGCTGGTGCAGATGCTCGGCATCGCCGCGCTCAGCCCGGAGATCGGTGCGGCGGTCCGCCAGCACCTCTACCGCTGGGCGCACTCCAGCGGCCGACCTCAGCTGCTGATCACGGTGGCCGAGGTGTGCGGCGGTCAGCTCGCCGACTTCTACGTCGAGCAGGCCATGGTGCGGCTGGGCCATCTGGCCCGGCACGGACTGGCCGAGGTCGACGACGCGGTGCTCGCCGCACTCGCCGCACTGTGGCAGCGGTCCCGGCTACGGCAGCCGGTGCTGCTGCGGCTGGCCCACTGGCTGGCCGGCGATCAGCCACAGCGGTCGGCGCTCGCCGCCCGCGCGCTGGAGCGCCTGGGCCGGCCGCCAGGTACCGACACCGTCGGCGATCCGGCCGGCGACGACGCCGACGACACCGCCGACGCTCCGGGCGGAACGGACGACACCGTCGTCGGTGACACCGTCGTCGGTGACACCGTCGGCGCCGCGCCGCATCGGGTACGGCGGCCGGACGCGGTGCTCGCCGAGGTCGTCGACGCGACGGTGGCGGTGCAGGACGACGTCGGCATGGCGCTGGGTCGGGCGTTGGACGCCCGGCAACTGCCGGACGGCATCGAGACGCTGCTGCACCGCTGGTTCGACGACGCCGCCGCCGATCCGGAGATCGTCGGCACCCTGACCCACGTGCTCGGCCGTACCGTCACCGCCGGTCCGGCCGCCGGCCGCCGGGTGGCCCGGTTGCGGGCGCTGCTGGCCGCCTGGCCGGCCAGCGACGAACCGGCCCGCCAGTCGGTGCTGCGGCGGCACCTCGTTCATCAGCTGCACCGTGCGGACCCGATCACGGCCCGCCGGCACTCCCGTCCTTCCCAGGAGCTGTGATGCCCGGATTCCTCGACCTGTTCCGCGCCCCCATGCCGCCCGCCGCGCCGCCCCCGCCGGCCCAGGAGGTCTTCACCGACCGGCTGCCGGCCGCCCTGGCCGGCACCGAGTTCGTCGCCACCTTCACCGCGGCCTGGCAGCCGCTGCGCCCCAGTGACCGGGCGGTGGCCACGCTGCGCTGGTGTCTGCTCGACGCCGCCCGCCGGATCGCCGCCAACCGCAAGGTCACCGAACGGACCATGCTGGAGGCCGAGCTGAACACCCGGATGCCGCAGATGGACCTGACCGCCTCGCACCTGCGGCTGGTGAGCTGCACGATCAAACTCACCGTGGACAGCGAGGCCGAGCAGGACACCGAGATGGTCGACAAGCTCAGCCGGGAACTGCGACTGCAGCGCATGCGTCACCAGCTCGAGCAGGAGCAGATGACGTACCTGCGGGAGCGGGTGCTCACCGATCCGACGACCGCCCGCTGCTACTGGCTGGCCCACCATCCGGGCACCTTGGAGCCGCTGCTGGACGACACCTTCGAACGGGTCGCGACGAAGCTGACCGGCGGCGCCGACCAGCAGAGTTCGGTGATCGCCGAGACGGTACACGATTTCGTCGGCGGGCTCAGCCCGGAGGAGCGCCGGTACCTGCTGGACCGCCTGGGTGACGTCTTCGTCTCCTTCGACCGGGGCGACCTCGCCGGCCGGGTACTCGACGCCTGACCGGTGCCGCCGGTGCCCGGCGGCACCGGCGGCACCGGCAGTTGTCAGACCAGGTCGGCGTCGTGCACCAGCAGCGCGATCTGCACCCGGTTGTTCAGCTCCAGCCGGGACAGCAGCCGGGACACGTACGCCTTGACCGTCGCGACGCTCATGAACAGCTCGGCGGCGATCTCCGCGTTGGACCGGCCCTGACCGACCGCGACGGCGACGTCGCGTTCCCGTGGGCTCAACTGGTCCAGGAGCCGGCGGGCGCGGTCCCGGCGCCCGACCGGTTCCCGCTGCGGTCCCGGCCACCGCCGCCCGGCGGCGGTGGCCGGGACCGCGTGCGGCCCGACGATGGCGGCCGGGTCGGCAGACTGCCCCGCCACGTGGGTGATGAGCCGGCGGATGACCGCCGGGGAGAGCATCGGCTCCCCGGCGTGCACCCGACGCACGGCGGCGACGATCTCTGCCGGCGGGGTGTCCTTGAGCAGGAAGCCGCTGGCCCCGGCCCGCAACGCCCGCAGTACGTACTCGTCGGCGTCGAACGTGGTCAGTACCACCACCTGGGGCGCGTCGGGCCGGGCGCGCAGCGTCTCGGTGGCGGCGAGCCCGTCGACCTGCGGCATCCGGATGTCCATCAGCACCACGTCCGGCGCGCTGGCGGCGACCGCCGCCGGCACCTCGGCGCCGTCGCCGGCCTCACCGACGATCCGCAACTCGGCCGCGCCGCCGAGGATCATCGACAGGCCGGCCCGGACCAACGGGTCGTCGTCGACGATCAGGACCCGGATCACAGCCGGCCCGGCCGGGTTGGCCGGGTCGGCCCGGTCGGCCGCCGGCGGCACATCCGCCGCGTCGGATGCTGGTGTCACCTCGGCCATGGCAGCCAGGCACCGAGCCGGAAGTCGCCGGCGTCGGTCGGGCCGTGGGTCAGCCGACCGCCGGCCAGGGCGGTACGTTCGGCGAGGCCGACCAGCCCGGTGCCGGCCCCGGGAATGGCCGTGGCCGACGGCGCCACCGGCCGGCGGCTGACGACCTCGACGGTCAGTCCGTCGCCGGGGCGGCCGGTCACCGTGACCAGGGCCGCCGCCCCGGGGGCGTGCTTACGGGCGTTGGTCAGCCCTTCCTGGACGATCCGGTAGGCGGTGCGGCCGAGCCCGGTCGGCAGTGCCGGTGCGTCGTCGACCCGGTCGACCAGGCGTACCCGGGCGCCGGCCTGCCGGGACTCGTCCACCAGGGCCGGGAGGTCGGCCAGGGTCGGCTGGGGCGGCTCCGCCGGCTGATCGTCGGGGGCAGGACCGGTACGCAGTACGCCGATCACCTCCCGCAGATCCTGCAGCGCCTGATGGGCGGTCACCCGGATCACCCCGGCGGCCCGGGTGACCTCCTCGCGGGACGCGTCCGGGCGGAACTCCAACGCCCCGGCGTGCAGGCTGAGCAGGGATATCCGGTGGGCCAGGACGTCGTGCATCTCCCGGGCGATCCGGGTGCGTTCCAGCTGCCGGGCCTGGCTGATCCGTAGCTGCTGCTCGGCCTCGGCCCGGTGGGCCCGGTCCCGCAGCGACAGGATCAGTTGCCGACGGGCCCGCACGAACATCCCCCAGGCGAGCACCGCGCCGAGGACCAGTCCGGTGAAGATCACCGCGCCGATCATGCCCAGATCCCGATCGGGGTAGATCAGGTAGTACACCGGCGCGACCGCCAGATGCCCGGCCGTCGCCGCCGCCGCGATCAGGAACGGCCGGTGCACCGCCACGGTGAACAGCAGCACCAGCAGCGCGATACCGCCGGTCACCGACAGCAGCCCGACCGGCGCGGCCAGCACCGCCAATGTCAACGGCCAGCGTCGGCGTACCCAGATCGCCGCGCAGCAGACCAGCCCGAGCGCCAGGTCGACGCGGTACAGCCAGTCCGGCGGCGGCCCGGCGGCGGTCATCGTGGGCTGCGGCTGCCGCAGGTCCCAGGCCGCCCAGACCAGGTAGGCCGCAGCGAGCCCGAACGCGACACCGTCGACGATCCAGTCGCGGGTGCTGCGCCGTCGGGTGCCGGCCGGCTCGGCGACCAGCGCCGCAGGCAGCAGCCAGGGGTTCTCCGGAGCCGGCACCGCACTCATCCGCCCAGCGTACGGAACCGGCACCGACCCGCGACAGCGACCAAAGTCGGTGCCTGTCCGTCGACCAAGGTTCATCCGACGGTGGTCCGACGGCGCACCGGTGTCGACCGTCGGCCGCTGCGCCACCGGTCGCCGGGCCGCGACGCTGGTGCGGTGATCGAAGTACGCAACCTCACCAAACGGTACGGACGGCAGGTTGCCGTCGACGACGTGTCGTTCACCTGCGCACCGGGCACGGTGACCGGATTTCTCGGGCCGAACGGGGCCGGCAAATCCACCACGCTGCGGATGCTCTGCGGCCTGGCCGCCTCCTCGGCCGGCACCGCCACCATCGACGGGCTGCCGTACCGGCGGCTCGCCGATCCGGGGCGGGTGGTCGGCGTACTGCTGGACGCGGCCGCCATGCACCCGGGCCGCAGCGGCCGGGAGACCCTGGCCGTCGCGGCGCTGGCCATGGGGGTACCCGGCCGGCGGGTCGGTGAGCTGCTCGACCGGGTCGGTCTCAACCAGGTGGCGGCCCGCCGCCGGGTGCGGGCCTACTCGCTGGGAATGCGCCAGCGGCTCGGCCTGGCGCACGCGCTGCTCGGCGAGCCACGGGTGCTGGTCCTCGACGAGCCGGCGAACGGGTTGGACCCGGAGGGCATCTTCTGGATGCGGGAGCTGCTGCGTGACTTCGCCGACCGGGGCGGCACCGTGCTGCTCTCCTCCCATCTGCTGCGCGAGGTGGAGGCGGTGGCGGACCGGCTGGTGGTGATCGGGGGTGGCCGGATCGTCGCCGACGGCGACAAGGCGGAGCTGTTGGCCGGCGACGGCGGGACGCTGGTCCGGGCCGGGGACCCGCAGGCGTTGCGGGCGGCGCTGGACCGTGCCGGCCTGGCCGTCGGCGAGGTCGACGGCCGGGTAGACGGCCGGCTGCTGGTGCAGGCCGGGCCGGAGGCGGTCGGTCAGGTCGCGGCGGAGATCGGTGCCGTGCTGCTGGAGCTGCGGCCGGCGGACAACGGCGGCCTGGAGCAGATGTTCCTGGCCCTGACCGCAGGTGACTCGGTACGGGAGGCGGTCCGATGAACCCGCTGTGGTGGCGGCTGATCCTGGTCGAGCTGCGCAAGATGCTCGACACCCGGGCCGGTGCGTGGCTGCTCGGGGCGATCGGGCTGTCGACGGCGGCGATCGTCACCGTGATGGTGATCTTCGCCGAGCCGGCCGAGCAGACCTTCACGGCCTTCTTCGTGCTGGCGCTGTTGCCGGTCGCGTTCCTGCTGCCGGTCCTGGGGGTGCTGCTGGTGACGACCGAATGGTCGCAGCGCACCGCGTTGACCACCTTCGCGCTGGTGCCGGTGCGGCACCGGGTGCTGGCGGCGAAGCTGGTCGCGGCGACCGTCGCCTCGGTCGCCTCGGTGCTGACCAGCCTGGCGTCGGCGGCGGTCGGGATGGCTGTCGCGTCGGCGACCGGCGGCACCGGCAGCTGGCGGATCGAGGCGGCACTGATCGGCTACGCCGCCCTGTTCCAGGTGATCAACGTGGTGATGGGGGTGGCGTTCGGCATGCTGCTGCTGAACAGCCCGGTCGCGATCGTGCTGCTGCTGTTGCTGCCGACGGTGTGGACCGTCCTCGGCGGCATCGTCGAGCGGCTGCGCGGCGTCGCCGAGTGGCTGGACCTCACGTTGACCACCGAACCGCTGCTGACCGCCGAGGTGACCGCCGGGCAGTGGGCCCGGTTGGCCACCTCGGTGGCGGTCTGGGTGCTGCTGCCGCTGGTCACCGGCATGCTGCGGATCCAGCGCCGTGACATCGCCTGACCCTGATGGTGCCGGCACCGTCGTCGGGCCCGGTCCCGGGCAGCGGTACGGCGTGGCCGTCCTGCTCGCCGGGCTCGGCGCCGGGGTCGGCGCACTGGTCAAACCGGTTGCCGGCTGGGCCCTGGGCCTGCCCTGGGTGCCGTTGGCCGGCCCGCTGCGCCTGATCGACGCGGTGCCGCCGGTGCCGGCGCTGATCGGCGGAGTGCTGCTGGGGGTGGTCGCCGGCCTGGTGCTGGCCGCCGCCGACGCCGCCGAACACCTGTACCTGGTGGTAGGCCGGGACCGGTTGACGCTGCGGCGCGGCGAGTCCGAGACGACGGTACGCCGAAGCGCCGTCGGTGCGGTGTTCCTGGACGGCACCAGGTTGGTGGTGCTCGGCCACCGTGGCGAGGAACTGTGTTCCCGGGCGGGTGACGTCCCGGCCGCGCGGCTCGGTGCCACGTTGACCCGGTACGGCTACCCGTGGCGGCCCGACGGTGATCCGTACCGGTCGGCGTACCGCCTGTGGGTGCCCGGCCTGCCGGGGCTGCCCGCCGGTGCGGACGCGCTGTTCACCGCCCGGCAGCGCGCCCTGGACCGCGACGACCGGGCCGAAGCGGAGCTGCTGCGCACCGAACTGGCCACGATGGACGTCGTGGTCCGCGACGAGGTGGTGCCGCAGGTCGGGCGGCGGCAGTTCTGCCGCGTGGCCACCGACGCGCCGGGGTGACCGACGCGCCGGGATGACGTGCCGGCGTTACCGACGGAGCGCCGCTGGGTACAAGGGTGCCATCCGCCGACGCGGATCCCGGCGGGACCCCGCCCGGCGGGGCCGGCACGGCGAAGCGACCTTGAGGAGGAAACGATGCGCGGCGGTTCGATATCCGGGGTGATCGTGCTCATCTGGCTGGTCATCGGTCTGGTCGCGGCGGTGCAACGCGGCTACTTCGAACGCGACGACACCAACTGCGCGCACGCCGGCACCACCATCGTCACGGTGATCGCCGGCCCGCTCAACTACATCGGCGTCAACCCGCAGATCGACTGTGACCTGCCGGAACCGTCCGAGTGACCCGTACCGGTCAGGCGTCGGCGAGGTGGGGCGGGAAGCCGCCGGTGGCGACCGGCCCCCACCTGTCGACGGTCACCTGGATCAACGACTTGCCCTGCCGCCGCATCGCCTCGCGGTACTCGTCCCAGTCCGGGTGTTCGCCGGCGATGCAGCGGTAGTACTCGACGAGCCCGTCCAACGCCTGCGGCATGTCGACGACGGTGGCGGTGCCGTCGATCTGCACCCACGGTCCGTTCCAGTCGTCGGAGAGCACCACGGCCGACACCCTGGGGTCGCGGCGGAGATTCACCGCCTTGGCCCGGTCCGGGTAGGTGGCGACGACCAGCCGCCCGCCGGTGTCGACACCGCAGGTCACCGGCGAGGACTGCGGGCGACCGTCGGCCCGGGTCGTGGTCAGCACCGCCCGGTGCCGGGTCCGCAGGAACTCCACCAGGCCGGCCCGGTCGACCCGGGTGTTCGTCGCGATGGCACGTGCCACGATGGGCTCCCTCGGGTTCGGCGCCCACGACCTGCGGGCGCACCTGGACCGGACCGGCACAATGATCCCATGCGCGCCGCTGGTCAACCGCCGGGTGAGCCGATCACCCCTACCGCCGCCCGACCGATCCGCCGACCGGTGCTCGTGCAGAGCTGGCACGATCTGGCGTTCCTGCACTGGCCGGCGGACCCGTCGATGGTCGCCGGGCTGCTGCCGCCCGGCACCCGGCCGGACACCGTCGACGGCGTCACCTACGTCGGGCTGATCGGGTTCCGGATGGTCGGCGTCGGGATGTTCGCCGGGCCCGGCATCCCGTACCTGGGGACCTTCTGCGAGACGAACGTACGGCTCTACTCGGTCGACGACGCGGGACGGCGGGCCGTGGTGTTCCGCTCGCTGGACGCGGCCCGGCTGGTGCCGGTGCTGGTGGCGTTGGCCAGCCTGCGGTTGCCGTACCGGTGGTCGTGGATGCGACTGGACCGCACCGGCGACACCCTCACGTACCGGTGCCGGCGGCGGTGGCCGGGGCCGCGCGGCGCGGCCAGCCGGATGTCGATCCGGGTCGGTGCGCCGATCGCCGAGCCGACCCCGCTGGAGCACTTCCTCACCGCCCGCTGGGGGCTGCACGAGCGGGTGTACGGGCGGACCCGCTACCTGCCGAACGAACACCCGCGGTGGCCGTTGCACCGGGCGGAGCTGGTGGACCTGGACGACGGTCTGCTCGTCGCCGCCGGGCTGCCCGCCCCGGACGGCCCACCGGTGAGTGTGCTCTACTCCCCCGGCGTACCGGTCCGCTTCGGCGCCCCGGTCGCCGTGCCGTGAGAGCGGTAGCCGTGCCGTGAGAGCGGCCGTCCCGGCGTGCGACCGGCTGTGCGGTCGCGGAACTTGCCCCCAATGATCACAATGCGGGGATGGCACGACGATGGTGGGCCGTGGCCGCGACGACGGTGCTGGTGGTGACGACCGCCGGCTGCGTCGACGGGGGCACGTCGCAGCTGCCCGCCCGGGTCGGGCAGCTGCCGGAGCAGGTCCGTGGGCTCGGTCCGGCGGTGTTCGCCGTGGCGGTGGCCGACGAACGCCGTACCGACCTGACCGGACTGGTGGCGGTGGAGCGCTTCGGCGACGAGATCGCCGGGGTGGCGCCCGACCGCCGTCATGCCGAGATCGCACTCGGCGACCCCCGCTTCCCGACCGTCGCCGACGGGCTCGCCGAGGACCGACGGGCCGCCCTGCTCGCTGACGGACGGATCGTCGACGTCGCGCTGCCCGACCACGTCTACCTCCGGACCGCGACCGGGGTCGGCCCGCAGTTGTCGATCACCGGGCCCCGTTGCCTGATCGTTCGCCGGGACGGCACGGTCGAGCAGCCAGCGGTGGAGGCTGCCTGCGTCGTCGCCGACCACGGCGGCGTGATCTGGCAGGAACGACCGGGCGACCGGTTCGGCGGAGTCGACCGGACCACCGGGGCCGTCAGCCCGACGATCGCACTGCCCAGCTACCCGATCGCCGCCTCACCGGACGGACGGCTGCTGGCCGCGCTGACCGACGACCGGCCGGCGCGGCTGATCATCGCGGACACGGCCGGCGGGAGTTGGCGCCCGACGGTCGAGGTCGCCCGTACCTTCGTCTCCGGGGTCTTCACCGACGCCGGGTTCGCCGTGACCCACCTGCGGGACGGGTTGCGGGCGGTGAGCGTGGTCCAGCCCGACGGCGTGGTCCGCACCCTGCTCAGCCCGGTCGGCGACGTGACGTTCGCGCCGGCCGGCCGGTACGCGCTGGTGGAGGAGACCGGGTCTGGTGCCCGGCGGTTGGCGGTGCTGGACCTGACGTCGGGGTCGGTGGTGCCGGTGACGGAGGCCCCCGAGCCGGCCGGTGACGCGGGCCGGCCCGGTCCGACCGATCTCCCCCCAGTGGCGGGCAACCTCGCCGTCGCGGTGGCCGGCGAGGCGGCGCTGGTCGTCGAGCTGCCGTACGACGCTGATGTGCGCCGCGACGCCGACCTGCCCAACCGGGTCTGGTCGGTCGATCTGGCGAGCGCGACCGCACGGCCGGGCCCCGACCTGCGGGGGGTGTCGTCGGCCACGGTTCTGCCCTCGACCGGGGCGTCCCTGGCGGCGCTGCGGCTGGGGCCCAGCGGTGACGCCATGACCATCGACGCGGCCGGCACCGTCACCACCGCCGGATCGCTGGCGACTCCCCGGACCGCGTTCCCGGACGGCACGGTGCTGCACGATCTGCACGACGAGGACGGTGAGCTCCGCGTCGACCGGGTGCTGCTCACCGACGGCGCGGGCCAACGCACCGAGATCGCCACCGGCGGCGGCTCCGGGCAGCGGGTGGCTGGTGTGCTGGCGACCCCCGACGGCGCGCACCTGCTCGTCTCGCTGCGGTCGGATCGCGGGGGCAGCCGTCCGCCGGGGCCGGACGATGCCCTGGTGCTGGTCCGCCGGGACGGCACCGGCGAGCCGCTGGTGCTCTACCAGGGGGCGGTGCTGGTCAGCCTGGGCATGACCACCGAATAGGCAGGCGGACGCGGGACGACGGTGGGCAGCGGGTCACAGATCGCGCAGGGCGCGGTGCAGCAGGTCACGGCTGGCGTCGGGCGGTTCGGCCTCGATGAACAGCCGGCCGACTGCGGCCGCGTACCGGTCGACGTCCTCCCGCTTGTCCAGGTAGAGCGCGCTGGTCAGGTGCTCCAGGTAGACCACGTCGGCGAGCTCCTGCTCCGGGAAGCGCAAGATGCTGAAGGCACCGCCGGCGGCCGCGTGGCCGCCGCTGCGGAACGGCACCACCTGTAGCCGTACCTGCGGCAACTCGCTGATCTGGGCAAGCGCTTCGATCTGCCCGCGCAGCACCCGGGTCCCGCCGATCGGCCGGCAGAGCACCGCCTCGTCGACCACCGCCCAGATCCGGGGTGCGTCGGGCCGGTCGAGCACCCGCTTGCGGGCCATCCGCAGCTCGACCCGCCGTTCCACCTCGGCGGGACCGCAGCCGCTGAACCCGATGCCGACGACAGCCCGGGCGTACTCCTCGGTCTGCAGCAGCCCCGGCACGAACTGGATCTCGTACGTACGGATCAGGCTGGCCGCCGATTCGAGGTCCAGGTAGTACTGGAACCAGGTGGGCAGCAGGTCGGCGTACGGGTGCCACCAGCCCGGCTGGTTCGCTTCCCGGGCGAGCGTGGTCAGCGCCGTCCGCTCGGCGAGGTCGACGACGCCGTAGAGGGTGAGCAGATCGTCGACGTCGCGTTCCTTGAACCCGACCCGGCCCAGCTCCATCCGGCTGATCTTGGACTCTGAGGCCCGGATCGCCCAGCCGGCGTCCTCCCGGCTGACCCCGTTCGCCTCCCGCAGCCGGCGCAGCCGGGCACCGAGCTGCATCCGGCGGACGGTAGGTCCGCCGGCCGGATGCCCGTGCTGTCCGACCACGCTCATGGCGCGGGCTACGGCTTGCGGCCGACGCCGCAGTACTGGTCGGACTCGGGTAGCTGCGCCTGGTCCGGCTCCGGCCGCCAGCGGTTCACCGGCACCACCCCCGGCTCGACCAGGTCGAGCCCGTCGAAGAACCGGCTGATCCGCTGCGGGCTGCGCAGGTGGTACTGCGGGTTGGCCGATTCGTTCCAGATCCGGGCGGCCTCGACCACGCCGGGGCTGGTGTCGGCACCGTCGTAGAGGGCCAGGTAGCTGCCGGACGGCAACCTCTCGAGCAGGCGACCGACGATGCCTGCGGCATCGTCGTCGGCGGCGATGTGGCCGAGGATTCCCATCAGCATCAGCGCGACCGGCTGGCTGAAGTCGAGGGTACGGCCGGCCTCCCGCACGATCGACTCCGGATCGCGCAGGTCGGCGTCGAGGTAGTCGGTGACGCCCTGCGGGGTGCTGGTCAGCAGTGCCCGGGCGTGCACCAGCACCAGCGGGTCGTTGTCGACGTAGACGATCCGGGCCTCGGGTGCGACCGCCTGGGCGACCTCGTGGGTGTTGTCGGCGGTCGGCAGGCCGGTGCCGATGTCGAGGAACTGGCGGACACCGGCGGGGCCGGCCAGGTGACGCACCGCGCGGGCCAGGAAGTCACGCGACAGCCGGGCGTTCTGCGCCATCTCCGGGAATGCGTCGCGGATCTGGTCGCCGACCTCCCGGTCGACGGCGTAGTTGTCCTTGCCGCCGAGCAGGTAGTTCCAGATCCGGGCGGTCTGCGGAACGGACGTGTCCAGCTTGGGCGCTGGAGCTGGCCCGTTCGAGGGGTCGTCGACCACGGTGCATCCTCACGATTCGGGCATGAACGAACGGTCTGCACTATAACCCCGAAGATCATCACCGCCAAGGTCGCTTGTGGAACTTCCACATTGGTTCCGGTTCACCCCGGCGGTACGGCGAGCAGCTGCCGCAGGTGGCCGACCGGCTGCGGCCGACCGTACCGGTAGCCCTGCCCCCGCGGGCAGCCGATCTCCGCGACGGCCCGGTGCTGTGTCTCGGTCTCCACCCCCTCGGCGACCACGACCAGCCCGAACGCGTCCGCCAACCGGGTGACCATCTCGACCGTCGCGTACGCGGTCGCGTCCCGGGTGTCGAGCCGGTCGACGAAACTGCGGTCGATCTTCAGATCGGTGGCCGGCAACCGGTGCAGGTAACTCAGTGACGAGTAACCGGTACCGAAGTCGTCGATCGAGATCCGTACCCGAAGCTCCCGCAGCCGGCGCAGGCCGGCGAGCACCTCGTCGGCGCTGTCGATCAACGCCGTCTCGGTCAGCTCCAGGGTCAGCCCGGCCGGCGCCAGCCCGGCCGCCGCCAGCGCCTCGTCGACCGTGCCGACCAGGTCGGCACGGAGCAGATGGGCCGGCGCCAGGTTCACCGCCACCGACATGCCCGGCGCCAGGTCCTGCCAGGACGCCGCGTCCCGGCAGGCGGCGGCGAGCACCCACCGGTCCAGCGGCAGCACCAGCCCGGTCTCCTCGGCCAGCGGCAGGAACCGTGCCGGGCTGAGGAGTCCGTGCCGGGGATGCCGCCATCGCACGAGCGCCTCGGCCGCCCGGACCACCCCGCTGCCGACCTCGACGATCGGCTGGTAGGCCAGCTCGAACTGGTCGCCGTCGTCGACCGCGCGGCGCAGGTCGGCGATCAGGTCGGCGCGGGTCACCGCCGCCTCCCGTAGGGCTGGCGTGCAGAACCGGTACGCGGACTTACCGGCCGCCTTCGCCGCGTACATGGCGATGTCGGCGTCGCGCAGCAGATCGGCGTCGCCGGTGTGCTGCGGGCCGTACTCGGCGATGCCGATGCTCGCCGAGGTGCCGCTTCCGTCGGCGAGCGCGGCCAGCAGCCGCTGCGCCAACCGTTCGGGATCGGCCGCCGGGTCGCCACGGCGGTCCGGCTCGGCCGCGGCCGACGGGTCGAGCAGGACGGCGAACTCGTCGCCGCCGAGCCGGGCGGTCAACCCCGCGCCGGCCACGACGGCCTGCATCCGGGTCGCCACCTCAGCCAGTACGGCGTCGCCGCTGGCATGCCCGAACCGGTCGTTGACCTGCTTGAACCCATCGAGGTCGAGCAGCAGGACCGCGACGGCGGGCCGGTCGGGGCCGACCATGGCATCCGGGTACGGCTCCCCTGGGTGGTCGCCGTGCCCACGGCGGGCGACGATGGCCTGCCGTAGCCGTCGGGTGAACAGCAGCCGGTTCGGCAGCCCGGTCAACTGGTCGGTGTAGGCCAGTTGTCGCAGCCGCGCGGCCAAGCGCCGGTTCTCGTTGGCTGCCAACGCCTGACGGACGGCGAGCGCCGCGAGCAGCGCCACCGCGCTGCCCTGCACCACCGGTACGGGTTGCCCGTCGACGACGATCGCCACGATCGCCGCCCCCACCGTCAGGTACGGCAGCGCCACCCGCCACCACGGCATCGGCGCGGGCTCGGCGGTCTCGTCGACCTGGTCCAGGTCGGCCGGGGGCGGGTAGCGGCTGGCGCAGGCCACCAACAGGTAGCTCAGCGGCCAGCAGACGTCGATCGGATGCCCGGCCTGGTACTGCCCCTGGGCGATCAGCGACACGTACACCGCGTCGGCCCCGGCGCGCAGGGCCAGGCTGACGCCGAGCAGGGTCAGTGGTGGCCACAGTGGGCGTGCCGGCGCGGCGACCGAGATCAGCACGGCCAGCTGGATCAGGTCCAGCATCGGGTAGAACATGCCCAGGCTGCGGGCGGTGCCGTCCAGGTCGGCACCGGCCATGTCCCGGTAGACCACCACCCAGGCGACCGGGATGAGCGCGAGCCCGACGATCACCCCGTCGAGCACCACCCGGGCCCGGCCCAGCCCGCTGCGGGGCGCCGACACCGCTGACAGCAGCGCGGCGGTGCCGGTGACGATGCCGGCGACGAAGACCGCGCCGACCAGCGGGGTGTGCGGCAACGCGTCGGCACCGAGCCGACCGACCGTCCAGATGGTACGGCCGGCGGCGGCCAGGCCCATGGTGGCCGCCAGCAGCAGCCAGAAGCGGCGCAGTGCCGGCGGGTGCCGACCGGCGGTCTCGGCGCAGGCGAGGGTGGCGCAGCCGGCGACGACGGTGGCACCGAGGTCGCTGGCCAGCGCCGCCGCTGGTCCACCGGCGACGAGCCAGGCGACCTCGACCGTGGCGGCCCCGACGCCGACGCCGAGGGCCGCCGTACCGGCTCGTCGGGGCCGTGCCGGCGCCGGACGGTCTGCTGCCACCGGCGGAATCTATCGTCCCGTACGGATGTCGCCGGGTAGGCTGTCGGCGAGTTTACAAGGGACCTGACCGGGTGGACGGTCCCGGTGGACCGGACGTCGGCTCAGCCGGCCTGGCTGGCGATGCCGAACCGCACGCCGCCGTCGTCGTCGACGGCCGCGTCGAGGGCCTTGTCCTGCAGCATCGTGGCGGCGTCGGGGTCGAGGAAGACCCGGGCGCCGGAGGAGTCCACCACCTGGTCACCGGTGTCCGGCTGGTCGGCGAGGGTGAGCGTGAGCGAGCCTGCGGTCGGGTCGGCGGCGATCCGCAGCCCGGCACTCTCCGGCGCCTGCTGTTGCGCGGCGATCTCCCGGATCACGAACACGGCGTTGTCGGTCATGGTCAGCATTGCGACTCCTCGGCTGGTGTGGTCACGGGCTGGCGTGCCCGGCGCGCGACACCGCACGATCGGCGTGCGGCGGGATCGGGATCTGCGGGATTTCTGACGGCGCGGCGGACAGTGCGCGGCGGGCGGTCAGGGCGGGCGGCGGAAGCTCCAGGTACTGGGTCGGTCGGCGGCCGTCTGCCACCCACCGTGCCCGACATCCGCCGGCCCGTCAAATCTCCCGGGTGATCCCGGCGTTTCCCGCACGACGCCTCGACGCTCGCCGCGCGACGGCCGGCACTCGCCTGGGACGCTCAGCGCTCCTCACGGAACAGCACGTGGCGACGCAGCACCGGGTCGTACTTGCGTAGCACCAGCCGGTCCGGGTCGTTGCGGCGGTTCTTCCGGGTGACGTACGTGTAGCCGGTGCCTTCGGTGCTGCGCAGCTTGATCACCGGGCGGAGTGCGGTCTGTCGGGCCATCAGATCCGCGCCCCCTTGGCCCGCAGGTCGGCGACGACGGCCTCGATGCCCCGTCGGTCGACGGTCCGCATGGCCCCCGTGGTGAGGGTCAGGGTGATCCAGCGGCGCTCGGCGGCCAGCCAGTACCGGTGCCGTTGCAGGTTGGGTCGCCACTGGCGGCGGGTGCGCCGGTGCGAGTGGGACACGGCGTTGCCGAAGCTGGGGGTGGCACCGGTGACGTCACATCGTCGGGACATGGACACTCCTATGATAATGGGAATCGTTGTCATTAAAGCGTAGCACCGCGACCGGGACGGCCCCGTCCAGCCGGTAGCCGACCCCGTGGATGGTGCGCACCACCGGCAGGTCGTCGCCGAGCTTGGCGCGCAGCCGCCGCACGTGCACGTCGACGCTGCGCGGACCGCTACGCCGGTGCCCCCACACCCGATCGAGCAGCTGTTCCCGGGTGAAGACCTGCCGGGGGCGACCAGCCAGGCAGAGCAGCAGGTCGAACTCGCGCCGGGTCAACGCGATCTCGTCCAGCCCCAGGAACACGGTCCGCGAGTCCGGGTAGATGCGCAGCGCGGCAGGATCGACCAGCTCGACCGGGCCGGCCGGGTGGGCATCGGCGGCGGGCGGCTCGTCGAGCAACCGCTCGAGCAACGCGATGAGGCGGAGTCGTACGTCGGCATCCATCCCGTTATAATGACAACCGTTTTCAAGTACGTCGAGGGGAACGTGAATGCCGTCACCGCTCGCTCCGGCCGGCCGTACCGCCCGGCCGCCCGCCGACATCCGCCCGGCGGTCACCGTGCTGACCGGCTTCTGGCCCGCCGCCACGATGGCCGTCGCCCGGACCCTGCTCGCCGCCGACCCGGGCCTGCTGATCGTCCGCCACGACCTCAGCGGAGTACGCGACGGCACCGTGCACCGGGTCGTCCGGGACGGCACCGGGACCGTCGAGGACGTCCGCGTCGATCTCGTCCACGGCTGCGTCTCCTGCACCCTGCGCGAGGACGTCCTGCCCACCCTGGCCCGGCTCGCGACCGACCGGCCCGGCAGCGACATCGTGCTCGTCCTGCCCGAGGTCGTCGAACCCGAGGCGGTCGCCGCCGCCTGCCGGCACTGCCGCGTCGGCGGCACGGCCATCGACGACCTCGTCCGATTCGACTCGTACGTCACCGTGGTCGCCGCCGAACACCTGCTCGACGGCCTGGCCAGCACCGACGACCTGGTCCACCTCGGCATCCACGCCGCCCCCGACGACCACCGCGCGCTGGCCGATGTCATCGCCCGGCAGATCGAGTACGCCGACACGGTGGTGCTCTGGGGCGAGGCCGACGGCGGCGACTTCGAGATCCACCGGCTCGGGGTCCTGCTGCACCGGATGGCCCCCTGGGCGGTCCACCTGCGCGCCGGTGACCAGCCGATCGTCGACGCCGGCTGGCTCGCCGCCCGGCTCCGGCACACCGCCCGGCACCGCCCGGAAACCCCGGACGTGCTGACCCGCGGCATCGAGGGCTACACCCTCGGCGTACACGAGCCGGTCGCCGACTGCGGCATCGTCTCGGCGGTGTTCCGCGCCCGGCGGCCACTGCACCCAGGCCGGCTGCACGCCGCCCTGGACGACCTGACGGCGGAGGCGCTGCGCTCCCGCGGCCACATCTGGCTGGCCAGCCAGCCGGAGACCGTGATCGGCTGGGAGAGCGCCGGCGGAGGCCTCGGCCTGCGCACCCTCGGCCCGTGGCTGGCCGCCGTACCCGACGCCGAGTGGGAGCAGGCCAGCGCACAGCGGCGACTGGCCGCAGCGATGGAGTGGGACCCCTACTACGGCGACCGGCACCAGCACCTGGTCTTCGTCGGCGTCGACCTCGACCCCGCCGACCTGCACCGACGACTCGCCTCCTGCCTGCTCACCGACGCCGAACTCGCCGACGGCGAAGCCGGCTGGCGGGCCCTACCGGACCCGTTCACCGGCTGCTGAGCCGCCCTGGAACACGCCGAAGGGCCGGACCCCGGGTACGGGGTCCGGCCCTTCGGCGTTCCTGTTCCCGCGGTGGGTGGGTCAGCTGTTCCAGTGCTGGGCGACGAGTTCGGCGGCCTGGGTCTCCCACTGGGCGTAGTGGAACGGGTACGCCGACACCTGCACGGTCTGGGCGGCCTCGGTCAGCGGCATGTCCTGCCAGCCGTCGACGGCCTTGAGGCCGTTGAGGAACGCGGTGGTCGAGTACTCGACGTCGGTGATCTGCTCCACCGTGCCCCAGCCCGACGACGGCCGCTGCTGGAACAGGCCCTGCGAGTCGTGGTCGTTACGGTCACCGAGGTGGCCGAGGTTCTCCAGTTTCGATTCCTGCAGGGCGGTGGCGATCGCGACCACGGCGGCCCGCTCGTCCATGCCGGCCTTCTTCGTGGCGGCGATGATGCCCTTGACGTTGTCGGTCTGCTCGCCGGACAGGGTGATGCGGGACTGCTCGCCCTGCACGCCGTGCGGGATCAGCGTGCTCGAGTCGACGCCGCTGCCGCTGTCGCTGGCCGCGGCGGAGGTGGTCGACGCGGTGACGGTGGTCGAGGCGGCCTGGACGCCGGGGGTGTGCTGGGCGGCCAGGGCGGGGGCGGCGATCGCCCCGCCGGCGAGGGTGAGACCGGCGATGCCCAGGGCGGTGTTGCGCAGGCTGGTGGCCAGGGTACGGCTGATGATCGTGGCCATAAGGGGGGTCCACCTTCCGTTTTCCGAGGGGGCACACCCGTCACCCGGCCCCTGGAACGGGCGGGTGGTGTGTGGGGTGTGCGGTAAACGGTCATCCGGGTGGTACGGGGACGCGGCGGCGGCTTCTCGCCCGCTCGGGGGCTGGCCTTCCGTGCGTCGCGACCATGTACAACCACGCCGACCGGCCGACGATTCCCGCCGGGTCGGGGCCGACGGCTCGAGTCGCAGCGCGGAGGTCTCGCCCGCCTGGCGACGCCGCCCGCCCACAATGTCACCGCGTGTAACGGCACCCGACAGGTACAACTGTTTGGGACGATATTCCTCAGAGGCATGATTATTCCTCAGAGGAATACCGCTCTACCGCAGCACCGGCCCGCCGGGGACACTCAGGCGGGGAGACCCGGGCGGTTGAGACCCGGGCGAAACCTCCCGCCAGCCGCAGACGCCCACCCGGTGGTGGTGGCGTGGCATGCTGCTGACCATGTGTGTGCGGAGCGACCAATGACCGTGGTGTCCGTCATCAACTACAAAGGTGGCGTCGGGAAGACCACGCTCACCGCCAACATCGGCGCCGAACTGGCGTACCGGGGGCACAAGGTCCTGATGATCGACCTGGACCCGCAGGCGAGCCTGACGTTCTCGTTCGTCGAACCGACCGGGTGGGAACGGGAACTGGCCGACGAGCGGACCATCCTGCAGTGGTTCGGTGACGTGCTCGACGGTGGCGGCGCCGCACCACTGGACCGGTACGTGTTCACCCCGCCGACCGTCAACGAGGTGATCGGCCAGGCCGGCCCGGGGCGTCTCGACCTGGTGCCGTCACATCTGATGCTCACCGATGCCGATCTGGACTTCGCGGCCAGTCTCGGCGGATCCCGGTTCCAACACGGCAGTCCGCGCTTCCTCGCGCTGCACCGGGCGCTCGCCGACGCGCTGGCCGCCCCGGCCTTCGCCGGATATCAGGTGGTCCTGGTGGACTGTCCGCCGAACTTCACCATGGTCACCCGGACCGGGATCGTGGCCAGCGATCACATCCTGATCCCGGCCCGACCCGACTACCTGTCCACCCTCGGCATCGATTATCTGCGCAAGAAGGTCTCCGAGCTGGTCACCGACTACAACCGGGTCGCCGCCGGCAAGGCCGACCAGATCAGCCCGGAGATCCTCGGCATCGTGTTCACGATGGTGCAGTACACCGGTCACGGCCCGCTGCTGGCGCTGCGCAACTTCATCGGTCATCCCGCCACCATCGAGATCCCGCGTTTCCAGCAGATGATCCGGGACAGCAAGACCGTGTTCGCCGCCGCCGGCGAGCAGGGGCTACCGGCGGTGCTGATGCCGGATGCGAACATCAACGTCCAGTACGAGCTGCAACAGCTCACCAGCGAGTTCCTCGCCAAGATCCGCCCGTAGGAGTCTGTCGTGACCAGCCCCGCCGATCTGTCCCACGCCGTCCTGATCCGGGTCGCCGAGTTCCTGCGTACCCTGGCACCGGATCAGCTCGCCGCACTCGCCGACGGCACCGCTGCGCTGACCGTCGCCGGCGCGTCGGCACCAGCGGCGTCGGCACCGCAGCCGCCACCCGCCCGGCGTACCCGCAGCACGGCCGCGAAGGCACCGACCGTCGTCGACACCGAACGGATCCGCGCCGATCTCGCCGCGATCGACGACCGGGTGGCCGCCGGCCGGTACCTCGACGATCTGGGGCTGAAGGTCGCCGAGTTGCGGACGTTGGCCGCCGAACTCGGCGTAGCGCTGCCCAGCCGGGCGACCAAGGCCACCATCGGCAAGAGCATCGTGCAGGCGACGGTGGGTCGCCGGCTCACCTCAGCCGTCCTCAGTCGACCGGCCACCGGCGGCTGAGGTCAGCGCTCCAGTTGACGGCGTACCTCGTCGAGGACCTGGGCCCAGTGCGCGGCCGGCGCGCCCGCGCGCAGCTGACCGGCGAGATGCTCGGCGAGCTGACGCGCGACCCGTTCGGTGAACTCGGGCTGGTCGTCGGCCGCGCCGGACGTGGCCGGACGCGGTGCCGTCAACGGCATCGGCTCGCCGACGCAGACCACGTCCAGATGTCCGGTGGTCCGGGTCAACGCGACGTACAGCATCCGGTGGCCCCGGTCGTCGTCGGCGACGATCTGCTCCGGCTCGACGACCACGACGGCGTCGAACTCCAACCCCTTGGCCTCGGCCGGGCTGACCAGGTTGATCGCCGACCCGAGGTCGCCCTGCTGGGCGCTGCTCCAGGTCACCTCGTTGTCGGCCAGGGCCGCCTCCACCTCGCGGCGGCAGCGCGGCGGGCAGACGATGCCGACGAACGCGCCCCGGTCGGCGTGCGCCGTGGCGACGGCGACGACCCGGCCGGCCCGTTCGGTCAGCCCGACCCGGTGCACGCCGGGCTCAGCCGGCCCGTCGCGGACCACCTCCGGCGGGGTCACCTGCGGCGCGGCGACCGGCAGCAGCTGGGCGGCGAACTGATACGCCTGCCGGGGCACCCGGTAGCCGTACCGTAGCGGTGCGACCCGTACCGGGTGGGTCGCCGGCAGGTGCCGGGTCACCTCGTCCCAGCTGTCGCGGGCCCAGGCCCCGGTGGACTGGGCCAGGTCGCCGAGTACGGTGCACGACCCGGTACGGCTGCGGCGGGCCACCGCCCGCAGCTGCATCGGCGACAGGTCCTGTGCCTCGTCGACGACCACGTGCCCGTACCGGCGCTGCGGTGCGCCGTCGATGAGGTGGTCCAGCTCGTCGAGCAGTGGCAGGTCGGCGGCGGACCAGACCTCCTCGGAGATCCGGTCGGCACCCCGGCGGTGCAGCAGGGCCAGCTCCTCGGCGGTGAACCCGGCGGCGGCGGCCCGCAACCGGGGCCGGGAGGCGAGCAGGCCACGCAGGAACACCGCCGGGCTCTGCTGCGGCCAGAGCCGCTCGACCAGGTTGGCCAGCGCCGGTTCGCCGCGCGGGTCGACCCCGGCCCGGTCGTGGACCAGGTCGGCGAGCCGGTCCCGGAACACCTGCCGGCGACCGCTGTACGGCAGGTCGGCGGCTGCTGCGGCGGCCAGCGCCGCCTGCACCTGCTCACCGGGGAGGGTGACGAACCGGCTGCCGAGCAGCAGCCGCTCCGCCGGATCGGGGGTGCCGATCCGGTTGCGCAGGGCCCGGTCGAGCAGCCCGGCCATTCGGGCGTCGCCCTTGAGCCGGGCCACCGCCGCCGGTTCGGCCCGGCCCCGCCGTACCGTCGGGGCGAGCCGGCTGATGTCGCGCAGCTCGACCTCGGCGTCGCCGAGGCCGGGCAGCACCTGGCTGATGTAGCGCATGAACGTCGGATGCGGCCCGACCACCAGCACGTCGTCGGCGGCCAGGTCGGCGTGCTGGAACAGCAGCCAGGAGACCCGGTGCAGGGCGATCGCGGTCTTGCCGGTGCCGGGCCCGCCCTCGACGACCAGCACCTGGTCCAGCGGGGAGCGGATCAGCTCGTACTGGGCGGCCTGGATGGTGGCGACGATGTCGCGCAGCGTTCCGGTGCGGCCCCGGGCCAGCTCGGCGAGCAGGTGGGCGTCGACCCCGGCCGCGCCGCCGGGCTCCGCTCCGCCGGTCGCTGCGGCCACGCCGGCGGCGATCTCGGCGAACAGTACGTCGTCGAGGTGCTCGATGGTGTTGCCGGTGCACCGGTAGCCGCGTTTGCGGACCAGGCCCTGCGGGTCGTCCGGGCTGGCTGTGAAGTAGCGGGCGGCGGCCGGCGCCTGCCAGTTCACCACCAGCGGGTCGGCACCGCCGCCGGCGCTGATCAGGTGCCGGCCGAGGTACAGCGCCGCGCCGGAGTCGTCGTCGATGCGGCCGAACGCGACCGCCTCGCCGGCGTCGCCGAGAGCCTGGGCGAGTGTCTTGGCGTGCTGGCGCAGCCGGGCCGCCGCCGCCTTGTCTGCGCCGCTGCCGGCGAGCGTGTCGAGCCGGGTACGTCGGCGGTCCCGTTCCGCGGCGGCGGCATCGAAATGCTCCTGCTCAGCGGCGATCTCCGCGGACATGTCGGCCATGGGCGTCCCTCCCCAGGTCGGCAGGCTCGCCACACCGTACCGGCCGGCGCCGCCGCCCGGCAGCCCCGCAGTGGGCACGAATGCCCGCGCCGGACGCCCTCCCCCGGTGGACGTCCGGCGCGGTTGCCGGTCGGTCGGCCGACAGCGTGGCGCTATTCGGCTGCCAGCGAGGTGACCACGGGTTGCCGTAGCGCCCGCCGGGCCGGCAGCACCGAGGCGACCAGGGCGGCGACCGCCGCGCCGGCGACGATCACGCCGAGCTGTGCCCACGGCACCTGCAGCTGGAAGATCCCGTCCTCGGCGTTGTTGAGGACGGCGAGCGCGCTCAACGCACCGGCCACGCCGATCGCGATGCCGCACGCCGTACCGCTGACCGCGGTCAGCACCGCCTCGGTGGCGAGCATCCGGCGCAGTTGGCCCCGGGTCAGGCCGACCGCCCGCAGCAGGGCGTTCTCCCGGGTCCGTTCGACCACCGACAGCGTGAGGGTGTTGGCCAGGCCGAGCAGTGAGATGAGGATCGCCAGGGCCAGCAGGGCCAGCACGAACTGCAGCACCGTGTCGACGGTGCTGGTGCGTGATTCGGCGTACGAGGCCCGGTCGACGAACGTCACGAACGGGTAGCTGACGACGACGGACTCCACCGCCTCGCGGGCGGCCTGATCGTCGACGCCGGCGGCCGGGTCGAGCTGCACCAGCCAGGTGTCGATGCCGGGGTAGACGGCGGTGACGTCCTCCTCGACGGCCAGCACCGTGCCGGAGACCGGCTGGTCGCCGCCGGGCGGGTCGGCGAGGACCGCGACGACGACGGCGTCGCGGGCCTGCCCGACCGGACCGGCCGGCCCGACCGGATCAGCAGGATCTGCCGGGTCTGCCGGGTCTGCCGGGACGGGCTCCAGGCGGATCCGGTCGCCGACGGCGTACCCGGTCGCCTCGTTGACGATCACCCGGCCCGGACCGAATTCCCGGACGTCTCCGTCGACCACCGCCAGTTTCGCCTTGGCCAGCAGGTCGGGGTGGCCGGCGGTCACGTAGAAACCGCCCGGTGCTCCGTACACCTCGGCGTCAGCGAGCACCACACCGAGTTCCGGCAGGTCACGCAGCCGGTCGATCAGTTCCGGCGGCACCGGATCCAGATCGGACTGTACGATGAACGCGGCTCCGATCCGGGCGTCGACCTCCCGTTCCACGGCCTGTTTGACGCTGTGCGCGCCGACCGCGAACGAGGTGACCAGGCCGATGCCGATCACCAGGGCCATCGCGGTGGCGGCGGCGCGGCGCGGGTTGCGGACGGCGTTGGCGACCGCGAGCCGGGCGGTCGGACCGGCGGCCCATCCGGTCAGTCGGCCGAGCAGCCGGGTGACCGCCGGCACGATCAACGGGCTGGCCAGCACCAGGCCGAGGAAGGTCAGGATTCCACCGGCGACGACGACCAGCAGGTCCTCCAGCCGGCCGGCGGCGACCAGCCCGAGCACACCGGCGACGAGCAGCAGCAGACCGGTGCCGAGCCGCAACCGGCCGACCGGGCGGGCTACGGTCAGTGCCGCGTCGGTCAGCGCCGCGACCGGCGGTACGGCGGTGCCGCGCCAGGCCGGCAGCAGAGCCGCGCCGACGGTGACCCCGACGCCGCAGATCAGCGCGACCGCGACGGTACGCAGGCTGATCACGGTGCCGCTCGGCGTACCGGCGCCCAGTTCGGCATAGAGCTGACGCAGTCCGACGGCGGCCACCACCCCGAGCAGCAGACCCCAGACCGCGCCGATCAGCCCGACGGCGGCGGCCTCGACGATGCCGGCCCGGAACAGTTGTGCCCGGGTGGCGCCGACGAGCCGCAGCAGCGCGGTCTCCCGGGTGCGTTGGGCGAGCAGAATGGTGAAGGTGTTGGCGATGACGAAGGCGGCGACGAAGACCGCGATCGCGGCGAACGCCAGCAGCAGGCGGGTGAACTGCTCCCCGTTGCCGACCGCGTGGTCCAGCGCGTCGGCGCGCAGTTGCTCGCCGGTGCGGGTGACGACGTAGCCGCCGACGGCGGTGCGCAGCCGTTGCGCCAGTTCGGCCTGGCCGACGCCGGGTTCGGCGACGACCAGCACCCGGTCCAGGTCGGTACGGCCGATCAGCCGGCGGGCGTCGGCGTCGACCATGCCGAGCAGCGCGCCACCGGAGTCGACGCCGGTTCCGGCGACGTCGACCAGGCCGACCACCTGCAACGGCTGCGGCTGCCGGTCGGTGGCGGCGACCCGGATCTGGTCGCCGACGGCGATGTCCCGCCGGTCGGCGGTCCGGGCGTCCAGGACGGTCTCGCCGGGCCGTTGCGGCAGCCGGCCAGCGGCCAGCGGCAGACCGGCCAGCTGGGGGTCCGCCGGGACGGTGACCATGCTGTTCATGCCGGGAATGGACTGGTTGTCCGGGCCGAGCAGCCCGATGCCGAATGAGCTGAAGGTGCCTTCGGCGGCGGCGACCCCGTCGACCTGCCGGACGGCGTCGACCAGGGTGGTCGGCAGGAGCACGCCGTCGACGTCGGGCGCGCCGGCCACACCGGGCGGTACGTCGAAGTCGCGGGTCAGTTCGACGTCGACGAAGCGGTCGAGCAGGCCGGCGCGTTCCTCGGTGGCGGCGGTCAGCCCGTCGGAGAAGATCAGAGTGCCGGTGACGAAGCCGACGCCGAGGACGATCGCCAGCGAGGAGAGCAGCAGTCGGGTGGCGTTGGCGCGCAGGGAGCGCAGGGTGAGGCGCAGCATCTCCGGTTCACCTGCCCGCGTAGGCGTCACGCCCAGCGGAGTCCAGGCGGGACATCACGTCGAGGATGGCGTCGGCGTCGGGCCGGTCCAGGTCGGTGACCCGGCGCCCGTCGGCGAGGAAGGTGACCCGGTCGGCGCGGGTGGCGGCGAGCGGGTCGTGGGTCACCATGACGACGGTCTGGCCGAGCTGGTCGACGGCGTCGCGCAGCAGCCGCAGCACCTCGGCGCCGGAGCGGGAGTCCAGGTTGCCGGTCGGTTCGTCGGCGAAGATCACCGCCGGGCGGGTGATCAGGGCCCGGGCGACGGCGACCCGCTGCTGCTGCCCGCCGGAGAGTTCGGCGGGGCGGTGGCCGAGCCGGTCGGTGAGCCCGACGGCGGCCACCACCTGCCCCAGCCAGTCGCTGTCGATCCGGCCGCCGGCGATCGCCACCGGCAGGGTGACGTTCTCCAGTGCGGTGAGGGTGGGCAGCAGGTTGTAGCGCTGGAAGACGAAGCCGATCCGGTCGCGCCGCAGCATGGTCAGCCGGCGGTCGTCGAGCCGGGTGATCTCGGTGTCGCCGATCCGGACGGATCCGGCGGTGGGGCGGTCCAGCCCGGCGAGGCAGTGCATCAGGGTCGACTTGCCGGATCCGGAGGCGCCCATGATGGCGTGGAACCGGCCGGCGGCGAAGGCGATGTCGACGCCGTCCAGCGCGGTGACCGCCGCCGCACCGTTGCCGTACACCTTGGACAGGCCGGTGGCGGTGACCGCTGCCGCGGTCGAAGTGATCGTTGACATGCGGGTAACGCTAGGGACGCGGGCGGTGTCTGGCGTCCGCCGTACTACGTCACTTGGGGGTCCGTCGCGGGTCGCAGTCGGGACCCGGCGTACGCCTCAGGTCGTACGCCGGCAAAGGTCCGTCGGGTCAGCCGGGTGTGCCGGGGCGGATCAACCCCGTCTCGTACGCCAGCACGACGGCCTGGACCCGGTCCCGCAGCCCCAGCTTGGCCAGGATCCGCCCGACGTGGGTCTTGACGGTCGCTTCGGCGACGGTGAGCCGGCCGGCGATCTCGGCGTTGGACAGCCCCTGGCCGAGCAGCAGCAGCACTTCGCGTTCCCGGTCGGTGAGCCCGTCGACGGTGGGGGCGGCCGCCCCGGCGGTGACCAGCTGCCCGGCGAAGCGGTCCAGCAGCCGGCGGGTGATCCGGGGCGCCACGACCGAGTCACCGGCGGCGATCACCCGGATCGCGGCCAGCAGTTCCTCCGGCGGGACGCTCTTGAGCAGGAATCCGCTCGCCCCGGCCTGCAGCGCGGCGAAGGCGTCGGCCTCGGTGTCGAAGGTGGTCAGCACCAGCACCCTGGGGGTGGGTCCGGTGGCGCAGATCCGCCGGGTGGCTTCGACGCCGTCGAGGACCGGCATCCGTACGTCCATCACGACGACGTCGGCGTCGACGGTACGCAGCAGCCGCAGCGCCTCGGCGCCGTCGCCGGCCTCGCCGACCACGGTCATGTCGCCGGAGTAGTCGAGCACCATCCGGAAGCCGGCCCGGACCAGGGCCTGATCGTCGACGAGGACGACCCGGATCGGGGCGGTGCCGGTCATGCCGCCGCCGCCATGGTCAGGGGGATCGACGCGCGGACCTGCCAGCCGCCGTCGAGCCGCGCGCCGGCGGTGAACTCGCCGCCGTACAGTCCGGCCCGCTCGCGCATGCCGATCAGACCGTGCCCACCGGCCGGTAGCGCGGCGGCCGGCAGCGGCAGCGGGGTGACGTTGGTCAGCGCGGGTGCCGCCGCCGTGGCCGCCCGACGGCCACCGTCGTCGACGACCTCGATGGTGATGGCCTGCCGGGTGTACGTGATCGCCACCCGCGCCGTGGCCCGTTCCCCGGCGTGCTTGAGGACGTTGGTCAGCGACTCCTGCACGATGCGGTAGACGGCGAGGGCGACCCCGTCGGGCACCTCCGGGGCGGTGCCGGTCACCGCGAACTCGACGGCCAGCCCGGCGCTGCGGGCCTTCGCCACCGCCTCGCCCACCTGGTCGAGGGCGCCGCGTGGGCGTTCCACCACCGCGTCGGCGGAGCGCTCCGGATGACGCAGTACGTCGATCAGCTGGCGCATCTCGCCGAGCGCTTCCCGGCCGGTGGCACCGATCGTGGTCAACGCGGCCCGGGTGCGCTCCGGGTCGCGGTCCAGGGCGAACCGGCCGCCGTCGGCGTGCACGATCATGACCGACAGCGAGTGGGCGATGATGTCGTGCAGTTCGCGGGCGATCCGGCCACGTTCCTCGACGACGGCGATCCGGGCCAGGTGGTCGCGTTCGCGTTCGGCGGTGGCGGCGCGCTCCTCCAGGCTGCGTACGTACAGGTGCCGGATCCGCACGGTCAGGCCGAGCAGCGTCACCCCGATGGTGACCGAGGCAGCCAGGGTGAGGACGTAGCGGTCCAGCCACGGCTGGTCGGGGCCGGTCGGGCTGAGCAGTACGGCGGCCGCGAAGCAGCCGAACAGGGTGACGCCGAGGGCGGCGAACCCGACCCAGGCGCGGTGGGCGTACTTCACGGCCGAGTAGAGCGCGACGAAGATCGCCACGTCGTGCGGCAGCAGGGTGAAGGTGTCGCCGGCGAGCAGTTGGGCGGCGGCGAGCAGGGCGACCACGGCGAACGTGGCGGCCGGGAAGCGACGCCGGGCGAGCAGCGGCAGGGCCATCAGCACCCCGTGCACGATGCCGACCATGCCGTAGGCGCCGCCGGCGATCACCGACGCGGAGCCGACGACGGCGACGATGACGAGGTCGAACAGCAGATCGCGGCCGCGCAGCATCCAGCGCGGGAGGGTCGGCGTGGGCGTCGACATGCAGCGAGCGTACCCACGGTCAGGTGCGGGACCGGCCGGCCCGCCGGGTCCGCCTCAGGTGCGGGACCGGCCGACCATCGCGCCGACGATCATCCGGTCGACGCCGGGCAGGCCGGCGGCGGCCAACGCGACCCGGCGGGCCCGCAGCCACCACTGGCGCTGCGGCACGAACCAGCGGGCACCGCGTCGAGCCACCTGCTGCTTGTCGGTGATGACCGGCCGCATCGCCGTCTCGTAGCGGCGCAGGGCGGTGGCGAGCAGGGTCGGGTCGGCGGCGGCCGTCGGGTCTGCGGTGGCGCCGAGGGCCCGGGTCAGCTCGTCGGCGAGGGTCTGCGCCCCGGCGACAGCCAGCGAGGCGCCCTGCCCGGCGAGCAACGACACCGCCTGGCAGGCGTCGCCGACCAGCACGACCCGGCCGTGGTTCCAGTACGGCAGGTCGATCTGGGCGACCTGGTCGTAGTAGATCTCGTCGGCGGGTGGGCAGGCGGCGAGCGCCTGCGGCACGATCCAGCCGAGGTCGGCGTACTCCTTGTGGAGGGCGGCCCGGGGATCCGCCGGCAGCGTCGGATCGCTGCTGTGGTGCACGGCGAAGGCCGCGACCCGGCCGTCCCGTAGGGCGTAGCAGCCGAGCTGGCGGCGGGTGCTGTCGGTGAGGGCGAACTCGTCGCCGATCTCGGCCCGTACCGCCGGGTCGTCGAACACCCAGGCGGCGGTGTGGAAGCCGAGGTAACGCAGGAAGTGGCGTTCGTCGCCGTAGACGAGCCGACGCACGGTGGAGTGGATGCCGTCGGCACCGATCAGCAGGTCGGCGCGGTGGACGGTGCCGTCGGCGGTGGTGGCGTCGACGCGGTCGGAGCGATGGTCGATGCGGGTCAGCCGGCTGTCGAAGCGCAGCGCCACCCGCTCGGGCAGCGCGTGGCGCAGAATGCGCTCCAGGTCGGGGCGCATGATGCTGGTCAGCCGGCCGTCGACCATCTCGGCGAACCGGGCGTAGCTGAGACTGGCCCGGCGGCGACCGCGCTCGTCGCGGTAGGTCAGCGCCTGCACCCGGTAGCCGTGCTCCTGCAGCTGCGGCAGCAGCCCCATCCGGTCGAGCACGTCGTAGCCGGGACCGAAGAAGTCGATCATGTAACCCTCGGTACGCGGGGCGGCCGCCTGCTCCAGCACGGTCACCGACCAGCCGGCGGCGTCGAGCCGGTGCGCGAGGGCCAGCCCGGCGATCCCGGCCCCGCAGATGACCGCCTTCACTGTCGGTCCCCTTCCGTCGTGGCGCTTCCCGTCGTGGCGCTTTCCGTCGTGGCGTCGATGACGATCATCCGGGTGAGCGGCCCGGCGGCCACGCCCGAGGTCAGAGCGGGTGACAATGGACGGTGCAGCAGCAGCCCGTCGACGGCGGCGGCGAGCACGGCGGCGGTGGCCGCCGGGTCGGCGACGCCGTGGCCGGCGAGCCAGTCGGCGAGCCGGCCGCGCAGGTCGTCGAGGACGCCGGCCAGGGTACGCCGCAGGTCGTCGTCGCGGGCGGCGGCAAGATAGGTTTCGGCGAACAGCAGCGATGTCGGGTCGGTGCCGGAGTAGCCGTCCAGGGCGGCGAGCATCGACCGTACGCCGTCGGCCGGGGTGGCCGCCGTCGTCAGCAGCGCACCCAGGTCGGCGGTCAGGTCGGTGACCGCGGTGGTGGCCGCCTCGATCAGCAGCGCCCGCACCGACGGGTAGTGGTAGTGGACCAGACCGGGTGCGACCCCGGCCCGGTCGGCGACCACCCGGGTGCTGACCGCCGACCAGCCGCGTTCGGCGATCAGCGTGACGGCGGCGGCCCGCAGCCGGGCCCGCACCTGTCGGCCGCGTTCGGCGGCGCTCTGCGTCATCCGCAACCCCTCGTCGTCTGTTGGTCGCTCGCTCCGGTAACTCGCCCTGGGCGAACGCACTGGACGTTTACCCTAGGCGAACGTCCAAGACGTTACCACGTCGATCCGTTGCGTGAAAACGACTCTGGATTCCGAGGCCGCCGCCATGCGATCCTTGTTGGCGTTTAGTAATCACACGATCACCGATGGCTACCCCTCGGCCGGAGGCGCACGTGAGCGAGTTGTACCGCAGGCCCTACTACGAACCGCCGCCGGGCAAGGACAGCGGTGCGACTCCGATGCAGGTGCTGATCACCGGCATCACCCCGCCAGCGCCGTCCGCGACGTACGGCGCAATGACCACCCTGGTCGGTCTCCGCCTCGACGGCCCCCGCCACTGGATCCGGTTCGACGAGATCCCCGCCCACCCGCTCAGCCAGTCCGCGCCCGTTCAGCGCTACGACATCGTCTCCACCGTCGCCGAGCCGGACCCCGACGACCCACGTCCGGAAAGCTGGCGGGCCCACGACGGCACCCTGCGCGTCCGCCACGAGGCACGCCAGTGGCCCCGGCGCACCGCGATCCTGCACCACCACGCCGAATGGTCCATGTGCGACATCCACCAGGCGGCGACCGAGCGCGACGACGCCCAGTCGGTCGCCCTGATCCGCGCCGCCGAGCTGCGATACCTGCGGATCGGTCGCACGCCGGTGGCGGCACCGGCCGAACGCTGGTCCGCCGCCACCTGGCGACGCCACGAACCCGACCTGTTCCGGCCGATCGTGCACGACCTGCTGCGCCGCCCGCCCTTCACCCTCGCCTACCGCTACCGGTGCCACCATGGCGGCTGCCGAGGTCACGTACAGCAGCTGCGCGACCGGGAAGTGGTCGCCTTCCAGCAGCGCCGCCGCAGATACTGCGGGCTGCCGCTGCGTCGCGCACTTGTCGGCGAGTTCTGGTGGCCGCTGCGCCAGCCCGGCCGGGAGGTGGGGTTCCTGGTCGGCAACCGCCGCGACGCCCCGGCCACCTTCGACGTACTGGACACGATCATCCTCCGCCGTTAACTCTGGCCGGGACGTTGGGCGAGGGCGAACGACCGCACGACGGGATGCAGGTGGTAGCGCCCGACGGTGTCCGACTCCAGCAACGCCAGGTCGACCAGCTCCTCCAGCAGGTCTTCGCTGTCCGGCTCGGGCCGGCCCAGCACCCGCGCCACGACGGGTAGCGCGAAGTCCGGCATACCGGTGACGGCCAGCAGGACCAGTGCCCGCTGCTGGTCCGAGGTGAGCTGCCGCCAGCTGGCCAGAAAGGTCGCGCCCACGTCGAGATCACCGGCCCGCAACGAGCCCAGCCGGTGCGCGCCGGTGAACCGGTCGCGGAACGCGCGGATCGGCCAGCCCGGCCGGGCGGCCAGCCGGGCCGCCACGATACGGACCGCCAGTGGCAGCAATCCGCAGGCCACCACGAGCTCCCGGGCCGTCTCGCGCTCGGCCGCCACCCGGTCGTGGCCGATCACCCGGCTCAGCAGCTCGATCGCCTCCGTCTCGTCGAACACGTCGAGATCGGCGTGCACTGCACCGTTCAGGCCGGCCAGCCGGGAGCGGGAGGTGACCAGGACGCCACAGGTCGCGGTGCCCGGCAGCAGCGGGGTGATCTGTGCGAGGCTGTGCGCGTCGTCCAGCACCACGAGCAGCCGACGGTCGTGGGTCGCCGAGCGGAACAGCGCCGACCTGCTGTCCAGGCAGTCCGGGACGAACTCGACCCCGAGCGCGTCGAGGAAGCCGTCCAGGACGTCCTGCGGCGACGCCGGCACGGCGTCACCGCTCCGCAGTTCCGCGTACAACTGACCATCCGGGTAATGCGCGCCGAGCCGGTGGGCGACGTGCCGGGCCAGGGTGGTCTTGCCGACACCGCCCATCCCGGCCACGGCCACGACCGGCAACGAGTCGCGGTCGGGCCGGCTCAGGGCGTCGGTGACGAGGCGGGCCACCGCTTCGCGCCCGGTGAAGTCCGCTGTGGTGGCCGGGACCTGGGCCGGCCGTGGCGCGGGTTCCTCACTCCGCGGCGTCTCGTCACTTCGCGCCGGCTCCTCGCCTCGCGCCGGCTCCTCGCCTCGTAGCGGCTCCGCACTCCGCGCCGGCGGGGCGGGCCCCTCGCTGATCAGGATCCGCCGATGGGCCTCGGCAAGCTCGGCGCTGGGTTCCAGCCCCAGCCGGTCCACGATCCTGCGGCGAGCTGCCGGGAACACCGCAGCAGCCTCCCCCGGCCGGCCACTGGCGTGCAACGCCCGGATCAGCAGCACGGAAAGGCTCTCCCGCAACGGGTTCTCGTCACTGAGAGCGCGCAACTCGGGCACGCACCAGGAGGCGCGACCGAGGTCGATGTCCAATGCCAGACGCGCCTCCAGCAGGTCCAGGTGCAGCTCACTCAGCCGGCGACGATGCCGTTGCGCGAACGGACCGGGCACCCCGGCCAGCGGTTCGCCGTTGAAGAGGGCAAGCGCCTCGGCCAGCATCGCGCGGGCGCTGCGCGCGTCGCCGGCCTGACGGGCGCGGCGGGCCAGTGCCTCGGCGTACCGCACATCGACGGCGTCCTCGGGCACCGTCAGGCGGTAGCCGTCACCGACGGTCGTCAGGATCCGGGGCTCGGCGGCGTCGTTCTCCAGCACCTTGCGCCACCGCCAGGCGTACGTACGGAGGGTTTTCGTCGCGGTGACCGGCGGATCGTCGCCCCACAGCGCCTCCATCAGAACGGCCGCGCTCACCCCCTGGCTCGGCCGCAGGAGAAGGACGGCGAGCAGGGCCTGTTGCTGCGGGCTTCCCATGTCGAGCTCGACGGAGCCCCGGCGGCCACGCACGACGCCGAGCAGGTCGAACCGAAGGGGTTCCATGTCAACCGCAGACGATCGCGTCGGTGGCGGCCCGCAAATCGACCCTCATGTCGCCATTCTGGCAAACCGCAGCGGTCGGTGGTCCCGACAGTAGGCAAAGCCATAGGACAGACGTCGTGTCCACAAGCCACACCTGCGGATATATCAACCAGGTATCGGACATCTATCGGTGTGCACGAATATCTGACCAAGGCACCTCTCGATGAAGGAGGAAGCACATGGGACTGCACGACGCGATCTACCGGCCACAGAAGGACAAGCCGGAACTCGCCGAGACCGAGCAGCGGACCCTCGACGAGCTGACCGAGCGTGACCAGGACTCCGAGGTGGCGGCGGTCGAGTCCGCCCGCTGAGTCGACGTCACAGGGCCGGGCGGGGTGCCCGTCCGGCCCACCCGCAACCCGCAGCGTCGGTGCGTTCAGTCGGAGGTGGAGCGATGTCGAGGACAGATCTTGCGGCCGGTTCGGTGGTCCAGGACGGTGAGCGGACGCTGAGCCTGCCCGAGGCCCACCAGCGGGGTACGGCGGCGGCAGCCGAGCTCGATCTGCGGGTGGACTGCACGGCGGTGCTCGACGGCGACCCGGCGGTCTGGACGGCGACGCTGTGGCGGGGCGACGACCCGGTGCCCAGCGGGCTGGGGCTCGGCAAGGGAAGTTCGGCGACGGCGCAGGTCGGCGCGGTCTTCGAGGCGCTGGAGCACCACCTCAGTGGGCTGCAGGGCCTCGCCGACGGCGGGACGACGCTGCGCCGTGCGGGTGAGATCTCCCGCGACGCGACGCTCCGGCGGGACGTGGCGCTCGCCCTGCTCGGGGAGTTGCCCGACGGGCCGATGGGGTGCCTGCCCTTCCGAGTGGTGACCAGCGGCGCCGAGGTCGACGTACCGCTGTTCCTGTCCGTGCCGGACTACCTCGACGAGGAGGCCGACCCGCTGCGGGAGAGCCTCGGTGACCACTACGACTACACCGGGGTGAGCCGCTACTCCTGCAACAACGGCTGGGCGGCGGGCACCGACCCGGTCGAGGCGGCGGTCCACGCGCTCAACGAGACCATCGAGCGGGACGCGCTGTCCCTTCTGCTGATCGACCAGTTCCTGGGGCGGCGGCGGTCCCCGCTCGTCCTCATCGACACGGAAACGTTGCCGGACGACCTCGCGGCCCTGGTGTCGGCGGCGCAGACCATCACCGGCCAGCGGCTGCACCTGATCGACATGACCACCGACCTGGGCGTACCGGCGATCTTCGCCTACCTCCCCACCCCGGACGGCGGACCGGCCCGGATCCGCGGCTGCGGCGCCTCCCTCTCCCGCCACTACGCGATCGCCCGTGCGGTGAGCGAGCTGGTCCAGGTCCACCTCGCGTCCTCGCTCGGGAACATCCACTCGGCGTTCGCCGCCATGACACCCGTGCGGCACGACTGGACCAGGCCCTATCCCACCCTCCACGCCTGCTACCGGAGCGACCTGCGCACCCGGCTCGCCGACGCCACCGTCGTGCCGTACCGGGACACGGAAGCTCCGGCCACCGCCGCCGGCCACCTCGACGCGCTCGTCGACATCCTCTCCCGACGCGGCTTCACGCCGTTGCAGCGTGACCACTACGTGACCGGCAACCTGGCCGTGGTCAACATCTTCGTCCCCGGCCTGGAGAGGTTCATGCTCGTCACCGACGGACAGGTGGTGGTGCCGGGAGCGCGGGGCATGGCGGTCAGGAACAACGGAATCCGACCTGGGCCCGTGAACGACAACCGGTAGCAACGGCCAAAGTCCCAGGGTGTCGGTGGGGCGTGGCACCCTGACCGGGTGAACGTCGAGGAAGCCGTCCGACTGCGCCGCGCCCGGGACCTGCTGGACAGGGAGTACGCCCGGCCGCTGGACGTGCCGGCGATGGCGCGGGCCGCGTACATGTCGCCGTCGCACTTCACCCGGCTGTTCCGGGCCGCCTACGGCGAGAGCCCGTACGGCTACCTGTCGACCCGGCGGGTCGAGCGGGCGAAGGCGCTGCTGCGCCGTGGCGACCTGAGCGTCACCGACGTCTGCATGGCGGTCGGGTTCACCTCGCTCGGGTCGTTCAGCTCCCGCTTCACCGAGCTGGTCGGCGAGTCGCCCAGCGCGTACCGGGCCCGGTCACATGCGGCCGGCGCGGCCATCCCGGCCTGCTACGTCAAGGCCGTCACCCGTCCGACCCGCCCGGCCGGAGCATCAAGTCGGTTTGGAGAAGCCCAGGTCAGCCGGCCGGCGTAGCGTCGCTGGCATGGCAATCACGCTTTCCCACACGTTCCTGCTCGTCCACGACCAGGACGAGGCGCTGAAGTTCTACCGCGACGTGCTCGGCCTGGAGGTCCGCACCGACATGGCGTTCGAGGGCTTCCGCTGGCTGACCGTCGGTCCGCCCGGACAGCCAGACGTCGAGATCGTGCTCGAAGTCGCCGCGATGGGTCGCGCCGCCGACCAGGAGACTCTGGAACTGCTGCTCGCCAAGGGCTCGCTCAGCGGGCTGATCTTCCTGGTCGACGACGTGGACGCGACGTTCGAGCGGGTCCGGGCCGCCGGGGCGGAGGTCATGCAGGAGCCCATCGACCAGCCGTACGGGGTACGCGACTGCGGTGTCCGCGACCCGTCCGGCAACAACATCCGTTTCTCCCAGAAGCTGTCGCAGTAGTCGTAACCATGTTGCCGAGTGGAGGGCTGGGGTACGTAATTCGGCGGAAGTTACGTACCTCAGCCCTCCACTCGGCGAGTTCACGGGCGGCGGCGGGCCGGCAAGGTGACCCGCAGTACGAGTCGGCCGAGCCCGTAGCAGTAGTCGCCGGTATTCAACGAAACCGTGTCGCCAACTCTGACCAGCGGGTCATTCCTCATCGGTGATCATTTCCACCGACTTGCCGTCGCGCAGCAGTTCCGCAAGGCGCTCGTATACGTTGAAGTCTTCCACCCGTAGAAGTTGCAGTGCGGTGTCCACCGGGCGGCATCCGTCGGTCAGGCAGCCCGCCCACTCCGCCGAGGGCCAGTGGTCGGTGACGACGCTCCTCGCGTACCGGATCGCGACGTCGCGGGTCTGCTCCTCGCTCAACTCGGGGATGGCCGGCGGTTGGGAACCTGGTACCAGGACACTCATTTCTGCCCTCCGCTGATCCTCGGAAATCTCTCCTGCGAACACTCTGGACTCCACCGGCACTCTCCCGTAAGGGTGGAGCGGCATACCCATGAAATCACTCACGTACGGAGGGGTAAGCGGTGGACATGATCATGTGGATACGTGCGCTCAAAGCAGCGCGCGTCGACAATTGACGCGATCGAGACCAGCCGACGCAAGCCGACCTTCAAGTACTTGCGGATCTCCACGTCGCGGGTGGCGATGGTCAAGGATGAAGATGCACTCGGGTGGGTCGTCGCGGGTCAGCAACTCAGCCGGTGGGTGACCGGCCGGCGGCCCGGTGCCCGACGGTGGGCCATGGCCGGCCGACGTGGCGCGAGGCTGACACGTTCGCCCGGTCCGGCGTGAGCGCCGGACCGGGCGAAAGCGCCGATCAGAGTCGTACGGCGGTCAGGAGACGCCGAGCGTACCGAGGTAGTCGGGGTTCTCGGACAGCCACGCCTCGACGGCGCCGGCCTCGTCGCCCTCGTGGACGTTGAACATCAGGTCCTCCAGCGAGCCGAGCTGCTGGTCGTCCATCTTGAACTTGCCGAGCATCTCGGTGACCTCGGGGAAGTCCTCGCCGAACCCGGTGCGGGCCAGGGTGTGGATCTCCTCGGCCTGCCCGAGGGTGCCCTCCGGGTCGGCCAGGTCCTTCAGTTCGTAGTTCGAGTACGCCCAGTGCGGGTGCCACAGGGTCACCACGATCGGCTCCTCGTCGGCGATGGCGCTCTGCAGCGCGGCGAGCATCGCCGGGGTCGACGAGGTCCGCAGCTCGTAGTCGTCCAGGCCGTAGGTCGGCATGACCTGGTCCTGGGTGGCGGCGGTCAGGCCGGCGCCCGGCTCGATGCCGATGATCTCGCCGTTGAACAGGTCGGCGTTGGCGGCGAGGTCGGCCAGCGAGTCGACGCCGTCGACGTACGCCGGGACGGCGATGCTCAGGCTGGCGTTGTCGTACCAGACGCCGAGCTGCTCGATGTCGTCGCCGTACTGCTCCATGTAGGAGGCGTGCGTCTGGGGCAGCCAGCCGTCGAGGAACAGGTCGATGTCACCGGAGGCGAGACCGGAGTAGACGACGCCGGCTTCGACGTTGGTCAGCTCGACCTCGTACCCCTGGGATTCAAGGATGTTCTGCCACAGGTAGGAGGCGGCGATCGCCTCGTCCCAGGCCATGTAGCCGATGGTGATGCTCTTGTCGGCGGAGCCGGTGGAACCGGTGCCGGTGCCGCTGTCGTCGGTGTCGTCGCTGCCGCAGGCGGCGACCCCACCGAGGGCGAGCGCGGCCGCGGCCGCGACCGCGGCCCGGCGGAGCAGTGTGTTGCCGAACATGTGTTCGTCCTTTCCGTGTGTTGCCGTTCACCGGCGGACTCGCGGTAGGCGAGGCAGGGCGCCGGCACCGGTGACCCTCCCTGCGGGATCTCGGTCTTGCGGTGCGGTGCGGTGCGGGGCGGTCAGGCCTGCGCGACGGCGCGCTGCGCCCTGGCGGATTTGGTGCGGGCGCCGATCGAGTCGGTCAGCCGGTCGAGCACGACCGCGAGGATGACGACGGCGATGCCGCCTTCGAAGCCGCGGCCGACCTGGATCCGGGCCAACGCGGTCATGATCACTTCGCCGAGGCCGCCAGCTCCGACCATGCCGGCGATGACCACCATCGACAGAGCCAGCATGATCACCTGGTTGACGCCCTGCATGATGGTCGGCAGGGCCAACGGCAGTTTGGTGCGCAGCAGTACCGCCCAGGGCGAGGCGCCGAACGCCTCACCCGCCTCGATCACCTCGCGGTCGATCTGGCGCAGGCCGAGCTCGGTCAGCCGGACCCCCGGCGGCATGCTGAACACCACGGTGGCCAGCACCCCGGGGACGGCGCCGACGCCGAAGTAGAAGATCGCCGGGATCAGGTAGACGAACGCGGGCAGGGTCTGCATGAGGTCCAGTACCGGGCGGGCCAGCGCGGAGATCCGCGGGTTCTCGGCGATGAGGATGCCCAGCGGTACGGCCATCAGCAGGGACAGTCCGCTGGCGACCAGCACCAGCGCGAGGGTGCTCATGGTCTGCTCCCAGTACGGCATGCCGGCGACGATGCCGAGGCCGACGGCGGTGCCGATGCCGAACTTCCAGCCGCGCAGCCACCAGCCGAGCGCCGCGAAGATCAGCACCATGACGATCGCCGGGGGCGCGTTCAGCAGGTCGTCGAGTGGGTCGACCAACGCCTGGACCAGCCCGGAGATGCCGTCGAAGAACGGCTCCATGTGCTCGGTGGTCCAGTCGACGACGGCTTCGAACCCCTTGCCGACCTGCACGTACGGCAGCAGCCCGTCCAGGCCGTCCGCGACGTTCACTGGTCTCCTCCTTCAGCGGTCGCATCGCTGGCGGTGTCGGCAGCGGCCGCATCGTCGGCGGCGGTCGGCTCCGTGCCGATGGCGCCGAGCGCCCGCAGCAGCGTGATCCGGGGGATCACGCCGACGAGGCGGCCGGTGCCGTCGGTCACCGCCAGCGGGTGTGGACTCTCGGCGCACGGCGCGAACAGCTCCGCGACCGGGGTCTCCTCGGCCGCCACCCGGACCTGGTCGGTCGTGACGACGTCGCGCAGCGTCTGCCGGCCGTCGCGGATCGCCTGTTCGATGCCGTCGTCGGAGACGGTGCCGACGAACCGTTTGCCCCCGGCCGGTGACGTAGACCGCCGATATCTGGTTCTCCCGCAGCACCCGGGCGGCGACCCGGGGGCCGGAGTTCTCGTCGACGACGCCGAGCGGCCGTTCCATCACCGACGAGGCGGTCAGGATCCGGGTACGGTCCACGTCGGCCACGAACTGCGCGACGTAGTCGTTCGACGGGTCGGTGAGGATCTCCTCGGCGGTGCCGATCTGGACGATCCGTCCGGCGCGCATCACCGCGATCCGGTCACCGAGGCGCATCGCCTCGTTGAGGTCGTGGGTGATGAAGACGATGGTCTTGCCGAGCTGCGCCTGCAGGTCCAGCAGCTGGTCCTGGACCTCACGACGGATCAGCGGGTCGAGCGCGGAGAACGCCTCGTCCATCAGCATGATGTCGGTGCCGGCGGCCAGTGCCCGGGCCAGGCCGACCCGTTGGCGCATCCCGCCGGACAGTTGCTGGGGCAGCTTGTCCGCCCACTGGTCGAGGCCGACCAGGCGCAACGCCTCCATCGCCTGCTCGCGGCGCTGGGCGCGGGGCAGGCCTGCCGCCTCCAGCGCGTAGCCGGCGTTCTCCAGCACGGACCGGTGCGGCAGGAGCGCGAAGTGCTGGAAGACCATACTGATCTTCTCGCGCCGGACCTTGCGCAGGGCGGCCGGTTTGAGCCTGGTGATGTCGACGCCGTCGATCTCGACGGTGCCGCTGGTCGGCGGGAGCAGGCCGTTGAGCATCCGGATCAGGGTGGACTTGCCGGAGCCGGACAGCCCCATGACGACGAAGATCTCGCCCCGGCGGACCTCGAAGTTGGCGTCGACGACCGCGCCGGTGGCGCCGAGTGCCGGGAGCGTGTCGTCCCGGCCGGCGCGCAGCTGTTCGAGGGCCTTGTCTGCGCGTTTGCCGAATATCTTGTACAGGGATTTGACGACGATTGCGGACACGATCTCCATTCCAACGGATGTCGTGACGATGGTCCCATGCAACACATGTGTCACACATGCATCGATGGCATCAAATCGTCTGACGGTCGGCGGGCGAACCAGTCCCGGTCGGTGATTGGGGGGTTGCGGTCGACCATACCTGACGGGATCCGGAGAATGAAAAATGTCCGATACCCTCACGTTACGGTCATATCGTACCTCGTCGTGTTCGTCACTCCCATCAATTCTTTACCTGTTCCATTGTCGACCGATGCACATCCGCGCCGACATTGGCACCGAGCGTGACGAGCCTGCCACCAGCGATCATCCGGCCCCACCACGCGAGGTTCGCGCGCGTCCGCGCGGATTTCTGAAACCACACCCGCCACGCCAAGCCGCCGGCGGGGTGCAATCTACGAAACGATTTGGTATCCGTTCGATAAAGGTGGTTGAAAATCTGAGAATGCATCCGTGACCCCGCCACCGACGAATGTGACAGTCGCCACGGTGCACTCGGCGTCCCACCGCCCCGACGCAGAATCACGGCGCCATTCCCCGAGGGGCGCAAACTCCCACGGGCCACCGGTGGACCGTCGCACGCATCCCCGCCCCCCGACCCGACGGGCCGGGCGACGTGGACGCGCAGCAACGGGCACCGGCACCAGTGCCGCCTCGGCATCGGCACCGGCCGGCCCGTACTGCCCGGCCGACCGGCGGACCGGCGGCATGCACGCCGCCCAGCCGACCGGCACTGCGCCCGAGCAGTATTCCCGTGAGGAATACTTATTCCTCTGAGGAACAACGTCCGGGCAGTTGTCCCGATGGGTTCCCGTCACACGCAGTTACGGCGACGTGACATGCCACCGACGCCGGTGCCGGTGCCGGACGACACGACACAACACAACACAACATGACGACCATCATGAATATCGCGACAGTGAGTGCCCACGTAGTACCGTGGCGTAGTCAACGCCGCCCGTGCGGGCGAGGCGGCCGCCGACCCGGAAAGTGGGAGATCACGCGTCATGGCCACACCGACCGTGAACGCGCCTACGTCACCCCGGCGGCGCAGGCGCGTCATCATCCTCGTCACGGTAGCAACGGCGCTGCTCGCCATGCTGGGCACCGGAGCCGCGCTCGCGCTCGCGCCGGCCGACCGTCCCCCCGCGACGGACGCTGTCGCCAGCCCCTGCGTCACACCCGGCAGCGCCGTGCCCACCGCCAGCGCCGCCGGGAGCGCCACCGTGCCCACCGCCAGCGCCGCCGGGAGCGCCACCGCGCCCGCCGCCAGCGCCGCCGGGAGCGTCGTCGGGACGACCTCGCCGGACGGGGGCGAGTTGAGCATCGTCGAATCCGGCTTCACCCAGTTCGGCAGCGCCGCCGCACCGATCACCCGGGACGCCGTGGTGAGCACCGGCGCGGTCATCGTCAACACCAGCGGCCACCTCGCGTACGGGGCGACGGTGAGCTTCCGCGTACTCGACGCCGAGGGTCGACCGGCCTCTCTCGACCCGGCCCGCGAACAGCCCCGACAGATCCCGGTCATCCTGCCCGGACAGCAGGTCGGGGTGGGCGAGCGACACTGGGTCGCCTCCCGGGGCGGCCGGCGGGTGGAGGTCGCCAGGGTCGATGTCACCGTCACCGGGGCGACCTGGCTGCCGGTGGACGGTACGCCGACCGCAGCGGTCACCACCCGTCATCTGGACACCGCCCGGTACGGCCCGGACAGCATCGACGCCACCGTCAGCTACGAGGTGCTGTCGCCGTACTGCCGGGAGTTGACCTCGACCGGCGCGGGCATCGTGTTCCGCGACGTCGCCGGCGTCATCGTCGGCGGCGGTTTCGACCCGACTGCTTCACGCTCCGGCTGTCTGCCGGGCCGGCACCGTCAGTCGGCGCTGCTGGTCCGCAGCCTGCCGCCGACGGCGGACGACACCCGGACCGAGGTGCACCAGTACTGCGCGGCCGGGTGACGGTCGCAGACCCGGCCGGTTGGACGGGTACCGGCCGGGCCTGCGCTCCGCGAGGGTCCCGCCCGGATAGGTCCCTCGGTCATCGTGTGGTTCGTGCGGCCGCCATGAACCTCTCGTGTCATGAAACAGCAGACGCCATGTTACCGCTAACATCGAAAGATGTACATACTGTGACGCTGATACCAGATCGTGACCTGACTGCGCATTCTCGAACAAGATCGTCGACATTCGACAGCTGAGAATCCTCCTGGCCTGGTTCGTATCCACAGTGGCATCAGCATGGAGGAAGCATGAATGGATCCCTGGGCGGTCGCGCCGTGGTCCTCGGGGCCAGCATGGCCGGGCTGCTCGCGGCCCGGGTCCTCACCGACCGGTACGACCAGGTCACCCTGGTCGACCGGGACGAGCTGCCACTCCACGGCGACCGACGGCCCGACGCACCGCACATCGGCGGGCAGCGGCGCGGCGTACCGCAGGGCCGGCACCTGCACGCACTGCTCGCCCGTGGCGCACAGATCCTCGACGACCTGTTCCCCGGCCTGACCGCCGACCTCACCACCGCCGGCGTACCCAGCGGCGACCTGCTCGGCGGCATCCGCTGGCTGGTCTCCGGGCAACGGATCGCCCGCGTCGACATCGGCCAGCCGGTGCTCTTCCCGAGCCGGCCGCTGCTGGAACGGTACGTCCGCGACCGGGTCCGGGCGCTGCCGGCCGTCACCGTCGTCGACGGTGCCGCCATCGTCGCGGTGACGACCACCGGTGACCGGCGGCGGGTCACCGGCGTACGGGTCCGCAGCGCCACCGACGCCGAAGCCCTGATCGACGCGGATCTGGTCGTCGACGCCACCGGGCGGGGCTCCCGCACCCCGGGCTGGCTGGCCGAACTGGGCTACCCGTCGCCGGTCACCGAGAAGATCCGGGTCGACGTCGGGTACGCGTCACGGTCGTACCGGCTGCCGCCCGACGCGCTCGGCTCCGACACGGTGATCCTGCAGAACTGGACACCGCGCCACCCGTACGGCGCCGGGCTGGCCCAACAGGAGGGCGGCCGGCACATCCTCACCCTGGCCGGCATGCTCGGCGAACACCCGCCGGCCGACCCGACGGGGTTCGAGGCCTTCGTCGACCGGCTCGAGTTCCCCGACATCGGGCAGGCGATCCGGTACGGCGAACCACTCGACGCCCCGGTCACGTTCCGCTATCCGGCGAGTGTGCGGCACCGGTACGAGCGGCTGACCCGGTTCCCGGACGGGCTGCTGGTGATCGGCGACGCGATCTGCTCGTTCAACCCGTTCTACGGTCAGGGGATGTCCGTGGCCGCGCTGCAGGCGCAGGCGCTGCGCGACGTGCTGGCCGACGGCGGGCCGCGGTGGCCGCGGTACTTCGCGGCGGTGGCGCGGGCGGTCGACGTACCGTGGCGGATCGCCGCCGGCGGCGACCTCGCCTTCCCCGGGGTGGCCGGCCGGCGCGGCGCGATGGTCCGGCTGACCAACGCCTACCTGCCCCGGTTGCACGCCGCCGCCGTGCACGATCCGACGCTGTCGGCGGCGTTCGTCCGGGTCACCGGGCTGCTGGACCCGCCGGGCAGCCTGCTGCGTCCGGACCGGCTGGCGCGGGTACTGCGCCCGGACCGGCTGGCGCGGGTACGCCCCGCCCGGTCACCCGGGCCGGGCGGTCACTCCCCCAACTCCCGCCAGGTACCGAGGAGCGACCGGGCGACGTAGACGCTCACCCCGAGTGCGGCGATCATCGGCACCACCCGGCCGGGGCCGACGGCACCGGTGACGATCCCGACACCGATGCCCACCCCGAGGGCCGCGCAGAACACCGCCCAGAAAGCGGACAGCAGGTACTTGACCCGCTCCCGTACCGGCAGCCGGCGCAGCCGGTCCCGGACGCCGGGCGGCTTCGGCCTGGTCGGCTTGCGGTAGACGGTGTCCGGTCGGGGGATCTCCTCCGGGTCGCGGGGCGGCAGGTCCACCCGCAGCTGCGGCGGTACGGCCGCGTCCACCGCCGCCGGGTCGACGTCCCGGTAGAGGGTGGGTTCGACCCGGACCACGATGGCGTCGTCGCCGATCAGCTGCCGGCCGCCGTCGGGCCAGGCCAGCATCGCCACGCAGCGGTCGTAGCGGACGGTCGCCACCCGGTCCGCCGCCGAGTCGTCCGCGTCGGAGGGATCGGCCGGGTCGGTGACGATGGTGACGCCCTGTGCGCCGACGATCAGCCTCTGCGGCAGGTCGTCCAGCCCGGGGTGCGTGGTGCCGTCGACGGTCTCGGTCGACCCGGACGGCGCCGCGACGAACCCGGCCCAGTCGGCGGACCGGCCGTACGGGGTCATCAGCAGCGACGACGCCGCCGCCTCGGTCGCCACCCGGTGCACGTCCTGCGGCGTCACCGCCTTGATCTGCCGCAGCAGGTCGTCGCTGGTGTCGATCGGGTAGCCGGTCAGCAGGTTGAACGCGGCCGAGGGCAGCCGGGCCCGGTCGGCGTCGGCGGTGGCCAGCGCGTCGGTGGCCTTGCCGATCACCGCCGCGACGTCCGCCTCCTCGATCCGGCCGACGCGCACCTTCGCCAGCACGTCGATCATGCCGCCGAGCACCGCGTCCTGCTTCTGCGGCAGCGCGTCCGCCAGGGCGGTGATCACCGAGTACCCGTCGCCGCGCGGCTCGTAGTGGGTCGCGGCGGTGTACGACAGTCCGTCGCGTTGGCGCAGCGCCCGGAACATCTCCCGTTCCAGGACTCCGCTGAAGACGCTGGCGGCGACGTCGCGCGCCACGACCGCGTCGTAGACCGTGGACCGGCTGCCGCCGGGGAAGTACGCCGGGGTGGTCGGCAGCGCCGACGAGGCCGCCGGGGTCGGCATCCGTACCCCGGAGGGCAGGTCCAGCCGCAGCCCGGCCGGGATGTCGTCGCCGGCCAGCCACAGCACCGCGTTCTCCCGGGTGAAGTAGCGGGCGACCCACTGCTGCAGGTCGTCACCGGTCAACGCGGACAGCCCCCATTCGGGGAAGGCGACCAGCCCGTGGTCGCGGGCGCCGTGGCGCCACAGCGGGATCGGGTCGGTCACCGAGTTGCCCCGGTTGCTCCACTCGGTCCGCAGGATGTCCTTCTCGGTGGCCAGCCGCTGCAGCGGCAGCTGGCGCAGCGACTGGCACACCCCGGTCAGGAAGGTGGTGACGTCGTCGACCGAGCCTTGCAGGTGGAACTGGGTGACGACGCTGCCGGTGCTGCCGTTGTAGTGGTAGTCGGCGGTGCCCAGCGGGTGCAGGACGAGATGCTCCAGCAGGTGGGTGACGCCCCGCCGGGCGAGGGTCTCGTCGGCCTGACCGACCCGGAACATCAGCCCGGCGTGCACCGGCCCGGTGGTCGGGGCCAGCAGCGCCGGTACGCCGTCGACGTCGAGTTGGCGGATCATCTCCGGCCTCCGGCGGCCAGCGCCTTGCGGCGGAACTCGGCGAACATGGCGACCGGGTCGTCGAACCGGCCCCAGACGTCCTTGCTGACCCGGTTGCCGAGCGCCGCGAAGTGCGGTGCGGCGGCGGCGTGGTCGCCGAGGAGGCTCTGGACCATGGCGAACTGGCTGGCCGCGTCGATCCACCCGTACGTGGGGCGGAAATCGGCGTGCAGCACCGACCGGGCGGCGGCCATCCGTACCTCTTCCTTCACTTCCGTGGTGGCGTACTTGGTCTGCTCCCAGGAGTTGAGCTCGACCAGGTGCTCGAAGTGCGCCTGGGCGATCAGCGACCCGTTCAGCGCGCCCTCGGGTGCGGCGGCGGCGCATTCGCGGGCGAACGTGTGCATCTCGTCGAAGCTGCCGCCCCATTTCGGACAGAGCTGCTGCAGCAGCAGTTCCTGGGCGGGCAGGTGGTGCGGGTCCTGTTCGGCGAGCCGGTCGTAGCGGCGGCGCGCCTCGGACTGGCCCAGTTGCAGGCCCCGGGCGGTGATCAGCCGGGCGGCCCAGATGGAGCAGTCGCCCGGCTGGTGCGCGGCGGCGTCGATCAGCATCAGCTCGGCGGCGCGCAGAATCTCGTGGAAGGTGCGGAACTGGCTGCGGCTGACGTGTTTGGCGCGGGCGCTGGTCCGTACCTGCCAGGCCTGGTGGATCATCAGATAGCCGAGGAGAGCGGCGGCCACCGCGTCGGCGGGGTCGGCGTCGACCTGCCGCTGCACCATCGGTCGGATGTCGGGCTCGGCGTCGGCCTGCCCGATCAGCCCGGTCTGTGTCGACGGTGGCTGGCCGGTGATCAGGGCGCGGGCGGTGGGCCAGTCGCCCGCGTGCAGCGCGGCCCGCAGCTCGCGCCACTCCGGGTAGGCGTCGGTGAGGTCGGTGGTGAGCGCGAGTTCGGGCGCGGCGGGCATCCCGGCATCCTAGGGCCCGCCGTGCCCCCGTGTGCTCCCGGTCGCCCGGTCAGCGTCTGCTCCCGGTCGCCCCGTCAGGAGGTGCCGGCGCGGGCCCGGGGTCGGATGGACTCGCGGGCCTCGGGGGCCAGCCGGGGCGGCCAACTGCCGGGCACGAGAACTCCACAGTGGTACGCCCAGGCGACCAGCGCCGTCCGGTTGGTGACCCGGGCCTGCCGCAGCAGCGCGGTCACGTGGTACTCGACGCCCTTGCGGCTCAGGTGCATGCTGGCGGCGAGTTCTGCGGTGGAGGCGCCACCGGCGAGGCCTTCCAGGACCCGGGCGCCGACCTCGGTCAGCTGTGGGCGGCGTACCCGGTTCTCCGGGGTGAGCAGCACCAGCACGGAGTCGGCGGGCGGCTCCATGCCGCGCACGGCGACGGCGGTGACGTGGCTGGCGGCGAGACGACCGTCGGTGGCGGTCACCTCGGCGAGGCCGACGAAGTGCGGGAAGGCATCGGTCAGCAGGACGCTGAACCGGTGCCGGAACCAGGCCCGCCGGTCGGGGTGCAGGACCAGTTCGAAGGGGCGGCCGGCGAGCTGGGCTCCGGACCAGCCGATCCAGCGGGTCAGGCCGGCCGACACCCGCACGACCCGGCCGTACCGGTCCAGTTGCACCGCACGGGCGTCGGGGCGCAGCCGGATCCCACCGATCAGGTCGGGATCGGCGCCGTGGCCAGGGCTGGTTTCCGTACGGGCGGCGTTGAGGATGCTGGTGGTCTCCACGACCGTACGGTGGCCCGTCGGACTGCTCATTCGGCAGTCCATTCTCTGCTCACTTCGGCCGGCGGCACACTGAAGTGGCCCGGATGGGGCGGTCAGTGCGGATCATCGTGGCAGTCGATCATCCCGGCTTCCACTGGTTACTGGGTGGTACCCCGGATATTCGCGGACGCCGTCCTGACTCTCCGTGCGGAACTGTCGTCACCGGCAGTAAGCTCGGCGACGACCTGAGAGGTGATCATGAACGTTTCCGACCCGACCGGCACCGACCTGGACAGCAGCGTGCGGGTCCGGGTCGACGTCTGGTCCGACGTCATCTGCCCGTGGTGCTATCTGGGCAAGCGACGGCTGGAGACGGCGCTGCGCGACCTGCCGTACGCCGACCGGGTCGACGTACGCTGGCACAGTTTCCTGCTCGACCCGACCCACCCGCGCGGGGTACGACAGCCGGTACCGCAGATGTTGGCGGCGAAGTTCGGCGCCGCGCCGGAGCAGGTACGGGTGATGACGCAGCGGGTCACCGAGCTGGCGGCGGCGGAGGGGCTCACGTACGCGTTGGACCGGGCGATCATGGTCAACACGGTCGACGCGCACCGGGTGACCCAACTGGCCGCGCGGCACGGACTGGACGGGGCGATGCACGAACGGCTGCTGCGGGCGCACCTGATCGAGGCCGAGGTGCTCGACGACCCGCAGACCCTGACCCGGCTCGCCGTCGAGGTCGGCCTGGCCGCCGACGAGGTCCGGCGGCTGCTGGCCGGCGACGGGTACGCGGCCGAGGTCGCCGCCGATGTACGGGCGGCCCGGCAGCGGGGCGCGACCGGAGTGCCGTTCTTCATGGTCGCCGACCGGTGGGGCATCTCCGGGGCGCAGCCGGTCGAGGTGTTCACCGCCACCTTGCAGGCGGCACACACCGCAGCCACCGGCTGACCGTCGCGCCACCATTCGTCAACCGGGCGGCGGGCCTGCGGCGCGATCTCGGTCGGTGACACGGTCCCGGTCGGTGACGTGGTCCCGGTCGGTGACGGTCGTCGCACGGTACGACCGCCAGGTCAGCCAGAGCGCCACGAAGCCCGAGATGGTCGCCGCGACACTGGCCAGCTGGTCGGCCAGGGACGGACCCAGGGCCGCGACCACCAGGGCGGCGACCAGCAGCAGGGCGAGCAGGCCGAGAGACGCCGTCCGCAGGGTCTGTCTGAGCACCGTGCCGCCCCAGCGGCGCAGCGCCGGCACGGTCAACGTCTCGGCGACGATGATGCCCGCCATCACCAGTAGCGGGATCTGCCACGGTTGGATCTCCACGGGCACCTTCCTGCCTGGTCGCCGCCGGTCAGTCGAGGGCGGTCAGCATTTCGTCGATGAACCGGGGGCCGAGGTCGGTCCCCTGGTAGAGGAATTGTTCGACGTGCTCCTTGACCACATCGGAGAAGCGTCGGTAGTTGCGGTGCGCCGGGCGGGGCAGCGCCTGCTCGACCGCCGCCCGGATCGCGCCCAAATGCGGCACCGCCGCCCGCAGGTTGGGGTCGTTGTAGGCGGCGATCGAGGTCGGCGCGAGCCCGTGCATCGCCAGGATCTTCTGGGCGTCGTCGCTGGTCACGAAGTCGATGAAGGCGCGGGCGCGGTCGGCGTACGGGCTGCGGGCGACCACCGCCAGGCTCTGACCGCCGAGGACGCCGACGGTCAACTGGTCGACCCGCACCCGGCCGGTCCGCACGTCCGGGTTGCCGAGTTGCTGCAACTCCCGGTACTTCACCGGCCAGTTGCGCATGTAGCGGGCCGGTGAGCCGGGCGCGGCGAAGCGGTCCCGGGAGTCGGCCTCGTCGCCGGAGGTCAGGACGCGGCCGGTGCCGATCGCCTCGCGCAGCGGGGTCAGCGCGCTCCGCCACAGGTCGAGGTCCTCGGAGACCCGCTCGGCTGCCGCGCCGGCGGTGGAGTCGTCGACGGGTTTGAGGACACCGGGCCGCTGCGCGGCGGCGTGTTCCAGGACGTTGACGACGAACGCCTCGTAGTACGCCGAGACGCTGGGCCGCAGTTGTCCGATGAACTGCTGGCTGCCGTCGGGGACGGCGTCGAGCAGCTCCGGCAGCGACGGCGGGGGTCCGGACGGTTCGGCGTCGCCGTCGGTACGGGCGAACAGCATCCCGACGTCGGTGTTGAACGGCACCGCCCAGTAGTGGCTGTCGTCGGTGCCGACTCGGTGGATGCCGCGCAACGAGGGCAGCAGCGGCCCGTTGTCGCCGAGCGGGAGCGCGACGATGAGTTTCTGGTCGGCGAACTCCGGTACGTCGATGATGTCCAGATTGAGCAGGTCGGCGGAGCCCTGCCGGGCCTTTTCCAGCATGATCTGCCGCTCGTCGCCGGAGCCGACGGCGATGGTCTCGACCCGGACGACGGTCTGCGGATTGTTCCGGTTCCAGATGGAGATCAGCAGGTCCCGGGCACCGGTCGGGTCGGCGCCGGTGGCGAGCGTGAGCTCCACCGACGGTGGCCGGCGACCGCCGGGCATCAGGTAGAACGTGGCGGCCGTGAAGGTCCCGGTGGCCAGCACCCCGCTGAAGAACGACCGCCGGGAGTACTGCTCCGGCATTGGCTCCCCCTTACGACGTCGTCGGACACCAGCGCTCAAGATCGACATCTGGCAATTGGTTGTGTGGGTCACACTACGGGGAGGTGTCAAGGATGTGACGGATGGCAACAGCCGACGCGACCACACTCCAAAGTGAGCAACATCGGAGAGGATCCATTCGATCACTCAGCGGATAATTCGCTGACATGACGACCCCCAAGAGTGGATCTTCGGCTCCGCAGCCCGTCACCACCGGACCCGTCACCACCCGGCCCGCCGCCGCAGGCCGGATCGTGGTCGCCGCCATCGCTGCCGGCGTCCTCCTGGCGATCCTCTGGTCCTACGAGTTCGTCGACCACGTGATCGGCGACAACGTGGCGAACGCCCTGCTCGGCCACGACGCGAAGGCCACCGCGATCGGTGGCACCGCCGCAGCGCTCGTCTTCGCCTTCGTCTCCGGCCTCGCCGGCACCTTCACCGCCTGCAACATCGCGATGGCCGCGTCGATCGGCCCGATGAGCCAGGCCGGCAGCGGCGGCACTGGCGGTGGTGGCGCGACCGGCTCCGGCCTGCGGGTCCTGGCGAAACCGATCGGCTGGCTCACCGTCGGCATGGTCGCCGTCTCCGCCGCGTACGGCGTGATCGGCGTGCTGCTCGGCGACCGGCTGCCCCAGCTGTCCACGGCCTCGGTCGGTGGTCTGCCGGTCCGACTCATCCAGGCGATGGTCGTGTTCGGGGTCATCGGGCTGGTCTTCGTCTACCTCGGCCTGGCCGTCGTGGGGATGCTGCCCGACCCGTTCGCGCACCGGCCGGTGGCCCGGGTGGTGCTGCTCGGCGCGCTCGTCGGCGGTTTCCTGATCGGCCGACCGTACCCGCTGTTCAACAAACTCTTCCTGTGGGCGGTGGACAGCGGCAACCCGCTGTACGGCGCGGGAGCGTTCGTTCTGCAGTCGATCGGCAACATCGTCATCGTGTCGGCGCTGTTCGCCCTGCTGATCGTGGCCAGTCGGGGCCGGTTCGTCCGCTGGCTCGCCAGCAACCCGGCCAGGACCGCCGCGATCACCGGCGCGATGCTGATCGCCCTCGGCGTCTTCATGATCGTCTACTGGAACGTGCGGCTACCCGCCATGTTCGACTACGGCTGGTTCCCGACGATGCCGTACAACAGCCGCTGAACCGGCCCGATCGTTGTCCCCACGTGCTCAGTTGCCCGCCCCGGCCGTGGCCGCACCCCGGCACCCGCAGAGAACGCAACCAGGAAGCTTGTCAGCCGGAGCGGACCGACCAGACCATCGGATCCATGATGGATGCAGCCGCGATCCGACGCGAAGCACAGGGCCAGGCATCGACGATGGTGCACAGACTCGGCGTACTGGTCGGCACCGAGTCACCGCCCGGCGCGCCCGGGCAGCTCGCCGCCTGCGCGGACCTGCTCGACGAGTGGGGCAGCGCGGCGTTGGGTCGCCCGGCCCGCCGGGTCGTCGTCGACGGCGTCGTCCACCTGCTCTGGCCTGCCCGCGACCAGCGGGTCCTGCTGATCGGGCACTACGACACGGTGTGGCCGGCCGGCACGATCGACGACTGGCCGTTCCGGGTCGCCGGCCCGATCGCCACCGGCCCAGGGGTGTGCGACATGAAGTCCGGGATCGTCCAGATGATCACCGCGTTGGCGTTGCTCCCGGACACCTCGCGGGTCGGCCTGCTGCTGACCGGGGACGAGGAGAGCGGGTCGCCGACGTCCCGGGCCCTGATCGAGCAGCAGGCGGGGCGCTCCCGGGCCGTACTGGTCGGCGAGCCCGCCACGGAGGACGGCGCGCTCAAGATCGCCCGCAAGGGCGGGTCGGTGTACCGGATCGCCGTACACGGGCGGGCCGCGCACGCCGGGGTGGAGCCGCACCGGGGCGTCAACGCCGCCGTCGAACTGGCCCATCAGGTGCTGGCGGTACGGGCGTTGGCCGCCGACGGCACCAGCGTCACCCCGACCATGCTCAGCGGCGGCCGGATGACCAACCAGGTGCCCGAGTCCGCCGAATTCAGCGTGGACGTACGCGCGTGGACCCGCGACGAGCTGCACCGGGTCGACCGGATGATCCGGGCGGCCACCCCTCACCTGGCCGGCGCGACCGTCACCGTCGACGGTGGCGTCAACCGCTACCCGCTGCCGGAGCAGGTGGCACTGCCGCTGCTGGAGATCGCCCGCACGGTCGGGCGCCGGATGGGGCTGGCGCCGCTCGACGGCGCGCACGCGCCCGGCGCCTCCGACGCCAACTTCACCGGCTCGCTCGGCGTGGCCACGTTGGACGGGCTCGGCGGCGTCGGCGGCGGCGCGCACGCCCGCAACGAGTGGGTCGACGTCTCGCAGATGCCGGACCGCACGGCGCTGCTCGCCGCGATGATCGCCGACATCACCGGGACGACCGCAATCGCCGCAACGGCTGGGACGACCGGGACGACCGACGGGCACCGCACCTCGACCCGGACGACTACGCTCCGGTCAACCGCGATCGGCGATCGGTAAACCTCGGTCGAGAAGGGACTCCCCCACCATGCCACCATCGAGCAGTCCACCGGATCCGGCTCCCCGGTTCGGCGTGGAGGAGGAGTTCATCGTCGTCGACGCGGCCAGTCGGGCTCCCGTACCACAGGCGGGCCAGATCGTCCGGGACGCCGCGCCGTACCTGGCCGACCGGGTCGCCGGCGAGATCACCCCGCTGCAGGTGGAGACCCGCACGGCACCGTGCGCGAGCGTCGCCGACCTGGTCTCGCAGCTCACCGGGGCCCGCAAGGTGATCGCCGACTGTGCCCGGTCGCGTGGGCTGCGCGTCGTCGCCAGCGGATCCGCGGTGATCGCCGGCCCGGTCCCACCGCCCATCACCGTCGGGCCCCGACAGTCCCGGGGCACCGAGACGTTCCGGGGCCTGCACGACGAGGTGGCGATCTGCGCGTTGCACGTCCACGTCGAGATGCCCGACCGGGAGCTGGCCGTGCAGGTCGGCAACCATCTACGGCCGTACCTGCCGGTGCTGCTCACGTTGACAGCGAACTCGCCGTACTGGGACAACCGGGACTCCGGGTACGCGAGTTGGCGGACCATGACCTGGTCGCGGTGGCCGGTGGCCGGTCCACCGCCGCTGTTCGCCTCGGCCACCCACTACGAGCAGGTGGTCGAGTCGCTGCTCGCCGCCGGCGCACTGGTCGACCGGGGCACCGTCTTCTGGGACGTCCGGCCGTCGCACACCAAGCCCACGCTGGAGGTCAGGGTCGCCGACAGCGCCGTCACCGCCGAGGAGTCGGCGCTGTACGCGGCCGTGGTGCGGGCACTGGTCACCCACCTGTCCGCAGCGGTACGCCGAGGCGAGCCACCGGTCGACGTACCGGTCGAGCAGCTCCGGGCGGCGTACTGGCGGGCGGCCCGCGACGGCCTCGACGGTCACGGACTGGACCTGTTCACCGGTCGGCTTCGGCCGGCCGCCGACCTGGTCGGCGCGCTCATCGACACCGTCGCACCGGTGCTGCGCGACCAGGAGGCCCACCCGTTCGTCGTCGACTGGTGGGGGCGGGTCCTCGCCGAGGGCACCGGTGCCCGCCGGCAACGGGCGGTGGCGGCCGACAACGACGGTGACGCCGCCGCCGTCGTCGACTGGCTCGCCGACCGTACCGCGGACTGACCCGGCAGACCGGCGGCGGACCCGGCGGGCGGCAGCAGCACGGCCGCCACCCCACACCAGGAGCGCAATTCCGAACAATCACACGGTCACGCGGTGGCGCATGCTGAGGTGGCGACCCGACTCCGGCTGGAGGACCGTTGACCACCCCGTTGCAACTCGACCGGCTCGAACCGGCGGTCATGAGCCGTACCGCCAGGGACTTCGCCGACCGGATGGCCGCCCGCCGGTCGGTGCGGGACTTCTCCGCCGAGCCGGTGCCGCTCGACGTGATCGACGAGGCGGTCCGGGCGGCCGCGTCGGCACCCAGCGGGGCGAACCTGCAGCCGTGGCGGTTCGTAGTGGTCACCGACCCGGCGCGCAAACGCCGGCTGCGGCAGGCCGCCGAGGCCGAGGAGTGGGAGTTCTACCACCGGCGCGCCCCCGAGGAGTGGCTCACCGCCATCGCCCCGATCGGCACGGACTGGGAGAAACCCTTCCTGGAAGTCGCCCCGGTGGTGATCGTGGTCTTCGAGGTGCACCAAGGGCCGCACACCCCGAAGCCGTACTACGTCAAGGAGTCGGTGGGCATCGCGACCGGGATGCTGATCACCGCGCTGCACCTGGCCGGGCTGGCCACCCTCACCCACACGCCGAGCCCGATGCGGTTCCTCAACGAGATCTGCGACCGACCCGCCGAGGAACGCGCCTGCGTGGTGATGCCGGTCGGCTACCCGGCCGACGGAGTCACCGTGCCCCAGCTGGAGCGAAAACCACTCAACGAGGTCCTGGTCCGGCGGTGATCCCGCGCCCGGCGCGGCAGCGATCCAGCCGGCTCCGGCGGTGGCCGGTCAGCGCGGCAGGTCCTTGGCGAGATGGTCCTGCAGCGGCAGGACGTGCCGGTCGGGGCGGCGCCACTCGGCCAGCAGGTCCTCCAGCAGGTGCAGTTCGTCGACCAGCTCACCGTGGCGGTAGCGGCGCAGCACCGGGTGGATGAAGGCGCTCTCCGCGGCCCGGTCCGGCTGCGGGTGACGCTCGATGGCGAACACGTCGGGGTACGGCTCCCGCCCCCAGCGCAGCCCGAACGTGTAGCAGTACTCCTCGTCGGCGAACCGCGTCACCACGAGATCCTCCGGCAGGTCGTGGTAGTGCCGGGCCTGCCCGGTGCCGGGGTCGACGACGACCGCGTCGACCAGGAACTCGAACTGGGTCCACAGCGCGGAACTCCAGTTGACCCGGTCCAGCAGAGCGCCGGTCAGCGTCTCGGCGTCGGCGGGCACCGTGTCGAAGGGCAGGGGTACGTCCTCGTACCGCTCGCGCAGCAGTGCCGTCAGGGTACGCAGGTTGTAGCGGAAGCCGTCGACGAAGGCCGACGAGGCCTTCTTGAAGTCACGGTCCTGGGCGATGGTGCCAGCGAAGTAGAGCCCGTCGACGTCGACCGACTGCCAGTCGGGTGCAGTGGCCGGCATCCGGCCGCTGGGCACCAGTTGGGGCCGGGCACCGGCGCCGAACACCGAGGTGTCCATGGCGAAGCCGGTGCAGCGCAGCACCGACTCGTAGTCCATCACGGCGGTCTCGCCGTCGGCGTGGGTGTACGTCAGATGCACCCGGTAGCCCTCGCCGGTCGGCACGATCTCGTCGATGACGCAGTCGAGCACCGAGTGCAGCGTCTTGAACTGGTAGCTGTCCATCACCGCGCCGTGGTGTCCACGTACGTCGCCGGGGTGTTTGGTGTTCCAGGCCAGCCGCATCGGCCGGGGGCTGGCCAGGTGCACCATCGAGGCGTGGCCGAGGATCGCCGACGCGGTCTCGAACGCCGAGTTGCCCTTGCCGAGGATGAGCACCCGCTGCCCGGCGTAGTCGGCCGGGTCGGTGCTCATCGACTCGTACCCGACGGCGTGCTGGATGCCGGGGACGTCCGGGATGTGGGGTCGGCCCCAGCCGGTCGCCATGATCAGGCAGTCGGCGCTGTAGACCCGGTCGGCGGTGTGCGCCAGGAACGTCCCGTCCTGCTTCGTCACCTTGTCGACGGCGACCCCGTAGTGGATCGCGAGCCGGTGGTGCGCGGCGAAGTCGGCGAGGTATCGGACCATGTCGTCGGCGTTGGGGTAGTACTGCCTGCTGTAGTCGGCGAACGGCAGGTCGAACGGCTCGTGCAGCAGCGAGTTCCAGTCCCAGCGCAGTCGGATCTCCGGGTCGGCGCTGACCGTGTGCACCTTGTTCAGCGAGATGAGCCCCCGGTGGCGGGGGAACCGCCGGAAGAACTCCCCCGGCGCGTCGGCCCGCTCCACTGTGACATAGTCGCAGCCGGTCTGCTGCAGGTAGTAGCTCAGCTGCAGGCCGGCCGGGCCGGCGCCGATGATGAGGTACCGGTGGTGCTCGGTAACGCCGGACGGGTGCGTCATCGTGGTCTCCCCGGGGTCGGAATATCCACGACGATCGAGCACCCGCGCCGGACGGTCAATACCGCGACCCGGTATTTCCCCGTCCGATGAGGAGCGAGGTTCCCGGTTCGTCAGTCGGGGTCGTCAGTCGGGGTCGTCAGGCCGGTAGGTCATCGGTCGGCCGTCGCGGGGCCGCAGCCAGAGCATCAGGATCACGCCGAGCAGCACCACGCCGTCGATGATCAGCAGCGTCGCGCTGAAGCCGTCGATCTGGTGGGCGTGCGCGGACACCTCGTCGACGCGGGCCTGCCGGTCGGCGGCGGCGAGCGGCGCCGGCGGCACCCCGGTGCCGACGCTGAAGCGGTACGCGTCGGAGGCGCTGCTGCCGTCGGGGAAGGTGACGTGGTACGCCACCGTGTAGTCCCCGGCGGCGGGCAACTCGACCGGCAACCGGATCCGGGTGGGCGTGGGCTGGTCGAAGCCGCCGCCGGTGAGCCGCCGACCGTCGGCGTCGAAGACATCCAGATGCGACAGTTCGGGCTGGACGGTGTCGCCGAAGGTCACCGACACGGCCGTCGGCGGCTCGGCCAGGACCGCCCCGGCCACCGGTTCGGCGGCCACCGCCGCACGCTGGGCCACCACCGCCGCGGGCTGGGCCGTCACGTCCGCCGGCCGGTCGTCGGCGTGGGCCGGGCCGGGGGCGACCGTGAGCAGGCCGACGAGGGCGGCGAGGGCGGCGGCCCCGGCGGCAGCCACAGGTCGCCGCCGTCCCCGCCATCGCCGCCGCCGTCCCCGCCGGACCGGGTCCAGGTCGGGCCGCATCCGGATCAGGCCGTGTGCGGGGCGAGCCGCTGCGCGGGCGTACGGTGACCGGCGCAGCTGCAGCTCATCTGCTGCCGCTCGGTGGCGTTCGGCCGCAGGTGCAGGTACATCGCGATCAGCATCGGTACGAAGACCACCGAGTTGTAGAACAGGTGCAGCTCGACCCGAGGAATGATCAACTGCACCACACTCGTGACCACCGGCTGGCCGAAGAAGATCGTCCCGGTCTGCGCCTGGATCAGCAGCAGCAGGTGTTCGATGTGATGCCAGAACTGGATGGCCAGCGCGATCGTCCACCAGGTGCGCGCCCGGCCGGTGAAGCCGCGCCGGAGCAGGAACAGGAAGGCGAGCATCACGATGGCGTAGCCGTAGTGCAGCCATTCGGAGGTGACCAGCCAGGGGAACCACTGGCCGAGCACCCCGCGGGCCTGCGGCCGGGGATAGCCGAGGACCCAGATCTGGTACGCCTGCACCAGGTGCTCGGCCCAGTGGGCGACCACCACGGCGAGAAATCCGTTCAGGGCCAGTTTGTGGTGGGCACCGTTGAGCCGCGCCAGCAGCCCGCCCGGCGCGGCGGCGACGTCCTGAGCCATGAGCGCGCACCTTCCGTGAGGCAGAGATTGACCAAGTGTGATGAAACTATCGGACCGTGGCGGGCAACTCTTCTCCCAGACTGGGCAATTGCCGGGTCGTAGTTGGCGCATGACTGATGCACCGGCATTTGTCGCAACACTCGGCGAAGGCTCGGATGCGGTCGAGGGCACACGAACAGGACGACGGGGCGCAGCCCGTACACCGGGCACCGCCCGCCCGTCGAAGCGCAGGGCGGCCCGGTCCGCCCGGGTCGGCCTCACCTAGACTGACGGCCATGTCGAAGGTGCTGCGAAAACTGCCTGTTGGTGAACGGATCGGCATCGCGTTCTCCGGCGGCCTGGACACATCCATCGCGGTCGCGTGGATGCGTGAACGCGGCGCCGTCCCGTACGCGTACACCGCCGACGTCGGCCAGTACGACGAGCCGGACCTCAGCGACGTGCCCGACCGGGCACTGATCTACGGCGCCGAGAAGGCGCGCCTGGTCGACTGCCGCGCGGCGCTGGTCGAGGAGGGCCTGGTCGCGCTGGCCTGCGGCGCCTTCCACATCCGCTCCGGTGGGCAGACGTACTTCAACACCACCCCGCTCGGGCGGGCCGTCGTCGGCACCATGCTGGTGCAGGCCATGCAGTCCGACGACATCTCCATCTGGGGTGACGGTTCGACGTTCAAGGGCAACGACATCGAACGCTTCTACCGGTACGGGCTGCTGGCCAACCCGGGGCTGCGGATCTACAAGCCGTGGCTGGACGGCGCGTTCGTCTCCGAGCTCGGTGGCCGGCTGGAGATGTCGCACTGGCTGGCGCAGCGTGACCTGCCGTACCGCGACTCGGCGGAGAAGGCCTACTCCACCGACGCCAACATCTGGGGCGCCACCCACGAGGCGAAGCAGCTGGAGCACCTCGACACCTCGATCGAGATCGTCACCCCGATCATGGGGGTGCCGTTCTGGCAGCCGGACGTCGACATCGCGACCGAGGACGTCACCGTCGAGTTCGCCCACGGCCGCCCCGTGAAGATCAACGGCCAGGGCTTCGCCAGCGCCGTCGACCTGGTGCACGAGGCCAACCGGATCGGCGGCCGGCACGGGCTGGGCATGTCCGACCAGATCGAGAACCGGATCATCGAGGCCAAGAGCCGCGGCATCTACGAGGCCCCCGGCATGGCGCTGCTGAACATCGCGTACGAGCGGCTGCTCACCGCCATCCACAACGAGGACACCGTCGCGGCGTACCAGATCGAAGGCCGCCGGCTCGGGCGGCTGCTGTACGAGGGCCGCTGGTTCGACCCGCAGGCGCTGATGCTGCGGGAGAGCCTGCACCGCTGGGTCGGCTACCCGGTCACCGGCAGCGTCACCGTCCGGCTGCGGCGCGGCCAGGACTACTCGATCGTCGACACCACCGGGCCGCACCTGAGCTACCACCCGGACAAGCTGTCGATGGAGCGCAGCCACTACCCGGCGTTCAGCCCGGACGACCGGATCGGCCAGCTGACGATGCGCAACCTCGACATCGCCGACTCCCGGGACAAGCTGGAGCAGTACGTCGCCGACGGCCCGCTGCTGCCCGGCAGCGGACTGATCAGCGAACTGCCGTTCGGCGGCGCCACCGACATCGTCCGCACCGGCGGTGAGGACGTGTCGGTCAAGCCGGACGCGTTGGACCGGGCCGCGATCGAGTCCGGCACCGACTGAGACCAGCAGGCCGGCGGGGGTGCACCGACGTGTCGGTGCACCCCCGCCGGCGTACTCAGCTCGCCGGCGTACTCAGCCGGTGGCGATGCCGATCTGCTGGGTGATCGTCGCGTCGGTGATCTCGGTTTCCCGGGCCAGCAGCATCGCCTTGCTGAGGATCACGGCGAGCACGGTGTCTCCCTCGAACGGCAGGAACGCGTCGTGACGGTCATCACCGGGGCGCGTCGCCGACCGGTCCGGCACGATGCACAGGTAGGTGTCGTTCGGGCTCATCAGGATGTTCCCCGACCCCAGGTGGATCTTGTAGGTGCGCAGCTCACCCCGGACCACCAGGAACCGGCCGTCGATGCTGGCCCGGGCACCCACCGCCAGCCGGGGCAGCAGCCGGGCCAGCAGGTCCCGGCGGGTCTGCGCCGTCGCCGACAACTCCCCGAAGCTGTACGACGACCAGTAGTCCCGGAACCGGCCCGCCGGCCCGCCATCGGACCAGGTCGGGTCGTTGCCGACGCTGGCCACCCCGACGAACAGGTCGACGTCGCGCAGCACCTCGCTGAACACCAGCGGCGGCACCTCGTGCAGCGGCATCGGCACCACCGGGGCCCGTTGCGCCCCCCACCGGCCGCCGGTGTAGCCGCCGCCGCTGGCGTGCGCCACGTTGCCGGGGGCGTCGATCGGATAGAACCGCACCTGGTCGGTGACCAGCCGCAGGTACGTACCGCTGTCGGTGGTGTCGACGCCGTAGTCGTCGCCGATGCCCTCCACCCAGTACTCCGCCCGCAGCCCCCACTGCGGCAGCTGCCGCACCGTCGGCGGATACGTGTCGTCGACCATCAACCGCAGCTTGTCCGCCCAGCCCCGGGCGGCGGCGAGCGCATGGAACTGGTGCTGGCGCAGCACGTGCCCGGCGAACCGGTTCGAGTAGGTGCCGGTCGACTCCTCCGCCGGAGTCAGCAGGTACACCTCCCGGTGGGCCTGCTTGAACGGCTGCACCACCCGGTGGCGTTCCAGCCACTCCCGCCAGGCGAGCACCTCCGGCACCGGCCGCCCGATCGGATGCCACAGCTGCACCACCGCGTCGTCGGCGGCCGACACCGGGGTGTCGTCGACCGTCCGCAGCGCGCCGTCGGCCCAGCCGCACACCACCCCGTCGACCAGCCACAGCAGCCGCCGGGCCAGGACGCCGACCACCGGATGGTCCAGGTAGCGCTCCCGCCACACCGACAGGCTCCAGTCGCGTCGGGCCAGGAAGAGCCGGTCCAGCCGGGCCGACTGCGCCGCCAACATCCCGGAAACGTCCTTCGCCAGCGCCTTCACGTCGGCCACGACCTGCGGATGGTCACGCCGTACCGCCGCCGGAGGCGACTTCACCACCCGGCCGGCGTCGTTGTGCCAGGTCACCGCGACGGTGCTGGCGCCCGCCGACAGCTCCACCCGGCAGCCGCCGACCGTCACCTCGTGCCGACCGACGTCGGTCAACCCGTAGTCGGGGACCGCCAGCTCCTCGATCTCGTCCCGGCCGATGCCGAGCGCGGCGGCCCGCGCGTCGAGCGCCTTGTCGACCTCGTTGCGGGTGCCCTTGTACGTCAGCCGGGCCGACAGCCGGGCCAGCTGGGCCAGGGCGGCGTCACCGTCGAGGCGGCCCAGCACCCCGACCGCCGCGTTGGCGATCTTCGGGCAGGCCGGCCCGACCCCCGGCAGCCGCCGCAACATCACTTCGACCAGTACGCCGAACAGGCGTACCTGGTCGGTGGTCGGGCCGGTCAGCTCCACCAGCCAGAGCAGGCCCCGCAGCACGTCGGCGTTGCCGGCGTCCGGCACCTGCTGCGGGGTGGCCGACGCGGCGGTCAGCCACCGGTCCAGCACCGTACGGGCCTGCGCCGGGTCGGCCTCGGCGAGCAACTCCCGCGCCGTCTTCAGCCAGGCCGCCGGCGGGCGGGCGGCGGTCGCGGTGCTGGCGTGCGCCAGCAGCCGGGGCCAGGCCGGGCCGAGGGTCGGCAGCTCGGTGAGGATCTGCGCGGCCCACGGGTCCACCGGCTCCAGCGGTACGCTGCCCCGCTCGGCGAGGAACTGCCGCAGTCGGGGGCTCTCCCCCGACCGCAGCTGCACCCATTTCAGTACGTCGTCCGGCAGCCCACTGGTGGCCTGCAGCCGGCGCGCCACCAGCTCCAACGCGGTCGGCGGCAGTGCGTGCGGCGCCAGGACGACGAACGCGCCCAGGGCCTCGGCGTCCTCGGCGGACAGGTCGTCGGGCAGCCGCCGGGCCAGCTGCGACAGCAGCTCCGTCGCCGCCCACGGCAGGTGGCGACCGTCGAGCCGGACGTCGATCAGGGCACGCATCAGGCGTACCAGATCGGGCCGGGACAGCGGCCGCAGCAGCGCCCGGTGCTCCGCCTTGTTGACGACCTGCCAGGCGTGCCGGTAGAGATAGCTGGCCAGGCCGGGTACGTCGGCACCGGCGACCAGCTCACGCAGCCGCTCGGCGCGCCACGGCTCGGTGTTGCCCGTGATCGACATCAGCCACCGACCAGCGGTACGAGCTTGAGGAACGTGACCTCGGTGTCCCGGCGCAGGTCGACCTCGTCGTCGAGGTCCTCGACCTGCCGGTCACCGACCAGCACCACGAACCCGTTGCGGCGGAACGCCGTCTCGGCGAGCGCGACCTGGGTGTCCGGGTCGACCCGGGGGCGGCGGCGGGCCGCCGGGTCGCCGTTGAGTGTCTGCTCGACCGGGGTCGGCGCCACCAGCGACCGGTTCGGCACGACCCCTTCGGCGGCGTGGTACTCGGCCACCTCCTGGTGGATCCGCCGACGGATCAGCTCCCGCAGCGTCAGTCGCTCCTCGAATATCCGCAGCGCCCAGGCCGGGGTACGGGCCCCGGCAGTGCTCTCGTCGACAAAGGTCACCATCGCCATGGCGCCGCAGTCTAGGTCCGCCCTGCGACAACCAGCCCCGACCGACCCCGGTGATGGCACAATCTGGGCCGGGCCGCTGGTGGACACGGTCCAGGGGTCGTCGATCGCGAACCTGAAGGAGCTGCGTCCAGGAGCCGTACGGATCCTGGACGCCTTCGACCCCTGGCGTTCCAGCATCCTGCTCGTCGCTGGCGACAAGACCGGCCGGTGGAACGAGTGGTACACCGAAGCCATCCCACTGGCCGAACACCGCTACGAGATCTACTTGAAGGAACGCGCCGAGCAGGAGGGGGAACCGTGATGGGCTACACGCGTTGGAGCGACGTCCGGAGTGCCTATGTCGAGCGGGCCGGTGGTGAGGAGGCGGTCGAGGCGGGCAAGCGGGAGCTGCTGGCCACCGTCGTCGGGCACCGCCTCGCCGAGGTACGCAAAGCCCGAGGTCTGACTCAGCAGCAGGTCGCCGACCGGATGGGCGTCACCAAGGGCCGGGTTTCCCAGATCGAGCAGGGCAAGATCTCCGGGCAGGATGTGGTGGCCCGCTACGCCGCCGCGCTCGGTGGCCGTCTGCACCAGGCCATCTACTTCGACGACGGCGACATCGCCGCGATCGCCTGACCTGCGCTCCCCGCCCGGAAGCTTCAGGCTGCAACGGCGTTGGATCTAGTCATGGGTGAGGGTGGCGGTTGGGCCGCGATGCGGGAGCGGCGGTTGGCTGAGCCGGGTGCCGCTGAGGCGTACGAGGCGGCGCGGTTGGCGTTCGAGCTCGGTCGTTCGGTGCGTGAGTTGCGTGAGCGTCGTGGTTGGAGTCAGACGCAGTTGGCTACGGCGTCGGAGATGACGCAGTCTGCGGTGGCCCGGTTCGAGGCTGGCGGGACGGTGCCGACGCTCGTGGTGCTGGAAAGACTGGCGACAGCGCTGGAGGTGAGCCTGAAGGTCGGTTTCGAGCCCCGCGACGCCGCCACCTAGCAAGGTAGCCGGCTGGTCAGGGTCGTGGGGTGAGGCCGATGGTGGTGGCGAGGCGGGTCAGGTCGGGGGTAGGACCGGTCCGTAGGAGGGTGGTGATGACGGTGTGGGTGGTGGGTCGGGTGCGGGTTTCGGCGGGGGCGGTCTGGTCGGCGGTGATGATGGCGTGGGAGGCGGCGGTGGGGTTGCCGGTGTCGAGGTAGGCGTGGGCGATGTCGATCAGGTGGGCGGCGCGGTGTTCGGCGGGTAGTTCCCGCCAGCCGTGGCTGGCGGTGGCGTGTTGGTGGTGAGTGATGGCCTGGCGTGGGTCGCCGAGGGCGGTGGCGATGTGGGCTCGGGCAAGTTCGACGGCGGTGGGCCCGAAGCCGGTGGTGGTGTCGCTGTCGTCGGGTCGCCGCTGGCGGTGGCTCATGGTGGCGGCGAGTTCGTCGGCCCGGTCGGTGAGTTGGTGGGCGGTGGTGGGGTCGTTGCCGGTGGCGGCGGCGAGGGCGGCTTCGATGAGCAGGGTGCCGGTGAGGGCGTGGTCGTCGGGTGCCGGGTGGTCGGTCGCGGCCGGGTCGATCAGCGGTACGGCGGTGAGCGCGGCTTGGATCGCGAGGGTGGGTCGGTGCAGGGCGCGTAACGCTTGGGTGAGTGGGATGGCGGCTGCGGCGGTGTGCCAGGGGTGGCCTGCGGCGGTGGTGATGGCGCGGTCGGCGGCGAGCCAGGCGAGGTGGGCTTCGTCGAGTTTGGTGAGTAGGTGTGCGGTGAGCCGGTAGACCCGGGTTTGCAGGTGGGCGGCGTCGGCTCGTGCCGTGGTGGTGTGGCGGGTGTGGGTGAGTAGGTCGGGCAGCATCCGGAGGAGTTGCGGGTAGTGGGCGTGCTGGTAGGCGGTCCAGGCGTACTGGATGCGGTGGTGCAGGTCGGCGGCGGACGGTGTGGGTTGGTCGGGGGTGGGGGTGTCGTAGCGGGCGAGGGCGGCGCGCAGGTGTTCGACGGCGGCGGCCGTGGTGTCGGTGGCGGGTTCGGGTCGGCTGCTGGTGGTGGGGGCGAGGATGGTTTCGGGGGTGACGCCGAGGACGGCGGCGACGGTGTGGATGACGGAGATGCGGTCGAGGGAGCGGATGCCGCGTTCGACCTTGTCGACCCAGGAGTGGGATTTGCCGATGCGGTCGGCGAAGACCTGCTGGGTGAGGCCGCGTCGGGCGCGCAGTTGGGCGATCCGCCGGCCGATGGGTAGTTCGGTGATGCGGTGGCGGCCGGGCGCGGTGGTCATTGGTGCAGGCTGCGGTGGATGGCTTCGGTGGTCTCGCCGCAGCGCGGGCACCACCGGGACTTGACCCGGAATGTGAACAGGCCGAGCAGGAAGCCGGGCATCAGGCCGGCGAAGACGATCGGTAGCAGTCTGGCGATCACGAGCACTCTCACCTTCTGGCGAGGCCGGCGGGTCGGAGCGTTGCCGCGCCCCGACCCGCCGACCCGTTTCACCGGTTTCGGATTCGGGTCACCGCCGGAATCCGATGTACTCAGTTGACCTCAGCCGGGTGGTGGCGGGAGGGGGTGCGCGTGGTGCGTATCGGTGCGGATCAGTGTCGGGGCAGCCTGCCGGATACCAGGTTCGCTACTGTGCGTGGGAGCGACCACTACGGGTGAAGGGTCGATGCGGTGGCGGTCAGCGGGAACGGGATCACGCGCTTATTGGCCGAGGCGGGCTGGCAGCCTGAGCAGCTTGCCCGGCGGCTGAACGAGTGCGCCGAGCGGCACGGTCGTGCGGAGCGGCTGCACCTCAAGACGCCGTACAAGTGGAAGAAGGGCGAGGTGCCGCGTAGCCCGTGGCCGTCGCTGACCGTCGCATTGCTGTCAGAGCAGGTGCAGCGGACGGTCACCCTCGATGAGCTGGGCTGGCCCGATGACGGCTTCGACGCCGCACCTGCGTCGGCTGGTCTGGAACTGTCGTGGACACCTGCCGGGGCCTTGCAGGCAGCCATGGTCGTGAACGAACCTGAGACAATGACGCACCGACGGATGTTCCTCGCTCTGCTCGGTTCCGCGCTGACGTCGCCGGCACACGAGTGGATCATCGCCCAGCAGCCGGCCGACGTCGCCTCGGCGACCGGCCGGCCGCTGTCCGGTGAGGTCGTCGACCACTTGGACACCGTCACGTCGAGCCTGCGGCGGATGGACGACCACCTCGGCAGCGGCCAGACGCTCGGCCTGGTCCGTCAGCACCTGGCGACCGTGGTCGCGGTGCTACGCGAGCGCCGCTACACCGACTCGGTGGGGCGGCGACTGCACGGCACCGCCGGTGAGCTGATGCGCCTCGCCGGCTGGCTGTCGTTCGACGCCGGCAACCACAGCCAGGCGCAACGGTTCTGGATCGCAGGCCTCTACCAGGCCCACGCCGCCGGTGACCGTGGCCTCGGCGCGAACATCCTCGGCTTCATGTCCTGCCAGGCGAAGGACCTCGGCCAGCTCCGGCAGTCGATCACCCTCGCCGAGACCGCACGGGCCAGCTACCCCGCCACCAGCCCGAAAGTCGGAACGATTCTGGACCTGCGTGCCGCTGAGGCGTACGCCAACAACCACGCCGTCACCGACACCCGCCGTGCACTGGACAGCGCGTTCGACCGGCTCACCGACGAACGCCCGGAACACGGCGACCCCGACTGGGCGTACTGGATCAACGAAGCCCAGGCTCACGCCCAGGCCGGCTACTGCTACGTCAAACTCGAAGACTGGACCCGCGCCCGCGAACACCTCCGGGCAGCGCTGCGGCTGCAGGACAACGAGTACAGCCGCGAAGGCGCGCTGCGCAACGCCCTGCTCGCCACCACCTACGTCCGACAGGACCAACCCGAACTGGACAAGGCACTCGCCCTCGGCGACCAGGCCGTCCAGACCCTCACCGGGCAGGTCACCTCCGCCAGATGCATCAAGCACGTACGCAACCTGGTCGGCGCACTCAGCCCCTACCGACGCACCCCCGCCGTCCGCCGCTTCTGCACCGACACCAAAGACCTCATCGCCACCTGAGAACGCTGCGCGACTCCAAGGCCCCCGCCGCCAGAATGCTGACCTTCGCCCCCCGCCGCTTGGACCACCTTCACCACCACCCTCAAATCCGACGGCATGCGCCGACGCATCAACCTCAATCTCTCAGTTCCGCGCTGACGTCGCCGGCACACGAGTGGATCACCGCCCAGCAGCCCCCAGCTCAGACATCGCGCCGGCGACCGGCAGACAAGTCGTTCATCCCAGCCTTGCTTAACGCACCCGCAACCATGATCAACCAACTCCGATTCACCCCTGCCGACCGAGCCATGACTCACGACGCTTGGTGCAGCATCGAATACCCCAGGAATCTGTGGGCTCCAGGTCCGCACCGTCGACCTGCCGCATCTGCACGCCTTCACCCGGGGCATGGACCGCGACCGCGACGCCGTGAACGCCGCGCTCACCCTTCCGTACAGCAACGGCCTCTAGATCAGAACTGGTCTACGTTTCTCGCAGATCCTGGTCATGTGCAGCAGAGCCATCTCCCCTTGGCCGAGAGAGAACGACTCCATCCGCCACCTGAATGACTTCACTATTCTCCCCCTCCTCGCCATCCACGAAGAAGATACCTGTGACATCAGGAAATCGGACAGCAATCTGCCGAAGGCACCCCTTCAGGAGATCAATCCCATCTCTTTGCACGCTGGCCCCATAGAAGACATGACCAATCCAATTTATTCGCACCGACTGATACAGCCAACCAGATAGGTAAAGATCACGCCGACTCGCCTCTCGACGCCAATTTTCCATATCTCCGCAGGATTGGATTATTTGTCTAATCTCTTCAATTTGTTCGAATTCGCAACTAATGTGGCCGCGAGCATCATAGTATCTAGCCATTCCTACCTAATCCGGGAACTACGCGAGCCCCCTTTTCTTCGATATACTTTACAACCGACGGATGGGCACCGTACTTGAACCAGTATTCAGCGCTCACGCCTCGCGATTCAGCCAGAGCAACGGTTCTTCTGATCTGCGCACGGGTGCTCTTACTCAGAAAATTTCGAGGCTTCAGTACTGCGGACATGCTGCGCTTAACCTGAATTATCGCGTCACTCGTCACAGCGTCGTACTCGTATCCGTCGATTAGTTCGGAAACGCCGCCGGTCTGTTTCCGTACCTGATCCTCATAATGCACATCCATAGCTTCGCCATGCTTGCCATCACGATACAGCCCCCGAGCATGGTCAGATAGTTCGGTTACGTCATCGCCGCAGTTGTGGACCAGCACCGGTTGGTTGCCGGCTACTACATGGTACGTGTGGACGTGGCTGATGGTGAGGTTGTGGACGACGGCTCGCGGGACGGTCCTGCGTTGGATGGCGGTGATCTGTACCCAGGTGCCGGAGCTGGTCTGGAGCCATTGGCCGGGTTGCAGGTCGGTGGCGTCGATCCACTCGCCCAGCTCGGGGACCCAAAAGGGGTGACCGTCGGTGGCGGTGATCTCGGCCGTCTCGCCGCCGTGGTGGCCGTCGGTGTCGATGGTGATCTTCACCAGGTGTTTGACGCCGTCGCCGGTGATGGTGGCGGCGACGGTCTCCACCTCGGTTTCGCCGGTTTCGGGGTCGGTGGCGATGACCTCGTCACCGGGCTTGACCTGTTCGATGGGTGTGGTGGTGCCGTCGGCCATCAGGACCTTGGTGCCGGGGGTGAAGCTGTTGCCGGGGTCCTCGCAGGAGTTGCCGCCGCTGGATCCGCCGTTGGAGCGGGATGAGGCGCCGGTGGTGCCGCCGGGTTTGGAGGTGTTCTTACCGCCGCCGCCGCTGGCTCGGCCGCCACCGCCGCTGGAGGCTTTGGGGTTGGTTTTGGCTTGGGCTTGTTTCTGGACGGGGTTGCCGGTTTTCTTGGATGCGTTGACGGCTTTGTTGCTGGTGGTGTTGGCCTTGTCGGCAGCCTTCTTCGCGAGGGCTTGGGCGGCGCGTTTGGCGCGTTCGGCGGCGGCTTTCTTCGCGTTCAGCGCGGCGGTTTCGGCGGCTCGGGCCGCGCGGAGGACGGACTGGGCGGCGGCTTTGGCTTTCTGCCAGGCTTTGATCGCGGAGAAGGTGCGTTCGACGGCTTTGACGATCCGGCTGAACGCTTTGAACATCTTGACGGCGGGGATGAACTCGGTGACCAGGTCGACGCAGGACCAGACGCTGCCGCCGAAGCAGCCCAGCGCGGCGTTAAGGCCGATGAACTCCTTCAACACGTCCCAGGCGACGGACAGGATGACCGAGGTCATGGTCCGGCCTGCGGCTGATCTGGCCTGGGCGACCTGCGCGGCGGACAGACCCGCCCCTGCCAGCGCAGCCGCCCGCTCCGACGAGGTGAGGCTGATCGACAGGCCGGTCGGGTCGGAGTGGGTGACGGGGTTGTTGTGGGCGTAGGTGTAGCCGTTGGCCTGGGCCGGGTCAGCCAGATCCAGCACCGGGTCAGCGGACAGGAACCGACCCACCGCCGGGTCGTACAGCCGCGCCCCGAGCGGCGTGTAGCCGGAGGAGTCGTCGCGGGTCGCACCGAGGAACCCGGTATGGGTCTGCAGATTCACCGCGAGGGGTGTGGTGGCGCGTTCGTTGCCGTACGGGTCGCGTTTGACGATCCGCACCGGCATGCCGGCCGAGGAGTTGACCTCCGCGTACGGGCTGCCCTGATGATCCGAGGCGAGCGCGGCGAGCGCGGCCGGGCTGGTGCCGTAGGCGTAACGCATCACCGCCCCACCCGGAACGGGATACGTGCGCTGGCTGACCACGTTCACCCCGCCAGCGGCGACCGTCAGCAGAGCGTCACCCAGGTGCAGGGTCGCCTGAGCGTCCTGCACCGTCAGCAGCCGGGCCCCGTCCGGGCCGTAGACATGCCGGGTCTCGTCCTGCGCCGACCACAACTGCGCCGTAGCGCCAGCGTCACAGGTGGCGAGGACGATCGGGGTCGCATTCGCCGTCGCCCCACCCAGGGTCGCCAGACACAACCCCGACACCACATGTTGCAGCTGACCGACCGCCGTACGGGTCAACCGCTGCCCGGCACCATCGTGACGACAGGTCGTCCCCGTCCGGCAGTTTCAGGCTGACACGGCCCGCGACGGCCGGACACTTGCTATAGCATCTATGCTATGGCCTGGGGTGTCGTGGAGCTGGAGCCGGAAGTAGAGAAGTGGTTGGAGAGTCTGCCGAGTGCCCTGTTCGCCCGGGCCGCGTTCTACGTCGACCTGCTGGCCGAGCAGGGGCCGCTACTGGGCGAGCCTTACACGAAGCAGCTTGATCGGAAACTCCGCGAGTTGCGGTTCCACCTTGAGCAGCACGCGGTGAGGGTCACCTACTGGATCGGGCCGGGAAGGCGGATCATCCTGCTGACGGTCTTCTTCAAAACCCGGATGCGTGAGGAGCGGGAGATCGACCGGGCGCGGCAGGCGTTGGCGCGGTGTATCGACGAGGCACACCAGGTCGAGGATGAGGAGGAGGTCTAGTCATGGGTGAGGGTGGCGGTTGGGCCGCGATGCGGGAGCGGCGGCTGGCTGAGCCGGGAGCCGCTGAGGCGTACGAGGCGGCGCGGTTGGCGTTCGAGCTCGGTCGTTCGGTGCGTGAGTTGCGTGAGCGTCGTGGTTGGAGTCAGACGCAGTTGGCCACGGCGTCGGGGATGACGCAGTCTGCGGTGGCCCGGTTCGAGGCTGGCGGCACCGTACCGACACTCGTGGTGCTGGAAAGACTGGCGACAGCGCTCGAGGTGAGCCTGAAGGTCGGCTTCGAACCACGCGACGCCGCCGCATAGCAGCCGGCTGGTCAGGGTCGTGGGGCGAGGCCGATGGTGGTGGCGAGGCGGGTCAGGTCGGGGGTGGGACTGGTCTGCAGGAGCGTGGCGACAACGGCGTGGGCGGTGGGTCGGGTGCGGGTTTCGGCGGGGGCGGTCTGGTCGGCGGTGATGATGGCGCGGGTGGCACCGGTGGGATTGCCGGTGTCGAGGTAGGCGTGGGTGATGTCGATCAGGTGGGCGGCGCGGTGTTCGGCGGGAAGCTCCCGCCAGCCGTGGCTGGTGGTGGCGTGTTGGTGGTGGGTCATGGCCTGGTGCGGGTTGCCGAGGATGGTGGCGATGTGGGCGCGGGCGAGGGTGACAGCGGTGGGTCCGAATCCGGTGGTGGTGTCGGCGTGGTCGGGTCGGCGTAGTCCGTGACAGGCTGCGGCGCGTCTGTCGGCGTGGTCGGTGAGCTGGTGGGCGGTGGTGGGGTCGTTGCCGGTGGCGGCGGCGAGGGCGGCTTCGATGAGCAGGGTGCCGGTGAGGGCGTGGTCGTCGGGTGCCGGGTGGTCGGTCGCGGCCGGGTCGATCAGCGGTACGGCGGTGAGCGCGGCCTGTACGGCGAGGGTGGGTCGGTGTAGGGCGCGTAACGCTTGGGTGAGGGCGATGGCGGCTGCGGCGGTGTGCCGGGGGCGGCCTGCGGCGGTGGTGATGGCGCGGTCGGCAGCGAGCCAGGCGAGGTGGGGTTCGTCGAGCTTGGTGAGTAGGTGTGCGGTGAGCCGGTAGACCCGGGTTTGCAGGTACGCGGCGTCGGGTGGGGCGTCGTTGGCGGTGGTGTGGCGGGTGTGGGTGAGCAGGTCGGGCAGTGTGCGGAGCAGTTGCGGGTAGTGGGCGTGCTGGTAGGCGCTGTGCGCGTACCGGATGCGGCGGTGCAGGTCGGCGGCGGACGGTGTGGGTTGGTCGGGGGCGGGGGTGTCGTAGCGGGCGAGGGCGGCGCGCAGGTGTTCGACGGCGGCGGCCGTGGTGTCGGTGGCGGGTTCGGGTCGGCTGCTGGTGGTGGGGGCGAGGATGGTTTCGGGGGTGACGCCGAGGACGGCGGCGACGGTGTGGACGACGGAGATGCGGTCGAGGGAGCGGATGCCGCGTTCGACCTTGTCGACCCAGGAGTGGGATTTGCCGATGCGGTCGGCGAAGACCTGCTGGGTGAGGCCGCGTCGGGCGCGCAGTTGGGCGATCCGCCGGCCGATGGGTAGTTCGGCGGTGCGGTGGCGGCCGGGCGCGGTGGTCATTGGTGCAGGCTGCGGTGGATGGCTTCGGTGGTCTCGCCGCAGCGCGGGCACCACCGGGATTTGATCCGGAATGTGAACAGGCCGAGGAGGAAGCCGGGCATCAGACCGGCGAAGACGATCGGTAGCAGTCTGGCGATCACGAGCACTCCGCTGTCGTGAACGGCGGCTCCGTCGAGGACTCCGATGCGTGCCGCCTGGTCGATAGCACACGGTGGTATGCGCCACACAGGACAGTAGAAGTGCTTCGTTGTTGATCTATTACTACTGGTTATGGCTACAGGTTGATTCCGAGTCGGCCAGCAAGTATCCGCAGGTCGTCGGGGACCGCGCGTCGTCGAGTGCGGTGCGTGATGGCGACGACCGCCTCGCGGGCGAGTGGGTTCAACGCGAACGGCGCCGGCGCGGCCCGTTCGGCCTGGACGAACGCCGCCAACGCCTCGGCGTCGCGGCGCCCACTGGCGGAGAACGCCCGGCCGAGGTCGAGCCAGTAGGACTGGTGACGGATGGCGGCGACGAGGGTCTGCGGACGTACTGTACGGGACAGCTCGATGACGCGGCCGTGTTCGCCCTGTTCGGCGGCTATCGACATTTCCCAGAGGCCGACGTTGGTCGGCCCGAAGCCGCACCCGTTGAAGCCCGCGCCGTCGACTGGATCCCCGAGGCTTGCCGCCTCCCTGGCCGCCTCGGTCAGGTGATCACGAGCGTTGTCCACCCGGCCACTGACAGCGCAGGTCAGTGCTGCCGCAAGGTGCAGCTGGCCGAGCATCTGCCGTACTCGCTCGTCGGCGGCGTCGGTCTGGACCTCGGCCAGCGACCGGTCTGCGGCTCGTGCCGCGAGTGCGGCGGACTCGATCGGCAAACTCTGGGTGTACGCGAACCGCGCCGCGCCGATCCATGCTGGGTCCTCGACGTCCTCGGCGGCTGTCACCGCGATCCGGGCGGCGTTCAACGCGAGATGCCGGTAGCCGAGGTTCCGCAAGCAGGTCGAGGTCAGGTAAGCCGCCTGAGCGAGCGTCGTCCCACCGACAGCGGCGGCAGCGTGCAGCAACCCGGGCAGCATCGGTGCCATCGCCGGGTAGTTCGCACTCGCCCTGAGCTGGTCAGCACGAGCGATCCGGGCGGCAAGCTCCTCAGCGCTGCCGGCAACTGGCTGCCGCTCGCCGTCCTCGATCTCGATCAGCGCGGACCAGATCTGCGGAACGCGCGCCCCCGCCCGCTCCCGTGCCGGATCCCCCGCCTCGGTGCCCTGGCCAAGCAGGTCAGCCACGGTGACCTGAAGAGCACTCGCGATAGCGACCAAAGTGGAGCGACGGTCGATACTCTTGCGCCCCGACTCCAACTGCGAAATGTACGACTGACTGACGCCAGCCAGGCCAGCGAGCACCCCCTGGCTCATCCCGCCCCGGCGCATCCGCCAGTACCGGATCCGTGCACCAACCGTGTTCACGTTCTCAGGCATACCGTCGCCTACCTCCTAGGCAGCGGGCCAGTCACCGACCGCTGGCCCGGCCGGCAGGCTCGCTACCTCGACCGTACCCGTCCCGAAGACCCGCGCGCGCCCTGACCTGTGTCCTCACTCGCGACAGTGGCGATCTTCCCAGCTTCGACAACGACCACGAGTCGCCGCTCCGCGTCTCAGTACATCGACCCGACCACGTGTCATTGGGTGGATGCAATAGCAGATGTCGAGCGCAAGTGCAGGGCTGTTGCGTAGTCGGTTGAGAGCTGGCTGAGCTGGGAGTCCGGGAGGAGTTCCGGGGTCTATGCAGGACGGGCGCGGCCCGTTGGTGATCATGAAGTTGCGAAGCCACATGATCACGAGAAGGACCGCACCCGCCGATGCCATCATCACCCACCGAGATTCTGCTGCCGCACCGGCCCACCGATACGCCACCACCGGCGGCGGTCACTGACAGCGAGCATCACGTCCTGTTCGTCGCGTTGGGGGCGGTGCCCGATCCGCGTGATCCGCGTGGCCGCCGCTACCCCCTGGTCAGCGTGCTCGCCGTCGCGGTGTGCGCGGTGCTGGCCGGGGCGTGTACCTTCGCCGCGATCGCCGACTGGGTACGGGACCTGGACCGCGTCTCGTGGGTGAGGCTCGGCTTCACCGACCGGGTCCCTGCCGCGACCACGGTGTGGCGGCTGTTGATCCGCGTCGACGCGCAGGCCCTGTCGACGGTGCTGGCCAGCTGGCTACTGGCACGCACGACACCCGTCACCCGCAGCGGGCGGCGGAGGCGCCTCGTCATCGCCGTCGACGGCAAGGTCGTGCGCGGCGCCCGACTCGCCGACGGACGTCAGGTCCATCTGCTGTCTGCCTACGACACCAGCACCGGCGTCGTGCTCGCCCAGGTCCAGATCGCCGCGAAGTCGAATGAGATCCCGGCGTTCACACCCCTGCTGCGCCTGGTCGCCGCCCAGCTGGGATCGCTGACCGATGTCCTGGTCGTCGCGGACGCCCTGCACGCCCGGAACCGGACACGCCGAGTACCTGGCCGCCGCCGGCGGGCATCTGATGGTCACGGTCAAAGCCAGCCAGCCGACCACGTTCGCCCAGCTCAAAGCTGTTCCCTGGGCGCAGGTCCCGGTCGGAGCGCGGACCCGCGACACCGGACACGGCCGAACGGAGACCCGCACCGTCAAGGCCGTCACCGTGGCGACACCCGGCGGGCTCGGCTTCCCCCACGCCCGGCAGGCCGTCCGGATCACCCGTACCCGTACGGTCAAGGGCAGGACCAGCCGCGAAACGGCGTACCTGACCGTGTCCCTGCCCGCTGGACAGGCCCAACCCGCCGACCTCGGTGCCTGGGCACGGGCAGAGTGGCATATCGAGAACCGCCTGCACTACGTCCGCGATGTCACGTTACGTGAGGATGCCCATCACGCCCGGATCGGCAACGGACCAGCCGTCTTCGCCACACTCCGTAACACCACGGTCGGCTACCACCGCGGCAACGGCGAACCCAACATCGCCCGCGCCACCCGACGAGCGAACCGCCGTTCTACAGACCTCATCGACGCCGTGACCAGGAGTTACCCGACTACGCAATAGCCCTGAGCGCAAGTGGACGTTCGCTCCGACCAAAGCTTATGCGTTTCGACGCCGCAACTGAGCCTCGGCCTCCTCGCGAACAATCTCGTCGCCATCCTCGCGCAGTCCCAGCAGAGCCCGCTCGGCCTCTGTTCCAGGCGTTCCGCCAAGACCCCAAATGGCCTTGACTGCCAGCGCCCTATTCTCATCCCAGTCGAGATAGTCGGGAATCCAGGTTGCCGCGTGATGCATGGCAGCAGTTGCGCCGGGGTCCTTTAGTTTGCCCAGCATGGAAACAACATTCTCGTGCTGCTGATGCCAGACTTCATATACCAATCCAACCAGCAACGCGAGATGCTCTGCGCCGAAGCCGAAAATATTGCAGACTATGATTGCAGCTTCAAGCTCAATCGGAGCCTTATCGTTGATCGCCTCACGCAGCAAATGCAGGCCAAGTCCGCGACCGTCATCTGTATCGAAGTGCCGAAGGATGTCGCCCCTCGAAATCTCCTTCTCTCGACCGGGAGCACTAACGAAAGAGAACACCAGATCGCAATCCTCAGGACTCATCGGACCTTCTCGAAGTTAGTGATTGCTTTATTGAATATTTTGAGTGCCGTTCCGCCACCCAGGCCGATATTTATGTGGCCAGCGCCTTCACCCTTGAAGAAGGCGAATTTATTGCGCCACCCTCTCATTACTAAAGGCATTCCGGGATAGCGCCTTGCGGTAACTGCTGAATTATTTCGAACGCCAATACTTTCGAGTGCCGCCGTGGTTCCTTCTTCAACTGTGAATCTTACCAGCACGCCCTCGTACGCTTCCGAGAAGGCCTGCGTAGGTGAAATAAACGTTTCACGGGTCGCAGAAATTCCACCGCCCGAGTCAAGGATATCGAAATGTTCCTGACTCATCGTTCGATAGTACGTCTCGCCGCCACCGCCTCCGCCGCTGGATCCGCCGTTGGAGCGGGATGAGGCGCCGGTGGTGCCGCCGGGTTTGGAGGTGTTCTTACCGCCGCCGCCGCTGGCTCGGCCGCCACCGCCGCTGGAGGCTTTGGGGTTGGTTTTGGCTTGGGCTTGTTTCTGGACGGGGTTGCCGGTTTTCTTGGATGCGTTGACGGCTTTGTTGCTGGTGGTGTTGGCCTTGTCGGCAGCCTTCTTCGCGAGGGCTTGGGCGGCGCGTTTGGCGCGTTCGGCGGCGGCTTTCTTCGCGTTCAGCGCGGCGGTTTCGGCGGCTCGGGCCGCGCGGAGGACGGACTGGGCGGCGGCTTTGGCTTTCTGCCAGGCTTTGATCGCGGAGAAGGTGCGTTCGACGGCTTTGACGATCCGGCTGAACGCTTTGAACATCTTGACGGCGGGGATGAACTCGGTGACCAGGTCGACGCAGGACCAGACGCTGCCGCCGAAGCAGCCCAGCGCGGCGTTAAGGCCGATGAACTCCTTCAACACGTCCCAGGCGACGGACAGGATGACCGAGGTCATGGTCCGGCCTGCGGCTGATCTGGCCTGGGCGACCTGCGCGGCGGACAGACCCGCCCCTGCCAGCGCAGCCGCCCGCTCCGACGAGGTGAGGCTGATCGACAGGCCGGTCGGGTCGGAGTGGGTGACGGGGTTGTTGTGGGCGTAGGTGTAGCCGTTGGCCTGGGCCGGGTCAGCCAGATCCAGCACCGGGTCAGCGGACAGGAACCGACCCACCGCCGGGTCGTACAGCCGCGCCCCGAGCGGCGTGTAGCCGGAGGAGTCGTCGCGGGTCGCACCGAGGAACCCGGTATGGGTCTGCAGATTCACCGCGAGGGGTGTGGTGGCGCGTTCGTTGCCGTACGGGTCGCGTTTGACGATCCGCACCGGCATGCCGGCCGAGGAGTTGACCTCCGCGTACGGGCTGCCCTGATGATCCGAGGCGAGCGCGGCGAGCGCGGCCGGGCTGGTGCCGTAGGCGTAACGCATCACCGCCCCACCCGGAACGGGATACGTGCGCTGGCTGACCACGTTCACCCCGCCAGCGGCGACCGTCAGCAGAGCGTCACCCAGGTGCAGGGTCGCCTGAGCGTCCTGCACCGTCAGCAGCCGGGCCCCGTCCGGGCCGTAGACATGCCGGGTCTCGTCCTGCGCCGACCACAACTGCGCCGTAGCGCCAGCGTCACAGGTGGCGAGGACGATCGGGGTCGCATTCGCCGTCGCCCCACCCAGGGTCGCCAGACACAACCCCGACACCACATGTTGCAGCTGACCGACCGCCGTACGGGTCAACCGCTGCCCGGCACCATCGTCACACCGCTGCAACTGCACCAACGAGCCGGCCGTCGTCCCGACCGGCTGCAGACACCAGTCGTCGTAGACCCGCATCGACCCCAGATCCGCATCCACCTGACCCGGGGCCACGGTGAACGCCCACCGCTGCGGCGGGGTCCGGTTGCACGAGTGCAACTGGATCCGCTGCCCCGGCACCGCCAACCCGTACGCCAGGTCCAGACAGTGCCCCGCCGGACCCACCCAGGCGGTCTTACCGCCCTGGCCCTGCCCGGCGATCCGCTCGACCTGCCCGTCCCACGTCCACGACAGCGTCTGGGCGTCGCCGGTCTGCAACGACGACACCGACTTCGTCTCACCGGTCGCCTCGTACAGCCGCTTCGCCTCGGCCGTCACCTGCGCACCCGACAGGGTCACATACTGCTTACGGACCGACGTCAACGTGCGCGGCTGCGAACCGTCCAGCTTCCCGTACGTGTAGGTGCTGGTCGCGTCTTTCGCGACGTCACCACCGAGGTCCTTCTCGACCAGCCGGGTCCGGTTACCGAGCAGATCGTACTCGTACTCCTGCCAGTAGCCGGCACCGTCCGCACCGGACGCCACCATCGCCGCCGACGGCACCGCCGCGCACGAGGACTGATCGGCCGACGTCCACGCCCGGGTCAGCTGACCCACCCCGTCGTAGCTGAAACACTGCCGCTCCGCGATCCCGGTCGCGTGCTCCCGGACCGCGGTGACGTTCCCGGCCGCGTCGTAACCGTACGACCGCTGCGACACCAGGTTCCCGGGCACGACCGCCTGATCACCGGTCTGCTCCCGGAACACCCGCTGGTCGAGCAGCGCGCCGCTGGCGTCGTCGTACGACGCCGTGGTCCACACCCGGTACGGCTGCGCGCCCAACGTCGACCGCAGCACCTGCCCGTACGGCGAGTAGACCGTCTCCGCGCCGTACCAGTCCTGACCGGACACCGACAGCGGCAGCCCGTCGGCCGTGTAGCGGACCAGGACCTCCTCGGCCGGCAACCGACCCACCGCCGGCATCCGCACCGACGCCGGCAGCCCGGTGTCGGTGTAGGAGTAGGAGTACGTGTACGACCGGGCCAGCCCCCAGGTGTCGGCGATCTCCTGCGGCAGCGTCAACGTCGTCGACGTCGGCTGGTAGTCGTCGGTGTAGCCGCCGATCTGCTGGGTGTACGCCAACCCGTCGGTGTAGCGGGTCGCCGTCGCCGGCAGCCCGGTGCCGCCCGGCGCGGTGTCGTAGCTGTACTCGGCCAGCAGGGTGCCGGCCGGCCCGTCGAGTCGCTGTGCCACCGGCCGGGACAGTTCGTCGTAGCCGTTCCAGACGGTGACGTCGCGGGCGTTGGTGGTGGTGAGCGGCCGGTCCCGGTGGTCGTACCCGATGGTGGTGGTGCCGGTGTCCGGGTCGTTCGCGGCGGTCAGCCGGCCCCGCTGGTCGTAGGACCAGGTCCACGGGTGGTCAAGGGCTTCCGAGTGGTACGCGCGGGCGAGTTGGCCACGGGCGTCGTGCTCGTACCGCATGGTGGTGAACGCGGTGCGGGCGGCGTCGGTGAAGGTGTCGACCCGGGTGGTACGGCCGATGGCGTCGGACCAGACCCGGTACGACGGCGCGCCGGCCGGGTTGATCACGGTGGAGTGGTCGGTGCCGTACTCGTAGCGGGTGGCCCGTTCGGGTGCGTCGGTGCCCCGCAGCACCGGCATCTCGGTGAGTACCCGGCCGAGGCCGTCGTAGGTGTAGCGGGTGGCGTTCGGCACGGTGGTGTCGGCGAGCGGGGTGAACAGCCGGCCACTCGGTGCGCCGTCGGCGTAGTAGGCGTTGTTGGTCTGCCAGATCTCACCGGAGGTGTTGTAGAGGGTGTCGCTGATGAGCCGGCCGCCGCCGACGGCTTCCTGCTGGCTCTGCCGTTCCCGGCCGAGTCCGTCGTAGAGGGTGACGGTGGTTTCGACCCGGTTCTCGTGGCCGCGGCTGCGGGTGACCACGTACGGCGGTTTGCCGGCCGGCAGGTGGTATTCGGCGCTGAAGTCGGGGATCGCGCCGGCGGTCGGGGTCCGTCCGGGGGCCCAGGCTTCGACGAGGCGGCCCAGCGGGTCGTACGTGGCCTGGCTGACGTGGCCGTTCGGGTCGGTGCTGCGGACGGCGACGCCCCGGCCGGGGTCGACCTCGACGGTCTGGCTGTGGCCCAGCGAGTTGCGCTCGGTCACCCGGTACGCCTGCCCGGTGGCCGGCTCGAACGTGGTCGTCGAGGTCTTTCCGTCCGGGTCGGTACGGGAGGTGACCCGGCCCAGCTCGTCAAAGGCGACGGTGCCGTCGGGCTGGTAGCCGCTGCCGTCGGCCTTGAGCGACCAGGAGCTGGTGACCAGGGCCCGGGTCGAGGCGGTCAGGGCGGCGCCGTACGCCTGGTTGTCGTAGCCGACCCGGCTGGCCGCGCTCAGCGTCGTCAGGTCGTCGAAGTTGGCGTCGGCGCAGAGGGTGGGGCTGGTCCGCACCTGCCGGGTCAGGCCGATGACGTGCTTGTCCGTCCGGTGGACGTAGCCGAAGTTGGTGCAGGACTCGTCGCCGGTGCGGCCGGTGTCGCCGAGTGACTCGACGCGGGTCGGTAGCCCGTACGTCGACTCGTAGGTGGTGCGGGTTTCGACGACCCGTTGGGTACGGGTGTCGTCGCCGGTGCCGGAGGACCGGGTGTAGGTGACCTGCCGGGGTTCGGTGACCCGCCAGGCGCGCAGTGGGCTGAGCCCGTCGTCGCGGTCGCGGCGGGCCAGTTCGGTGGCGGCCGGTACGGTGACGCTGCGGGTCAGCCAGGCAGTGTCGGCGTCGTCGGCGCTGGTGTAGGTGAGTTCCTCGGCGATGCGGCCGGCGAACGGTTCGGCGTCGGCGGCGATGACGGTGCCGTCGATGTCGCGGACGGAGACGCTGTCGCCCATGCCCCGGAAGTAGCGGGTCACCGACTTGGTCCGGGCGCTTCCGATGGCCGGGTCGTCGTCGCCGGTGACGACGGTGACCTTGGCGAAGCCGGCGAACTGCGAGTACGTCCGAGTGGACTTCTTGGTGAACTCCTGCTCGGCGAGTTTCCAGCCGGCGTCGGCGTAGGAGTAGCGGGTGACGGTCGGGAACGCCCCGTCGATCGCGGGTAGTTCCTCGACGGTGTCGACGACGTACTTGTGGAACCAGTCGATGTCCTCGACGGCCGGGTCCGGGTGCCAGAACGACGGATAGCAGAGCCGGGTGTTGGCTTTCAACGCGGCAGTGTCGTTCTTGCCGGGCAGGCCGGTGCCGGTGGCGCAGGCCCCGGTCGGCTGCTTGTACGTGACGATCGTTTCGCCGCCGTACTCGTTGATGACGCGGCCGATGCGCAGCCGGGAGAAGTTGGGCCGGTCGTCGCGGCGGACCCGGTTGGGCATGTCGTCGGGGTGTGCCTCGAAGCGGACGGCGTTGAGCGCGATCGTGCCGGCGCCGTCGCGGCCGTGTCCGGTACGGGTGACCGACTCCAGCCACAGGGCGGTGTTCAGCCCGGTCCGCAGGATCGGGAAGGACTGCTTGAGCCGGTACTCGTCGACGGTCTGCAGGGCGGTGGAGCCGGACTGCCGCTGCGCCGAGGTGGTGATCCTGTCGAGGCGTTTGCGGGTGAAGAACGCCGGGGACGAGTTCCAGCATTTCTGCCCGGCGGTGCAGTGCAGGTCGGCGGGTGTGTCGTACCAGATCCGGTAGTTGTTCGGGTTGGTGCTGGTGAAGTTGGCGTCGGTGCAGGTCAGTGCGCCTTCGGCGAAGCAGCGTTCGGCGACGGTGAAGGAGACCCGGGCCAGCGGCGCGGCCGTGTACATGCTGTCGGCGCGTTGGCCGTAGTCGATCCGGGTCAGGTAGCCGCTGCGGTCGTAGCGGACCGGGTCCTTGAAGTTGAAGTTGCGGGCGTAGTAGTTGGTCTCCTTGGCCCACCACAGGCTCATCGCGTTGCCGTGCACGTCCTCGACGTAGTCCAGCGACCAGCGCCACGCCTGGGTGCAGGCCGACCCGGCCCAGTTTCCGGCCTGGTAGCAGGGCTCACCGGCGTGGTTGCCGTACACCGGCACGGTCAGCACCGAGTTGGTCACCGGGTCCCCGGTGGACCAGCCGGGCAGCCGGTGCCGGCCGAACCAGTGCCGGGTGCCGTCGCGGGTGGTGACCACCCAGTACTCGCCGTCGGCGTCGCCGTTGGCCAGCCCCGCGTCGGTGAGCAGCTCGACGCGGGAGCCGTCGCCGTTGGCCGTGGTCCAGGTTCCGGCGTCCCACACCAGTTCGGTGGTCATGCCACCAAGTGACAGGGTGGCGTTGTTCGACCCCCAGCACAGGTCACCGGTGCGGTGGCTGGCGTTGTTGGATCCGGCCTTTGTCGAGTCCTGCCGGCAGTTGGCGTAGCTGCGGGTGATCGAGCCGGCGGCGTAGTCCCAGCCGTCGCCGATCCAGGAGGCCTGGTTGTTGGTGGCCGAGGTCCGCCCGTCCACCGACTGCGACGAGTACGAGAGGTTGACCTGCGGCATCAGTCCGCCGGTCGCCTCCGGCACCTCGATCTGGTAGCCGTAGGTGAACGCGCCGGAGGAGGAGCCGGCGGCCCAGGAACCGGAGGAGAGCAGCGGGGTGGCGGTGTAGTCGCCGGCTGCCGACGCGCCGGTGTCCAGCACACCGACCACGCTCGACGAGGTGGACGAGGCGGCGGACCGGCCGGCGTCCGACGACGCGGCGAGCAGCGCGCCGACCGGCACGGTGCCGCTGACCACCCGTCGGGTCGACTCCACCGCGACCTGGCTGGCGATCGGGGTGATCTCGCCGGTGTCGGTGACTCCGGAGCCGCCGGCCTGTGCGCCGGCGCGTTCGCCGACGCCGCCGTCGCCGGTGGCGCAGTCGCCGCCGTCGGGGTCGTCGTAGACGCAGTCGGGCAGCAGCAGGAAACCGAACCGGTCGGCGGCCTGTGGCCCGTACAGGTCGGCGAAGGTGGTGTAGTCGACGGTGAGCGCCACCTCGGCGGCCGGGTCGGCGGACGCCGGCGGGGTGATCTTCATGATCAGGCCGGCCACGCCGGCGGCCTGGGACGCTTCGGGGGCGGCGAGGCCGACGGCCCAGTTGCCGGCAAGTGCCGCCGGATCACCATTTTCCGGTACGCCGAGCGCCACCGGCAGGTCGTCGACCGGTAGCGTCTCGCCGGGCGCCACGCCGGTCAGGTCCACTGTGCCGTCGCCGGAGGACCAGGGGGTCACCGCCACCGGCTCGTACGGCACCACCGGCACCTCGTCGGCGGTGGTGAGGTCGGACTCGGCGGACTCGTCCTGGTGCAACTGGGGGGTCTGCGGCAGGTCGGGGAGCTCGACCTGCAGTCCTTCGCGGCTCATCCCGGGGCCGGGCACGGCCCACGCCTGCGCGGGCAGCACCGTCACGGTCATGACGACTGTGAGCAGCAGCAGGGTGGCGCGGCGGGCGCGTTGCCGGATGGTGTGCCCCCGTCCGGTACGGGCGGCTCGGTCGCCCTGCTGCCAGGACAGTGGACCGGTTCCACGCATGCGCGTCGACTCCCAGGCGTGAAGACAATGCGGACGGACCGCGAGAGCACACGCTGGGCGCGGCACGGTCGTGAGCACTGTGCGTCAGATTGAGCCGACACTCAAGTGACATTGGGGAGCCCCGAACGGAGCCGGAGTGAGCTCGGTCACGGGTCAATGCCGGTCGAGTGCCGTCGATCTGGTTAGGAACCGATCAAATGCACCAATCCCAATATTTGGATCAGTTGTTCTCGACAAATACGACACTCGATCACGAAGCTGGCGGTCATGACATCGATAAGTGTCGTATGTAACGGATTTATAACGACATTGATGCATGACCTGGCGGCGCGAGTCGTGCGATCGTGACCGGGCTTCTGCACCGCAGCTTGTCGGCCGGGCGCAGTGGCGTCCACAGTGCCCTCTGCCCGCCGGGTCCCACGGGAGTAGCTCGCAGTGACCGCGTCTCGCCTGATCAGCCCCTTCGTGCGCACCCGTACCCGGCTCACCGTGACGGTGGCGCTGATCTCGACCGCGCTCGTCGCCACCACCCTGCCGTGGATCGTGCCCGCCCTCGACCGGACCGCGCCGCAGCAGCCCGCCGAGGCCGCGCCCGCCGCCCCACGCGACGAAGCCGCCGCCTTCGACGAGGCACGACGCACCGGCGAAGAGGTGCTGATCGACACCGACACCACCGCCACCGCCCAGACCTGGGCGCGACCCGACGGACAGCTCCGCACCACCACGCACTCGATCCCGCAACGGGCGCGGAACGCGTCCGGACAGTGGGCCGCCATCGACACCAACCTGACCCAGATCGCCGCCGCAGACAACGGTCTGGGCGTACGACCGGTCAACCCCGCGACGCCGGTCCGCTTCTCCAGCGGCGGCCCCGCCGCCCGGTACGCCCCCGCCCGGTACCAGCCCGACACCGCTCCGCCTGTCGTCCACAGCGTGCTCGCCGAGCTGGACATCGACGGACACACCGTCGCGTACACCTGGCCAGGACCACTGCCCGAGCCCGTCCTCGACGGTTCCCGCGCCCTCTACCCGGAGGTACTGCCCGGCGTCGACCTTCTGCTGGTCGTCCGCGACGACGGCGGCTTCGGACAGCTGCTGATCGTCAAGACGCCGCAGGCCGCGGCTCTGGAGGCCGTCCAGCAGATCAGCTACGGGCTGCGGTCGACCACCGCCGTGTTCCGGCACGACCCCGTCACCGGCGGAGTCTCCGTCCTCGACGGGACCAGCGGCACCGAGATCAGTTCCATCCCCACCCCGTTCGCCTGGGACTCCTCCGGCCGCGACGACGAAGCCCCCGATGCGCCACCGCGTACCTCCGTGGCCACCACCGCCGACGTCCTGCGCCTGTCCGGGCTCAGCGGCGCCGAACCCGGTGCCGCTATCGCCCCCATGCCCAGCAGCCTCGACGGCGACGGCACCGGCGACGCCCGACTGCGACTGGACGCCGCCGCCACCGGCCTGCTCGACAACGCGGACGTACGTTTCCCGCTCTTCCTCGACCCGACGATGCGCAGCACCACCCAGGCATGGGCGACCGTCTACAGCCAGTACCCGAACACCAACACCTGGAACGGCACCAACTTCAACAACGGCACCACCGAGGCCCGGGTCGGCTACGAGCAGGACACCCCGCTGCGGGCCCGCACCTACTGGCGGATGGCCTTCGACACCCGGATGAAGGGCGCCACGGTCAGCTCAGCCACGTTCCGGGTGCTCAACATCCACTCCTGGTCCTGCAACGCTCGGGAGATGCAGCTGTGGCTGACCGGGGCCATCTCGTCGGGCACCACCTGGAACAAGCAGCCAGGTTGGCTCACCCAACAGCAGCGACGAAGCTTCGCTCACGGCTACGGCAGTCAGTGCGCCGACGCGTACGTCGGCTTCAACGTGCTCCAGGGCGCACAGGTCGGTGCCGACAACGGCCTGTCCCAGGTCACCTTCGTCATGCGCGCCACCGATGAATCGGACACCCTGACCTGGCGCAAGTTCCGGGTCAGTGCCACCGAGCTGACCGTCGTGTTCAACCGGCCGCCGGCCGAGCCGACCAACGGTACGGTCTCACCCGGCGGCGCGTGTGCACCCAGCCCCGCACCCCCCACCGTGGTCGGCCGGACCAACCTCGTGCTGGCGGCCACCGGCAGCGACGCCGACGGCAACCTGCGCGGCCTGCGGTTCCGGTTCTGGAAGGAAGGGACCACCGCACCGCCCGGAACGCTCGTCACCAGTCTCAGCAACGGCAGGGCCAGCCTCACCATCCCGGCCACTACGCTGGAGGACCGGGCCACCTACACCTGGGACGTCCGGTCCGAGGACACCGACGGAGAGGTGTCCACCTGGTTCCCACCCGGCAGCCCCCTGTGCCGGGTCGTCATCGACGCCTCCGCGCCGCCGGCACCCGTCGTCGTCAGCGACGACTTCCCCGCCGCCACGCCCGACGCCGCCACCTGGGCCAGCGTGAAGTTCGGCCAGACCGGAGCGGTGACGTTCACCGCGGCCGACGCCGCCCGGTTCAGCTACGCACTCGGCGGCCTGGAGACGACCTACGTCGACGCCACCGCCGGCACCGCGACGGTCCCGGCCCTGCGGCCACGACACTCCGGGCCGACGACCCTGCAGGTGTACGCCTACGACACCGCCGGCAACCGCAGCGCCCGTACCGACTACACGTTCTACGTACCGCCGCGTGACGTCGCCGACGGACCGGGCGATACCGGCGGCGACGGACGACCCGACCTGACGGTCATCGACGCCGACGGCCACCTGCGGACCTACCCCGGCGACGCCGGCGGCGCCCTGTACGAGTCCCTGCCTGCCTCCTACCGCGCCGGCGACCAGCTCAACCCGGCCGGACACTGGTTCGACCCGGCGAGCGGCCGGGCCGCGCTGATCACCAAGTACGGTGACGCCTTCCCTGGTGACGGCGTGACCGACCTGTTCGCCCGCACCCCCGACGGCGGCTTCTGGCTCTACCCCGGCGACGGGTACAGCAGCTTCGACGTTGACGACCGGATCCGGGTGCAGTTGCCGCCCGGTGTGCCGGACCCGGCCACCTGGACCCAGCTCAAGGCCGTCGGTGACATCACCGGTGACAAGCACCCCGACCTGGTGCTGCGCGCCGGCACCGCGTTCTGGACGTTGAGCGGCTACACCGGGGCAAGCTTCCAGCAGGCGACTCTGATGGACGGCACCGCCTGGGCCCGCCAGGAGATCGTCAACGTGGCCGACATCGACCAGGACGGCACCCCGGACCTGCTCTGGCGGCACCTGGACAACGGCATCATGTACGTCCGACACGGCCGGCCCGGCACCGTCGCAGGCAGCGTCGACCTGAACTCGTTGAAGACGGCGGCGGCTTCCCGCAATGGTGACGTCTCCTACGGCACCGGCTGGTCCGCCGCGAGCGTCGACCTGGTGGTCGGCACTCCCGATTTCAACGGTGACGGCATCCCTGACATGTGGGCCCGGTGGACATCGGACGGACAACTGCGGGTCTACCACCCCTCCACCACCAATGCGGGAACCAACGTACGGATCCTCTCCAGCACGGTCTATCCGGGAATGAAGGGTCTTGGCTGACCCTGGCGGACAGCACGACGTTCGGCGATGATCCGTGCCGATGAGGCGGAGATGGTTCGCTGTCGACAGGTTCGAGGGGTTACCCGGATGCCGGAAACCTTTCCGGGGAGCACCGACAGCTAATCGATGAGCACCTATTTTAGGCGGAAGTGCTTCCTACCCCGAGGAGAAGGCCTATGCGTACCTTGCGCACCGCCCTCGCTCTCGCCTGCGTCAGCGGCGCCCTGCTGGTGGGCGCTGCGACTCCGGCCCAGGCCGCATCACCCACCACCAGCGCGGCGTCGTACGCGGCCCCCGACAACTACCACTTCGGCACGTACTACACGCTGGAGGCCTGCCGGTACTTCGGCGAGAGCCTCACCGCCGCCGGGGTGTGGCGCTACTACAGTTGCCGCTACGAGTGGCGCAGCGGTGAGCCGCAGGGCTACTACTACTTGTACATGTACAACTGACGGCCGGGGCCACCGACCGGCACCCGGGTCGGTGGCCCCCACCGTCGATGCACGTCCACGACGACTGGCGTCTGCAGTCGGCCGGAACCACGGCCGGGGCGGCGGTGCAACTGCAGCGCTGTGACGACGGCACCGCGCAGCGACTGACCCGCACGACGGGCGGTCAGCTACAACATGTGATGTCGGGGTTGTGTCTGGCGACCCAGGGCGGGGCGACGGCGAACTCGACCCCGATCGTCCTCGCCACCTGTGATCCTGGCGCGACGGCGCAGTTGTGGTCGGCGCAGGACGAGACCCGGCACGTCTACGGCCCGGACGGCGCCCGGCTGCTGACCGTGCAGGACGCTCAGGCGACCCTGCACCTGGGCGACGCCCTGCTCACCGTCGCCGCTGGCGGGGTCAACGTGACCAGCCAGCGCACCTACCCCGCCCCGGGTGGGGCGGTGATGCGCTACGCCCACGACACCAGCCCGGCCGCGCTCGCGACCATCGCCTCACGTCGTCAGGGAGCAGATTCCGCAGCAGCTCATATGCCTCGGCCAGAACCTCTTGCTCAGATCGCAACCCCACCTGGCAGAGTTTGCCGCGAACCACGGGTTTGCCAGTGACAGGCAAACGGCGTCTGCTAGGCAAACTTGCCAGATCAGAAGGCCGAGTCGGCCGCCCCGCGCCTCAAGATCGCGACGATCTTGCACTTATCGACTGACAAACCCGACAAATCTTCTCGATAAGTGCAAGATCGTCGAGGACCATGGCTGTGGGTGGCTTGACGCATTCCGTTATGGGAATATGATGGCTGCCGTGGCACGAGCAACGACGACGTCGGACGTCTTCAACGCGATCGCCGAGCCGCAGCGCCGGGACATCCTGGCGCTGCTACGCGCGGGCGAGTGGCCGGTGACCGACCTGGCCCGGGAGCTGGGGATGAGCCAGCCACGGGCGTCCAAGCACCTGCGGGTGCTCCGGGAGGTGGGGCTGGTGCAGGTCCGCGAGTCAGGCAAGCAGCGCCTCTACGGCCTGGACGCGCGCGGCCTGCGGCCGATCCACGAGTGGGTCGGCGGATTCGAGCAGTTCTGGAACGACAGTTTCGACCGGTTGGACGCCTACGTGCAGGACCTCAAGCAGACACGACAGGGGGATTGACCGATGGCAGGAGCAGAGCAGGAAACATCGGCGGAGCCGACGACCGACCGGGAGATAGTGATCTCCCGGCTCATCGACGCTCCACCGGACCTGGTGTTCGAGGCGTTCACCGAGGTCCGGCACCTGTCACAGTGGTGGGGTCCGAAGGGTTTCAGCACCACCACGCGGTCCTTCGAGTTCCGCGTCGGCGGCGAGTGGGACTTCGTGATGCACGGCCCGGACGGCACCGACTACTCCGAATGGATCGCCTGGACCGAGATCGTCCCACCGCAGCGGATCGCGCTGCTGCACGGCGAGTCCCGCGACGACCCGAACGCCTTCGAGTCGACCCTGGGCTTCGCGCCGGAGGGCGCGGCGACGCGGATCGTGATGCGTACCGTCTTTCCCACCCGCGAGCTGCGCGACCAGGCCGTGGAGAAGTACCACGCGATCGAGGGCGGCGAGCAGACGCTGAGCAACCTGGCGGCCTACGTCGCCGAACTCGCCCAGCGGCAGGAGAGTCGCTGATGGCCGGCAAGGTGTTCTTCAGCGTGTCGATGTCGCTGGACGGCTTCATCGCACCCGAGCAGCGGGAGCAGGACCCGGAACCGGAGCGCTGGATGGCGCAGTGGATGGAACTGCAGGCGTGGGTCTTCCCGCTGCGGTTCTTCCGGGAGAATCTGAAGCTGGGCGAAGGCGGCGAGGAAGGGCGCGACAACGACATCGCCCGGGAGACGTTCGAACGTACCGGCGCGAGCATCATGGGCAGGCGCATGTTCGACTTCGGCGAGCGGGCATGGCCGGCGGAGGCACCCTTCCACACCCCGGTCTTCGTGCTGACGCACAACAGGCGTGACCCGTGGGAGCGGCCGGGCGGCACCACCTTCCACTTCGTCGACGACGGCATCCACCGTGCGCTGGACCAGGCCCGCGAGGCCGCCGGCGACCGGGACGTCCGGATCGCCGGCGGCAGCGAGACGATCCTGCAGTACGTGAACGCCGGCCAGGTCGACGAGTTCTCGATCGCGCTCGCGCCCGTGCTGTTCGGTTCCGGCACCCGACTGTTCGATGGCGTGGACACGTCGACGGTCGCGCTGGAGCCGATCCGTTCGGAACCGTCGACCCGGGTGACGCACCTGACCTACGCCGTACGCCGCCGGTAACTGGGCAGCGCTGGTCGAATGTAACTCAGGATGGAACCAGAGCGGCCGAATGTCACTGGCCTGGAGCCACATTCGGCTGCCGGCAGGGCGTCCGGTTCATCGGAACAACACGCGCGGGCAGGACGCATATGTCCTAGAGTGCGGTGGAGTGGTGATGTAAGGACGCGCCCGTGCGTCGGCCCGGCCCGATGGGAAACGTACCGATGGACTTCGAGACGGTGGTCCTGTCGATCGGTACGACGGTCGACGCCGCCGGGGTGCTGATCATCCTCATCGGGCTGGCGACCGGCACGGTCATCTACCTCAACGGCGTGTTCCGGCGCCGCGACACCCGCGCGACGTACCGCCGGTACCGGCAGGACATCGGCCGGGCGATCCTGCTCGGGCTGGAGTTCCTGGTCGCCGGGGACATCATCCGGACCGTCGCCATCTCCCCCACCTTCACCAGCGTCGGCGTACTCGCGTTGATCGTCGCGGTGCGTACCTTCCTCAGTTTCTCCCTGGAGGTGGAGCTCGACGGGCGGTGGCCGTGGGGCAAGCCGGCCGCCGCCGACGCCAGCGCGACCCGCGACGGCACCAACACGTAGCGGAACGGAAACACTCGTACGGAAAGCTGATTGCGGCTGGATTACCGCGCCGGCTGGAGGGTGGCATTTCCGTGGAGATTCTCGTACTGACGACCCGGCCGCACACCGACCCGGCCCGACGGGCGTTGCCGGCACTCGACCTGCTGCCGCATTCCGTCCGGGTCGCCGGCCACGACATGGCCGCCCTGATCTCCGGGCCGGACCCCGATGTGGTGCTGGTCGACGCCCGGCATCTGCTGGCCGAGGCCCGCGCGGCCTGTCGGATGCTGCGCACCACTGGGCTGCGGGTGCCGTTGCTGGCCGTGGTGGAGGAGGCCGGGCTGATCGCGGTATCGGCCGAGTGGGGGCTCGACGATCTCGTCCTGGCCACCGCCGGCCCGGCCGAGGTGGAGACCCGGCTGCGGTTGCTGGTCACCCGACGGGCGGCGGCCACCGGCGCGACCGGGACGATGGTCACCTGCGGCGATCTGGCGATCGACCCCGACATGTACGCGGTGAAGCTCAAGGGTCGGCCGCTCGACCTGACCTTCAAGGAGTTCGAGCTGTTGAAGTTCCTCGCCCAGCACCCGGGTCGGGTCTTCACCCGCGACCAGTTGCTGCGGGAGGTGTGGGGGTTCGACTACTTCGGCGGCCACCGCACCGTCGACGTGCACGTCCGGCGGCTACGGGCGAAGCTCGGCACCGAGTACGAGTCGATGATCGGCACCGTCCGGCAGGTCGGCTACAAGCTCGTGCTGGCGCCCCGGGCGGACCCGCAGGTCATGGTCGACGACCTGGCTGCCCTGCGCGGCTGACGGTAGGCACGACGGTCGAGGTCCGGCCGGTGCGGTGCGGCCCCTGTCCACCCGAACGCATCCAGTCAAGATCCAGTCCAGCTTCAGTCGGGTTGATCAGGATGTCGGTCGTGGACATGTTCGCACCACTGACCACCGCCGGAAGGAACCTCATGCCACTGCGCACCCACCGCCGCACCATCGCCCGGGTCTTCGCGACCCTCGCCGCAGCTGCCGCCGTCGTCGTCGCGGGGATCGCACCAGCCTCGGCCGCACCGGCCACCGCCGCGAAGGCCGCGGCTATCGAATGCTCCACCCGGATCACCACTCCGGTGCAGATCTACACGAGCTCCGTCTACTCGCTGGTCGAGGTCAGCTGCAACCAGCCGGTCGCCGCCGTCGGCGGGGGTGTCGCCCTCTACCGCGACGGCACCTTCCTGGGCAGCGTCCGGATCCAGAACAACAACCAGCAGTACGCCTACAAGCTGAACATGGTGTCCTGTGTGCCGGGCAACTACCACGCCATGGGCTACGCCTACGCCAACTTCAACGGCGGCGCGGCCGACATCTTCCGCAACGTCACCACCCCGACGGTCGCCATCACCTGCACCTGATCCGTCCCGCCTCGGTCGGGCAGTCGTCGATCCGTCCACATCGGCTGTCCGACCGGACGGCGTACCACCTGTAAAGGGTGCCGGCACGAAAACGCCGGCACCCTTTGGCGTGCGGTCAGTCGCACCGGCCGCCTGTCCTGACCTCGTCGGTCGCCTCAGGGGCCGGTGGAGTCGTCCGAGTCGTCGTAGGTCGGGCCGGCGAACGCGTCGTGGTGCCCACTGCTGAACGAGCCGCCGTGACCGGCGGCCGGGTCCGGCGCAGGCCCGGGAGTCATCTCGTCGGCCCGGCCGTCACGGTCGTCATCGCCTGGTCCATCGCCGTGCTGGTGGTCGTCGTGGTGGGTGTGCCGGTGGTCGTCGTGGTGGGTGTGCCGGTGGTCGTCGTGGTGGGTGTGCCGGTGGTCGTCGTGGTGGCGGTCGCCGTGCCCGAGCGCCGGCAGGTCGATCCCGGCGCCGAGCGCGACCAGGTCGGCGAGTTCGTGCTGGTCGTCGCGCAGCCAGTCCAGGGCGTCGCCGACGGCGTCGACCGGAAGACCACCGGAACCGACGCCGAGCTTCTCGCGTACCCGGGTCGCGACCTTGCTGAGCCCGACCAGCGTCAGCGGCGCGCGGACGCCGCGCCAGACGGCGCGGGCCGCCCGTCGGTCCGGGGCGGGACCGGATGCCGGCAGGTGGTACCAGACCTGCACCCGCGACGGCGGCTCGCCGGCACCGTTGGCGCGGGCGACGACCGGCTGTGCGTGGAACGCCTCCGCCGGCACCCCGTCGTATCGGTGACTCGTGATGACGTCACGGTAGAGGAAGTCGTCGACGATCACGATCAGGTCGGCGGCGGCGTTGCGGGGCGCGGCGAACACGTCCTTGAAGACCTGCGAGCCGACCAGGTCACCGGCGAGGATCACCGCCTGCCCGACGAAGCCGGTGGCACCGCGACCGGTGCTGCCGCCGGCGAACGCGGCCCGTAGCCGGATCCGGCCGGCCGCGCCGGGCTCGGCGTTCGCCTCGTACAGCCCGTGCCGCAGGCCGAGAATCAGCCTCGGGAGGACCTGCCCGAGATCGGTGTCCTCGGGCAGCACCGCCAACTGCCCGTCGCCGTGGTCCTGCACGTTGTCCCGGTCCAGCCGCCGGATCCTGGCCCGCTCACAGGCGAACTGGACGACCCGCAGCAGCCGGTCCTGCACGTCCAGCTGGCCGGGCACGGAACGCTTGCTGTAACCCTCGACGTCGACGAACATGCTCAAGCGGTACGGCGTCTGCGGTCGGATCACGGCGGGTCGTCTCCTTCCGGTGGCGGCAGCGTGCCGGTGGCGACCAGTTGGCGCAGCATGTCGGGGCGGCACACGATCTGCCGCCGGTACTCGGTCCTGATCACGCCGCGTTGCCGCAGGGTACGGAAGGCCCGTTGCAAGCTCGGGTCGGAGACCCCGACGAGCGAGGCGAGCTCCGGTTGGCTCAGCGGTACCTCGATGCGGATTCCAGACGGGTGGCTACGGCCGTAGGCGTCGGCCAGGTTCTCCAGCGCCAGCGCGAGGCGGACCAGGGTGGACGCGGTGGTGAAGTCGACCCGGTGCCGGGTCGCCCGCCGGAACTTGTCCGCGACCGAGGCGTGGATGGCGGTGGCGGCCTGCGGATGCTCGGCGATGAAGGCCCGCAGTGACCGGGCGGAGATCACCCGCGCCCGGACGGTCGTCGCGGTGAACACCGACGCCGCGCGAGGGGTGCCGTTCATCGCGGCGAGCTCACCGACCATGTCCCCCGCGCCGCGCAACGACAACAGTACGGTGCGCCCGTCAGCGGTCCCGCCCAGCACCTTCACACAGCCGGCCAGCACCAGGAAGGCGTCGGTGCTGGTGTCACCGTCGAGCATCAGGGCCGACCCGGCCGCGAACCGCCGCTCGGTGCCGAGGTTGGCTATCGCCTCCCGATCGGTTTCGGCAAGTGAGTGGAGCAGGGTGCCGGCCCGCCACGTGGTGGCTCCCACCGCGAAGGGTCGGTGCGGATGACTCATCGAACGCCCCACAATCGCGGCGGCCGGCCACAGGATCGTGCCGCTGTCGATGAGGACGGTAACCGCTTCCATAGTAGTGGGACATCGCTCCTTGTGGTCGACGGCAGCCGCTCTTCGTATCAATTGGCCCACTAATCGGCTCACCACTTCCCATCCGGTGATGGGAAGCGCGGCTGGCTGCGTCCCTAGCATCATCGCCACCAATGCCGGCAGCGGTCGTCGCGGCTGCCCTCGTCGCGGAGGACGGTGATCATCGTGGAGGTCCGGCCCGGAGCAGGCGTCGACGTCGACGGCGTCCTGGTGTCCTGTGCGGACCTCGCGGCGCGCGGCGGAGAACAGCTCGTTCCGCTGGCACGGGTGCTGCGTAGCGGTGGTGCCCGGCTGGGCGAGCCCATGCGGCTGGCGGTGGTCGGACAGATCAAACGGGGCAAGTCGACATTGGTCAACGCGCTGCTCGGCGAGGAGGTCAGCGCGACCGGACGGGCCGAGCTGACCTTCACGGTCAGCGAGTTCCGGTACGCCGACACACCGCAGATCGTCGTGCACTACAAGGACGGAACGACATCTGTCGGGTTCGCGCCGGAACAGTTCCACGAGTTGACCACCCGTGATTCCAGTCGCGCGGACCACCTGCGACTGATTCGGAAGGTCGAGTACGGCATCCCCAACTCGTTGCTGCACAGTTTCCATCTGGTCGACACGCCGGGGCTGGGCAGCGTGCACGTGACGGACGCGGCGAACACCCGCGACATCCTCGGCATCGGTGACATCGCCGACGGTTCCGAACGGTACGCCCTCGAACAGGCGCTCGCCGCCAGTGGCCGGGACGCGGCGGCCGTGCACCACGACAGTGCCGCCGAGCTCGACCAGGCCGACGCGGTGCTGTACCTGTTCAGCCGGGCCCTGCATCAGAGCGACCACACGGCGTTGTCGCAGTTCATCGGTACCGCCGGCACCTCGTTGACGCCGTTGAAGGCGTTCGGTGTCCTCAGCCGCTGCGACCAGTACTGGCCGGACCGGACGGCGGGCCGCGACGCCGACCCGCTCGACCATGATCCGCTGGCCGTCGGTGACCAGCTGGCCCGCCGGTTGCTCGGCTGGGCGCCGGCCGCCCGGACCTTCTACACGGTCCTGCCGATCGCCGGGCTCGTCGCCGCGGGCGCGACCCAACTGGGCGAACGCGAGTTCGAGTGGCTCGCCGACCTGGTGCGGGCCGGTGGCGCGGCGACCGCCATCCGCCGACTGCGGGATCCGGGTCGGTTCGCGACGAAGGAGGAGCTGCCCGGCGTACGGCTGCCGGTCGCACAGCGCCGTGCCCTCATCGTCCGGATCGGTGCCTGGGGCACGGCGCTGGCCTGCCGCTACCTCGACGACGGGCTCGACCCGGCGCAGGTACGGCAGCGGTTGCTCGACCACAGTGGGATTCCTCGGCTGCGCAGCCTGGTGATCCGGCACTTCGGCAACCGTTCGGCGCTGCTCAAGGTCGACGGGGTGCTGCAGCGTGCCCGTGCCGAGGTCTTCGCGTTGCGCCTGGCCGCGCAGCGCGCCGACGTGCCGGTGGCACCGGAGGTCGACCACGTCGCCGCCCGGCTCGAGATGCTGCAGGACGCGCTGCCCGGTCTCGCGGAGTTGCGGACGCTGGGCCGCTACTACACCGGCGACCTTGGGCTGGGCGAGGCGGAGGTCGCCACGCTGCTGCAGGTCACCGGCGAGCACGGGCTCGACGCGGCGTCCCGGGTCGGGCTGGCGGCCGACGCTACGGCCGCGCAGATCGCGCGGGCCGCACGCGCCGCCAGCGGGTGGTGGGCCGGGCAGTTGCAGGACCCGATGCGCGACGCCGCCGAGGTGGCGGTGGCCCGGCAGTTGATGCGCTCGTTCGAGCGGATCGAGGCCGAGGCGACGGCCGGTGGCACCCCTTCAGAGTCGGACGAGTTGGAGGCACCCTCATGCGCACGACCGTGACCCGTTGGTGGGCGGGCAGACCCCGGTGGCGGCCCCGGTCGGTCCGTCGGGACCTGCTGCGGATCGAACGCAAGGTCGACGACCTGTCCGCGGCGCTGCGCGCGATCGGCACCGCGCAGCACGCGACCGACACCGCGCAGCACGCGACCGACACCGCGCAGCACGCGACCGACACGGTGCAGCACGCGACCGACACGGTGCCGGCGATCGGCACCGTGCTGTCGGCGCCAGCCGCGCCGGTGCACGTGCCAGTGGACGTGCCAGTGGAGCCGTCCGTGGTCGAGGAGGTCCCCGACACGTTGTGGCAGCTCATCCGGATCGCCGACCGGCTGGCGGACCTGACCGCCCGGGCGGCGCCGGTCGATCCGGAGCAGGCGGCCGCCGTGCTGCGCTGGCTCGACCGGCAGCTACCGGCCGTACTGGAAGCGGCCGGCCTCGTCGCGGTCGCCGACACCAGCGGGCCGGTCGACCTCGACCGGCACGAGGTGGTGGCGAGCCGGTCGGGCCCGGTCACCGCCGAGGAGATCGCCGAGACGGTACGGGTGGGCTACCAGTGGCGTGGCGCGCTGCTGCGTACCCAACAGATCGTCACCACCTGTCCTGATTCCGTCGCGTCGTCGACCTGAGCCGGAGGAGGCCCGGTGAACCAGTTGTCCGTGCTGCGCCAGAAAGTGCTGTCGGAGTTCCGTACCGTCGTCGATCTCACCGAACGTAGCGCGCCGGCGCCGCTGCACGAGGCCGCCCAGCAGGCGTGGCACCGGCTCGCCGAGGAGCGGTACCGGGTCGTGGTCTGTGGCGAGTTCAAGCGGGGCAAGTCCACCCTGCTCAACGCGCTGGTCGACCGCGCCGGCCTGTTCCCGGTCGACGTTCAGATCGCCACCTCCGTGGTGATCGAGTTGTCCTACTCGGCCACCGAGCTGGTCCGGGTGCACTTCGGTTCGGCCATGGACCGACCGGACGACGTACCGGACCCGGTCGAGATCACGGTGGACCGGATCGGTGACTACGCCACCGAGCAGGGCAATCCGTTCAACGAGAAGAACGTGATCCGGATCGAGGTCGGCCTGCCGCTGGCGGAGCTCAGGCAGGGTCTGATCCTGGTGGACACCCCCGGGATCGGCAGCATGAACCCGGCCCACGGCGTGGTCACCCGGGCCGAGATCCTCTCCGCCGATGCGCTGATCTTCGTCACCTCGGCGCAGGAGGGGCTGAGCACGAACGAGCTCGACTTCCTCGCCGACGCCATCGAGGTCTGCCCGACGGTGATCACCGCGGTCACCTTCATCGACATGGTGGTCGACCCGGCGCAGGCGATCGCTGAGACCGCCCAGAAGATCGCCACACTGGCGGGCCGGCCGGTGGAGGAGCTGACCGTGGTGGGCGTTGCCGCGCCGCGCAAGCACGACGCCGCCGACGACGACGATCCGGAGCTGCTCACCGAGTCGGGGTTCCCGCTGCTGGAGCGGCAACTGTGGGACGGCCTGGCGGAGACCTGCGGGCGGGCCCGGGTCGCAGCGGTCCTCGACACCTGGCTGGAGCTGGTCGAGACGCTGCGGCAACCGCTGGCCGACCAGATCGCCGCGCTGCGCGCCGGGTCGTCCGCGAGTGGGATCCGCAGTCAACTCGATGAGATCAGGAAGGAGCTGGCGGACCTCGACAAGGCGCTGCCGACCGAGGCGGCCGAGCTCGCCAACGGCTTCGACCGGGCGACCCGGCCGGTGCTGGAGCGGTTGGCCGACGACTTCGACGCCCTCGGTGACGGCTTCCGGGACGCCACCAACCGGCCGACGCCGCCCGACGAACCGGCCAAGCTGGCGAAGCAGACCATCAGCCTGACCGTCGACATCGCCGACCGGGCCGGGCGCGAACTGCGGGCCGCCGCCGTCGCGGTGGCGGTGCAGTACGGGCTCGGCAACGCGTTCACGGCCGCCGCCGACGACCTGCCCGGTGGTCCGCGTGGTGCCACCGACGAGTTGACGATCCGGACCCTGACCGAACGGAGCGCGTTCAGCCGGCTGCGTACCCGGTTCAGCGGTGTCGTCATCGGCGGCGGCGCCGGCGCGGCGATCGGCGCGATCGCCGGTTCGTTCATCCCGGTGGTCGGCACCGCCCTGGGTGCCGCCGCCGGCGCGCTGGTGGGCAAGATCGGTGGCTTCTTCGCCGGCAAGAAGGAGAACGAACGGCAGGAGGCGCTCGCCGAACGCCGGGACACCGTGGCCCAGCTGCGCGACTACGTACTGCCCCGGCTCGACTCGGCCCGCCGCGCCGCCGAGCGCAGTGTCGGTGCCCTTGGCCGGGATCTGGCGATGGGTCTGGAGCAGGCCCGCCGGGCGCACCGGCAGACCCGGCGGGAGATGCTGCAGGAGCGGGCGAAGTCGCTGACCGCCGCGTTGCAGGACAATCAGCAGGAACGGGCGGCGCGCATCGCCGCGCTGGAGGAGATCCTCGACCTCTACGGCCGGCTGATCGAGCAGCAGGACGCCCTCCGGGAGCAGCTCGACGCCCTCGGCGACCAGGCCGGCGATCGGTCGGGCGTCTGATGGGGCTGGTGTACGGCATCGACTTCGGCACCTGCACGTCGGCCATCGCGGTCGGCCGGGCCGACGGCACCACCGTGATCTGCCGGGATCCCCGGGGCGAGTACGGCCAGCAGGAGAGCGTTCCCACCTCGGTCTTCCTGACCGCCGCCGGCGACATCGTGGTCGGCACCGCCGCGGAACGGGCGAAAGGCTCGCGACCGAGCCACTTCCGCAGCGACTTCAAGGCGGACGTCGGCAGCGACGTCCCGTTCATGATCGGCGGCCGGGCGTTCACCGCCGAACAGCTGGCCGCCGAGGTGCTGGGATTCCTGCGGCGCCTGGCCCGCGCCCAGGTCCCGGGGGATCCGGAGACGGTGGTGATCACCGTGCCGGCGGCGTGGGAGCAGGGCAGGCGGGACCGGATGCTGGCGGCGGCCGCGCGGGCAGGGTTCGACCCGGACACCGTACGGATCGTCTTCGAACCGGTCGCCGCGGCGGCCGAGGTCTTCGCCGGCACCACCGGCGCGCCGATGGCCGCGTTGATCTTCGACGTGGGCGGCGGCACCTTCGACTGTACGGTCGCCCGGTCGACGCCGGGCCGCCGGTTCGAGGTGCTCGGCGCGTCGGGGCACCTGTCGGACGTCGGTGGACGGTGGTTCGACCGGCGGATCGTCCGGTACATCGCCGACGAGTTCCCCGAGGCGACCGCCTTCCTCCGGGGTCCGGCCGGCGACGCCGACCTGCTGCGCCGCCGGGAGTTGCTGCGTGCGGACGCCGAACGGATGAAGATCGCTCTCTCCTGTGCGCCGTCGGCCCACGAGTTCCTGTCCGAGCTGGACGTTCCACAGGAGTTCGAGCTGACCCGCGCCGCGTTGGACGGGTTGCTCGGCCCCTACCTGACCCGCGCGCTCGACACCGCCGAGAGCATGCTCAACGACATGGGTCTGAGCTGGGCGGAGATCGACCGGATCGTTCCGGTCGGCGGCTCCAGCCGGATCCCGCTGGTGGGCCGGCTGCTGAGCCGCCGGTCAGGCCGGATCGTGCTGCGGCTGGACCGACCGGACCTGGCCGTGGTGCGCGGCGCGGTCGCCCTGGCCCGGATGCCGGCACACCACGCCTGGCCGGCCGGTGACCGGGCCAGCGACGGGGCGATCCCGCAACGGCTCATCACCGGTGAGCGGATCAGCGCCGTGTCGTTCGCCCCGACCGGCAGCCGGATCGCGCTCGGCTCGGTCGCCGACATACGGGTGCAGGACCTCACCTCGACCGGCCACGAATGGCGGACGACCGGCAGCGGCATGCCGCCCCTGCTGGTCGGTACGGCGTACCCGCCGGTCGTCACCGCGGTGGCCTTCTCCCCCACCGGCGAGCTGATGGCCAGCGGCGGTCTCGACGGCACCGCCCGGGTGTGGAACGCGGTCCGCCGGGAGCGTCTGGTGGTCGTCGACCACGCCGACTGGGTCAGTGCGGTCGCGTTCAGCCCCGACGGGCGACGACTGGCCACGGCGAGCTACGACCGTACCGCCCGGGTGTCGGACGCGATCACCGGACGCCGACTGTTCGAGCTGCCCCACCCGCACTTCGTCCGGGCCATCGCGGTCAGCCCGGACGGTCGGCTGCTCGCCACCGGTTGCGCCGACCGGCTGGTCCGGGTCTGGGACCTGCTCACTCTGCGTACCGTCCGGGAGCTGCCGCACGACGACTGGGTGAACGCGCTCGCGTTCGACGCCGACGGCCGGCGCCTCGCCGCCGCGAGCTACGACGGCCGGTGCCGGCTCTGGTCGGTCGACACCGGCGCGCTGCTGCACGAGTTGCGCCACGACGACGGGGTACGCAGCGTCGCGTTCAGTCGCGACGGCAGGTTCGTGGCGACCGGCAGCGACGACGGTACGGCCCGGATCTGGTCGGCCACCGGGGAGCTGCTGACCACGACCGTGCACAGCGGACGGGTCAGTGGCGTGGCGTTCTCACCCGGCGGCGGCCGGCTGGCCTCGGCGGGTCAGGACGGCACGGTGTTGTTCACCGCGCTGCCCGAACCGACGAGGTCAGCCCACGCCGGCGAGGTCAGCCAGCGCCGGCGCTGAGGACCAGGCTGGCCAGGCCGGCGACGACCAGCAGGACCGTGCCACGGATCGCGGCGGCGATGTGGCGGTGCTTGGTCAGCGCGATCTCGGCCAGCAGCCGGTTGAGCGCCCACGCCTCGGCCCGCAGGTCCCCTGGGCCCGGGCCGCCGTCACGCGGCGGATCGGTGCCGGCCATCGCGGGAAAGGCGAACCGGTTGGTCGGGCCGGGCGGCGTGATCCGGGGGCGCAGCGCGGCGGCCAGGTGCAGCCCGGTCGCCGCCAACGCGGCCACCAGCACGGTCAGGACGACGACGAGCACGGCGGCGGTGGGTCCGGCTCCGCTGAGCGTGGCGCGCAGCGGTCCGGCCTGGGTGACGAGCAACGTGACGACGCCGGACACCAGAACGGCGAGCATGCTCCCCTTGGTGTCGGCGTGCTGGATGCTCGCCTGGAACGACGCGGTGATCGCGCAGGCGACATCGAGCTCCTCTTTGAGCGTGAGGTCGTCGTCGCGGCGGTGGTCGGGTCCGGCGTCTTCGATCGACATGATTTCATGGGAGCACGGCGCGGCTCGCCGGACCGCATCATCCGAGGCGGTCGGGCTCACCGGGGCACGGCCCCGGTGGCCGGGCGCGGTCGGCGTACCGCCCCCGAAGGGCCACTTTGGAGATCTTTCCGGTCGGCACCCGGGGGATCTCGGGCAGCACCCAGACCTGGTCGGGAATCCACCAGGAGGCGATCCGGCCGGCCAGGTGGGCCCGCAACGCGGCGACGTCCAGTCCGGATCCGGGTACGGTGACCACGCAGGCGAGCGGGCGTTCGCCCCACCGGTCGTCGGTGATGCCGATCATGGCGGCCTCGACCACGTCGGGATGGGTCAGGATCTCGTGTTCGAGCTGGACGGGTGGCGAGCAGGGCCCGACGGGCCGGCTCGTCGAGCCCGTCGGGCACGGTGACGAGTCGTCCACCCGCGTCTATGCTGTGCCCCGGCGGTCGCCACAGAAGCCGCCCTCTGTCCACAGCGGCCAGAGGAGCTTGCCGCACGCCGCGCCGGAGGTCTGCCACCGTGGTACTCAGCATCGTCGTCCCGTACTTCCGGCAGCGCCGATGCCTGGAGCTGACCCTGCGGTCACTGGCCGATCAGCACCCGGACGCCGGCCGCTTCGAGGTCGTAGTGGTCGACGACGACTCCCGGGACGACGTCGACCACCTGGTCGCCGCCTACCGTGACCGGCTCGACGTCCGACTCGTCCGCCAGCCGGTCAACCGGGGTCGGGCGGCCGCGCGCAACCACGGCGCGGCGGCGGCGACCGGCGAACGGATCGTCCTGCTCGACGCCGATTCCATGGCCGAGGAGGGTCTGGTGGCCGGTCACGCCCGCTTCCACCGGAGCCGGCCGAACGACGTGCTGCTGGGTGTCCGGGTCGAACACGACTGGCGGGCGGTGGCCGGCAGGCCCGTCGGCGGACCGCCGACCGTCGCCGCCTATCACACGGACCTGCGGTACCGGTGGGGTCTCGATCCGACCACGTTCAGCGACGGGCCGGCACCCTGGACCTTCGCCTACAGCCACAACATGTCGGTACCGGCGCGGCACTTCCACCAGATCGGCGGATTCGACGAGCGCTTCGTCAGATGGGGCCACGAGGACATCGAATTCGCCTACCGGCTGTTCGTGGCCTCCGGGCGACGACCCGGCTACTTCCACTTCGACCCGGTGGCGCGGTGCCACCACCTTCCGCACTTCCGGCACAACGCAACGAACTGGGCCGAGGCCAACCAGATGCTCCCGTACCTGGTGGGCAAGCACCGCACGCTCGAGGTGGAGCTGTACGAGGAGGGCCCGATGGGAGTCAACGCGGCGCTTCCGGTCTACCTCACCCGGCTGCAGACCCTGCACGGCGTCGCCAACCAGGTCAGCCTCGGCGAGACACTCGACGCGTTGCCCCAACCGCTCGCGCCCGGACGGCTGGGTATCGGTATCGGGGTGGCCGACCGGATGCCGGCGACCGACGGTTCGGACGTGCTGGAGCATCGACCGGCACCCGACGCGGCACCGACCCTTATCGGAATCCGGCTGCCATTTCCCGATCACCGGTTCGCTGACCTGCTCAACTTCGACGTGTGGCGGATCGCGTCGCCGGAGCACCTGTCGAAGATGATCGTCGACGGCCTCCGGGTGGCTCGGATCATGTACCTGGGCGCGTCCCGGGAGGTGCCCGGCGGCGCGGACGTCGGTCTGATCGACTGCCCCGACTATCTCTGCGACATGCTGAGCGGACACGCCGAGACCGACGTCGTCCACGACGGGGAGCACGCCTGGGTGGTCCGGGTCCGCCGTCGGACCTGACGCCCGGGCAGCAGACCGCCGCGGCGACCTGCGAGGGTCCGGCGGTCCCGGGTACGGGCCCACCGCGTGCCTCGCCCGTGGACTGGCCGGGCACACCGGCCAGTACCAAGCCGTCGACCAGCACCGCCGCGTCGGTCAGGTCGGCCGCAGGTGGCTGACCAGCTTGACACTCACCTGACCAACCAGTAAGAACCTACTAGTTATGAAAGTCACTGGTTATATGGCCGGCCAGGCTGACCGTCTCGACGCGACGTTCGCGGCGTTGGCGGACCCGACGCGCCGGGCCATTCTCGCCCGACTGGCGATCGGCGACGCGACCGTCTCGGAGCTCGCGAGTCCGTTCGCGATGAGTCAACCCGCGATCTCCAAGCATCTCAAGGTCCTGGAGCGCGCCGGGCTGATCTCCCGCCGCCGCGAGGCGCAGCGCCGCCCCTGCCACCTGGAAGGGCAGCAGCTGCGGATGGTGGTCGACTGGCTGGAGCCGTACCGCAGTTGCTGGGCGGAGAGCTACGACCAGTTCGAACGACTCCTCGACACACTGCAGGCCGACGACAACGCCACCGACCAATAGCGACCGGAGGCAGTTCCACTCCGAGAAGCTGGGCTTCGACCTGGACCACGATGCCCGTGGCGGCGGGTACGGTCCCGTCCAGCTGACCCCGCCAGGTCGGGCTGCTCGGTGGTCATCGGCAAGGGTACGAGCCCGATGCAGCCCGGCTCACTCAAGGGCCTCCAACTGGTGGTGGCGGACATCCGCAAGGCCAGGGAGTTCCTCGTCGGACGCGGAGGCGACGTCAGTTTGACCATTCAGCTGGTCGGCTACTCCTGTTGACGATGTTGGTTCCGGCGGCCGGAACGCGGGCGGGGACCTGAGTATGCCCAGACAATAGCCCACCTGTCTTCTCTCCGCGTGCCAAGGCGGCGGCCGAGCGGACTGCCACAGTTCTCCGCCGCCGAATCAGGCCACTTCCCGACCCCCACCGCGTAGCCGGCCGAGCGTTCCATCACCCTTCGGTTATGGTCTATGTGCGCCGGGCGCAGGTTGCGCCTCGCGGCACATTCCGGGCGAACGGCACCCTGGCCCGTACGACAACGGGTGGCGTCCCGTGATTCCGACGAAGATCCCAGGAAGCCGCCCAGCTCGCGCCGACAACGACCCCTCATGCAGGGCCTTGGCCGCGCTTCAGCAGGGCACCCGCCCGCGCCCTCCGACAGCTCGCGACATGCAGAATTTCGACAATTGCCGCACACTGGGTAGCGCACGGTAACCGCGACCGAGCACACGGGAAGAAGACAAGGAATCGGGACGTCGGCGATGCTGTTCATGGTTCGGGATCGGCATTCCGAATCGAGCCGGAGCGGTTCCCCGACCGCACCGACACGGCTCCAGCAGGGCGCCCGACCCCGATCGGACGCTTCCAAACGCATCGGACACGACTGCGGCCCGCAGCGTTCGCCCCATCAGCAAACGCCGCCACGACCGCCGACGTGACCCTTGACGTGCAACATTTCGAACACGGATTTTGATAGGTAACCAATTCAGCAGGTAGCCGGCAACAAATGCAGTTTCGGAAGGAACAGAGGCCGGGCCGACACGAAGGCACACCAACGGGTCGGCTCGCCTTCCAAACCATCGGGACACCTTCCCGCTCCATATCTGACTGGAGCCCGAAAGGTTGTCCGGACATCTCACGTCGAGGCTCCGCCCATATCGGCGAACGGCACCGTATCAGCCTAATGACTAGGGGGAGAATCAATGGGCAGCTACTTCGAGGCCGCCGTCGAGCGAGCAATCGAGAAGATGCAGGAGAACCTGGGCGAAGAGCTGACAGTGGACGATCTGGCTCGCGCGGCGATGTTCAGCAAGTTCCACTTCACCCGGGTCTTTCAGCGGGTGACCGGCGTGACTCCCGGGCGTTTCCTCTCCGCGCTACGCGTCCAGCACGCGAAGGCCCTGCTGCTGTCCACCTCGATGAACGTCGCGGACATCAGTGTCCGCGTCGGCTACAACAGCATCGGTACGTTCAGCTCCCGCTTCACCCGCAGCGTCGGCATGCCGCCGACCGCGTACCGTCGCTGCGGCGGAGTCATCCGTTCCCTGCAGGCCAACCCGGTGGTGGAGACCGACCGAGCGGCGGGAATGGTGTCAGGATCGATCTCGGTCGACTCCGCTGTCTATCTCGACACGGTCTTCGTCGGCCTGTTCCGCAGCCGGATCCCGGAGGGACTGCCGGTACGGTGCACGATCGAGCAGGGCTCAGGCGGGTTCCTGCTCGACAGGGTGCCCGACGGTGACTGGTACCTGCTGTGCAACGGCCTCGGCCGGACACCTGCCAGCCGGGCCGTCGACGGGCCGGCACGGTTCGTCGGCCACCAGGGACCACTGCGGATCCGTGACGGCAACCTCGTCGACGTCAAACTGCACCTGGAGCCCGCCCGAAAGCTGGACCCGCCGCTGCTCGTGGCGCTGCCTGAGCCCGCGCCGCCGGCCAGTGGACACCAGTCCGCAGCGCCAGCGGACATGTCCCAGGTCCCACTCGCCGCATAGGCGGTTCTGGGGCACTGGTCGACGGCTCCATGTCTGGCACCGCACGGTCGGTGGGCGGGCCGCTGGGTGATGCGCCAGGGAGAAGGCCTGTTCAGTACCGGTCGTCGAGGATCCTCTTCATCTGGGCGATCTCCTCCTCCTGGGACTCCACGATCTGGTCGCAGAGTTGCACGATCTCCGGGTCGGTGATGTTCGACTCCTGGCAGACGAGGACGGCCCGGGAGTGGTGGGGGATCATGGACTTGAGAAAGTCCTCGTTACCCACGAACGGCTCGGTGCGCACCGCCGCGAACCCGCCGACGAAGAGGGCCCCCAGTACGGCGTAGAGGGCGATGTTGAGCCGCCGGTCGGTGAACATCTGGTGCATGACGCCCATCATGATCACGCCCATGACCGCCACCATGATGACCGACATGTAGAAGTTGCTCAGGTTCAGGTAGAAGTCCGACCACCTACGGATCTGCGACAGGGTGAGGACGAACATGACTGCCAAGCTGATCAGCAGGACCAGGCCAAACCGGATGTAGTTCTGTTTCATCTGTCCTCCGTTGCGTCATCGGTCAACACGTTCGTTCAACGACGAATCAGTTCAGGTGCGGCGGTGTCGAGTGGCACTGCGGTGCCGGGCACGAGGCCGAGTTGGACGCTGGGTCGAAAGCCGACGGCAGTGAAGATCCAGTCGGTGGCAAGGTGGGCGGCCCCGTAGGAGGCGGCGATGTTGGCCCCGGCGAGCCGGCCCCGCCGGACGGCGTGCTGGGCGGTCATCTTCACTTTGACGATGACGGTCCTGGGTCGAGCCATGACGGGCCCCCTCAACGGTCGGTAGTCGTTCCTCGTCCTTCCAGAGGTAACCGCAGCGATGTCAGGGAAAACGTCCCGGGGCGTCGACCTTCTCGATCGCCCGCACCTCGTCGTCATCGAGGTGCTCCGGCTGGTCGACGCCGACCCGCCCGGCGATGTCGTCGTGGTGCCCCCTGCTGGCGTTGGCGTGGGCTCCCTGGGCAGGGTCTCACCCGTTCGCGCGTGGATCAGGATGACCGAGGAACAGCTCCATGAGACGCCGCGCAAGGTCGGCAAGGGCGCGGACTGTCCCAGATGGCCAAGCACGAGGACAGCCGCCGCTACTGGTCGCCAGCCTCCCGGCGGGGAGGGTGGTCGCGTACCGCCTGGTCGGCGCGCTGAACTTCACAATAGCGGATAAACCTGAGTTAATACTTACAATTAGCAAGAATGGTCCGATGAGTGCTCCACCGCCGTTGCGTCGGTCGCGTTGGCTCCGGCCGGTCATGCCCGGTTCCCGTGTCACCCGGCTGGAGCTGTTCTTCAACCTGATCTTCGTCTCCGCCTTCCTCAACGTTGCCGGCGTCATCTCTGTCGAAGCGACCACGCGGTCCGTGCTGTCCGGTGCGGTCGCCCTGCCTCGTCGGCATTTTTGACCGGCCGGCCACCGCCCTCGTCGCGGACGTCGGCGAGAGTGCTGCCGTCACCGAGCTGACTGCGGCTGATGACGCTGAGGCTGCCATCCGTCTCCAGCACCACGGCCGCGAGGTCATGGAGGTCCCCGGCGCCCTGACTCCGGGCGGCCTGCCGGATCTCACTCTCGGCAACCCGGGCGGACCGCAGGGTCTGACTCCGCAGCTGACCATCTCGCAGCAGCATGGTCGGCCGGGCCTTAAGCAGTTTCTGCGACGGCGGCCAGCGCACGGCGAGCAGGGCGACCGCGTACTGCAACGCCACCAGCAGGGCCAGCGCGAGGATTCCCTCCGTCAGCGATACGTCCCGTGACAGCATGATCGTCGCCAGCGTCGAACCCAACGCCACCGTGACGACGAAGTCGAAGGCGTTCAGCTTGGACAAGGTCCGCTTTCCGGACACCCGCAGGATCATCACCAGCGCCGGATAGACGATCGCCGCGATCACGAGCAGGCGCACCAGGTCGGCAGGGTCGTTCAGCACCATTACGAGGACGTACCCCGAGACAGGATCCGCAAAAGCCGCCCGCGAGCCCGCTGTCCGCCACCCGGCCCGGCCGGCAAGGTCACCGTGGAGGTGTGTCTCCCTGCCCAAGGCGACCGCGGCCGCGGTCGCGGTCGCGGTCGCCTTGGATTCGGCCGCAGAAACCTTGGATTAGAAATCGGTGCCAGCCTATGGCTGACACCGATGGAACTGCACGAACACGGGTGGAGCCGAGGGGACTCGAACCCCTGACCCCCACACTGCCAGTGTGGTGCGCTACCAGCTGCGCCACGGCCCCCTGGTCGGCCCGGGGTCTCCCGGGCACTCGGCAATATTACACATGCTCCTGCACAGGGTCATCTCGCGGGGGTCAGTTCGACGAGACGTCCGCCGGGAAGTGCGCCACCGCCGACATCATGCCGCCCTGCCGGCGCAGCACCATCGGCCACAGGTCCTCCGGGCGGGTCATGAACGGATCATCCGGCAGGCCGTCCAGCACGAACCACGAGCCGGCGTTGATCTCCTCCTCGAGCTGGCCCGCCGACCAGCCCGAGTAGCCGGCGAAGACCCGGATGCCGGAGACGGACTCGGCGAGCGGGCCAGGATCGGTGGACAGATCCACCGTGCCCAGCGGCCCGGCGATCCGGTGGAAGCCCTTCACCCGGCCGGTCTGGGTGCGGGTCCGGGCCAGGCAGATCGCCGACTCCGGCTGCACCGGACCGCCTTCGAACAGCACCGAGGGCTCCCGGGCCAGGCCGGCCCAACCACCCAGCACCTCCGCTACCGGGACCTCGGTGGCCCGGTTGAGCACCACGCCGAGCGCACCGGCGACCTCGTGGGCGACCAGCAGGACCACCGTACGGTCGAAGTTGGGGTCTTTGAGCGTGGGGGTCGCGACCAGCAGTTGGCCGGTCATCGACGCCATCGACCGTCCTCCGATCCGCTGACCCTCACCGTGCACCTCGACCTCCTGTAGGCGCGCGTACCGCGCCGCTGTGACCTACCGCAGGCGCGCGTACCGCGCCGCCGTGACCTACCGCAGGCGCGCGTACCGCGCCGCCGTGACCCAGTGGATGCGCGCGTACCGCGCCGCTGTGACCCGCCGGAGCGCGTACGGGTCGCGCCGGCCGATCTGCCCACGGACCCGCGCGGCCCGAGGCCGTCTTCGGTACCGTGAACGCCATGCCTGGCACCATAGCTTGCTCGGCAGCACCCGGTTAAGGTCTAACCGCGCGGGCGTGCCATCGGTGTTTCCGGTCACCCCGCCCGACCCGGGGAGGGACCAGGTGCAGGCACAGGCGGAACTGGCGGTCGTCGGCGGTTCGGGGCTGTACGCGTTGCTGGACAACGCGACGGAGCACCGGGTGGACACCCCGTACGGCGAACCGTCCGACGTGATCACCGTCGCCGACGTCGGTGGACGCCGGGTCGCGTTCCTGCCCCGGCACGGCCGGGCACACCAGTATCCGCCGCACCTGATCCCGTACCGGGCGAACATGTGGGCGTTGCGCTCGCTCGGGGTGCGTCAGGTGCTGGCCCCGTGTGCGGTCGGCGGGCTGCGGCCCGATCACGGCCCAGGGACGTTCGTGGTGCCCGACCAGCTGATCGACCGCACCACCGGGCGGGCCCAGACCTACTACGACCGGGGGGCGGTGCACGTCAGCTTCGCCGACCCGTACTGCCCGACTGGCCGGTCGGTGCTGCTGCGGGTCGGCACCGAACAAGGCCTGGCACCGCGCGACGGCGGTACGGTCGTGGTCGTCGAAGGGCCGCGCTTCTCCACTCGGGCGGAGTCTCGCTGGTTCACCGCGATCGGCGGCACCCTGGTGAACATGACCGGCCATCCCGAGGCGGTCCTGGCCCGCGAGCTGGCCCTCTGTTACACCTCGATCGCGCTGGTGACCGATCTGGACGCGGGAGTCGACAGCGGGCACGCGGTGACCCAGGACGAGGTGTTCCGGGTGTTCGGCGAGAACACCGACCGGTTGCGCGGTCTGTTGCTGGCCGCCCTGGCGCAGTGGCCGAGCGACCGCGACTGCGATTGCCCCCGGTCACTCGACGGGATCTCCCTGCCGTTCGAACTGCCCTGACGACAGCGGCGCGGAAGACGGCGGCGCGGACGACAGCGGCGCGGTGGCAGCCGCAGTCACCAGTACGGTTGCCGCGGTGATGCCGGCCGCGTCGAGGCACATCCTGATCCGGTTCGCGGTCGCGGCGTCCCCGGCGACGACGACGGCCTCGCCAACGGCGAGACGCCAGCTGGTGCCGGCCGAATCGTCGTCGACGGGCAACCGGTGCAGCACCGCCACGGAGTCGTCGCCCGGCTCCTGACCCGGGCCATACGGCTGAGGCATGGCTCAGCCGGCCGTGACGACGTGCAACGGCGCGCCGGTGAGCGCGTCGAGCACCGTACGGGCGCCGAGCGGCTCGTCGAGGGTCACCGTGACGGGATGCAGCAACAGCTGGTCGGTGCAGGCGTCACCGCTGCGCACCACGCCGCCGGATACCACGACCGCGTCGGTGTACTCCTGAACGAACGGGGTGATCTCGCTGTCGCAGGCACCGACGCCGAGGCGGAACCCGAGATCGCTGCCGTCGACTCCGGTGAGGTCCTGGGCGACGACGAAGTCGGCCAGTCCGTCCGGTGCCGCGACCTGCGGGCTGGGTGTCGGAATACTGACACTGTCGTCGACGGCGACCCGGGCCACCGCCGTGTCGAGCTCGGCGACCTCGAACAGCCAGGCCGGCACCTGCGCGGTGCCCCGGCTGGTCAGCAGCTCGACGGTGCCGAGGGTGACCCCGGTGACGGTGAGTCCTTCGCAACCGGTCATCGGCAGGGAGTCCGTGACACTGGTGTCCGGGCCACCGCTGATCGACCCGGTCGGGTCGGGGCCGGGACGCGCCGGGTCGTCCGTCGGGCACGGCGGTGGGTCGCCCTGGTCGATGGCGGCGTACGCGTCTGCGGCGCTGATCATGGGTACGGTCAGCGTCCCGTCGGGAAAGGTGACCGTGCCGTCGGCCGGCCGATCGCCCGGCACCGGCACCGCGCTGCGAAACCAGCCGGCGAGGAACGCCTGCTCGGTCTCGGGGGTGAAACCGGGGTCGGCGGGAAGCACGGTGAGGCTCTGCAGCGGCGCATAGCCCGCCTGCCACTGCGGTCGGCCGGCAGCCGTCCGCCAGGCCTCGGCGACCACGTCGGCGCGGCGCTCGAATACCTCCCGACGCTGGTCCGCCGCGCCGCCGGGCCCGCCGGGCCCGCCGGGTCCGGTGGCGTCAGGGCGTGCGCAGGCGGCGATGAACAGCAGCGGTACGCCCAGCAGGGCAATGAAACGGCGCATGTCGGGTCAGACGCACCCCGACGGGCACCGGTTCCCGGCACCAGGCGGTCCCGCCTGGGCCTGATCATGCGACTGGCCCCCCGCCTGGTGGCGGAGGGCCAGTCGTCGTCCGTGGAGGTGCCGGGAATCGAACCCGGGTCCTTCGGCGTCTTGCCAGGGCTTCTCCGAGCGCAGCTCGCTGTGCCTCTACTCGGCCCCATCGATCACGCGAGCGAGTCGATGTGACGGGCCCAGTCGCGATTTGTCTCGCCGCACGAACCCCGCGACCGGGTTCGATTGGCCAGCCCTCTTACTGATGCCGGTTACTGGGCCGAAGGCACTCCCAGACCGACAGACTCGCTACCCGCCTCAGGCGGCGAGAGCGAAGTCAGCGCGCTTAGAGTTGGCGCTTATTGGTTTCCGACGACCGATTCTCGAGACGACGTCGGCTTCCTCGGCTCGCTTCCCCTGCCGCAACGTACGAAGTCGAAACCAGTCACCCCCTGGTATGCCCTGCGAGGCTGGGCGCACCCGACGATCTGATGCGCCCTGCGGCCCGGTGTGGTCCGCAGCTTCGTCAATCCTAACGCCTCCCGGCGACGACTTCATTCCGGTTCGGCGCGGGCCGTCGGTCAGCCGCCGACGCACGGCCGCCCGTTCACGGTACATCCGGTCGGATCGACCCGCGATGCCCGGTTTTTCTCCGCCTGGAAGCCGAACCGGACCGTGCCGCCGGGAGCAACCGGACCGCCGGTAAAGACGAGGGTGTTGCCGGCGGCGGACGGCGTGGCGTTCCAGAACCCGGTGACGGTGATCGCCACCGTGTCGGGGAAGGTCAGCCGTACGTCGAAGGTCTGGCTGCGGGCCGAGGAGTTGACCACGTCGACGTTGGCGACGAAACCCTGGTCCCAGGTGCTGCTCAACACGTACCGCGCGGTGACCTCGACCGCCGACGGCGGTGTCGACGACGGACGGGCCGCCGGGGCGGACGTGGCGGCGGTGGGCGGTGGGGTCGGCGAGGCGGTCGCCACCGACGGGGTCAGGCTCGGCGTGGCCGACGGCGACGGCGCGGTGGGCGACGGCGACGCGGAGGCTGACGGGCCGGCACCGAGACCGTGCTCGGCCACGGGCGGCGGGCCGGGCAACGAAGCGGACGGGTGGACGATGATCAGCTGGACAGGTGTCGGATCGTCCCGGGCGATCGCCGCCCAGACGGTGCCGCCGAAGACGAGGGCGAGGACGACGCCGAGCCCGACCGCCCAGCCGGAGCGGATCGGTGACAGCGACACGGTGTCGGGGGCGCGCCTAGGCATCGGTGCCTCCAGTGGTCAGGGCACCCGCCGGCATGTCAGTCCATCCCCTTGCCCCGCCGGCCGACGGCCCGCTGGATCTCCCGGTCGGCGTCCCGCTTGGCCAGGTCCTGTCGTTTGTCGTACGACTTCTTGCCCCGGGCCAGCGCCAGCTCCACCTTGGCCCAGCCGTCGGAGAAGTAGACCTGCAACGGGACCAGGGTCAGGCCGCCCTCGCGGAGCTTGCCGAGCAGCCGGTCGATCTCGGTGCGGTGCAGCAGCAGCTTGCGGGTCCGCCGAGGTTCGTGGTTGGTCCAGGTGCCCTGGTCGTACTCGGGGATGTGCATGCCGTACAGGTAGATCTCGCCCTGCCGTTCCTGGGCGAAGGCGTCCACCAGCGACGCCCGCCCGGCCCGCAGTGACTTGACCTCCGTGCCGGTCAGGGCCATGCCGGCCTCGTACACGTCGGTGATGGCGTAGTCGTGCCGGGCCTTGCGATTGGAGGCGACGACCTTGCGCCCCTTCTCCCGCGGCATCGCGCTGCCCCTCCCGACTGGCCGGACCGCACCCGCTCACCTGCGGTCGGTCGGTGTCGCCGGTCCGCCCGGCGACCGCGCAATGGTACCGCGCTACGCGGCCGGTGCCGGCACGGGTTTTCCGCGCCGGCACCGGCCGCGTCGGACGGTGGTGCCGCAGGGGGCGCCACGGTGGTGTCCAGCGGTGGCGGTCGGCTCAGACCCGCAGGTAGAACCGCAGCGTCACCCAGGCGGTCACCGCGCTGACCAGGCTGCCGACGCCGGCCATCAGCGGGAACATCAGCAGGACACTGCTCCACTCGATCGGGGTCAGCAGCTCGGTGAGGTCGCGTAGCGAGCCGTCGAGCAGGAACATCTTGCCGAGCACCAGGGCACCGAAGCCGAGGATCGCGCCGAACAGGCCGGCGACGACCGCTTCCAGGACGAACGGTGCCTGGATGAACCAGTTGGAGGCGCCGACCAGCTTCATGACGGCGACCTCTCGCCGCTTGCTGTACGCGGCGACCTGGATGGTGTTACCGACCAGCATCAACGCCGCGACCGCCATGATCGAGGCGGCGATCAGCGCCATGCTCTGCACCGAACTGAGGATGTTGAAGATCTTGTCGAGCAGTCTTCGCTGGTCGACGATCTCGTCGATGCCCTCGGTGCCGTTGTACTTGTCGAAGATCGCCTGGTACTCCTCCGGGTCGACCAGCTTGATCCGGAACGACTCCGGCAACTGTTCCGGCTTGACCGCGTTGACCAGGTCCTGGGCGTCCGCGTAGAGGGTGCGGAAGCGCTCGTACGCCTCCTCCCGGGACTCGTAGGTCACCGTGGCGATCAGCGGGTCGGCGTCCAGCGAGCTCTGCAGGCTGGTGCGCTGCTCCTCGGAGACGTCGGAGACGAGGAAGATCGAGACCTCGATCTGGTCGTAGTAGAAGTCCTTCATCGAGTTGACCTGCAGGTACATCAAGCCACTCGCGCCCAGCATGGTGAGCGACACCGCCATGGTGATGATCATGGCGACGGTCATGGTCACGTTGCGCCACAGCCCGACCATCACCTCGGACAGGACGTATTTCGCGCGCATCGGGTTCCTCTTCCGGATCTGACGCAGAATGGTCGTTCTTGGTCACCACATGCTGGTCTGCTCGGGTCACCGCGTGTCGGCCGCCGGCGACTACCGACGGCGTGGTGCCGTCACCCGTAGACGCCGCGCGCCTGGTCGCGGACGATCCGGCCGGCCTCGATCTCGATCACGCGGCGGCGCATCTGGTTCACGATGTTGGAGTCGTGGGTCACCATCACGACCGTCGTACCGGTCCGGTTGATCCGGTCCAGCAGGCGCATGATCTCGATCGACGTGTCCGGGTCCAGGTTTCCCGTCGGCTCGTCGGCGAGCAGGATCAGCGGGCGGTTCACGAACGCCCGCGCCACCGCGACCCGCTGCTGCTCGCCGCCGGAGAGCTCGTGCGGGTAGCGGTGTTCCTTGCCGCCGAGGCCGACCAGTTCCAGCACCTCGGGAACGACCCGGCGGGCCACCGCCTTGGTCTTGCCGATCACCTCGAGGGCGAAGGCGACGTTCTCGTACGCGGTGCGGTTGGGCAGCAGCCGGAAGTCCTGGAAGACACAGCCGATCGAGCGCCGGAAGTGCGGGATCTTCCAGGAGCGCATGGTCGTGACGTCCTTGCTGTTCACGACGACCTTGCCCTGGTTGGGGGTCACCTCGTGCAGCAGCAGCTTGATGATCGTGGACTTGCCGGAGCCGGAGGGACCGATGAAGAAGACGAACTCGCCCTTCTCGATCGAGACCGACACGTTGTCCAGCGAGGGCCGGGACGCCTTCGGGTACGTCTTCGTCACTTGCTCGAGCGCAATCACGGGTGGTGAGTCTACGCGGTGTAACCGCTACGCCAAGTCCAGCCTGAGGGCTGGTGTCTTGTATGTCGGCTATGCGCGAGGTTTCGTGCCAGCCGTTCCCCACGAATGCCGAGAAATCAACCGTCCGGACCGGACCGACACCACCCGAAATGATGGCGTCAGTCACAGCGAGTACCGACCCGAAAATACGAAGAGTAGTCGGCCTGCAGCGATCAGTGCTGGCCCTCGGCCATCTCCTGCTGCTTGCGCCACCGGATACCCGCCTCGATGAAGGCGTCCAGGTCGCCGTCGAAGACCGCCGTCGGGTTACCGGTCTCCTGCTCGGTCCGCAGGTCCTTGACCATCTGGTACGGGTGCAGCACGTACGAGCGCATCTGGTCGCCCCAGGAGCCGGCGGCGTCGGTCTTGAGCCCGGCCATCTTCGCCTGCTCCTCCTGCCGCTTGCGCTCCAGCAGCCGGGCCTGCAGCACGCGCAGCGCGGCCGCCTTGTTCTGCAGCTGGGACTTCTCGTTCTGGCAGGTGACCACGATGCCGGTCGGGATGTGGGTGAGCCGCACGGCCGAGTCGGTGGTGTTCACGCTCTGCCCGCCCGGCCCTGACGACCGGTAGACGTCGACCCGGATCTCGTTCTCCGGGATGTCGATGTGATCGGTCTGCTCCACCACCGGCAGCACCTCGACGCCGGCGAAGCTGGTCTGCCGCCGGCCCTGGTTGTCGAAGGGACTGATCCGCACCAGACGATGCGTACCGGACTCGACACTGAGAGTGCCGAACGCGTACGGGGCCTTCACTGTGAAGGTGGCCGACTTGAGACCGGCCTCCTCCGCGTACGACGTCTCGTAGACCTCGGTGGGGTAACCGTGCCGCTCCGCCCACCGCAGGTACATCCGCAGCAGCATCTCGGCGAAGTCGGCGGCGTCCACGCCGCCGGCCCCCGCCCGGATCGCCACCAGCGCCTCCCGGGAGTCGTACTCCCCGGAGAGCAGCGTACGGACCTCCAGCTCCTCGATCGACTTGTGCAGCCCGGCCAGCTCGGTGCCGACTTCGGCGACCGTGCCGGCGTCCTCCTCCGCCTGCGCCATCTCCAGCAGCAAGGCCGCGTCGTCCAGCCGGGCACGCAACGACTCCAGCTTGGCGATCTCCGCGTTGGCGTACGACAGCCGGGAGGTGACCTCCTGGGCCCGCGTCTGGTCGTTCCAGAGATCGGGGGCGGAGGCGGCCTCCTCCAGCTCCGCCTGGTCGCGGCGCAGTCGATCGATGTCGATGACCGCCTCGATCCGGCGAAGCGTGGCGTCAAGATCTTTAAGCTGGTCGGAATAGTCGGCACTGGTCACGACCGACAAGAATACGTCGTGACCGCCGCCGACCGGCGCCGGCGGTCAGCTCACCGGCGCGGACTTGAGCCAGGAGAGCACCGCCTTGTGGTACGCGACGGCGAACTCGAGGGCGGCGGCACCGAAGGTGTCACCGTTCTTCTTCGCCTCGCGCGCCTGCTCGCGGGCTGCCGCCAGCGCCTCGGTGTGATGCTCGCTCGCGTCCGCGTAGACCGTCTTCAGCTGCTCCGCCGTGTGGTGGTTGCCGAACGCCACCCGCAGGGCGATCGGGTTGCGCACCGAGTCACGGCCGGGCGCGTCGGCCAGCCACTTGAGGAACGCCCGCTTGCCGGCCGCAGTGATCGCGTACGGCTGGCTGGACCGTGGCCCCGGCTTACCGAGCCGGACCAGACCCTGCTCGGCCAGCACCGGCAACTCCCGGTAGACCTGGCTGCGAGTCATGGACCAGTACGCGCCGAGCTGACGCTCGGCGGTGGCCATCAGTTGCCCACCTGTCATGGGTCCTTCATGGAGCAGGCCGAGAAGGGCTGCTGCCGTTGGATTGATACGAACTTCCGCCATGCCCTCTACGCTGCCACTTTGTCGCCTCTACGTCCAGGATTTGCCGCGATCCGCGACCAATCGTGTTCTATTGTGCACTGTCTGTGGACGACGGTCCGGTAAGGAAGATCAATATTTACCATCTGGCGCTAAAGCCGACAAAAAGGAGCATACCTACCGCAAAATCCGGCCAGCCCGAGCGTATTATAGAAATTTGATGCATGAAGTCTAGTTCTTCTGACTAGTTCGGAGTGTCCGATCCGACCGTTCCGGCCAACGGCCACTGTGGGACCGGATCTCCGATCCCGACACCCGGCTGACCAGGTCGTTCACCCAGAAAGGTCGGCCAGGCCCCCGGTTCGGCCGGTGGCGTCGGCCCGACCGGCACACCTGACCCGCCCGACCCGGCCGAACCTACCTGGCCACTCGCACCGTCCTGGCCGTCCGGTCCGGTCGACCTGCTCGGCTGGCCCGGCGGCGACCCCGCCGGTGCGGTGGCGACCGGCACTCCGATGCCGCTCGTCCGACCCGTCGGCCGGACGTCCTGTCCAGCCACCAGCGTGAGGCCGATCACCGTGGACAGCAGCAGCGCCCCGCTGCCGGCCGCCGCGCCGAGCCGCAGCAGCCCCCGCTGCCGACCCGGCCGCGCCACCGGCACCCACACCCCCACCGGCCCGGTCACCCCCACCGAGGCGGTCACACCGGACGGACCACGGCTACCGGCCGAACCGGACGCCGACGCCGTCCGCGGCCACCAGGTCACCGCGTCCGCCGGCAGCACCGGCAACGCCGGACGACCGTCGAGAGCCGGCTCCAACCCGCGCAACCGGGCAGCCAGTGACGCGGCGTCGGGCCGGCGGGCCGGCTGCGGATCCAGGCACTGCTCCAGCACCGGCCACGCCACCGGCGGCAGTCCCGGTGGCGGCACCGGCACACAGCGGCCGTGCCGTGCCAACACCTCGTCGGCCGACCCGCCACGGTAGGGGGTGCGTCCACACAGCAGCTCGAACAGGACGATCCCGAGGGCGTACACGTCCGACGCCGTCCCCGGCGCCCCGCCAGCGGCGATCTCCGGTGCCGCGTACTCCGGGGTCGCCAAGGTCGACCGCCCGACCACCGGGACCGACGTCGCCCGCGCCGCGCCGAAGTCGATCAGCCGGACTGGGCCGCCGTCCGCCGGCACCAGCAGGTTCGCCGGTTTGACGTCACCGTGCACGATGCCCCGCTGGTGCAGGTAGGCCAGCGCGGTGGCGACCTGCGCGGCGACGTCGACCGCTGCCGCCGGCGGCAGCGGCCCGCCCCGACGCAGTCGGGTCCGCAGGTCGTCGCCGTCGATCAGGTCGAGCACCAACGCCGGCTGGTCGGCGACCGTCGTACGGGCACGCAGCCGGATGACGTTCGGATGGTCCAGCCGCGACAGCAGCGTCGCCTCGGTGCGGAAGCCCTCGACCAGGTCGGCCTGCCCGGCCGACTCCGGCCGCAACAGCTTCACCGCCACCGGTACGTCCTCGCGCAGGTCGTGCGCGCGGTGGACCGCACCGATCGCGCCCCTGGCGATCTGGGCGCCGAGCCGGTACCGCTGCGCCGGCGGCTGCCCACCCGTCTGCTCACCATCCACGCCGCTGACGGTAGGGCGGCACCAGCCGCCGCGCCGTCACCGAACCGACGCTTGGCACGAACCGGGGATCGGGATCAACCAGCCCGGACCGAGTCGGCCGGATCGGCCGGATCGTCGGGAACGGCCGGATCGTCGGGAACGGCCGGATCGTCGGGAACGGCCGGGCCAGCCGGGCCGGCCGGGTCGTCGGGGTCCGGGCGGCCCGGCAGGGTCCGCCCCAGACAGATCAGCGCGGTGAACGCCCCCGCGAAGAGCACCACCAACGCGGAGTTGATCCGGCCGGCGTCGGCCATGCTCTGGAACGCCTCGTCGGTCTCGCTGAACGACCGGGCCAGGCCGAGCAACTCGGCGCCACCGACCCGGGTGATCAGCTCGGCCACCAGCAGCAGCGCGCCCGGCGCGGCCCCGGCGACCAGGTACGCCGGCCACGGCAGCCTCGTCGTCGCCCGCCGCGACGCCCCGGCCAGCCAGCCGAAGGCCACCACCCCGGCGATCGCCCCGGCCAGCAACGCGCTGACCCACACGATCCGCGACTGCGCCGCCAACACCGACGCCGCTGTCTGCCCGGCGCCGAACAGCTCCAACAGTGGGCCCTTGGCCAGCTCACGCACGGTGACGGCGACCGCGACGGCCAGTCCGGCGGCGGCACCGGCCGCAGTCAGCAGCCCCGCCGACCGGTGCAGGCCGGTCAACGTACCGCCGACGAGGGCACCGGCGAACAACGCCCAGCCGAGGATGGTGACGGCAGAACCGCCCCGCCCGTCGCCGAACACCACCGCCGCCGCCGCGACGGCTCCGGTGAGCGCACCGGCGACGACCGCCACCAGCAACCGGGGCAGCACCGTCGCGTCGAGCCGACGCGCCGTGACACGGCGTACCGCCTGGCCCACGCCGGCCCCCGCGAGCAGCGCCGCGAAGATCACCGCCGGCAGGCCGTACGCGGTCTCGGTGACCGCCAGCACGCCGTCCGTGGAGGCCGCCAGGGTGGCGAGCACGGACCAGATCAGCAGCGCCAGCCAGGCGAGGGTCAGCCCGGCCAGGGTGACCGCCGCCACCACCGAGTTCGCCGGGCGGGGCGCGGGCTCGGCGTCGGCCGGAACTGGATCGGCTGCGGCGGCCGGCACGGACTGGCTGGTCAACGCGGTCACCCCCTGCTGGTGGTCATGGCGCTAGCGCCGGTTCGGACCAGGGTACGCGGACCAGCGTCCCGCCCCGACGCCCCGTGCGACGATGAGACGACGGATCCGTCGCCGTGGCCGCCCCACCGGGTACCCCGACGGATCCGGTTCCGCCGACGTTGTCGAGATCACGCCAGGAGCTGTGATGGACGCCGTAACCACCACCCCCGCCCCCCGCAACGAGCCGATCCGCGACTACGCGCCGGGCAGCCCCGACCAGGTCGGCCTCAGCCGCCGGCTGGCCGAACTGTCCGACGCCCGCATCGACCTGCCGATGACCATCGGCGGCCGGCAGCGGATGGCGGCCGGAGCACCGATCGACGTGGTGATGCCGCACCGGCACCGGCACGTACTCGGGGTCACCGGCAACGCCGAGCCGGCCGACGCCGAGGCGGCGGTGGCGGCGGCCAGGCAGGCCGCCCCGGGCTGGCGGGCCCTGCCGTACGCCGACCGGGCCGCGGTCTTCCTGCGCGCCGCCGACCTGCTCGCCGGCCCCTGGCGGGACACCCTGAACGCGGCCACGATGCTCGGCCAGTCCAAGACCGCCTACCAGGCGGAGATCGACTCGGCCTGCGAGCTGATCGACTTCCTCCGGTTCAACGTTCACTTCGGCCACCAGGTGCTGGCCGAGCAGCCGCAGTCGGCCCCCGGGGTCTGGAACCGGTTCGACCACCGGCCGCTGGAAGGCTTCGTCTACGCGATCACCCCGTTCAACTTCACCGCGATCGCCGGCAACCTGCCGTCGGCGCCGGCGCTGATGGGCAACACGGTGGTCTGGAAGCCGTCGCCGACCCAGCAGCTCGCGGCGCACTTCACGATGCGGCTGTTCGAGGCCGCCGGGCTGCCGCCCGGCGTGATCAACATGGTGACCGGGGACGGACTGGCCGTCTCCGAGGTGGCGTTGGCCGACCGGGACCTCGCCGGCATCCACTTCACCGGCTCGACCCGGGTCTTCCAGCAGCTGTGGCGCGCCGTCGGGGAAAACATCGGCCGGTACCGGTCGTACCCGAGGCTGGTCGGGGAGACCGGCGGCAAGGACTTCGTCGTGGCGCACCCGAGCGCCGACCCGGACGCGCTGCACACCGCCCTGGTCCGGGGCGCCTACGAGTACCAGGGGCAGAAGTGCTCGGCGGCGTCCCGCGCGTACCTGCCGAAGTCGCTCTGGACGGCCGGCCTACGCGACCGGCTGGTCGCCACCGTCGAGTCGCTGACCTACGGCGACGTGGCCGACTTCCGCAACTTCGGCGGGGCGGTCATCGACGCGCGGGCCTTCGCCCGGCACGCCGCAGTGCTGGACAAGGTCCGCAACGATCCGTCCTGCCAGGTACTGGCCGGCGGCACCGCCGACGACCGCGACGGTTGGTTCGTCCGGCCCACCCTGTTGACCTGCACCGACCCTGGGCACGAGGTCTTCACCACCGAGTTCTTCGGCCCGATCCTGGCGGTCTCGGTCTTCGATGACGACCAGTTCTGGGACGTGGTGGCCCAGGCGGAGTCGGTCGCGGCGTACGCCCTCACCGGGTCGGTGTTCGCGACCGACCGCCGGGTGATCGCCCGGGCCAGCGAGACGCTGCGGTACGCGGCCGGCAACTTCTACGTCAACGACAAGCCGACCGGCGCGGTGGTCGGGCAGCAGCCGTTCGGCGGTGGCCGGGCCAGTGGCACCAACGACAAGGCCGGTTCCTGGCACAACCTGCTGCGGTGGACCTCTCCGCGCACCATCAAGGAGACGTTCGTACCGCCGGTCGACCACCGCTACCCGCACATGGGCTGAGCCGGGCGGGTCTGCGCGGCCGGCGGCCGGTCGGCACGTGAGCGGTCAGTCGGCCGGCGGTCAGTCGGCCGGCCCGCAGGCGGTCAGGAGAGCAGGTCCAGTTCGGAGACGTCGTACCACTCCAGTTCGTGGTCCTCGGCGCCGTCCACGACGAACTGGGCGTCCGGGTCGCCGGCCGCCGCCTGGGGCACCGCGTCGGCTGCCGCGGTCACGTCGTCGGTCGCCTCGTCGCCGTCGACGTGCACCGCGGCGACCGAGGCCAGCGCGATCGGACCGACCAGCGCGACGCTGCTCGACCCGAGTTCCGCCACGGCGCGCTTGACCGCGTCCGCCGGCAGGTCGACGGAGACGACGACCCGCCGGCGGGGCGCGGTCGGGTCGTCGTGCAGCAGCCGCAGCGACTCCTGGGCGGCCCGGGTGAAGGCGACGTACTCCAGTTCCTCCTCGTCGCCCTCGACGTACCACTCACGCAGGGCCGGAGTGACGGTGTGCGCGGCGTCGACGGCAAGCTGGCCGTCGCGGCGCAGCGCGCCGAGCGCCGGCAGGGTGGCCGGGACGTAGACCCGGAGCTGGTTGTCGGGCACGGTCTCCCCCACTGAAGTCGTCGCTGAGCAATGTACGCCGCCCGCCGGCTCCGTCGGGCGGCGATGGCACACTGAACCGACCGACGTAGACGAGCCGGGAGTCACCGTGGAGCCGAGGTTCCTGCAGTTGTCCGACGTCGCCGCCGAACTCAACGTATCCGACTCGCAGGTCTACCACATGGTCCGCAGTGGCGAGTTGCCCGCGATCAAGATCGGTGGACGCGGACAGTGGCGGGTGGAGCGTGCCCGGCTGGAGGAGTACATCCAGCGCAAGTACGCGGAGACCGCCGAGTGGGTGCAGGGCAACCCGCTGATCGAGCGCGAGCCCGAGTAGTCGAACGCGATCCCGAGCCGTCGTCACCACTGGGAAGAGACGCGCCCGGGCCGCCGCACGAGTGTCTGATCACCGTCAATGCAAGGCGTTGACGGAGGGTGTCATGCTGACTTCAAATTGATCTGCCGAAAGCAAACGAAGGCAAACGCAAGATCAACTGGAGGACGGATGACTGTCCCGACTCGGATCCGGCGTCCACCGATCCGGCTGCGGCCCGCGCCGCCGCTGGATCCACCCTTCATCGACGAGTCTGCGGATTTCGTCGTTCACCCAGGCGTACAGCTGGCCCTGGACCTGACCGGCTCGCCGGACGCGGCGGCGGTGCGCCTGCCGGCCCAGCCGACGCGGCCACCGGACACGCCGCAACCAGCGGGCACGCCGCAACCAGCGGGCACGCCGGAGGCCGGGTTGCCGCCCGGAGCCGGACTGCCGGCCCCGGGCCTCGCCGGGGCGTCACCGGAAGCCCGGCGGGCCGCGCAGCGGTTCCTGTCGGCGGCCGTCGAGATCATCAACGGCTTCCGACCGGTGCCCCATGCCCGCCGGCTGGCCGCTCCCGCTCAGGCGTCGGTGATCTGCGCGCAGCTGACCGTCGCGGCCCAGCGGGCCCGCACCCTGGACCGGCCACCGGGTGCCGTCCGCAATCGGGGCCCTCGGCCGACGGCTCCACCGGCCGGTCGGAGCGACCGGCGCGGCGAACTGCTCCGGGTCCGCCAGCTGCGGATCTGCGAACCGACGGCGGGCGTGGTGGAGACCGCCGCCGTGCTCGGCACCACCAGCCGCAGTTGGGCACTGGCGTTCCGGCTCGAACGGCAGGCCGACACCTGGCTGAGCACGGCCGTGTACCTCGTCTGAGCCAGGGCGCCGGTCAGACGCCGCGCCGGGACGCCGGGCCCGTCAGACGCCGCAGCCGCGACACCGGAAGCGGTCAGGCACCGGGCGAGCCGTGGCAGCGCTTGTACTTCTTGCCCGAGCCGCACGGGCAGGGGGCGTTGCGCGACGGCCCGTTGCTGCTGACCGCCTGGCCGGGTGCGGTACGGCGGGCGTTGCTCACCGGCACCGGTGGGCCGGCGGCGGGCCGGCCGGCCGGCGTCGGTCGAGCGCCGGAGGTCGGCCGGGCCGACGACGGGGTGCCGCCGAGACCCAACGCCGGAGCCTGCTGCACCTGCACGCCGCCGTCTGAGCCGGCAGCGCCGTCGATGGTCGGCGACACGTACTGCAGCCGCTGCGGTCGAGGAGCCGCCTCGATGCCCTTGGCCCGGACCTGGACGTCGCCGCTGTCGGGCACCGGCACCTGGGTACCGGGCCGGTCGCCGCCCGCCGCCGGCGCGGGCTGCTGCTGCACCTGCACCTCGACGTTGAACAGGAAGCCGACCGTCTCCTCCTTGATGCCGTCCATCATGGTGGCGAACATCGCGTAGCCTTCCCGCTGGTACTCGACCAGTGGGTCCCGCTGGGCGTACGCCCGCAGGCTGATGCCTTCCTTCAGGTAGTCCATCTCGTACAGGTGTTCCCGCCATTTGCGGTCGATCACCTGCAGCAGGACCATCCGCTCCAGCTGCCGCAGCGCGTCGGCGCCCAGCTCCTCCTCCCGGCGCTGGTACGCGGCGTGCGCGTCCTGTAGTACCTGGACCCGCAGGAAGTCGGCGTCGACGGCACTGCGCTCGCCGCCGGCCTCCTCCACCAGTTCGTCGACGGTCAGCCCGACCGGGTACAGCTGCTTGAGGCTGGACCAGAGCTGGTCGAAGTCCCAGTCCTCGGCGTACCCGTCGGCGGTGGCGCCGTCGACGTACGCGCCGACCACGTCGTCGATCATCTTGGTGACCTGGCCGTGCAGGTCCTCGCCGTTGAGCACCCGCAGCCGCTCGGCGTAGACCACCTGACGCTGCTTGTTGAGCACCTCGTCGTACTTGAGGACGTTCTTACGGGTCTCGGCGTTCTGACCCTCGATCTGCGCCTGGGCGTTCTTGATCTGCCGGGTCACCATCTTGGACTCGATCGGCACGTCCTCGGGGATGTTGAAGCGCTCCATCACCGCTTCGACCGCGCCCGCGCGGAACCGCCGCATCAGCTCGTCCTGCAGCGACAGGTAGAACCGGGACTCGCCCGGGTCGCCCTGGCGGCCGGAACGGCCGCGCAGCTGGTTGTCGATCCGGCGGGACTCGTGCCGCTCGGTGCCCAGCACGTAGAGACCGCCGACGGCGGCGACCTCCTCGGCCTCGGCGGCGCAGGCCTGCTTGACCTGCGGCATGATCTCCTCGAAGGCCTTGGCGTACTCCTCGGCGTGCTCGACCGGGTCGAGTCCGCGCTGGCGCAGCTGCGCCGCAGCCTGGTACTCGGGGTTTCCGCCGAGCAGGATGTCGGTGCCCCGGCCGGCCATGTTGGTCGCCACGGTGACCGCGCCCTTGCGCCCGGCCTGCGCGATGATCTCGGCTTCCTTGGCGTGGAACTTCGCGTTGAGTACCGCGTGCGCGATGCCCCGGCGGCGCAGCAGTTGGGACAGGATCTCCGAGTTCTCCACCGAGACGGTGCCGACGAGCACCGGCTGACCGACGGCGTGACGCTCGGCGATGTCCTCGACGACGGCGTTGAACTTGGCCTTCTCGGTCTTGTAGATGACGTCGGCCCGGTCGATGCGCACCATGTCCCGGTGGGTCGGGATGGTGACGACGCCGACGTTGTAGACCTTGTTGAACTCGCCCGCCTCGGTCTGGGCGGTACCGGTCATGCCGGACAGCTTGCTGTAGAGCCGGAAGTAGTTCTGCAGGGTGATCGTGGCGAGCGTCTGGTTCTCCTGCTTGATCTCGACGCCTTCCTTGGCCTCGATCGCCTGGTGCATGCCCTCGTTGTAGCGGCGGCCGTGCAGGATCCGGCCGGTGAACTCGTCGACGATCAGGACCTCACCGTCGTTGACGATGTAGTCCTTGTCCCGCTTGTAGAGCTCCTTGGCCTTGATCGCGTTGTTCAGGTAGCCGACCAGCGGCGTGTTGACCGACTCGTACAGGTTGTCGATGCCCAGCCGGTCCTCGACCTTGGCGACGCCCCGCTCGGTGACCGCGACGGTCCGCTTGGCGTAGTCGATCTCGTAGTCGCCCTCGCCGTCCTTGCCCGGCTGCATCCGGGCCACCACGGCGGCGAACTCGCCGTACCAGCGGGCGGAGTGCTCGGCCGGGCCGGAGATGATCAGCGGGGTCCGGGCCTCGTCGATGAGGATCGAGTCGACCTCGTCGACGATGGCGAAGTTGTGCCCGCGCTGCACCAGGTCGTCCTTTGACCAGGCCATGTTGTCGCGCAGGTAGTCGAAGCCGAACTCGTTGTTGGTGCCGTACGTGATGTCCGCGTGGTACGCGGCCCGGTGCTCGGCCGACGGCCGGTTCGGCAGGATCACGCCGACGGTGAGCCCGAGGAACTCGTGCACCCGGCCCATCCAGGCGGCGTCCCGCTCGGCCAGGTAGTCGTTGACGGTGACGACGTGCACGCCCTTGCCGGACAGCGCGTTGAGGTACGCCGGCAGCACCGAGGTCAGCGTCTTGCCCTCACCGGTCTTCATCTCGGCGATGTTGCCGAAGTGCAGCGCGGCGCCGCCCATGATCTGCACGTCGTAGTGGCGCTGGCCGAGCACCCGCGACGCCGCCTCGCGGGCGGTGGCGAACGCTTCCGGTAGCAGGTCGTCGAGCGATTCGCCGTCGGCGTACCGCTGCCGGTACTGGTCGGTCAGCTCGCGCAGCTCCGCGTCGGTGAGGTCGACGTAGTCGTCCTCGATCGAGTTGACGGCCGCGGCGACCGCCTTGAGCCGGCGGACCATGCGGCCCTCGCCAGCGCGGAGGACCTTCTCAAGAATCGACACGGATCAACGCTCCCCTAGACGGTGTGCGTCACTATCGTAGGCGCTCCGATCGGGCTGACGGCAGTCGCAGCCGGCTTCTCTGCACGGAAAGAGCGACAAACCGGACCATGCTGGCCAGGTCGGCCGGCATAACCGTTATGCCCTGCGCGAAAGCTGGGCCAGGATGGGCCGGTGGAACCCGTCGAGATCACCGAAGGCGGCGTCCGGCTGCGGATGTTCCTGCCCGACGACGCCCCCGCCGTCGCGCAGGCCTGCGACGACCCGCTCACCCGGCGGTTCGTCCCTGGTATGCCGCAGCCGTACACCGTCGCCGAGGCGATGCACTGGATCACCGAAGGCTCGACCGCGGCCTGGGCCGCCGGCGGCGCCGCCTGGGCGATCGCCGACCCGGCCACCGACCAACTGTACGGCTGCGTCGGACTGAGCCGCGCCGTACCCGAACGCCGCCAGATCGAGATCGGCTACTGGATGGTGCCCAGCTGGCGGGGACGCGGGCTCGCCACCGCCGCCACCATCGCCGCCACCCGGCACGCCTTCACCAGCGGATTCGACCGGGTCGAACTGCTCACCGACGGGGAGAACGTCGCGAGCCAGCGGATCGCGCTGGCCGCCGGCTACACCCGCGAGGGGATACGCCGGGGCGCGGCGCTCGGGCCCGCCGGCGGCGACGCACCTCGCGACGATCTCGTGGTCTGGGCCCGGCTGGCCGACGACCCACCCGGCCCGACCCCACGACTGCTGCCCGACCTGCCCGGTGACGCGCTGACCGACGAGGTGGTGCGGCTGCGCCCGCTGACAGCCGCCGACACCGAGTTCAGCTACGCCCTGCAGACGTTGCCCGACGTGGTGGCCACCAGCGTCCCGTCGGTGGTGCCGACCCGGGCCGACGTGGCGACGCAGTGCGCCCTGGCCGGCAGCCGGTGGCTCGCCGGGCACCGGGCCGACCTGGTGATCTGCGACGCCGCGACCGGTGAGCCGGCCGGCCGGCTCGGCCTCTACCACCAGGAGCCGCAGACCGGGCAGGCCATGATCGGCTACTCGCTGCTGCCCCGGTGGCGCGGTCGCGGCTACACCGCCCGGGCGGTCCGGCTGGTAGCCCGGTGGGCGTTCGACCACACCACGATCGCCCGGCTCATCGCCGGCGCGTCGCCGGCGAACGTCGCCTCGCAGCGGGTGCTGGAACGGGCCGGGTTCCGCCGGGAGGCGGTGCTGCGCGGGCGACTGCCCGGACCGGACGGCACCCGGTTGGACGACGTCCAGTACGCCCTGATACCGCAGTGGCTGGCTGACAGCCGGCCGTGACACCTGTGCCGCCCGGTGCCGGGTACCCGGCACCGGGCGGCACAGGTGTCAGTTGGCCGTTGCGTCAGGTCGTCGTCGGCTCCGCCAGTGCCATGACGCCGTAGTCGTAGCCCTTGCGGCGGTAGACCACGCTCGGCCGGCCCGATTCCTTGTCCAGGAACAGGTAGAAGTCGTGACCGACCAGTTCCATCTGGAACAGCGCGTCGTCGACCGTCATCGGGTCGCCCGGGTGTTCCTTCTCCCGGACGATGTGCCACGGCTGATCGTCGTACTCGTCGTAGGCATCGTGCTCATCGTGGGTGGCGTCGGGGTCGGGACGGTCGAGCACGGCCACCGCGGCGGCGGGTTCCTCGGTCGGCTGAGCCGGCGGCAGCGGGTTGAAGCCGTTCAGTCCGGCGGTGGGCAGCCCGGCGGTCGCCTCGGCGACCGATACCGGGGCGTGTCGACCCCGGTGCACCCGACGACGGTCGGCGGCCCGGCGCAGCCGGGTGTCCAACTTGCTGATGGCGGCGTCGAGCGCGCTGTAGAAATCCTTGGCGCAGGCCTCGGCACGGATCACCGGGCCGCGGGAAACGCAGGTGAGCTCGACCCGTTGGCAGTTGTCGGACTGCCGGGGGTTGCGCTCGTGGAACAACTCGACGTCGACGCGCATCAACTTGTGGTCGTACCGTTCGACCTTGGCCAACTTCTCGGCGACATGAACCCGGTAGTGCTCGGGGACCTCGACGTTTCGGCCTTTCACCACGATGTCCACGCGTGACCTCCTGAATACGATCAGACGACCGGTAACTGGTGGGGGAATCGCCGACCGGTCCAGGTGCCACAGCGGGCCGGGCATCGACCGGTCGGGTCAGGTTCGCACCTCCCTCCGGGACACCAGCGGTGGCTGTTCAACCACCTGTCATACCCCTGATAGGCACACGCTAACGCGCCGACGGCGCAACGTCATCAGTTCCGGGAAGACCGGAGCGCGAAGTTTTCCACATCGCGAACAGCGCCCGACCCATGACCACAAGCGATTACCGCGAGTAGCGACGCCGTGTCGCGGCGATCACCACAGCGGCGTACGGAGCCAGCCCTTGCGCAGCGAGCAGCCGGTCGACAGCGGCCAATGTCGCACCCGTCGTGACGATGTCGTCCACCACGATCACACAGCGTCGCGGGTCCGGCGGTCGACGCTTGTCAAGTCCGACCCGCCGGTGCCGGAAACCGGCGCGGGCCGACGCCAGCCGGCCGGCGCTGTCCAAGCCCGCCGAGTCCGGCCGCGGCAACGCCCGCAACGGCCGGGCCACCGACACCCGCCACCCGTCGGCGCGCAGCGCGGCGACCGCGTACCGGGTGATCCGCCGCAGGTGGTCGCCGTGCCGGGCCCGCACGGCGGCAGCGGTCGACGGCACCGCGACGAGCACCACCGGGCGGGTCCGGTCGGCGGTGGCGGCCACCGCCACGGCCAGCAGCCGACCCAACGGCCGGGCCAGCCGGTGCCGGCCCCGTTCCTTGTACGCCAACAGCAGTTCCCGCAGCACCCCGGCGTACTCGCCGAGGGCCACGCAGTCAGGCAACCCGGGCGGGGCCGGGGACGGCCGCACCGGCCGGGGGCGCAGCCGCTGGACCTGTGCGACACAGCGGTCGCACACCCCGTACCGCAGCCGGACCCGACCCCCGGCGGCGGCGCGGGCCGCCGCTGTCGACCCGCAGCCGGCGCACTCCGTCGGCAGCACCAGGTCCACCAGATAGGCCCAGACATCGTCCATCAGGTAGGCCCAGACATCGCCCGGCACGCGCACGATCCCATCGGTAGGCAGGGGTCGGAGACCGACGAACGGCAGAATCTCCATCGACCGGGTCGACGGCGAAGGACCGACCGCGTCAATAGAGAAAGAACGGTGCGCTGGGGGCCACGTCGTCGGTCCCGGATTCGGCGGCGGCCGCCGGATCCACCCCCTCCACCTCCTCCAGCCGGATCTGTTCGCTCGGCTCGAAAATGTCGTACGGGATGCCGTTGGCCACGTACATCCGGGCACCGACGCCGGCCGGCGCGCCATTGACCTGGTTGGCCGGGTTGGCCGGGTAGCCGGCCAGGTGCGTCACGCTCGCCCCGCCCAGGTCACGCAGGGATCTCGTCTCGATCGCCCCGTCGACCGTCACGTCGTAGAGGGTCACCCGACCGTCCGGATTGGTGCCGGCCACCACCAGCAGCGTCTCCGCCACCCAGTCGACCTGGGTGATCTCGGACAGCGAGGTGGGCACCGCGCGCGGTGGCAGCACCTCGACCTTGTCGTCGCGGCCGAGCGCGGCCACGTAGAGCTGCCCGCCGACCACCAGGGCGATCCGATGCCCATCCGGCGCGACGCCCACCGACTGCACCGCGCCGTCGACGCCGGTGATCGTGACCGGTTCGACCGCACCGCTGCCCACCCGGAACGAGTACAGGCCGCCATCGGCGACGACCAGCCCGACGTCACCCGGTGCCTTCAGCCACACCGGTCGGCCGATGGCATTGAACGCCCGGGTGCTGGTGTCGAAGCTGGTGCCGGCACCGGTCGCCGAGCCGGTCACCAGTCGCTGCCCGTCGCCGGTCTGGACCACCAGCGCCGCGTACGTGCCGCCACCGGCCCGGGTGAAACCGGCGGCGACGACGTCACGGTTGACCTCGTCGGTGAGCACCGGGACCGGCTCGCCGCTCCGCGCCGAGCTGCGCAGCCGGTGCACCTGGCCCTGGTAGACGACGAACCGTTCCGGCGTCTCCGCCAGCGCCTGACTGGCGTTCATCGCGCGCAGGTCGGCACCTCGAAAGACCCTCGGGTTCTGGCCCTGGATCGTCAACTCCAGGTCGTTGCTGAAGTCCCCCGGCCCCAGCGACCACATCAGCTGGGCGGCGAGCCGGTCGAGCTGGCGGTCGTCGGTCAACGCCGCGGCGTCGGCGACCAGGGTCACCTTGAGCTGGTCGCCGGTGTCCGGGACGTTGCCGCCGGAGCGCAGCCCGCTCGGTAGCGCCTGCACCGCCGAGGCGAGCCAGCTCGACGGGCCGCTGATCAGCGCCTCCAGCAGGACGGTGCGACGCCGTTCCACCGGCACCGCGGCCGGCAGGTACCGCAGGTCCGGCACCAGGGCCCGCTGGCTGGTGTCCCAGAAGTAGATGGTGCGCTGCAGGTAGAAGGACTTCAGCGCGTCCTCACTGAGCAGCAGCGCCGACGGCGGGTCGAAAATGAACTTGCCCTGCTCCCCGGCGACCGAGCCGACCCGGAAGGTGTACTCGGTGAACTCGGGCTCCTGGGCCGGCAGCGGTTCCAGGGCACCGTTGGGACGCAACAGCCCCACCTGCTGGACGGTGAGCGCCACCTCCTCGATGCCGGCCTCCGCCCGGGTGATCTGCGGGCGTTCCCGCAGCCGCACCACGGTCAGCACGACCTCCGGGTTCGGGTCGCGGATATCGTCGCGGTGTACCGGGGCGACGAAATCCCGGACCTGTTCGACCGCCCGTTCCGCCTCGACGGCGGGCGCCTGCAGGAAGTTTTCCACGAACGCCTCGGTGTTGTTGCGTTCGTCGAGCCGCGAGGCCGGTGTCTGCGTCCCGCCGCTGCCGGTCGGCAGCCCGGGTGCCGGGCCCTGCCCGTCGACGCGAACCTCGGTGTACTCCGGGATGCCGCACCCGGCGAGCAGCACCGCCGCCACCACCGGGACGGCCAGTAGCGGGGTCGCCAGCAGGCGGTTGCGCCAGCGATGTCTCATGACGGTGCCCCCGCCCCGGTCACCCCGCCGGCCGGCGTCACCACGACCCGGCCCGGCTCGTCGTCGGCCGCGCCTGACTCACGGGAGGCCGCAGCTGACTCACCGGAGGCCGCACCTGACTCGCGGGAGGCCGCACCTGAACCGTCGTAGGCCGCACCTGGCGTGTCACCGGTCGGCGGCGCGGCCTGCTCCGGCACCGCAACCCGGTCGGTCGGCACCAGCCGCAACGGCGCGGACTTGAGCCGGTCCCCGGCCCGCGCCGGCAAGGTGAGCCGGAACTGTGCCCCCTGGCCCGGCGCGCCCCAGGCCTCCAGCCAGCCACCGTGCAACCGGGCGTCCTCCACGCTGATCGACAGCCCGAGACCCGTCCCACCGGTCTGCCGGGCACGCGACGGGTCGGCCCGCCAGAAGCGGTTGAACACCAGCTTCTCCTCCCCTGGTCGCAGCCCCACGCCGTGGTCGCGGACGGTCACCGCGACGGCGGCGTCGTCCATGCCCAGCGTCACCACCACCGGGCGGCCCTCACCGTGCTCGACCGCGTTGCCGAGCAGGTTGCGCAGCACCCGCTCCACCCGCCGCGGATCCACCTCGGCGATCACCGGAGTGTCCGGCAGGCGCAGCTCGATGCGGACCCCCAACCGCTCGGCCAGCCCGTCGAGGCGGTCGGCCACCCGGCGTACCACCGGGACCAGATCGGTCGGCTCGACGTCGAGCACCGCGAATCCGGCGTCGAACCGGCTGATCTCCAGCAGATCGGTGAGCAGGTTCTCGAACCGGTCCAGCTCGGTCTGCAGCAGTTCGGCACTGCGGGCGACCGCCGGGTCGAACCTGTCGCGCTCGGCGAACATCAGGTCGGCTGCCATCCGTACGGTGGTCAGCGGGGTCCGCAGCTCGTGCGACACGTCGGAGGTGAACCGACGCTGCAGCCGCGACATCTCCTCCAGCCGGGTGATCTGCCGTTGCAGGTTCGTCGCCATCTGGTTGAACGACGCGGCCAGCAGAGCGAGATCGTCCTCGCCGTCGACCACCATCCGCTGGTCCAGCAGACCGGCGGAGAGCCGCTGCGCGGTGCGCGCGGCCACCCGTACCGGGGTCACCACCAGCCGGGTGACCAGGGCCGCGAGCAGCCCGAGGAGCATGACCAGCGCGAGCCCGGTGATCAGCACGGTGGTCCGGATCTGGTTGGCGGCCTGGTCCTGGGTGGTCAACGGCGCGAGATAGTAGAGCTCGACCTGGCCGAACTTGGTCGGCACCGGTGACCCGTAGACGAGATACTTCGCCCGCCCTTCGCCCAGGTCACCGGTGCGGATCTGCTGCGCCTGGGCACCGGACCCGACCTGCTCGGCCAGCTCCGGGGTGATCATGCCGCTGGCGTCCACCGCCGGGGAGATCGCCGAGGAGATCAGCGGGTAGCTGCTCGCGGTCATCACGACCACCACCCCGCCCCGCTGGTCGGGATCGCCTCCGGCGAGGGTGCCCACGATCTGTTCGAAGGTGACCCGCAGCTGCGGATCGAAGTACTGCGGATGCACGCTCATCTGCTCGGCGGCGTAGTCCCGGCCGTGTTCCAGGCGGCGCTGGACGTCCTCCCGGGCCCGGTCGAGCAGGATGTTGGTGCTCTGCGAGGCGACCATGTAGGCGAAGCCGCCGACCAGCAGCCCGGAGGCGACCAGGGTGATGGTGACCACCCGCAGCTGCAGTGACCGACGCCACATCCGGTTGACCGCCACCACGACCAGCAGGATCCGGGCGGCCACCAGCTCCCGCGCCGGGCGCAGGGCACCGGTGACGCGGGAGAGCAGGACGGATGCGGTACGGAGTCGGCCAGCCACAGTGCGACCCAGGCTAGCCGGTGCCCGCCTTGTAGCCCACGCCCCGAACGGTGAGGATGATTTCGGGTCGCTCCGGATCCGGCTCGATCTTGGCGCGCAGGCGCTGCACGTGCACGTTCACCAGCCGGGTGTCCGCCGCGTGCCGGTAGCCCCAGACCTGCTCCAGCAGCACCTCCCGGGTGAAGACCTGACGCGGCTTGCGGGCCAGCGCGACCAGCAGGTCGAACTCCAGCGGGGTCAGTTTGACCTCCTCACCGTCGCGGCTGACCGTGTGCGCCGGCACGTCGATGGTGATCTGGTTGCCCGGTGGCCCGATGGTCAACAACTCCGGGGCGACGTCCTCGCCACGCCGCAACCGGGCCCGCATCCGGGCCACCAGCTCCTTGGGCTTGAACGGCTTCACCACGTAGTCGTCGGCACCGGACTCCAGGCCGAGCACGACGTCCACGGTGTCGCTCTTGGCGGTCAGCATCACGATCGGAATGCCCGACTCGGAGCGGATCGCCCGGCAGACGTCGATCCCGCTCATCCCGGGCAGCATCAGGTCGAGCAGCACGATGTCCGGCCGGTTCTCCCGGAACGCGGCGAGCGCCCGCTCCCCGTCGGCAACGAACGACGGCAGGAAGCCCTCGCTGCGCAGCACGATACCCATCATCTCCGCCAGGGCGGGATCGTCGTCGACAACCAGCACGCGGGCTCTCATGTGACCAATATTCCATCCCGCCTCCACCGGCGGGGGACCGCCACCGTCGACGAACCGCCCAGGCGGCCGCGCTTCCGACATTTACCGCGATCGCCCGCCCTGCCGTGGCAGGCCACGGCCAACGTGCCACGATGGGACGCTGACGCCCCGTGCATCACGGTCAACCACCTCGTCACCAGGAGTCCCGGGTGAATCAGGCCGGCCCGTCCGACGTGCTGCCGCTGCGCCCGCTCACCACGGGCGAGGTGCTCGACGCCGCGGTCGGTCTGCTGCGCGGTCACGCACCGGTGCTACTGGCCGCCGGCGCGCTGCTGGCCCTGGCCGAACAACTACTGCTACTGCCGTTACGCGAGGCCGCCGGCGCGACGCCACCGGCGTACCTGCCGACGTGGCACCGGTTCGGGCACTACTGGCTGCTGCTGGCCACCGGGGCCGCCATCGAGGTGACGGTCATCGCGCTGCTCGGTGGGCTCACCTCCCGGGCCGCCGGGGCGGCACTGCTCGGCCAACGGCTCCCCGTACGTCGGTTGCTCGATCCACGTGGCGCCCGGTTCGCCGGGGTCGTCCTGGTCGCCGGAGCGGCCGGTACGGTCATGTTCACCGCCGCGCTGGCCGGGCCGGTCTGGTTCGTGGCGTACGCGATCCTCGGTCTGGCCGTACCCGCGATCGTCCTGGACCGGATCCCGGTGTGGCAGTCGCTGGCCCGCTCGTCCGTGCTGGCCTGCCGGGCCGGGCTGCGCGCCGGACTGATCCGGATCCTCGGTTATGTGATCTGGTTCGCGATCCGCGCCGGGCTCGGGCTGGCCGCGCTGAACCTGGTCGACCCCGGATCACCATGGTTGGCGGCGGCGACGGTGGCCGGCTGGACCATGATCAACGCGCTGGTCTACCCGACGCTGGCCTGCCTCGACGCCGTACTGCACGTGGAGACCAGGATGCGCACCGAAGGGCTGGACATCGCGCTGCGCCGTACCGCCGGCGTCCGTGACCGGCCCGCGCCGCCGTTGGCGGTCGGTACGTGAGCGCGTCGCTGAGCCGCTGGTGGACCGAACGGGTGGCCGCCGTCGGCGACGTCCTGCCGCTGCCGCTGGCCGCGCTGCTGCTGGTGGCCAGCGCCGCTGTCCTCGGCGCCGGCTGGTTCAGCTGGCCTGCCTGGTGGCCCCGGCGGCGACCCGGCTGGCTGAATCCGTGGGCCTGGCTGCGCCGGTTCAGCTGGTCGACGGTATCGACTCCGGTACGCCGGTTGGCGGCGTTCGGGGTCCGCGCCGGCCGTGCCGTCGCCGCAGCGTACCGGCGGCTGACCGTCCGGGCCGTCCGGCGCTGGCTGGCCAGGCTCGACCCGCGCCGGCGCCGCCGGTCGGCCGCCGTACCCGCCAGCGTGGTCGCAGCGGTGCAGCCACGCCAGCCGGACGGCCCGCCGGACGGGCTCGCCGACCGGTTCGCCGCCCAGGGCCGGTACGCCGAGGCGGTCCGGGAACGGTTGCGGACGATGATCCGGGACGTCGCCGACCACGGCGTGGTCACCGACCGCCCCGGCTGGACGGTCACCGAACTCGCCGACGCGGCCAGCCGGGCGGCACCGGCGGCCCACCCTGCGTTGACCGAGGCCAGCGGCATCTTCAGCGAGGTCTGGTACGGCAGACGCCCGGCGCGTGCCGGGCACGACCAACGGATGCGGGAACTCGCCGACCAACTGCGTGCCGCCCTCGGGCCGACCACGCCGGGGGCGCGACGATGACCCGTACCGGCAGCGGCACCACCCGGTGGCGCTGGTTGCGGCTCGTCGTCCCGTTCGTGCTGGTCGGCGGCCTGTTCGTCGGTACGGCGGTGGCGTACCACCGGACGCATCCGGACCCGACCCGGCCCGGTTTCCTGTCCCCGACCAACGTCGGCCCGGACGGCGGCAGCGACCTCGCCGCCGCGCTGCGCGACGACGGTGTCACCGTACATCCGGCCAGCGGGACCGTCGGCGCGCTGCGGGCCGCCCAGGCCACCCCGAGCACCCTGTTCGTCCCCGCGCCGACCCTGATGCACCCCGACTATCTGCAGGTACTGACCAGGCTGCCGGCCGGCACCCGGGTGCTGCTGGTCGACCCGCCGGCCCGGCTGCTGCGCGGCAGCCCGTTGCCGGTCGACACCGCCGGCCGCCGGTGGGCCGCGCGGGCGGCGGGACCGGACGTCGACGGGCGACGCTGCGTGGTGCCCGAGGTGGCCGACGCGGGACCGGCGGCGACGGTACGGCAGCGCTACACCGCCCCGTCCGGGGTCGACCCGACCCGGTTCGACCTGTGCTACGACGCCGCCCTGGCCCGGCTGGCCTGGGGTCAGGTGGAGCTGGTGGTGGCCGGCGCGAACGACCCCTTCCGCAACGACCGGTTCGGCGAGCACCGCAACGCGTCGTTCGCCGCCGGGCTGCTGGGCACCAGGCCGCAGGTGGTCTGGCTGGATCTGGCCCGGCCGGACGCGCCGCCGCCGACCCGCGACGCGGCACCGCAGCCACCGGTCTACCTGCCGCCGGAGGATCCGGGTTCCAGCCCCAGCGCGAGCGCCACGCCGGCAGCCGGGCGGCAGTTGCCGGCACCCAACGCCACCGCGCCGTCGGACAATCCGCTGTGGGATGCTTTTCCGCCGTGGTTCTGGGCGTTGCTCGCCCAGCTCGCCCTCGCCGCGCTGGTGCTGGTGCTGTGGCGGGCCCGCCGATTCGGCCCGGTGGTGGCCGAGCCACTGCCGGTGACGGTGCCGGCCGCGGAGACCCTGCTGGGGCGGGGGCAGCTCTACCGGCGGTCCCGGGACCGCGCTGCCACCGCCGGTATCCTGCGTACCGCCATGCTGGACCGCGTCGTCGCGCTGCTGGACCTGCCGGACCGACCCCGGCCGGCCGAGATCGTGGCGGCGGTCGCCGCCCGGACCGGGGCGTCGGCCGCGCAGGTCGACGCCCTGCTGTACGGGCCGCCGCCGACGACCGACAGCGACCTGCTGGAGCTGACCCGGCGGCTGGCGGCCCTACCGGACGACCTCGCCGGGCCGGGCCGTCCGACAGCCGGGCCGGCAAGCGACCAGGCCGGGCCGACGGCACCGGCGCCCCGGTCCCCATCCGCGATCGAAGGAGAACCCCGGTGAGCCAACCCAGTGCGGTCGGTCCGGTCGACGTCCTGACCACCGACAGCGACGCCGCGCGGGCCGCGCTGCGCCGGCTGCGCGCCGAGGTGGCCAAGGCCGTCGTCGGGCAGGACGCGGTGGTCACCGGCCTGGTCATCGCGCTGCTCTGCCGGGGGCACGTCCTGCTCGAGGGGGTGCCCGGGGTCGCCAAGACGCTGCTGGTGCGGGCCGTCGCCGCCGCTCTGGATCTGGACGCCAAGCGGCTGCAGTTCACCCCGGACCTGATGCCCGGCGACGTCACCGGATCGCTCATCTTCGACCCACGTACGGCGGCCTTCACCTTCCGGGAAGGGCCGGTCTTCACGAACCTGCTGCTCGCCGACGAGATCAACCGCACGCCGCCGAAGACCCAGTCGGCGCTGCTGGAGGTGATGGAGGAGCACCAGGTGTCGGTGGAAGGGGTCCGCCGGCCGCTGCCGGCACCGTTCATCGTGGCCGCCACCCAGAACCCCGTCGAGTACGAGGGCACCTACCCGTTGCCGGAGGCCCAGCTCGACCGGTTCCTGCTGAAGCTGGCCGTACCGCTGCCCAACCGGGACGACGAGCTGGGGGTGCTGCGCGCCCACCACGCCGGCTTCGACCCGGGTGACCTGGCCGCCGCCGGAATCCGCCCGGTCGCCGGGGCCGCCGATCTGGCGGCGGCCCGACACGCCGTCCGGCAGGTGCAGGTCAGCGAGGGGGTCTTCGGCTACATCGTGGACCTGTGCCGGGCGACCCGGACGGCGCCGGCGCTGGAGCTCGGGGCCTCGCCGCGTGGCTCCACCGCGTTGCTCAACACCGCCAAGGCGTGGGGGTGGCTGGCCGGGCGCGACTACGTGACCCCCGACGACGTCAAGGCGGTGACCCGGGCCACCCTGCGGCACCGGATCCGGCTGCGGCCGGAAGCGGAACTCGAAGGCGTCACCGCCGACGGCGTACTCGACTCGGTGCTCGGCACCGTCGCGACGCCCCGGTGACCGGGTCGGCACCGCCGACGACGTCCGGCAGGTCGCGATGGTGACCTGGCGGGCGGCGGCGCTGCTCGGCGTCGGCGCGACGACCCTGCCCTGGTGGCCCGCCCCGTGGTGGGGCCTGGTGGTGATCACCGCGTCGGTGGCCGCCCTGACCGTGCTGGACGTGGCGTTGGCCGCCCCGCTGAGTCGGCTCGAACTGGGCCGCGACGGCGACCGGACCGTCTGGTTCGGCACGTCGGCGACGGTGACGGTGCGGCTGGCCAACGGCTCCCGTCGGCGGTTGCGGGCGCAGGTCCGCGACACCTGGGTCCCGTCCGCTGGCGCCGTCGCGGACCCGGCCGGCGCCGCCGTCAACACCGGCCCGGACAACGCCGGCCCAGTTGGTGCCGACCCGGATGGCGCCGACCCGGACGACGGCGGCGTGACGGCCGCCGGCAGCGACCGCAGCGGGCCGGTCTGGCGGGTACGGCTGGCCCCGGGTGCGGTCGCGGCGCTGCCCGCCGCGCTCACCCCGGCCCGGCACGGCGACCGGTCCGCCATCGAGGTGACCGTCCGCTCGTCCGGCCCGCTCGGGCTGGCCTTCCGGCAACGTCGCGGGCACCCGCCCACTCCGCAGTGGACCGTACGGGTGTTGCCGCGCTTCGACGCGCGCCGGCTGCTCGCCGAGAAACTGGCCCGGCTACGGGTCATCGACGGCATCCGGGCCACCCGGGGCCGCGGTCAGGGCACCGAGTTCGACAACCTGCGGGAGTACGTCGTCGGCGACGACGTACGATCGATCGACTGGCGGGCCAGCGCCCGCCGGTCCGACGTCCTGGTCCGGACCTGGCGCCCGGAGCGGGACCGCCGGGTGATGTTCGTGCTGGACACCGGACGGACCTCGGCGGCCCTGATCGGTGACCAGCCCCGGCTCGACGTCGCGATCGACGCCGCGCTGCTGCTGGCGACCCTGGCGAACCGGGCCGGCGACCGGTTCGACCTGATGGCGGTGGACGCGAAGGTCCGGGCGGCGATCTGGGGCGTGAGCCGGCAGGCGCTGCTGCCCCGACTGGTCCAGACCCTGGCCGGGCTGCAACCGGCGCTGGTGGAGACGGACTACGAGCTGGTCGTCGGCGAGATTCTACGGCGGGAGTCCCGACGCTGCCTGGTGGTGCTCTGCACCGCGTTGGAGCCCGGCGCGCTCGGCGACGGGCTGCTGCCGGTGCTGCCCCGGCTGGCCGCCCGCCATCAGGTCGTGGTCGCCGCCATCGGGGATCCGACGTTGCCGGCGATGGTGGACGGACCGGTGCACACGGTCGCCGACGCCTACCTGGCCGCCGCGGCGACCCGGACCGTCACCGAGCGGGGCCGGGTGAGTGCGGTGCTGCGCCGGTACGGGGTGGCGGTGCTGGACGCCTCGGCACCGACCTTCGCCGGTCGCCTCGCCGACCTCTACCTTCAGCTGAAGCTGCTCGGCCGGCTCTGAGCCACGTCGGCGCCCCGTCGGGAGCCACGCACCAGCACGTAGCCGAGGAAGGCCAGCCAGGCAGCCGCGCCGACGGCGACCCGCAGCCAGGTCGGCAGCGGGGCCGGCGTCACGAAGGCCTCGATCAGCGCGGCGACGGCGAAGACCGGCACCAGCCCGAGGGCCACCAGGACGCCGGAGAGCCCCGCGTCGGCGACGGCACGGCTGCGGCTCGCTCCGGCCGGCGGGGCGAGCCAGGCACCGCCGATGCGCAGCCCGACCCCGGCGGCGACGAACACCCCGGTCAGCTCCAGCAGCCCGTGCGGAGTGATCAGACCGAAAAAGACGTCCGCGCGATCGTAGGAGATCATCACGCCGCCGGTGACGCCGATGTTGAGGGCGTTCACCCACAGCAGGTAGAGCACCGGGACCACCAGGATCCCGGCGGCCAGGCACTGTGCGGCCAGCCAGGCGTTGTGGGTCGACAGCTGGGCGGCGAAGTTGGGGGCCGCGTACCGGGTGTAGTAGCCGGCGAAGCTCGATTCGGCGAGTTCCGCCGCGGCCCGGTCGCCGATCAGGACCCGGGCGCTGTCCGGGTGGCCGGCGACCCACCACATCAGGAATCCGGTGAGTGCGCAGAACGCCACCGCGACCGCGCCCCACCACGGGGCCGCCCGGACCACCGCCTGCGGGAACCCGGTGGCGGCGAAGTGGCCGAGAGTGCGCCAGCCGGACCGGGGGCCGGTCGTCAGCCGGGACCGGGCGGCCAGCACCAGGGTGGAGAGCCGGGCGACCAGCGCCGGGTCGGGCGAGCGGCTGCGGACCACCGACAGGTGGGTGGCGGTACGTTGATACAGCGCCACCAGTTCGTCGACCTCGGCGACGGTGAGCTGCCGGCCACGGGTCAGCTGCTCGAGCCGCCGCCACTGCGGCTCGTGCTCGGCCACGTACGCGTCGAGGTCCACGGCCACCTCCCGACCCATAGTGTTCACTGGCAGGGTGAGTGCGCACGCATCCGGGGGGACCAGGCTGGTCGGCGGTGAGGCCGTCGAGGTCGAGGTACGGCTGGCCCGGGCCGGTTCCCGGATCCTGGCGCTGCTGGTGGATCTGCTGGTCCAGGTGCTGATCGCGCTGCTGCTGGCGGTGGTGGCCGGGGTGCTGTTGGCGTCGCTGCCGTCGTCGGTCGAGGTGGACGACGCGCTCGGGCAGGCGGTGCTGACCGTGGGTGCGGTCCTGGTGCTGGTCGGTTACCCGGTGCTGTGCGAGACCCTCGGCAACGGCCGTACGGTCGGCAAGCGGGCGGTCGGGATCCGGGTGGTCCGCGACGATGGTGGCCCGCCGCAGTTCCGGCACGCGCTGACCCGCAACCTGGTCGGGGTGGCCGCCGAGTGGCCGGGGTTGCTGCTGCCGCCGCTGACCTGGCTGGCGAGTCTCGTGACGCTGATGTCGAACAGTCAGGGCAAGCGGCTCGGGGATCTGGCCGCCGGGACGATCGTGGTGCACGACCGGGCACCGGCGTCGTGGGGCTGGGTGCCGGGTATGCCGCCGGCATTGGCCGGCTGGGCCCGTACCCTCGATCTGACCCGGCTCGACGACGAGCTCGCGCTGTCGGTGCGGCACCTGTTGACCAGAGGGCACGGGTTTGCCGAGCCGGCGCGCTCGGAGCTGGTGCGGCTGGTCGCGGCGGACGTCGCCGCGGTGACCACTCCCCCGCCGCCGGCGGGGGTGCCGGGGTGGGCGTACCTGGCGGCGGTCCTGGCCGAGCGGCACCGCCGGTCCGGGCAGCGGCTGGTGCGTAGCCGGGCGGCGAGCGCCGCGCTCTGGCCGGAGCTGGCGGGGCTCAGCCCGGCCAGGACCGGCACGCTGCGGCCGGCGGCACCACCGTCCTGGGCCGATCCGCTCCGCGCGCCGGATCCGGCCGGTGCGGTGGTGCCGACGCAGCGTGACGCGGCGCAGTGGCCACGGGGCAACTGGCCCCGGCCGCCGTGGATGGGGCCGACCAGCGAACAACCGGACTGGACCGGGGTACGGCGGCCGCCGGTCGCCAGCACGCTGCGCCGCGCGTCGGTGCGGGAGCCGACCGGTCCGGGGCCGGACGGCACCTGACGGTCGGCGGTACTGCGGTGGAGCAGTATTCCTCAGAGGAATAATTATGGATCTTGTGTTGTGTCTGTGGGTGGTTCGGCGCGGCGTTGGTGGCGCACGCCGTTGCCCTGCCTAGGTTCTGGCTTGTCGAAGGTCAGAACTGGGAAAGGCGGGGAACGGCGTGCGTTCTGTCAGCGTATGGGCTGCTCTGCTCGGCGTCGAGCGGGCGGTGGTGGAGGACGTCGAGTTCGACGACGAAGACGCGTTGTTGGTGGTCCATGTACGGGTGCGTAGAGGGGCGCGGCGGCGGTGTCCGTACTGCGGCCGGCGGTGTCCGGGTTTCGACGCCGGTCACGGGCGGCGGCGGTGGCGGGCTCTGGATCTGGGCACGGTCAGGGCGGTCGTCGAGGCCGACGCGCCACGGGTGTCCTGCGCCGAGCACGGCGTGGTGGTCGCGGCGGTGCCGTGGGCGCGTCACAACGCCGGACACACCCGGGCGTTCGACGCCACCGTGGCGTGGCTGGCGGTGCGCACCGCGAAATCGACGGTGTGTCAGCTGATGCGCGTCGGTTGGCGCACCGTCGGGGCGATCGTGGCCAGGGTATGGGCCGACACCGGCGAGGTCACCGACCGGTTCGCCGGGCTGCGTCGGATCGGCATCGACGAGATCGCCTACAAGAAGGGTCACCGGTACCTGACCGTCGTGGTCGACCACGACACCGGCCGACTGGTGTGGGCCGCGCCGGGCAAGGACGCCGCGACGTTGCACGCCTTCTTCGACCAGCTCGGTGAGCAGCGCGCCGCGGCCATCACCCACGTGTCCGCCGACGGCGCCGACACGATCGCGAAGGTCGTCACCCGCCGCTGCCCGCAGGCGGTGCGGTGCGCCGACCCGTTCCACGTCGTGGCCTGGGCCACCGAAGCGCTGGACCTGGTACGCCGACAGGCGTGGAACCAGGCCGCCGGACGCGGCACCGGCCGACGCAACACCGCCCGGGGCGACGCCCGCACACTCAAGAACGCACGGTGGGCCCTGTGGAAGAACCCGGACAACCTCACCGAGGCACAGAAGGCAAAACTCGACTGGATCGCCAGGACCCAGCCCCAGCTGTACCGGGCCTGGGCCCTCAAGGAAGGCCTCCGCGCCGTGTTCGCCATGGCCAAGGACAGCCCGGCAGCGGCACTCGAAGCCCTCGACAGGTGGATCGAGTGGGCCCGCCGCAGCCGTATCGACGCCTTCGTCGAACTCCAACGCCGGATCACACGCCACCGCGACACGATCCGCGCCGCGATCGAACACCAACTGTCCAACGGACTCATCGAGTCAGTCAACGCCAAGATCCGGCTGATCACCCGGATCGCGTTCGGCTTCCACTCACCCCACGCACTGATCGCCCTCGCCATGCTCAGCCTCGGCGGCCACCGACCACAACTACCCAGATGACGATCCAGAACCGACCCACACAAACAACACAAGACCCATAATTATTCCTCAGAGGAATATCGTTCGGACAGGCGTCCTGGTGTGGCGCCGTCACGGAAGGTGACGTGACGGGCCGGGGTGGAATGCCGGCGTGGTGTGGCAGCATCGGTGCGGTGAAGGCATTCATCCCCTGGCTGGTCGTGCTGCTCCTGGTCATCGGCCTGAACGCGGTCGGGCTACGCCCGTTGGCCACCGCGCTGGCGTTGGGCTGGCTGGTCTACTGCATCTGGACCTGGGTACGCCCGGGACGCCGCCCGTCGTAGCCGATTCAGGGCCAGACCGCGACACGCCGCGAGTCGGTAATTTCCGGATTAGCTTGACAGCCTGGCTACGCACTGCAAATCTACGACTACGTCGCGTCACTAAGTTGTCACGCTGACGCGCGGGGGAACCAAACCGGGGGGATGCGCGGGGCGGCTGCAGGTGAGCGGAGCGGACGCTCACCAGGCGGCCGCCCCGCGTACGTAAGGCCCAATCCCGCAGCCGACCGAGACCAGGCGGACCGACGGAGACCAGGCGGACCGCAGACTAGGCAGGATCCAGGTTGACCGAGGCGACGAACGCCTCACCCGCGCCGGAGATCGTCAGCGACCCCGGTCGGGCCGACCCGACCGCTGCCTGCCCCGGCGGTACGGCGACCGCCGCGACCCCGTCGTCCACCGTGACTGCGCCGGTGAGGCAGAGCACCACCCGAGGGCCGGCCGCCGCCACCGCCGCCTGTGGCACGTCGGCGTCGAGCACCACCCGGTGCAGGCTGAACTCGGCTGCCGGTACCGGCCAGGTGATCACCCCGGGGGCGACCGACCGGGGCCGTACCACCGGCTCGTCGAGCACGTCGAAGCGCAACACCCGCAGCAGCTCGGCGACGTCGACCCGCTTGGGGGTCAGCCCGCCGCGCAGCACGTTGTCGCTGGCGGCCATGATCTCGATCCCGGCACCGCGCAGGTAGGCGTGCAGATTGCCGGCCGGCATCCAGACCGCCTCGCCGGGGGCCAGCCGCACCCGGTTGAGCAGCAACGCGACCAGCACCCCGGGGTCGGCCGGGTAGTGCGCGGCCAGGTCGGTCAGCAGCGCACCGTCGGCGGCGTACCGGGCCGGCAGGCCGTCGACCGCCGCAACCGCCGCCGCAACCAGCGCCGCCCGGTCGTCCGCCGGCCAGCCGAGCAGCGTCTCGATCGCCTCCGGCAGCCCGCCGGTGCCGGTCCGCAGCGACTTGACCACCGGCTCCAGGGCGTCGAGGCGCAGCGCCGCCACCGCCTGCGCGGACCGCGCCGGGTCCCGGAAGCCACAGAGCGCGTCGAACGGGCTGATCGCGACCAGCAGCTCCGGCTTGTGGTACGGATCGACGTAGTTGCGCGCCCCACTCTCGGCGCCACCGGACCGCTCGGCGGCGTACCGCTCCCGGGCCCGCGCCGCGTCCGGGTGGGCCTGCAGCGACAGCGGCGTCCGCGCGGCGAGGACCTTCATCAGGTACGGCAACCGGCCGTCGAACCGGGCGGCGGTCGGCCCGCCCAGCCAGCCCTGCGGATCCTGGTCGATCAGCTCCGCCAGGCTGACCGGCGCCCCGTTCCGCTCGACAGTGGACGGAGCGGCCGGGTGGGCACCCAGCCACAGCTCTGCCTCCGGCCCCGGCGACGGGGACGGCCGGCCCTGCAACTGGGCGATGACCTCCCGCGACCCCCAGGCGTAGTCCCGGATCTGGCTGGTCAACAGTTCCACGACGGCCCTGCCTCAGGTGGTGGAGAGTTCCTTCATCTCGGTCACCGCCGGAACCGCCATCGGATCCAGATGGTGGGCCAGCGCCAGATACACCGAGGCGAAGTCCGGCACCGCGATCAGCGAGGCGAGCCGCTCCAACGCCGACCCGCCCTCGGCGGTCAACACGTCGCAACGCACCCCACGGCGGTCGGCGAGGGTCTGCACCGCCTCGGCCCGCCGCTCCTCCACCACCAGCGGCTCGTCGGCGTCGTCCTCCGGGTTCAGCCCACCGTCGCGCAGCAGTACCAGCCGCAACCGGGTCGGTGGCTCCTCGGCCTCGTCCGGGTCGGCGAAGATGTCCCGGCTGGACTCGCCGAGACCCCCGAAGACCCCGTCGAGCAGGCCGACCCGTCCCCGGCCGGCCTCACCGAGCGCGCCGGTGACCACCGGATAACGGGCGTTCGTCGACAACGAGTCACCGAACCGGCGGGCGGCGACCGACGCCACCGGCGACGAACCCCAGACGATCGGCACCGAACCGGCCAGCCCGAGCGCGAGCGCCTTCGCCGGGTTGACGAACGACTCCGCCGCCGGCCGGCACCGTTCCGCGTCGGCGTCGAGCCGCGCGGCGGTCTCCGCGAGGTCCGCCTCGTTCACCTTCACCAGCCCCAACGCCCGCGCCGCCAGCAGCACCGGCACGGTCAACGCCCAGAGGCTGGCCCGTGCCGGAGCCCGACGCGGCACCGGGATGAACGGCGCGCGGACCCCTTCGGCGACCGACTGCAGCTGCGAGTCGGGGGCACCGACGGCGACCAGCCGGGCCCCGCGCCGGGCGGCGGCCTGCGCCGCGCCGAGCGCTTCCGGGCTGCGCCCGGAGGCGCTGACCGCGATCACCACGTCGGCCGCACCGACCCAGCCGGGCACGCCGGCGCTGCGGTGCGGGATCACCGGTACGGGGCAGCGTGGGCCGGCCACCGTGGCCAGCACGTCACCGGTACGCCCGGCGGTGCCGATCCCGGCGATCACCACCGCCCGGGGCCGCCCCTCGTCGCTGAGCACCCCGAGGTTGGCCTCGGCGGCCAACGCCGCCGACTCGCGTACCTGCGCACCGGCCGAGGCGGTGAACCGCAGCATTCCGCCCGGGTCGGCGAGGCCCAGCGCGTCGACGTCGTCGAGCAGCGCCTCGTCGGCGACCCGCTGGCCCACCACCCCGGAGGTCCCGTCGATCGGCAGCGCCATCAGGACGCCTCGCCCGGCATCCGGGCCTCGTCCAGCATCAGCACCGGGATGCCGTCACGCACCTCGAAGATCCGGGAGCACTCCGGGCAGGTGAGGGTCTGCGCGTCGGCATCGTAGGTCAACGGTGTGTGATGCGTGTCCGGGCAGGCCAGGATCTCCAGTAGCTGCGAATCCAGGGCCATCGGGTGGCTCCTTCCACGTCGCGGGGTGAACCCGAAGATGATCCTAGCCGCGGACCAGCGCCAGCACGCCGTCGCGCAGTTGCACCATCCGCTCGGTGGTCGGCGCCTCGACGTTGAGCCGCAGCAACGGCTCGGTGTTCGACGCCCGCAGGTTGATCCAGGAACCGTCGTCAAAGCTGACGGTCAGCCCGTCCAGCTCGTCGAGGTCGGCGTCGGCGTACGCGGCCTTGACCTCGGCGAGCTTCGCCTGCTGGTCGGTGACCGTCGAGTTGATCTCGCCGGAGGCGACGTACCGCTCGAACTCGTGGGCCAGCTCGGACAGCGGCTTGTCCTGCTCGCCGAGCGCGGCCAGCATGTGCATCGCGGCCAGCATCCCGGTGTCGGCGAACCAGAAGTCCCGGAAGTAGTAGTGCGCCGAGTGCTCACCGCCGAAGACCGCGTTGGTCCGGGCCATCTCCGCCTTGATGAACGAGTGACCGACCCGGGACCGGACCGGCTCCCCGCCGTTCTCCCGGACGATCTCGGCCACCGCGCTGGAGGTGATCAGGTTGTGGATGACCGTCTCACCGGGGTGCTTGGCCAACTCCCGGGTGGCGACCAGGGCGGTGATCGCCGACGGGGAGACCGGCTCGCCGCGCTCGTCGACGACGAAGCAGCGGTCGGCGTCGCCGTCGAACGCCAGACCCAGGTCGGCGCCGTGCTCCCGGACCGCCTTCTGCAGGTCGACGATGTTCTTCGGATCGAGCGGGTTCGCCTCGTGGTTCGGGAACGACCCGTCCAGCTCGAAGTACATCGGCACGATGTCCAGCGGCAGCGCCGGCAGCACCGTGGCACCCAGTACGGCGGGCACCGTGTAGCCGCCCATCCCGTTGCCGGCGTCGACGACCACCTTCAGCGGCCGGATCCCGGACAGGTCGACCAGGGTACGCAGGTGCGCCGCGTAGTCGGCGAGCAGCTCACGCCGCTCCACCCGCTCCGCACCGGACGGTGTCTCACCACTGTCGAGCAACGCCTGGGCACGGTCGCGGATGTCGGTCAGCCCGGAGTCCTGGCCGATCGGCGCCGCCCCGGAACGGCACATCTTGATCCCGTTGTACTGGGCCGGGTTGTGGCTGGCGGTGAACATCGCACCGGGCAGCTCCAACGCGCCGGAGGCGTAGTAGAGCAGGTCGGTGGAGGCCAGCCCGGCGTGCAGCACCTCGGCCCCGGCGGCGTTGGCCCCGGCGGCGAACGCGGCGGCCAGCGGCGGGGACGACTCCCGCATGTCGTGGGCGATGACGATCCGGTCGGCCTTGTCGCCCAACTCCTTGAGCACCTGCACGAACGCGGTGCCGAGGGCCCGGGCCACCGTTTCGTTCAACTGGTCGGGAGTGGTGCCACGGACGTCGTAGGCCTTGACGATTTTGGACAAGTCAGACAAGGTCTCGCTCCTCAGCCGCGCCGGTTGCCAACACAGGTGAGGGTAACGGAGCAGCGTCCGGCCGATTTGGCCAAGGCGGTCGGGCCACCCTCCGGCCGTCCGATGTTCATCCTCCCGCCGACCGGCGACGCCGCCGCGTCACCGGATCGTCGCAGGTCAGCGCTGAAGTCGGGGCAGGTCAGCGCTGAATCCGGGGCAGCAGCATCGTCGCCGAGCCGGCGGCGTCCGTACCGTCGGCACCAGGAGTCGCGTGCCGACCACCGCGCCCCCGGCGTACCAGCAGCACCAGCAGCGCCACCCCGACCGCGACCATGCCCAGGCCGACGGCGAGCACCCCGACCCCGATCCCGGGCCTTTGACCCGGCTCACCGCCGGACCCGGCGGCGGCGACCAGGTCCGGGTCCACCGGGGCGGCGACCGGCGGCGGGCTCGGGCTCGCCGCCGCCGGCACCTCGGTCGGCTCCGGGGTCGGCTCCCCGGTCGGCGACGGCGGGGCCGGCGCGTAGCTGCCGGCGAGCCGGCCGGTGGCCTTCTTCGACCCGGCCGTACGCCCGAGCAGGTCACCACCGGCGGTGTACGCCTCGGCGACGACGTGCACGGTGCCGGCCGGGGTGCCGGCCCGCAACGCCACCTGGTAGCGCACCGACCGACTCTTGCCCTTGCACAGCTCGTCTTCCGCCGGGGCGGTCCGGTCGGTGACCAGCAGCCCGTCGCCGTTGTCGGCGATCGGCACCCGCACCCAGTCGTCGTCGATCCGCACCTGCACGGCGACCTGGTCGACGGTTGCGCCGGGCAGCCGGATCGCCAGGGCGGTACGCAGCGACACGCACCCGTCGGAGCGCTTGGAGACCTTCACCGTCACCCCGGCGGCCTTCTCGCCGACGGTGAACCCGCCGGGCAGGCCGAGCTGGACCCGCACCTGGTCGTCCTGCGCGTACGCCGGTGCGGCGCCGGGCAGCGCTGTGCCGGCGCTCAGCAGGAGCACCATCGCGACCTGGGCCGCCGTACGCCGTACCGCCATGTCCCGCCTCGCCTCCCGCGTCGCCGGCACCCGCGCCTGCGACGCCGTCGCGCGACAGGTTACCGCGCGGACGCTACGCTGCCGGTCCGCGCAGCGCGCCGAGCTGGTGGGAGACCAGCGCCAGAGGCGGTGGTCAGAGATCGAGTCCAGTGAGGACCATCACCCTGGGCTCGGTGTAGTCGTCCATCGCGCTGCGGACCCCTTCGCGGCCGACGCCGCTGCCCTTGACCCCGCCGTACGGCATCTGGTCGGCCCGGTACGACGGCACGTCACCGACGATCACCCCGCCGACGGCGAGCGTGCGGTGCGCGGCGAACGCCGTCTGCAGCCGGCGGGTGAAGACGCCGGCCTGCAGCCCGTACGCCGAGTCGTTGATCGCCGCGAACCCGGCGGCGTCGCTGTCGACCCGTTGCACGACGAGCACCGGGCCGAAGACCTCCTCGGTGAGCACCCGGGCACCGGCCGGCACCTGCGTCAGCACCGTCGGCGGGTACGTCGCACCGGCACGCCGGCCGCCGACGTCGATCGTCGCCCCAGCGGTCACCGCCTCGTCCACCCAGGACTCGACCCGGATCGCGGCGGTTTCGTCGATCAACGGGCCGACGTCGGTCGCCTCGTCGGCCGGGTCACCGAGGCGCAGCGCCGCCACGGCGTCGACGAGCCGGGGCAGGAAGCCGTCGTAGAGCCATTCGTGCACGTACACCCGCTGCACCGCGATGCAGCTCTGCCCGGCCTGATAGTTGGCGAAGGTGGCGATCCGCTGCGCCGCCCAGGTCAGCTCCTCGTCGCCGGCCCAGTCCTCGCAGATCAACGCGGCCGCGTTGCCGCCCAACTCCAGGGTGACATGCTTCTCCGGCGCTGAGCGGCGGATCAGCGCGCCGACCGGGCCGGAGCCGGTGAACGACACCACCGGCAGGCGTGGGTCGGCGACCAGACCGCCGGCCCGGTCGTTCGGGACCGGCAGTACGGAGACCATCCCGGCGGGCAGCCCGGACTCCGGGCCATCCGGCTCGGTGACCTCCGCGATCAGCTCACCGAGCAACAGCGCGGTCAACGGGGTCGCCGGAGCCGGCTTGACGATGATCGGTGCGCCGACCGCGATCGCCGGGGCCACCTTGTGAGCCACCAGGTTCAGCGGAAAGTTGAACGGCGAGATGCCCAGGACCGGGCCGCGCGGCACCCGACGGACCAGCGCGATCCGGCCGGCGGCAGCCGGGTCGGTGTCGAGGCGCTGCAGGTCACCGGAGAAGCGCCGGGCCTCCTCGGCGGCCCAGCGGAACGTGGAGACCGCGCGGGCCACCTCGGCACGCGCCCATTTGATCGGTTTGCCGTTCTCGGCGGTGATCAGCCGGGCGATCTCGTCGGCGCGCTGCGCGAGCCGGGCACTGATGTGGTCCAGCGCGGCCGCCCGGCGGTACGCCGGCAGCGCGGCCGCCACCGGCGCGACCCGGTGCGCGGCGGCCACCGCCTGCTCGACCTGGTCGGGCGTGGCGTGGCTGGTCCGCCCGACGAGCCGACCGTCGTACGGGTGGTGCACGTCGAGCGGCTCGTCGCCGTGCGCCGGCTCGCCGGCCAGCCAGAACGGCGTACGCGGGGTCGGGTCGGCAGGTTCCATCCCGCCAGCCTAGGGTCAACAGCCGCGTCGGGGCAGTACGCCGCTCAGACCACGCCACGGGGCAGCCGGTAGCCGAGTTGCTGGGCGTAGGTCAGCAGCGGGCGGGTCGTCGGGACCAGCATCGTCGCCTCCGTGGACCAGTGGTGTCCCCGGTTGCCGTCGAGCCGACGACGCCGTACCGCTGTCTGCTCGCGCCGGAGTGCTTCCAGTCGCTGGGACGCCGCCGACCGGCTGGAAAACCGGTCCCGGCAGCGCAGCCACCAGTCACCCATCATCTCGATGATCATTTCTCTCCTTGATCAAGAATCAGTTTTTCGTACGTCCGGCAAGTCGATGAAGCCCTCGACGCTGGACGAATATCTCCCGCCGCTCAGCGGCGTTCCCGTCACGGTCGATCACGTATCCGGTGAGCCAGACCCAGCCGTCGTACGTCCACTTCCGGTCGACCGAGATCACCCGGAACCGGAACCCCCGGCCGTCGGCGAACTGCACGCTCGCTGCCCGGCCGATCACCAGTACGTCGCCCGACTTCGGCTGCGGCTCCCGGACCAGCCGGCTAGTCAGAGTGCCTGACCAGCGGCCAGGTCGGCCGCCCGCAGTACGGACACCACCGGGACTTCACCCGGAACGACCACAGCCCGGCGGCAAAGCCGAGCAGCGCCGCCCCGACCACCGCTTCGATTCCCACCATCCACACTCCTCTCACCCACTAACGGCGGTGCGTCGATTTCCACCCTGGACTATCGGCCGGCGTACGTAGAAGATGAACCAGGTTGAGATCACAGGCATCAGTAGGTATTCGGGGTGATAAACATGAGTGAACTCACGACGGAGCTCCGACGGCTCCGACTGGCCCGGCGCATGAACCAGACCCAGCTGGCAAAGGCGCTCTCGGTGTCGAAGTCGTTGATCGCCAGCTTCGGGACGGGCCGGCTGGTGCCGCAGGAGGACACCGCGCAGGCCATCGACCAGGTGCTGAACTCCGGCGACAAGATCCAGAAACTCGCCGAGGAGGCACGTGGAGACCTCAAGCCGTGGCTGCGGTCCTGGGTCGAGCACGAACACCGCGCGATCCTGCTGCGGGCCTGGGAGCCGACGTTGATTCCCGGACTGCTGCAGACCGAGGCGTACATGCGGCTGGTCTTCGCTGGAGTACCCACCAACAAGGGCCCGATCGAGGAGGTGGTCGCGGACCGGCTGGCTCGGCAGGCTGCGGTGCTGGACCGGGAGCCACCGGTGGAGTTGATAGCGCTGGTCGAGGAATCCGCGCTGCGACGTGGTCCCCGCGAGGTGATGAAGGAGCAGCTCGCCCACCTGGTCGACCTCGGGCACCGGCCGACGGTGCGAATCCGCGCGGTCCCCGACTCGGCCGGGCTCCACGCTGGCCTCAGCGGACCGCTCTCGCTGGCCACCCTGAGCGACGGACGACGCGTCGGCTACCTCGACGACCTGCTGCGCGGTCGCCTCGCCAGCACCACTGGTGACGTGCTCGAGCTGGAACTAATCTGGGAGGCAATCAACGAGTTGGCGCTCTCCGCCGACCAGACCAGGGACCTCATGTTAGGGATGATCCAATGAGAACTGAACCAGCCTGGCGGAAGTCGTCGCGGTCCAACGGCGCATCCGGCAACTGTGTCGAGGTGGCCGACAACCTGCCCGGCCGAGTCCTGGTCCGCGACACCAAGGACCGCGACGGCGGCACCCTGACCTTCGGCCCATCCGCCTGGCGCTGCTTCGTCGAGCTGGCCAAGCAGATTCCCTGAGCTGACGCCAACCTCCGGCGAGACTACGATCCCCGGCCGTGGCGGTACGGGTGTGGCGTCGTCCAGGCCTGTGGTGGGCGGCGGGGATCGTGGTCGTCGCACTCCTCACCTGCTGGTTCGGCAACGCGTCCCTGAAGGCCTCCGCTCGGGACGAACAGCGCAAGTCGGACCATAGCCTAGCGACCTACCTGGGGCTGCTCGTGGCAGGCGATTACTCCGGAGCCCGGCTGATGCTCTGCGGCGGAGACGACATGGCCCTCGCCCGGCTCGGCGATACGGAGCTGACGGCATGGACAGAGCACGGGATCAGCTCCTTCACCGTACGGGGAGCCCGACCCTGGTCCTCGATCGACGGCCACGGAACGGTCTACGACGTAGATCTGACCTTGTCGAGGGAAGCGACGGCCACCATCGACGTGGTGGTGGAGATCATCGACGATGAACCATGCATCGGCACGGACTTCCCCGTCTGAAGGCCGCTCGGGCAAGAGCCCGAACCCGTCGCCACAGCGTTGGCCGGTGGTCGCTCCGCCGATCGCGGTCGGCGTACTGCTGCTCGGCCTGCTGTTCAAGACGGCGACGACCACATACGTCGTCACACACTTGCGCGCGGTAGATGACGGCGTGTCCCCGGAAGACGCCGCGAACCGGAACGGACTGGAAGATCTCGCCCTTGATGTCGTTGCCAGACTTGAGTTGACCATGTCTGGCCTGGCCATTGCCGGGCTACTTTTGTCGATCACCGGTCTGGTCCGTGGCAGCGGGTGGGCACATGTCACGACCTGTGCTCTGGCCTCTCCGTTCGCGCTGTTCTGCGGCATACTGCTGGTCGACGGCAGAGGCTCCGCCGTGGCGGACATCGACGACTTGGGCCACGTCGCCCCCAGGTTCGAGATCGTACCGACCTGGGTCTCCGTCTGCGACACGCTCGGGCCACCGCTGCTCGTCGCCGGGGCGATCGCCGTCCTCGTCCTGCTGTTCCTGCCCCCGGTCTTCCGCCGTTTCTACCCGCGCCCTACCAACAGCCCGGCCCCCGGAGTCGAACTGCTCTCGGTTAACCGAAGTCCGCAAAGCCCAAGATCAATGTGAGCGGTATCGTTCTCAAATCCGCACCGTAGCAACGATGGCGCTCACATTGATCTTGTCGACCCTGCGGCCCGACCAGTCAGGCCGACGCCGGGAGCTGGAAGCCTGCCGGTTGGCGCTCGGTCGTGGCGGCCAGTTCGGCGACCGTGGCGGCCGGGGTGGGGATCAGCGGGGTGGTGGCCAGCCAGGAGTAGATTTCCGGCAGGCTCAAACCCGTTGGGACCGCCCCGGTGAAGGCCTCGAAGTACAGCGGAGTGTTGGGGCCGATGCGCCAGCTCTCGGCGAGGCCGCCGACATCGACGGTGTCGAAACCGAAGTCGTCGATCAGCTCGGTGACCTGCGCCTTGGCGGCGGGGTCATCGCCGGTGACGGGCAGAGCGGTGCGGTCCGGGGCACCGGCCGGGCGGGCCAGTTCGCGCAGCAGCCTGCCGTTGACGTCATGGAACGCCTTGACCACGGATGAGCCGGACAGGAACCGTTGCACGAGTTCGCTGGAGGTGAGTTCGTCGGCGTCGAGTTCCGGGTGCGCCCAACCCGTCACGGCCGGCGCGTAGTTCATGGTGTCGATCACCGTCCTGCCGGCGAGCGCCTCCCGTGGCAGTTGCTCGTAGTTGGCCAGCGGAATGGTCGCGACCACGAGGTCGCCCGCTTGTGCCGCCCCGGTCGGGGTGGCGGCGCGGGCGAGTGGGCCAAGCTCGGCGATCAGATCACCGAGGCTCTCCGGTCCGCGCGAATTGCTGATCACCACCTGCCAGCCGGCGCTGACCGCGCTGCGGGCGATGGCAGAGCCGATGTTGCCGCTGCCGATGATGCCCAGCGTTCCTGCCATGTGACGTACTCCTCCGCAAAGGGATGAAAGGTTGCCGTGGCTACGCTAGGAGCTGCCATTGATGTGAGGTCCCGATGATGTGGTGGTGGTCATAGTGCGCATCGGGGAGCTGGCGGCCCGCACCGGTGCCAGCGTGCGGTCGCTGCGCTACTACGAGGAGCAGGGCCTGCTGACGGCCGAGCGGGACTCGGCGGGCCGCCGCCGCTACGCCGAAACGGCTGTCGCCCGGGTGGCGCTGATCCGGCGAGGGTTCTCGGCCAGCCTGTCCAGCCGGGTGATCGCCGACCTGCTCCCGCTGCTCGAGGCCGAATGCGTACCTCGGTCACGAGCCCTGCTGGACGCGGAGCGGGAGCGGCTGGAAGCGCAGATCGCCGCGATGACCCGGGCCCGGGTACGCCTCGACGAAGTCATCGCCATCGCGACAGACCCCACCTGGAAATGCGACGCCTAGGCATCCTGGACTTGCCGCGGGCCAGGGCGCGGTAGGCGGGCCGCCGCCGGGACGATCGCCGCACGGACCAGCTGCCGGATCCCATTGACCTTGCCCTGGGCGGTGTGACTATGAGTCCCGTTGACGACAACCTGCATGTGGTGTGGAATATGTTGCATGCCGGTGCCAGGACGCGTGGGGGTTATGTCGCGGTCCCTGCTACGGGAGAACGCCTACCGGTGGATCCGGGACGCCATCGTCGACGGCACGTTGGCACCGGGCGAGCGGCTCAACGACGCGGAGCTGGCGGAATGGCTGGGAGTGAGCCGCACCCCGGTGCGCGAGGCCTTGACCCGCCTCGAGGAGATGGGCCTGGTCAAGACGAAGCCCGGCCGCTACACCATGGTGAGCCCGCTGGATGCCCACGCCGCGCGAGCGGCGCAGACAGTCACCGCCGCGATGCACGAGCTCGCGGTCCGCGAAGCGGTGCCCCGGCTGTCCGCCGATGACATCGAGGCCATGCGGGCGGCCAACGGTCGTTTCGCGGCAGCCTTGCAGGCTGACGACGTCGACGCGGCCATCGCAGCAGATGACGAGTTTCACGGCGTTGCGGTGGTTGCCTCCGCCAATCCGGCACTTCGCACGGTTCTGGAGCAGTTCACGCCCGTACTCCGGCGACTCGAGCGGCTGCGTTTCTCCTCGCTGAGCGGCCGCAGCTCGGTGGCTCTGCACGAGCGCATCATCGCGCTGTGCGAGGCGCATGACGTCGAGGGTGCCGCCACGGCCGCCCGGGAAAACTGGATGAGCCTGGACGAGGCGTTCGAACTGGGAACGGCCGGCGATTCGCCTGCGTGACGACCCGTTGGAGACTGTGACGATGCGTACGGGTCTGACCATCGGCGAGTTCGCCACCGTGACACACCTCAGCGTGCGGACCCTGCGGCGCTATCACGAGTCCGGGTTGCTGGCACCGGCGAAGGTGGACCCCGACACGAGCTACCGGTACTACCTGCCCGACCAGATCGCGACGGCGCAGGTCATCCATCGGCTCCGGGAGCTCGACGTGCCCTTGGCCGAGATCAAGTCGATCATCACGACCGACGACCCGCATCAGCGCGCCGATCTCATAGCGGGTCACCTGCACCGGCTCGAGGCCGAACTCGACCGTACGCGGGCAGCGGTGGTGTCGCTGCGCCAGTTGCTGCTGCCCGACGCTGCGGTGCTCGATGTCGAACTGCGTTCGGTCCCCGCCCGGACCGTGGTCGCCGTCAGCGCGGAGGTCCGGCTCGAGGACTCCCTCGACTGGTTCGACCGGGCGATGGACGACCTGGACGCAGCCTTTCCACCGGACGAACGCTCCGGGCCGGCCGGCGGTCGGTACGCCAACGAGCTGTTCACCGGTGGGACCGGGGTCATGACCGTCTTCCGGCCGGTGCACCGCCCGCGTGGCGATGGCCGGATCAAGGTCGTCGACCTTCCGGCGGCCGATCTGGCCGTGGCCGTCCATGCGGGCCCGCACGACGACATCGATGTCACCTACGGTCGCCTGGGGAACTGGGTGGCTTCGCATGCGCTGGCCGTGGACGGGCCCGTTCACGAGACGTACCTGGCGGGTCCCCGCGATACCGGGGACGCTCGACGGTGGCGGACCGAGATCGGCTGGCCGGTCTTCCGGCTGACCCCCGGCAGCTCACAGTGACGCAGCACCCGAACGGGTAGTGCGCCGACGTCCTTGACCCTCTCCCTGGGGGAGGCTCGATCGTTGGGCTATGAACATGGAGCCGAACCGAGAGACCGCCGTCACCTGGGAAGAGTTGCCGACCGCCATCGCGGTGTACCTGCCCGCGCATCAAGCCCGGGACCCCGAGACCGCCATCGGAGCGTTCGCCGTGGACGCGGTGGTGACGGACGAAGGCCGCACCTACCGGGGCCTGGACGAAATCAGGACATGGCTGGTAGATGGGGGCAGCGGGTACACGTACACCACGGATTTCGTCGGCGCCCACCGCGTCGGTGATGCCCAGTTCGACGTGGTGCAGCACCTGGAGGGCAACTTCCCGGGCGGATCAGCGGATCTGCACTACCGGTTCGACCTGGACGGCGCCTCCATCACCCGGCTCACCATCGAGCCATGACCGCGCAGCCAGCTTGCCGCATCGTGCTCCATGCAATATATTGCACATCAGAGGTAGCGACCGCGACCTCAGCGAGTACCCCGCCGGGCGACGCCTGCGCGGCGACGGAAGGACGAGCCACATGAGCGGCACCACCGGTGGTCAGGAGATCAAGAATGTCGTGCTCGTGCACGGCGCATTCGCTGACGGTTCGGGCTGGCGCGGCGTGTACGACAGGCTGACGGCCCAGGGCTACCGGGTCACCATCGTGCAGAACCCGCTCACCTCGCTCGAGGACGACGTCGCGGCGACCCGGAGAGTGCTCGACCAGCAGAACGGCCCGACGATTCTCGTCGGGCACTCGTGGGGCGGCACCGTCATCACCGAGGCCGGGGTCCACCCGAACGTCGCCGGGCTGGTCTACGTGTCAGCGCTCGCGCCCGACGCGGGCGAAACCACCGCCCAGCAGTACGAAGGGTTCGCCCCGACGCCCGACTTCGTCATCGACGTCACCGAGGACGGATACGGCTTCCTCAACCCGGAGAAGTTCAAGGCCGGGTTCGCGGCGGACGCCAGCGACGCCGACGCTGCCTTCCTCCGCGACTCGCAGGTGCCTGTCAACATGGCGGCGTTCTCGACCCCGGTGAAGAACGCCGCCTGGCGCCACAGGCCGAGCTGGGCTGTCATCGCGACCGAGGACAAGGCGTTCGACCAGGCGATGCTGCAGCACATGGCCAACCGGATCGGTGCCACGATCACCAACGTCCCGGCCAGTCACGCCCTGTACGCCACACAGCCAGGCGTCGTTACCGACGTGATCGTCACCGCCGCGCAGAACGCCGTCAGCGTCGCTCGCTGAGACACGACCCGACGGCCGTCGCGGTCGGCCACCAGATTCCGCCCGTCGCTTACAGTTGCGACAGGAACTCCTCGATCGCCGTACCGACGTCGCCGAGTGCCTGGGCGTAGGCCCGCAGCGGACCGGGTGGCCGTAGGCCATGGTCGCCGCCGGTGATCGTGACGACCCGCTTGCCCGTCGCCGAAGCGACGTCCGGTAGCCAGCTGCTGTCGCGGGTCCCCCCGACGAGGAGCGCGGGTGCCGGGTTCCGGCCGATCGCCTCGGCGACGACCTCGATGTGCAGCAGCGGGGTCAGCCAGATCGCCGGAAGTTGCCGTTCAGCCGCGAGCACGGCGGCGTAGCTGCCGAGCGACTTCGCGACGACCACCGGTTGTGCGCCGGGTGCAGACATGGTCAGCCGGTGGATGGCCGCCGCCACGTGTGCCCGGACGAACGGTTCCGGCCCGATGTTCAGCAGCCCGTCCGGGACGTCCCACCGCACCGTCTCCACTGGCGTCTCGCGGTCGGCGAGCGCCTCGCGGGCAAGGTCGAGCAGGGGCGCCTGCGGGCCGTAGCCACGCCCGGGAACGATGACGCCAGCGATCATCCGACGACAGTACCGACCCGGTACAGCGCCTCACGAGGTCGGACCGTCGACACGGTCGAACCCGGCGCAGCGTGACCAACCCGGCCACACCGTCGGTCGCACTACGCGGTGCGCACGGAAACAGTCGCCGTACCCCTTGTCTGCCGCGATTTCGGTCGCAAGGATGGCTCGTAGCTGGCGGATACCTCATCCTGACCTGATCCGATTCCTGACCTGATCCGATTCCTGACCTTGATCCGGGCCGACGTGCGGGAGCCGAACGATGACCGACAAGCAGACCCTGCGCAACTTCGTCGACGGCGGGTACGTCGACCCGGTCGACGGCGGCTACCAGGACCTGGTCGACCCGTGCACCGGTGAGGTGTTCGCCCAGGCCCCGACCTCCGGCCCGGCCGACGTCGACCGGGCCATGTCGGCGGCGGCCACCGCGTTCGAAAGTTGGCGGGACACCACCCCGGCGCAGCGGCAGCTGGCGCTGCTCAAGCTCGCCGACGCGGTCGAGGCCCGCGCCGCCGACCTGGTCGACGCCGAGGTACGCAACACCGGCAAGCCCCGGCAGCTGACCGCCGACGAGGAGCTGCCGCCCTGCGTCGACGAGTTCCGCTTCTTCGCCGGTGCCGCCCGGGTGCTGGAGGGCAAATCCGCCGGCGAGTACCTGGCCGGGCACACCTCCTACGTACGCCGGGAGCCGATCGGGGTCTGCGCGCAGGTCACGCCCTGGAACTACCCGCTGATGATGGCGGTCTGGAAGATCGCCCCGGCGTTGGCCGCCGGCAACACGGTGGTGCTCAAGCCGTCCGACACCACGCCGCTGTCCACGCTGCTGCTGGCCGAGATCGCCGCCGAGTTCCTGCCGCCGGGAGTGTTCAACGTGGTCTGCGGCGACCGGGACACCGGCCGGGCACTCGTCGCGCACCCGACGCCGGACTTCGTGTCGATCACCGGGTCACCCCGGGCCGGCATGGAGGTGGCGGCGGCCGCCGCCTCCGATCTCAAGCGCACCCACCTGGAGCTGGGCGGCAAGGCCCCAGTGGTGATCTTCGACGACGCCGATGTCGCGGCGGCGGCCGAGGCGATCGCCGGCGCCGGCTACTTCAACGCCGGGCAGGACTGCACCGCCGCGACCCGGGTGCTGGCCGGGCCGGGCGTGTACGACGACTTCGTCGCGGCGCTCACCGAGCAGGCCCGGGGTACGAAGACCGGCCTGCCGGACGAGCCGGACGTGGCGTACGGACCGTTGAACAACGTCGACCAGCTCGGCCGGGTCACCGGCTTCGTCGACCGGCTGCCGGACCACGCGCAGCTGCACACCGGCGGCGTACGGGTCGGTGACCGGGGCTTCTTCTACGCCCCGACGGTGGTCTCCGGGGTGCGCCAGCCCGACGAGATCATCCAGGACGAGGTCTTCGGCCCGGTGATCACCGTGCAGCGGTTCACCGACGAGGACGAGGCGGTCCGGTGGGCCAACGGCGTCCGGTACGGACTCTCCGCGTCAGTGTGGACCCGCGACCACGGGCGGGCGATGCGGATGACCCGCCGGCTCGACTTCGGCTGCGTCTGGGTCAACACCCACATCCCGTTCATCTCGGAGATGCCGCACGGCGGGTTCAAACATTCCGGGTACGGCAAGGACCTGTCGATGTACGGGCTGGAGGACTACACCCGGCTCAAGCACGTCATGCACGCCATCGACAGCTGAGCTGCCGCTGGTCCAGCCGACCCGGCTCAGCCGGCAGCGGGTGCGGGCGTCCCGCCGGCCGGGTCCGGACCGGTGCCGCTGGCCGGCTCACCAGTCGCGGTGGCCGGCGCAGTCGCAGTGGCCGGCGCAGTCGCAGTGGCCGGCCTGGCGCCAGTGGCCGACTCGGTCGCAGCAGTGGCGCCCCACCGGGGCAGCCAGCCTTCGCCAACGGCGAGACACCGGACGACCAGCAGCACCAGCAGTGGGCCGCCGAGCACCGCCACGAGCAGGCTGACCAGGTCCGGCGACATCGTGTCCGCCGGCCGTACGCTGACCACACCGGCCGGATCGACCACCAGCTCGGCCGAATCGCCGACCTGGTAACGGTCGTCGCTGAGCAGGTCCGGCACCAGGACGGCACCGCTGGTGTCCTGCCACTGGTAGTCGCAGTCGACCACGTCGCCGCGTTGCTGCGTACACTCCCGGGCGACCACCACCGCGGTGACCCGGTCCCCGGCGGCGGTGAGGTAGCCGATGCTGGCCAGGTCGGCGACGACCAGGCTGACCAGCGCCACCGCCAGGGTGATCAGCAGTCCTGGCCAGCTGCGGCGGACCCGGTAGGCGACCGCCATCGCCAGCAGTGCGCCTCCGGCCATCGCCACACCGAAGCCGATGATGCTGCCGACGTCGCCGAGGAACGCCCCGGCCGTACCGAGCAAGGCGAAGCCGGTGCCGACGGCCGCGACCCGCCATCCGACGCGGGCCGGCCACGGGTGCGGAGGCGGCCACCGCAGCAGGCCGCCGATCCGGCTCCACCCGCTGTTGCCCGCCAGCACCGTCCTGTCGCGTCGCTGCTGCTCGCCGAGATCCTCGATCACCACATCATCCTGACCGTCACCGATCCGACCCGCCGTCATCCTGACAGCCGCGACGCGGATCCGGCTCAGCCACTCGGGCGAATCCCTAGCCAGTGGCCCCTCCCACCCCCTCCCCTCGCCCGCCCCGCCCCGCCACCTCCCCCCAAGATCGCGACGATCTTGCACTCATCGTGAATTTTTGTCCACTTTGTTCCACAATAAGTGCAAGATCGTCGCGATCATGCACAGTGCGGGCGGGCAGGAAGGTTATCCACAGGGGCCGCGTTCATCCACAGCTCGGCTGACGGCACCAGCCCCGACGTAGGGCGTCGCAACAAGGTGCCAGGCATGGCTGACGCGATGCGTTACCGGGAACTGCGGAACTCCGGCATCAGCGAGGGCGAGATTCGGGGTCGGGTCGACCGCGGTCAACTCTGGCGCCCGTTCAACGACACGTACCTTCCTGCGACGTCGGCGCGACAACTCCCGCACGCCCGACTCCGGGCGCTGCTGGTCCGGCTACCGCCGGCCGCGTTGATCTGTCGGCAGAGTGCCGCGCCGTTGCACGGCTTCGGTGACTTCGTCACCCGAACCACCGACCACAGGGTGCATGTGCTGCTACCGGCAGGCGTCCCTCGACCCCGGTTGCGCGGTGTGGTCGTCCACGAAACCGCCCTGCCGGCCGAGCCCTGTCTCGTCGACGGCGTGTGGTGCACGTCCCCGGCGCGTACCGCAGTCGACCTGGCACGAACATCCGGCCGGATCGACGCCCTGCCCGTCCTTGACGGCGCGCTGCGGGCCGGCCGATGCGATCTCGACACACTCGCCGCCGAGGTGGCGCTGCACTCCGGCCTGCCGGGCGTGGTCAAGCTACGCGAACTGCTCAAGGCGGCGGATGCGGGTGCCCAGTGCCGCCAGGAGAGTCAGCTACGGCTCATCGCCATTGATGGCGGGCTGCCCCGTCCGCAGACCCAGATCAAGATCCTCGATGCCTCGTTCATCACCCGGTACGTGATCGACCTCGGGTGGGAGGAGTCGCGGGTCGGCGCGGAGTACGACGGCCGGTCGCATCTCACCGCCGAGCGAGCCCAACATGATCGGGAGCGACACAACTGGCTCGCCGCGCAGGGCTGGCGGATGCGGTACTTCACCGCCGTCGACATCTATCGACGCCCACGACACGTGGTGGCCGTCCTACGTCAGGCCCTCGCTTGATCGCGACGATCTTGCACTTATCGTGGAACAAAGTGGATATATCTTCTCGATGAGTGCAAGACCGTCGTGGTCATGGGCTGCGGGTTGCAAGAGCGTCGTGGTCATGGGCCGTGGATCAGGAGGTACGCAGGCCCCAGGGAGACCCGTACGCGGTGAGCAGGTCGAGGAACGGCTGCGCCGGGAACGCCTCCGGCCCCAGCACCCCGGTGCCGGACCAGGTCCCTCCTGCCAGCAGCTCCAACGCCACCACCGGGTTGACGGCGGTCTGCCAGACCACTGCCTGGTGGCCGTACTCGGCCATCGACCACTCGTTGTCTACCACGTGGTAGAGGTACACCTCCAGCGGTGCACCGGTCGGGGACAACCCGGTGACCCAGGTGCCGGCGCAGGTCCTGCCCCGCATCCGGTCCCCCAGGGTGGCCGGATCCGGCAGACAGGCGGCGACCACGTCGCGCGGGGCGACCCGTACGCCGCCGACGGTCACCGGCCGGGTCGAGTCCAGTCCCAGCTTGTGCAGCGTCTTGAGGACGTCGATGAACTCGGCCCCGAGGCCGTACTTGAAGGTGACCCGCTTCGCCGACACCCAGCGCGGGATCAGCAGCACCTCCTCATGCTCGACGTTGACGCACTCGACCGGGCCGATGCCGTCGGGGAAGTCGAAGACCTCCGGTTCACTGAACGGCGCCGTGGTGTACCAGCCCCGGTCGGCTTCCCAGATCACCGGCGGGTTCAGGCACTCCTCGATGGTGGTCCAGATGGAGAACGACGGGGCGAAGTCGTAGCCGTCGACGGTCAGGTTCGCGCCGTCGCGTACCCCGATCTGGTCGATCGACGAGAACAGGTGGTCGGCGGCGTAGCGGGCGAACACGTCGGACAGCCCCGGTTCGACGCCGATGCCGACCAGGGCCAGCCGGCCGGCGGCAGCCCAGTCGGCGGCGACGGCGAACTGCGCGTCGCCGAGTTTCACCCCGCATGCGGTGTGCGGCCGGTCGGGGTGCGGCGTGGACAGCGACATCGCCATGTCCAGGTAGTCGGCACCGGCGGCGTACGCGCCGTCGAAGATCGGCATGACGAAGCGCGGGTCGACGGCGTTGAGCACGTGGGTGATCCGGTGTTCCCGGCACAGCGCGGTCACCGCCTCGGCCGAGGAGGCGTCGAGCGAGCCGGCGGCGACAAAGCGAGGGTCGCTGCAGGCGGCGACAGCCCGGGCGGCGCGGGCCGGGTCGCGGTCGGCGACCACCATGGTGTCGAAGAAGTCCCGGCGGGCGGCGATCGACACCGCCGCCGCGCCCACGCCACCGGCGCCTATCAGCAGGATCCGCATCGCGCTCCCTTCGGCAGGATCCGCATCGCGCTCCCCCGATCAGCCCAGGCCGGCGCGGCGACGCCGGCCGATCGTGCCACCGAGCACCACCAGCAGCAGCGCGACCGCGAACATCGCCGTGCCGATCACGTTCACCTGCGGTGGGATACCGCGCTGCGCGGCACCCCACACGTACATCGGGAAGGTGACGGTGGTGCCGGAGGTGAAGTTGGTGACGATGAAGTCGTCGAACGACAGGGAGAACGACAGCAGCGCGGCGGCGACGATGCCGGGCAGCACCAACGGCAGGGTGATCAGCCGGAACGTCTGCCACGGCGTGGCGTACAGGTCGGTCGCCGCCTCTTCCAGCCGGGTGTCCATGCCGGCCAGCCGCGCCTTGACGGTGACCACGACGAAGCTCAGGCAGAACATCACGTGGGCGATCACCACGGTCCAGAAGCCGAGCGGCACCGCGCCGGCCACGAACAGCGTCAGCAGCGACGAGCCCAGCACCAGCTCCGGGGTGGCCATCGGCAGGAAGATCAGCAGGTTGGTCGCGGACCGGCCGCGGAACCGGTGCCGGACCAGCGCGAACGCCATCAAGGTGCCGAGGACCGTCGCGGTGAGGGTGGCCAGGAAACCGATCTGTACGCTGCGCAGCACCGCGTCGCACATGTCGCTGGTCGCGCAGGGCTGCCGCCAGTTGTCCAACGTGAACTCGTTGAAGTCGTATGACAGTCGGCTGGACGGCCGGTTGAACGACAGCCCGGCGACCACCGCCACCGGCAGCAGCAGGTAGCCGAGCACCAGCAGGCCGACGCCGAGAACCCAGTGGTCGACCAGCCACCGGGCCAGCCGCGCGCCGGTCCCCGGAACACCCGGGCCCATCACAGCACCTCCTCGGTGCCGGTACGCCGGACGTAGACCGACACGATGACCAGGATCGTCGCCATCAGCAGGAACGACAGCGCCGCCGCCTGCGGATAGTCCAGCCGCACCAGGAACGCCGAGTCGATCACGTTGCCGATCATGTACTCGTTCGGGGTGCCGAGCAGCCGGGCGTTGATGTAGTCCCCCGACGCGGGAATGAACGTGAGCAGCGTGCCGGCGACCAGGCCGGGGGCCGACAGCGGCAGGGTCACCCGCCAGAAGGCCCGCGCCGGGGAGGCGTACAGGTCACTGGCGGCTTCCAGCAGCCGGGGATCGAGCCGCTCCAGGCTCGCGTACAGCGGCAGCACCATGAACGGCAGGAAGTTGTACGTCAACCCGAGCACCACCGCGACCGGGGTGAACAGCAGCCGGCCGTCCGGGGCGAGCAGGTGCAGATCCTGCAGTACGCCGACCAGCCAGCCGTTCTCCGACAGGATCGTCTTCCAGGCCAGGGTGCGGACCAGGAAACTGGTGAACATCGGGGCGACGACGCAGACCAGCATCAGGTTCTTCCACCGGCCGGCCTGCTGGGCGATCGCGTACGCCAGGGGATAGCCGAGCAGCACCGCGATCACGGTGGCGGTGCCGGCGTAGAGGAAGCCCCGGCCGAACTGGGTCCAGTACGCCGACAGCGCCGCCGGGTAGTTGCCGAACGACCAGGTCATCGCGTACCCGGTGGCCAGCGAGCCGTTCGGGTCGTACAGGCTGGTCGCCCCGAGCTGGATCGCCGGGACCGCGAAGAACAGGATCAGCCAGGCTCCGCCCGGCAACAGCAGCAGGTACGGCAGCAGTCGGCTGCGTCCGCGTCGGGTCGGCACCGGCGGCGTGCCCGGTCCGCCCCCGGCCGGCCCCCTGCCGGCCGGTCCGCCCCCGGCCGCACCACCGACGTGCGCCAGGACGCTCATGAGGCGGGTACGGCTTCGTCGAGCAGCGGTGCGGTCTGGTCACCGGCGCCCGGTTCGCGGGCCAGCAGGAAGGCGTGCGCCGGCTGCCAGTAGGCGACCACGTCGGCACCGACCGGCGTCAGCGCGCCCTCGCCGAGGTTCGGGCTGAACACGCTCAGCTCGGTGCCCCAGCCGGTGCGCACCTGGTACTGGGTGCTGACCCCCAGGTACGCCAGGTCGGTGACGACACCGGGGACCGACTGCGCCCCGGCGGGCACCTGATCGGCGTCCCGGGCCAGGGCGAGCTTCTCCGGACGTACCCCCAGATGGACCGGACCCTCGACGGACCGGGACCTGGCCGCGGGCACCGCGAACCGCGCGCCGTACGCGGTGACCAGGATGTCGTCGCCGGATCGGCCGGTGACCTCGCCGGCGATCAGGTTCGACTGGCCGAGGAAGTTCGCGACGAACGCGGTCGCCGGGAACTCGTACATCTGCGCGGGTGGGCCGAGCTGCTCGATGCGGCCGGCGTGCATCACCGCGACGGTGTCGGCCATCGTCATGGCCTCCTCCTGGTCGTGGGTGACGTGCACGAAGGTGATGCCGACCTCGGTCTGGATCCGTTTCAGCTCGGTCTGCATCTGCCGGCGCAGTTTCAGGTCGAGGGCGCCGAGCGGTTCGTCGAGCAGCAGCACCTGCGGGTGGTTGATCAACGCGCGGGCCAGGGCCACCCGCTGCTGCTGCCCGCCGGAGAGCTGCTGCGGCCGGCGTGGGCCGAAACCGCCGAGCTGCACCAGCTCCAGCATCTGCTCGACCTGTTTCCGCACGTCGCGGATGCCGCGTCGGCGCAGTCCGAACGCGACGTTCTCGGCGATGCTCAGGTGCGGGAAGAGGGCGTAGCTCTGGAAGACGGTGTTGACCGGCCGGCGGTACGGCCGCAGCCGGGTGATGTCGTGCCCGCCGAGCAGCACCTGACCGCTGGTGGGCTGTTCCAGCCCGGCGACCATCCGTAGCGTGGTGGTCTTGCCACAGCCGGAGGCACCGAGCAGGGCGAAGAACGCCCCCTGCGGCACGGTCAGGCTCAGTTCGTCCACCGCGAGGAACGGGCCGAACCGTTTGGTCACGTTCGCCAGGTGCAGGTCACCGGCGGGCGGGTCGATCGCCATCGTGCCGCCTCAGGCCCCGATGACCTGCTGGAACTTCTGCTCGTACGAGCGTTCCTGCTCCTCGGTGAGCGCCATGAAGACCTTGGCCTGGCCGAGCAGCGCCTCGTCGGGGAAGATCAGCGGGTTGGCGGCCAGCTCCGGATCGATGGCGGCCATCGCCTCCTGGGCGCCGGCGACCGGGCAGATGAAGTTGACGTACGCGGCGACCTCGGCGGCGACCGCCGGGTCGTAGTAGTGGTCCATCAACTTCTCGGCGTTGGTCTTGTGGGCGGCCTGGTTCGGCACCTGCATGTTGTCGGAGAAGAGGATCAGCCCGGATTCGGGTGCCTGGAAGACGATGTTGGGGTCCTCGGCGGCCAACTGGATGACGTCGCCGGACCAGCCGATGCAGGCGGCCACGTCGCCCCGGGCCAGGTCGGCGGCGTAGTCGTTGCCGGTGAACCGGCGGATCTGCCCGTCGGCGACCGCCTGACGCAGCTTCTCCAGGGCGTCGTCGAACTGCGCGTCGGTGAAGTCCGACGGGTCGTGGCCGCCGGCCTGCAGCAGCAGACCCATGGTGTCGCGCATCTCGGTCAACGCGGTCACCCGGCCCTTGAGGTCGGCCCGGGTGAGCAGTTCGTCGATGGTCCGGACCTCGCCGGTGACGCTGCCGTTGTAGGCGATCCCGGTCAACCCGGACTGCCACGGTACGGCGTACGAGTCGTCGGGGTCGAACGGCCGGGCCTTCAGCGACGGCAGCAGGTTGGCCGTGACGTTGGGCAGGTTCGCCTTGTCGAGTGACTGCACCCAGCCGAGCCGGATCATGCGGGCGGCCAACCAGTCGGTGAGCACCATGATGTCGCGGCCGGTGGGCTGGCACGCCGACAGCTGGTTCTGCACCTTGCCGAAGAACTCGTTGTTGTCGTTGATGTCCTCGGTGTAGGTGACCTCGATGCCGCTGGCCTGCTGGAACGCTTCCAGGGTGGGGCGGCGGCTCTCGTCGTCGGCGTCGACGTCGATGTACTGCGGCCAGTTGGAGAAGGCGAGCGTCTTCTCGCTGTCGGAGACGTCCTCGCTGACGCAGCTGGACTCGGTCTGCTGGGCCGCCGGGGTGCCGCAGGCGGCGAGGGCGCTGCCGGCGAGCAGGACTCCGCCGGAGGCGGCGGCGCCGCGGACCAGGCTGCGGCGGCTCACCGAGCGGCCGGCGCCGAGGGCGGTGAGCAGGGCGGCGGCCGGCGCGGACGGCGGCGGGCGGAGGCGGCTACGCATGGACGGCTCCTGAAGGGGTGAGGGTCGGCGGAGCCGACCCGGAAGCAAGGCGGCGTAGTGTGTGACCAATTAGACGCCGATCCTGACATGCAGGTGCCCGCATCACAAGGGATTCCGTTGCGGAGCTCGCCATTGGCGACGAAATGCGCCAGACTCAGACTCTTAACGTCGGTCGACTCGGCGGCGTACCACCTGCAGGGAATAATGCACCGACTTTGGCAGAGAGGGAACCCTGGGATGGGCACACGGCAGTCCGGCGGCGGCGGACCGGGCCACGTACTCCTCGACGACGTGGCCAAGCAGATCATCGAACAGCTGCAGGAGGACGGCCGGCGGCCGTACGCGACGATCGGCAAGGCGGTCGGGCTGTCCGAGGCGGCGGTCCGCCAGCGGGTGCAGCGGCTGCTCGACGCCGGGGTGATGCAGATCGTCGCGGTCACCGACCCGCTGCAGCTCGGCTTCCCCCGGCAGGCGATGATCGGTCTACGTACCTCCGGGGACCTGGAGACGGTCGCCGACCGGCTCGCCGAGCTCGACGAGGTCGACTACGTGGTGATCACCGCCGGGTCGTTCGACCTGCTCACCGAGGTGGTCTGCCGCAACGACGACCACCTGCTGGAGATCCTGCAGCGGCTGCGCGACGTCGAAGGCGTCGTCTCGACCGAGGCGTTCGTCTACCTCAAACTGCGCAAACAGACCTACACCTGGGGTACGGCCTGAACCCGTACCGTTGATTGACCCACCTACCCTGACGACACACGTCGAACAGATCGGGGCGGGCAGATGCGTCGTCGTCGGGTACGGATGATCGCAGGCGTCTCAGCGGTGCTACTGGTGACCGTGGCCGGCTGCAGCACGGTCAGCACCGAATCGGACCAGGTGGCGTTGCACTACGACGCCGGGGCCTTCTCCAGCACCACATACCAGGAGTGCGTCACCCAGAACAACCGTGCCTGGGACGGGCCGGGCGAGCGGTACTACGTCTACCCGGCGGGCCAGCGTACGTTCGACTTCACCGGCCGGGAGGGCTCCGAGTCCCCGCCGTTCGTGGTGGTCTCGAAGGACAACCAGGAGCTGACCGTCTCCGGTGGACTCACCTTCCACCTGGACACCTCGTGCGAGGACGACGGCGGCATGCTGCGCGAGTTCCACGAGGAGATCGGGCTGAAGTTCCAGCCGATGGTCGACGGCGACGGCCGCACCACCGACCGGTGGCTGGAGATGCTGGCCTTCTACATCGGCCACCCGTTGCAGCGGGCGATGGCCACCGAGGCGCAGAAGTACGACTGGCTGGCGCTGTACAACGACCCGGCCACCCGGGCCGCGTTCGAAACGGCGATCAACGCCGACCTGGGCGCGGCGGTGCAGGCCACCACCGGCGGCCGGGCGTACTTCCTGCAGTTCAACCTCACCCTGCAGAAGCCGACGCCCCGTCAGGAGCTGGTCGACGGCCTCGCGGCGGTGCAGGTGGCGATCACCGAACGGCGGGCGGTCACCGAACAGAACGCCACCGTCGAGGAGAAGCTCAAGCAGATCCGCCAGCTCGTCGAGGTGCTCGGCCCGGACGCGTACGTCCTCTACGAGGTGTTCCAGCGCTGCCTGACCGACGAGACCGCCAAGGGCTGCCCGACCTTCGTGCCGGTCCCGGCCGGCGGCAGCGTCGACCTCAACGCGCCCCGCCCGACCACCGACTGACCGCCTCATCTGAGCCGGGCACCGGCCCCGACCTCAGCTTCAGCCCCGACTGCGGCCTTCGGGCGGAGGCAGGTGTCCGATCGAGCGGTATTCCTGTGACGAATGATTATTCCTCACAGGAATACCGGTCTACGGCGGTACCTGCTCGGGGAGTTGGCTCGCGGGCGCACCGTGCCACGATCGGCTGACCGCGAAATGTCATCGAGCGGCACCGCTTGGGCGACTCAGCCCGTGATGCGGATTTCGTCGTTACAGATAGCCAGGATTGCTCAAATCGTGGCCGAACGCCGCTGTTGATCTCGTGAACCTTGCAGTGCGCGCCGGATCTGTGCGATAACCGTAGCCAGGACGGCGTCTGCGCAGGCGCCGGTGCTGCCGACGCGATGGGGCCACGACATGGGCAACCCGACCGACCACCTCTGGATGCACTTCACCCGGATGTCGAGCTACCGGGACGCCCCGGTGCCGACCATCGTGCGCGGCGAGGGCGCGTACGTCTGGGACAGCTCCGGACGCCGCTACCTGGACGGGCTGGCCGGGCTCTTCGTGGTCAACGCCGGCCACGGGCGCACCGAGCTGGCCGAGGCCGCCGCGAAGCAGGCCGGCGAGCTGGCGTACTTCCCGATCTGGTCGTACGCGCACCCGACGGCGGTCGAGCTGGCCGAGAAGATCGCCGCACTCGCCCCCGGCGACCTCAACCGGGTCTTCTTCACCACCGGCGGCTCGGAGGCGGTCGAGTCGGCCTGGAAGCTGGCCCGCGCCTACTTCAAGCTGACCGGCAAGCCGACCAAGCACAAGGTGGTCAGCCGGCACATCGCGTACCACGGCACCACGATGGGGGCGCTGTCGATCACCGGGCTGCCCGGCATCAAGGCCGACTTCGAGCCGCTGGTCCCGGGCGGGATCAAGGCCCCGAACACCAACTTCTACCGCGCGCCGGAGCACGGCGACGACCCGGTGGCGTTCGGCCGGTGGGCGGCCGAGGAGATCGGCCGGGCCATCGAACGCGAAGGCCCGGACACGGTGGCCGCCGTCTTCCTGGAGCCGGTGCAGAACGCCGGCGGCTGTTTCCCGCCGCCGCCGGGCTACTTCGAGCGGGTACGCGAGATCTGTGACGCCTACGACGTACTGCTCGTCTCCGACGAGGTGATCTGCTCGTGGGGGCGGCTCGGCGCGTACTTCGGTGCCGAGCGGTACGGCTACCAGCCGGACATCATCACCACCGCGAAGGGGATCACCTCCGGCTACTCGCCGCTGGGGGCGATGATCGCCTCGGACCGGTTGATCGCGCCGTTCCTCGACGGCACCGCGTCGTTCGCGCACGGCATCACCTTCGGCGGCCACCCGGTCTCCTGCGCGGTGGCGCTGGCGAACCTGGAGATCTTCGCCCGGGAGGACCTGATCGGGCACGTACGGGCCAACGAAAGCGCTTTCCGGGCCACCCTGGAAAAGCTGTACGACCTCCCGATCGTCGGTGACGTCCGGGGCGACGGATACTTCTACGGCATCGAGCTGGTCAAGGACCGCACCACCCGGGAGTCGTTCGACGACGCCGAATCGGAGCGGCTGCTGCGCGGGTTCCTCTCCGGGGCGCTGTTCGCCGCCGGGCTCTACTGCCGGGCCGACGACCGGGGCGACCCGGTGATCCAGCTGGCCCCGCCGCTGATCGCCGACCAGACCCAGTTCGACGAGATCGAGCAGATCCTGCGCGCGGTGCTGACCGAGGCCTGGCAGCGACTCTGACCCAGCCCCAAGATCCCGACGATCTTGCACCTATCGTTGGACAAAGTGGACATATTTCCTCGATAACTGCAAGATCGTCGGGGAGCAGGGAGGGGTGGCGGGTGGTCGGGCAGCAGCGGGGCAGTGGTCCCTGGGACGTGTCGTACTGGATGTCCACGGTCGACGAGGAGCTCACCCCGAGGCCGGCGCTGGACGGTGACCGGATCGCCGACGTGGTGATCGTCGGGGCCGGCTACACCGGCCTGTGGACCGCCTACTACCTGGCCCTGGCCGACCCGACGCTGCAGATCGTGGTGCTGGAGAAGGAGATCGCCGGGTACGGCGCCTCGGGGCGCAACGGTGGCTGGTGCTCGGCGCTGCTGCCGACGTCGCTGACCGAGCTGGCCCGCCGGCACGGCCGGGACGCGGCAGTGGCCATGCAGCAGGCCATGTACGCCACGGTCGACGAGGTGGGCCGGGTCGTCGCCGCCGAGGGCATCGACTGCCACTGGCACCAGGGCGGCACCGTCACGCTCGCCCGTACCCCGGCCCAGCTGCGCCGGGCCGAGGCGGCGGTCGCCGAGGCCCACGCGTACGGCGGATCCGACGCCGACCTGACTCTGCTCGACGCCGACGCGGCCACCGCCCGGTGTGCCGCCGACGGGGTGCTCGGGGGCACCTACACCCCGCACTGCGCGGCGATCCACCCGGCGCGGCTGGTCCGTGGCCTCGCCTCGGCGGTGCAGCGGTACGGCGTGACGATCCACGAACGGACCCCGGTGACGGCGTACGGCCCCGGCCTGGCCCGCACACCCACCGGGACGGTCCGCGCGCCGGTGGTGGTCCGGGCCACCGAGGGCTACACCCCGGCGCTGCCGGGCCTGGGCCGCGCGATCACCCCGGTCTACTCGTTGATGATCGCCACCGAGCCGCTGCCCGACGAGACGTGGGACCGCATCGGGCTGGCCGGGCGGGAGACGTTCAGCGACTTCCGGCACCTGATCATCTACGGCCAGCGCACCGCCGACGGGCGGCTGGCGTTCGGCGGGCGCGGCGCGCCGTACCATTTCCGGTCCCGGGTCCGGCCGGAGTTCGACCGCGACCCCCGAGTGTTCCGCGCGCTGCGTCGGACCCTGGGTGAGCTGTTCCCGGCGCTCGGCGAGGACGTCGCGCTCACCCACGCCTGGGGTGGGCCGCTGGGCGTGGCGCGGGACTGGGCGGCGTCGGTGGGGCTGGCCCGGTCGACCGGGCTGGCCTGGGCCGGCGGCTACGTCGGCGACGGCGTGGGGCTGGCCAACCTGGCCGGCCGTACGCTGGCCGACCTGATCCGGGACGCCGACAGTGAGCTGACCGCGCTGCCCTGGGTGGGGCACCGCTCGCCGCGCTGGGAGCCGGAGCCGCTGCGCTGGCTCGGGGTCAACGCCAGCGTACGGCTGATGGGCAGTGCCGACGCGGCGGAGGCCCGGTCGGGCCGGCCGTCGCGGCGGGCGGCGCTGATGAACCGGCTGATCGGCAGCTGAGCGCTGCCGCACACGCCCCGGCCCGTCAGGGCCTCGGCGGGATCACCCGCAGGTGGCCGCGGCGCCCGGTCGGGGAGTTGATGTCCAGATCGACGACGTCCGGCTCACCCGGCCGGGGCGGCGGGGCGGGGCGGGCCGCTTCGCGGACCGCTTCGGCGAGAGCCACCAGGTCGTCGGTGGTCGGCGGCGGCGGATCGAACTCCCCTTCGTGGCGCACCACCTGCCAGCCCCGGGGCGCGGTCAGGCTACGGGCGTGCTGCTCACACAGGTCGTACGTGTGAGGTTCGGCGAACGCGGCCAATGGCCCGACGACAGCGGTCGACTCGTTGTAGACGTAGGTCAACGTGGCGACGGCCTGACGGGGACAGCCGTTCCGGGAGCAGCGCCGCTGTGACCTCACGGCCGCACGTTATCTCTAATACCGGCTTCCCGACCAGCGTGCCGCCGCGACACGCCGAGACTCCTGATCCCCCACGCCCGAACGGCCCGGATCCGGACTACGCTGAGCTGGTGACCGGAGGATTTCTGTGACCGTCCCCGCGCCGGAAAGCGCCCAGGTGCCCCGCCGTGCGCGGCGGGACCGCCGGGACCGGCACGGGCGCGGTCTGCGCGGCCGACTGGTGCCGGCGACGGTGCCACTCGCCCGGACGAAGGCCGAGGTCTTCGACGAGCTGGTGCTGGACACGGTCGAGACGCTGGAACGCCGGTTCGCCAAGGAGCTCGTCGGGGTCGAGTTCGCCGTCGAGGACGTACCACCGGATCTGAACGTCTACGACTCCGACGTACTGGAGGACGGCGAGGTGCCATTGGCCCGGCTGCTGCCGGGGCGGCCGGGCCGGCAGGAGATGCCGCCCCGGATCGTGCTCTACCGGCGGCCGTTGGAGTTCCGGGCGATGGACCGGGAGGATCTCGCCGACCTGGTGCACGACGTGATCATCGAGCAGGTGGCGAACCTGCTGGGCGTGGACCCGGACGAGCTGGCCTGACCGGCCCGGCCGGTGGCCGAAAGAGCCGTCGGCCCGGCCGGGATGTCCGGGCCGGGCCGACGTGACGGTACGTCAGGCGACGCGCCGCTTGAGCTTGCGACGTTCCCGTTCGGACAGTCCACCCCAGATGCCGAACCGCTCGTCGTGGCCGAGTGCGTACTCCAGGCACTCGGACTTCACCTCACACCGCGAGCAGATCCGCTTCGCCTCACGAGTGGATCCGCCCTTCTCCGGAAAGAACGCCTCGGGGTCGGTCTGCGAGCACAGCGCCCGTTCCTGCCACTCCGGGGCGTTCCCGAGCAGGTCCGCAACCTCCAGCCGACCATCCATACGCGTGCCTCCTTTCGCGCGCCGCCCGATCCCGGTCGGCGCAACCCCCCACGCGGAAGGCGTGTCCAACTTGCCCGTTCGATCCGGTTTTAGTACGGCCCGTCCGAGCGACCCCAGGGAAATTACACGCGTGTAATGCGTGCGTCGTCAAGACGAACCTGGTAAATAAGGCTCCCTCTCGCGGACCGGGCCGACTGACCTCCCACCGTCATCAGGCCCGCAACCTGCCCTATCGATTCAGACCCCCGCCAAGTAACGCGACATCGGCGCGTCGCCCCCGCCACCTGCGTGGATCCGCACCCGCGACCCGCTACGGCGCGGGCCGGCCACCCGCCACCGCCCCCGGCCGCACACACGCCACCGAGCCGGCACCGCCAACGCGGTACCGGCTCGGTGGCGCGGTCTGATCGACCGCCTACCTCACGTGCCCTGCTGCCCTCCCCAGGGGTCTGTCACACCCAGAAGTCGATCTCGTCACACCGCGCGCGGGATCAACCTCCCGGCGGTCGCATGCTGCGGCCAGACGAACTCGGTCACCGCGCCGCCGGTGATCGTCACCTGACCGGCCGGCACGTCCTCGGAGCGCCAGACGGTGTACGTACCAGCCCGCAGGTCGGTGTAGACCGCACTGAAGAACACCCCGTCGTGCACCTGCCGCTCGCGGACCGCGGCATGGGTACGGGGCGTCGGCTCCGCGGCGTCCGGATCGGCGACCGGGCTGATCTCGATCTCCCGGCCGTGGAACTCCTGTCCGGTGTAGATGATCAGAGCCCCCATGTCACCACCGATGTCGAGGACGACACTGCCGGTCTCCGACGGGGCCAGACTGTGCTCGTGCATTGAGCCCACCTCCTGGGGTCTTACCTGCTGGCTCGAACGTCCGCGCGCGCGGTCAGGACGGGTTGTTGAAGCCGTCGTACGGCACCCCGAGATACGGGAACTTCTTCAGGAACGGGGCGGTCACGTCGGCGGCGCTCAACCCGTGGGTCACCGCCCCCGCCGCGTCGTCCGGAGTGAAGTTCTTGTCGATCAGCGGGAACGTCAACCCGGCGATCGCCCGCAGCGCGATCGTCACCACGTCGTCGGTGGTCCGCCGCCCGTTCGGGAAGCCGGCCAGGTCACCACCGAGCAGACCGAAGCGGCTGGGCCGCTTGGCCGGCGGGATGGCGGTGTTCAGCCGCAGCATGTCGGCCTGCAGGTCGCCGGTGTTGTTCTGGAAACCGTCGATCAGACCCGCCGGGATGCCGGTCAGCAGGATCGCCACGAGGTCCGCCCGGGGCTTGCCCGACTCGTTCAGCTCCGCCAGCCGGGGGAAGACGTCCGGGTAGAGCACCGGCAGCAACTGCGCCAGTTCGGGCTTCTCGACCAGGCCGGCGAACCGCTTGTCCTCCGACGGCGGCAGCGTGTTCCACAGGTCCTTCTGCGCCATCGGCACGATGACCTCGTTGAACAGCGGGTTGCCCAAGCGGGACACCTGCACCACCGGACCTACGTTGAGGTCCGCCGCCTTGGCCTCACCGAGCACCCGGATCTGCTGACGGCCCGCCGAGGTCCACACCCCGATCACCGAACGCTGGTCGTTGACGTCGTACCGCCCGCCGCCACTGACCAGGTGCGTGATCGGAATCTGCAGCGCGATGCTGGAGACATTGACCCGGTCCGTGGCGTTGACCGGCTCGTCCGCCGCGTTGAAGATGTCCTTTCCCACCACGTGCAACTGCTGGAACGGACGCAGATTGCCCAGGTCGAAAATCGCACCGAGGTCGACGAAGAAACCTTCCGCGCGCTGCCCGGCGAATACCCGCTCGCCAGTCTTCAGCTCGAACGTCGCATCGTTGGCCAGGCCGACGTAGTCCGGGGTGGACAGCGGCCCGATGTTGCACGGAGGGCACGGCACCTTCCGGGCCAGCACCTGCGCCCGGCCGTGTGCGTCCACCTTGGTCACGCTGTAGAACTGCCGCCGGTTCCAGTTCTCACTGTCCAGCGCGTCGATCGGACCGGTGTTGTAGAGGAACGTGTTCTCGTTGGTGATCTCCGTGACGAACCGGAACTGATAGGTGATGTCCGGGTGCCCGTCACCATTGTTGTCGACGTGGATCTCGTACAGCACGTCGTCGCCGAACTCGAAGAAGTTCGGTCCGCCCGACGGCACCTGAAACGGCAGATAGTTGGCGATCAGCGTGACCGTGTCCGGCCGGTCCGGACTGACGAACGCGTACACGTCGGTGCTGTCGGCAACCGGGTCTTTTGATATCTCCGGTGCCTCGCGGTGCGAAGACATGGCGAACCTACCTCACATAGCCTGAGTAAATCGGGAATCGACGCGGGACGCGCCAGGTGAAGAAAAGCTCGGGCGTACGCCGAGGAGGGCTGTCAGCCCTTGGCGGCGCGCTGCAGCCGAGCGGCGAGCCCTTTGTCACGTACCTCGATCCGTGAGGTGCCGACGAAGACGTCCATCGTGCCGCTGGACGGATCCCGCAGGTGCACGACGATCGCCTGGTCGCCGGCGGACCCGGCGAGCCGGCTGTCCACGGCCGCAGACAGGCCGGTGACGCTGACCGCCGCCGCGCCCACACCCGCGCTTGCCGCCACGGTCAGCACCTGACGGCGGGAGATCTTGAACTTCGGTCGGTTCCGCTGGCCAGTTCTCATGGACAACCTTTCCGGTGGGTCAGGGGGTAACCCACTGTCGCGACGGGACCTTCGCCAGCGGCAGGTCCATCGGTTGCCCCGCAGCCGCCGGCAACTATCCATACGCGCGACGACGCCGAGCGGTTCGACGGTGTGCGAAACAGGTTCGTCGGAATGTCCGGCTCCGCCCGCCGCCGGCCGGGCCGACCCCGGTCACCGCTGGTACGCGGTGCTGCGCTGCACCGCTGGACGCCCGGCGGCGGCCGCGATCGCCTGCAGCTGCGCCACCGTACGGGCCGATCCGTTGGCCGAACCCGCCATCCGGGAGATCGTCTCCTCCATCAGGGTGCCGCCCAGGTCGTTGCAACCGCCGCGCAGCATCGCGACCGTGCCCTCGTCACCCAGCTTCACCCAGGAACACTGGATGTTGTCGATCCGGCCGTGCAGCAGCAGCCGGGCCATCGCGTGCACCACCCGGTTCTCCCGCCAGGTCGGGCCGGGCCGGGCCAGTCCGGCCAGGTAGATCGGCGCGTTGGTGTGCACGAACGGCAGCGCCACGAACTCGGTGAACCCTCCGGTGCGGTCCTGCACCCCGGCCAGGACCCGGAAATGCGCCAACCACTGCGCCGGATGGTCCACGTGTCCGTACATCATGGTCGAGCTGGACCGCAGCCCCACCTCGTGGGCCGTGGTCACCACCTCGACCCAGGTGGCGGCCGGAAGTTTGCCCTTGGTCAGCACCCAGCGCACGTCGTCGTCGAGGATCTCGGCGGCGGTGCCGGGAATGGTGTCGAGGCCGGCCTCACGCAACCGCACCAGCCAGTCGCGCACCGGTACGCCGGCCTTGGCCGCCGCAGTGACGATCTCCATCGGCGAGAAGGCGTGCACGTGCAGCTGCGGCACCCGCTGCTTCACCGCACGGACCAGATCGACGTACGCGGTCACCGGCAGCGCCGGATCGATCCCACCCTGCATGCAGACCTCGGTCGCCCCGGCCTGCCAGGCCTCCTCGGCCCGGTCCGCCACCTGCTGTGCGGAGAGCCGGTACGCGTCGGCGTCGCGCTCCCGCTGGGCGAACGCGCAGAACCGGCAGCCGACGTAGCAGACGTTGGAGAAGTTGATGTTGCGGTTGACGACGTAGGTGACGTCGTCGCCGACGGTGTCGCGCCGCACGTCGTCGGCGATCCGGCAGAGCTGGTCCAGGGCCACCCCGTCGGCGGCGAACAGCGCCAGTGCCGCGTCGGTGTGCCGGGGCTGCAACAACGCCGCCGGGTCCTCGGCGGCCAGCCGCAACCCGGCCCGCAGATCAGCGTCCCCGTCGGTGCCGGTTGCGGCCCCGACACCCGTGGGTACGCTGATCCGCCCGGCCACCTCGGCCCAGTCGCCGTACACCTGGTCGAAGTCGCCCCGCCGGTCGTCGGTGCGCCCGGTGGTGTCGATGGTGGCGTGCAGGTCGGTCCGGCCGGTCGAGGGGAACACCTCCTCCGGCTCCTGCCAGGGCCGACCGACCGGCCGGGCGGCGGAGTCGGCCAGCCCGGTGTCCGCCTCGGCGAGCGCCGCGACGTGCCCGGTCAGCCGTGGATCGAGCCAGGCGCCGCCACGCCGCACGTACTCGGGATAGATCGTCAACCGCTCCCGCAGCGTGAAGCCGGCGTCGGCGGTACGCCGGGCCAGCTCCTCGATCTGCGGCCACGGACGCTCCGGGTTGACGTGGTCGGGGGTCACCGGGGACACCCCGCCCCAGTCGTCGATGCCGGCCCGCAGCAGCAACGCGTACTCCCCGGCGACCAGGTTCGGTGGTGCCTGCAACCGGGCCGACGGGCCGAGCAGGATCCGGCCGACGGCGACCGTCGCTGCCAGGTCCCGCAGCTCGGCGTCCGGCATGCCGCGCATCGCCGTGTCCGGCTTGGCCCGGAAGTTCTGCAGGATCACCTCCTGGATGTGGCCGTACTCGCGGGCCGCCGACCGGATCGCGAACAGCGATTCGACCCGCTCCCGGCGCGTCTCGCCGATCCCGATCAGCAGCCCCGTCGTGTACGGCACCCCCACCCGGCCGGCGTCGGCGATCGCCCGCAACCGCACCGCCGGTTCCTTGTCCGGCGAGCCGAAGTGCGGGCCGCCCGGCTCGGACCACAGCCGGGTCGCGGTGGTCTCCAGCATCATCCCCATGCTCGGCGCGACCGGCTTGAGCCGTTGCAGCTCGGCCCAGCTCAACACGCCCGGGTTGAGATGCGGCAGCAGGCCGGTCTCCTCCAGTACGGCGATCGCACAGGCCCGCAGATAGTCGACGGTCGAGTCGTAGCCACGCTCGTCGAGCCACTGCCGGGCCGCCGGCCACCGCTCCTCCGGCCGGTCGCCGAGGGTGAACAACGCCTCCTTGCAGCCCTGGGCGGCACCGGCACGGGCGATCGCGAGGACCTCGTCGCGGTCCAGGTAGGCGGCGGGCAGCCGGCCGGGAACGGTGGCGAAGGTGCAGTAGTGGCACCGGTCCCGGCACAGCCGGGTCAACGGGATGAAAACCTTCCGGGAGTACGTGATCACCCCTGGCCGGCCGGCGTCGCGCAGCCCGGCGTCGCGGACCGCCCCGGCGATGGCGAGCAGTTCGTCCAGCTCCGCTCCGGTGGCGGCGAGCAACGCGGTCGCCTCGTCGACGTCGAGGCTGCGGCCGTCGGCGGCCCGGCGCAGCGCCCGACGCACACTCGCCGGTGTCGGGTGCTCCGCCGCGCCGTCGGCGGCGGCAACGGGGTCAGGGTGCGCGGTCACCCGTTGAGACTAGGTCCTCGCTGCCGCACTCATCGGTGGCATGCGCCACAGCTGGGCCTGGCCCCGGTCAGGAGATCCGCTGGGTCGGCTCGGCCGGTCCCGAATCGGCCGGCGGTCCCGAATCGGCCGGCGGCTCCGCAGCGCTCGGCGAACCCGATGTCGCCGGCGGCCCGGACGCGGGTCGCGGCGGGGGCGCGTACATCGGGTGCGGGTGCGGGTGCGGGTGCGGTGGACCGTACGGACCCGGAGGGCCGTAGCCACCCTGTGGGGGCGCAACGTAGCCGGCCTGCGGCGGTGGGCCGTAGCCGGGCGATGGTGGCGGGCCGTAGCCGGACTGCGGTGGCGGGCCGTAGCCGGGCGCGGGGGCGTACGGCCCCGGCGGCCCGTACCCGGCCGGCCCGGCGACCGGAGGGTTCGGCTTCGGTGCCTGGTAGCGGCCCTGCCAGAGTTGGAAGATCGCCAACCCGGCCACCCCGAGCACGGCCAGCCACGCCGCCCGGCCCAGCAGCCCCTGGAAGGCCGCCCGGATGCTGTCGTCGACCAGCACCACGAAACCGACCAGCAGACCGAACAGGCCACCGAAGACGGCCGCGACGGCGTACTCGATCAGCGCGACCAGGGTGATCAGCCGGGCCCGGGCCAGCTCCGGCGACAGGTGCGTGGCCAACAGCACCGCCACCAGCGGAAACCCGATGGTCACCAGGTTGACGAAGCCGCCGAAACTGTCCGCCGACCGGCGGGCGAACCCGGGACCGGCACCGAGCTGGTACGGCACGAGGAGGTCCAGCAGCGCGAGGAACAGGAAGACGGCGGTGGCGCCGAGCAGCACGACAGCCGCCACCTCCCGTAGCGGCATGGTGAAGTCCCTGGCCGGAGGTCGGTCTCCGGGTGTGGCCTCGGGGGGCGTGGTCACGGCTTCTCCCGATCCTTCAGTGGCGGTGTACCGGCAGAGCCTAACGGTGTCCGCCGATGGGCGAGGATGGTCGGCATGCGGATCGTGGTGCTGAGCGGTGGGATCGGCGGGGCGAAGTTCCTGGTCGGTGCCCGGGCGTACGCCCGGCGCACCGGGGCCGAGGTGACCGCCGTGGTCAACGTGGGTGACGACGTCATGCTGCACGGGCTGCGGATCAGCCCCGATCTGGACAGTGTGATGTACACCCTGGGTGGTGGTGCCGACCCGGAACGCGGCTGGGGTCGGGTCGACGAGACCTGGACCGTCAAGGAGGAGTTGGCCGCGTACCAGGCGGAGCCGACCTGGTTCGGGCTCGGTGACCGCGACATCGCCACCCACCTGGTGCGGACCACGATGCTCAACGCCGGCTACCCGCTGTCGGCGGTCACCGAGGCGCTCTGCGTCCGGTGGCGGCCGGGAATCCGGATGCTGCCGGCCACCGACGACCGGTTGGAGACCCATGTCGTCGTCGCGGACCCGGACGGCGGTGAGCGGGCCATCCACTTCCAGGAATGGTGGGTACGCCACCGGGGCGCGCTGCCGACGCACCGGTTCGTCTTCGTCGGGGCCGCCGAGGCGACACCGGCGGTCGGCGTACCGGAGGCGGTGGCCACCGCCGACGTCGTACTGATCGCGCCGAGCAATCCGGTGGTGAGCATCGCGCCGATCCTCGCCGTACCGGGAATCCGCGCCGCGCTGGTCGACGGCCCGGCACCGGTCGTCGGCGTCTCGCCGATCATCGGCGACGCGCCGGTCCGTGGAATGGCCGACCGCTGTCTGGCGGTGCTCGGCGCCCCCTGCACCGCCGGCGGTGTCGCCGGCCTGTACGGCGCCCGCCGCGACGGCGGCCTGCTCGACGGTTGGCTGGTCGACGGCGTCGACGCCGGCACCCGGCTCGACGGGGTCGAGGTCCGGGCCGCACCACTGTGGATGACCGACGAGGCGGCGACCGAGGCGATGGTCGCGGAAGCCGTGGAGCTGGCCGCAACGGCCAGGACCGAGGTCGCCGGATGAGACTGGAGATCCTGCCGGTGACCGGGATCGGCGAGGTACGGCCCGGTGACGACCTGGCCGACGTGATCGCCGACGCGGCACCGTGGCTGCGCGACGGCGACGTCCTGGTGGTGACCAGCAAGATCGTGTCGAAGGCGGAAGGTCGGCTGGTGGCGCTGCCGGCCGACGAGCCGGACCGTAGCCGGGTCCGCGCCGACCTGCTCGACGCCGAGACCGCCGAGGTGGTCGCCGAACGCGGGCCGACCCGGATCGCTCGGACCCGGCACGGGTTCGTGATGGCCGCCGCAGGGATCGACAACTCCAACGTGGCGTCCACCCATCTGGTGCTGCTGCCGGTGGACCCGGACCACTCGGCACGCCGGCTGCGGCGGGCGCTGCGGGCCCGGCGGGGCTGGGACGTGGCGGTGATCGTGTCGGACACGATGGGCCGGCCGTGGCGCAACGGCCTCACCGACGTCGCGCTCGGGGCCGCGGGCATCGACCCGGTCCGCGACTACCGGGGGCTGACCGATCCGTACGGCAACGAGTTGCGGCTGACCCAGGTGGCCGTGGTCGACGAACTCGCCAGCGCCGGTGACCTGGTCAAGGGCAAGGCAGAGCAGGTGCCGGTCGCGGTGGTACGCGGCTATCCGTGGCACCGGGGCGAGGCGGCGGAGCAGGCCGACGACGACGGCCCCGGGGTCCGGCCGCTGATCCGTGAACCGGGTCAGGACATGTTCCGGCTGGGCACCGCCGAAGCACACCGGGCCGGCCTGATCGCCGCCGCGACCCTGCCGGACCTCACCGGACCGGTCGACGGACCGGTCGACGCCGAGGCGGTACGGCGAGCGGTCCGGTTGGTGTCCGAGCTCACCGCGCCGGGCACCCGGTTCACCCCGTTGTCACCGCACGCCATGGCTGGGCCGACCGACGATGGGCCGACCGACGATGGGTCGACCACCGCCGTCTCGCCGATCGGCTACCTGCGCTGTCAGCCGCCCTCGGCCGCAGCGACGGATCTGGTGCGGTTCGGCGCGGACCTGCACCGGCTGCGGGCCGCGTTGGCCGCCGACGGCATCGCCAGCACGGCCCTGGTCACCGACGCACCCGACGGGCGGGTCGACGTACTGCTCGGGCTGACGCCCGACGCCGGGTCGACCGGCCACCTCGCGCACCGCGCCGGCAGCTGATCCGCACACCATCTGGGTGGCTGGCCCGCCGCCGGCGCGGTGACTCACACGTACCCGTCGGCGCCGCGTTCCTTGAGCGCGTCGACCAGTCGTTTGACGTCCTGCGCCCGGTCCCGGGGGCAGACCAGCACCGCGTCCGGAGTGTCCACCACGATCAAATCCCGTACGCCGAGCGCGGCGACCAGGCGGCCGGAGTGCGGCACGACGACGAGGCCGGTGCTGTCGTGCAGCAGCACACCCGGCTTCTCCTCGGCGGTCGGGGCGCCGAGCACGACGTTGCCGTCCGGATCGGCCGGCAGCACGTCGCCGAGGGTGTGGAAGTCGCCGACGTCGTTCCAGCCGAAGTCGCCCGGTACGGTGCCGACCCGACCGGCCGCCGCCGCGCCCTCCATCACCGCGTAGTCGACCGAGATGCGCGGCAGGGTGGGCCAGATGTCGCCGAGCACCTCGTCGCGGTCCGGCGAGTCCCAGCGCGCCGCGATCCGAGTCAGGCCGGAGTGCAGTTCCGGCTGCTGGCGGGCCAGTTCGGCGAGGAACGCGTCGACCCGCCAGACGAACATGCTGGCGTTCCAGAGGTGCCGGCCGGACCGCAGGTAGTTCTCGGCGACGGCCAGGCCGGGTTTCTCGGTGAACTGCTCGACCCGGCGGACCGGGCCGGGGCCGATGGTGTCGCCGCAGGCAAGGTAGCCGTAGCCGGTCTCCGGTCGGGTCGGGGTGATACCGACGGTCATCAGCAGCCCGGCCTCGGCTCCGGCCACCGCCTGACGGATCGTGGTCACGTACCGGTCGGTGTCGCCGATGAGGTGGTCGGCGGCGAACGATCCCATCACCGCCTGGGGTTCGCGGCGGGCGATGACCGCAGCCGCCAGGGCGATCGCCGCACACGAATCCCGGGGCGACGGCTCGACGAGCACGTTCTCCTCCGGCACCGCCGCCAACTGCCGGGCAACCGCTGCGGCGTGCGCCGCACCGGTCACCACCAGGATCCGGTCCGGATCGGTGAGCGGGGCGAGCCGGGCCACGGTCGCCTGGAGCAGCGACGCGGCGGTGCCGGTGAGCGGATGCAGGAATTTAGGGTTACCGGCGCGGGACAGCGGCCAGAGTCGGGTGCCGCTGCCACCCGCCGGAATGACGGCGAAGAGCATCAGCCCATCATGCCCGCCCGGCGCACCCGTCCCGGCGGTACCTGGACCGGCTCACCCGGCAGGCCCTGGACCGGCTCACCCGGCAGGCCCTGGACCGGCTCACCCGGCAGGCCCTGGACCGGCTCACCCGGCGGACCGTGCCGCTGCCCGGTGCCAGGACGCGACGTGCACCTGGGCGCTGGACGACCAGGTGAAGTCCCGGGCCCGGTCCACGCCGGCCTTGGCGAGCGCGTCCCGGCGGGATTCGTCGTCGAGCAGGGTGGCCAGGTCGGCGGCGATCCGGTCCGGGTCCTCGCTGGTGTAGGCGACCGCGTCACCGCCGACCTCGGGCAGCGACAGTCGGGGCGTGGTCAGCACCGGCGCGCCGCAGGCCATCGCCTCCAGGATCGGCAGTCCGAAGCCCTCGCCGTACGAGGGGTACGCGGCCACGAGCGCGCCGCCGAGGAACCCGGGCAGGTCGGCGTAGCGCAGGTAGCCGGGGCGCAGCAGCCGCAGGTGGGCAGGGACGTCGGCGACGGCCCGGTCGATGTCGTCGTCGTGGCCCTGGCCCCCGGCCAGGACCAGGGCGGGTGGTTCGGGGCGGTCCTGGACCGCACGTACCCAGCCCCGGATCAGGTTCGGGACGTTCTTGCGCGGCTCCTTGGCGCCGAGGAAGGCGATGTAGCCGGTGTCGGCGAGGCCGAGCCGGGCCCGGACCCGCGCCTTCTCCTCGTCGCTGGGCACGTGGAAGGCGCTGCCGTCGACCCCGTGGTAGGCGACGTCGATGCGTGCCTGGTCGGCGTTGAGCAGCCGGATCAGCTCGTCGCGACTGGCCTTGCTGGGCACGATCACCCGGCTGGCCCGGCGCAGCGAGGTCTTGATCGCGCTGCGGAAGAAGGTCCGGCGGGATTTGTCGTAGTGCTCCGGCTCGGTGAAGAAAGTCGCATCATGCACAGTCACAGTAACCGGACAACCCGCACGCATCGGGCAGGTGTAGTACGGGGAGTGCAGCACGTCCGCACCGACCTGCTGAGCGAGCAGCGGTAGCCCGGTCTGCTCCCAGGCCAACCGGGCGGGACGGTGCGCCACCGCCGCCGGAGCGGCGATCACGTCGACGGCCGGCAGCATCCGGGTGTACCGCTCGACGTCTGTACGCAGCGCGACGACGGAGACCTCGATGTCGCTGCCGACGAGGGCACCGAGGGCACCGAGCAGGCCGTCAACGTATCGACCAACGCCACCGCGGTCGGCGGGCACGCTCGTGGCGTCGATGAGTACGCGGGGCGGTCGACCGGCGGTCACAGGGCAACTCCTCTAGAGGGGTGGTGGAGGGTTGTGAAGAACGACACGTGTGCCAAGCCTACGCCGCCCGACGCCGTGCGCCGCGTCGACGACGCGGACGAAAACCAGCGTTCGTGTGCCGGCCGGCCGCCCGTCAGCGGGGCGAGACCGGACCGTGACTGCGAGTACGGTCAGTGACCGTCGGGCACCGCCGCGAACCGCACGTTAGGCTCGGCGCCGATGACCAACAACCTCGCCGGACTGCTCGCGGTCACCATCGCGGCGGATCCGACCCGACCACTGCTCACGTGGTACGACGACGCGATCGGCGACCGGACCGAGCTGTCCGGAGCGACCCTGGCCAACTGGGTGGCCAAGACCGCCAACCTGATCGTCGACGGTGCCGGTGCCACGGCTGGTGACACCGCCGAGGTGCTGCTGCCGCCGCACTGGCAGACCGCCGCGGTGCTGCTGGGCTGCTGGTCCGCCGGGCTCACGGTGCGGGCCCCCGGGCTGGCCGACGACCAGGACCAGGCCAGCGCCGGAAACCAGGTCGACGGCACGGCCGGCCCCGCCGCCGAGGTGTGCTTCGCCGCCGCGCACCAGCTGCCCGGACCGGACCGGCCACCAGCCGGGGAGCAGTACCTGCTGAGCCTCGCGCCGATGGCGATGCCGGCCCGCGACCTGCCGCCCGGCTGGGCGGACTACGTCACCGAGGTACGCGGGCACGGCGACCATTTCACGCCGTACCCGGCGGTCGATCCACAGGACGCCCAGCTGGCGGCCCGGGCGGCCGCACGCGGCGCGGAGCTGGGCATCGTCGCCGGCAGCCGGGTCCTGATCGACGCCGACCGGCATCCGGATCCGGTCGACTGGCTGCTCGCACCGCTGGCCGCCACGGCCAGCGTGGTGCTCTGCCGGCAGCTCGACCAGGCGTCGCTCCACGGGCGGGCGGCCAGCGAGAAGGTCGATCTGGTGCTGGCCTGAGCGGGCTGCTCCCGCCGGGTCACCCGCCCGCCGGGTCACCGCTTCCTGGTCAACGGTCCCTGGTCACCGGTCACCGGGTCACAGCTCGCTGGGGACCACCTCCCGTTGCGCCCCGTCCGGCGCGCACACGAAGAAGCCACCGCGCTCGGCCAGCCACGGCTTGCCGGCCGCCTCGCCGTCGGTGAGCACCTTTTCCCGGACCCTGAGGATGATGTATCGCGATCCGTCCGGATTGCCGTTCCGCCAGCCGGGCCCGTACAGGCGGTCGACCAGCATCTCGCGGCGCTGCTGAAGGATCGCACCGTTCACCACCCACTCGGTCGGCAGCCGGTACCAGAACGTCCGGGTGATTCCGGCCGCAGGATCGAAGGCATGCGTCCCCTCGACCCAGACGCCGAGCGTATCGGTGATCTGTAGGCGGAAGTAGATCCCCACGACAGTCAGACGCACAACGCTGACGCTGAGTTGCCAGGTCGGCCGAATTCGATCCACCGTCGGTAACTGGCCGGCACCCGTCGGTCAGCTGGCCGGCACCCGGTCGGTGGCGAGCCGGACGAACGCGTCGAGCGCCGCCGGGTTCGCCAGCGCCCCGCTCGCCACCGCCTGCTCCACCGGCGTACCGGTCAGGATCTTCTTCACCGGCACCTCCAGCTTCTTGCCGGACAGGGTCCGGGGCACCGCCGCGACCTGGTGGATCCCGTCCGGAACGTGCCGCGGCGACAGCGCCGACCGCAGCTCACGCACGATCCGGGTACGCAGCGCGTCGTCCAGCCCGGCACCGTCGCGCAACGCCACGAACAGCAGCAGCTCCCCCGCTCCGCCCTGCGGATCCTCCAGATGGATCACCAACGAGTCGGCGACCTCGGGCAGTGCCTCCACCACCGAGTAGAACTCGGCCGTGCCCAGCCGGACGCCGCCACGGTTGAGCGTCGCGTCGGAGCGACCGGTGATCGCGCAGGCGCCGTGCGCGGCGATGGTGATCCAGTCGCCGTGACACCACACACCCGGGTAGCGCTCGAAGTACGCCTGCCGGTAGCGGTGCCCGTCCGGATCGTTCCAGAACCCGACCGGCATGCTCGGCATCGGTGCGGTGATCACCAGCTCGCCCAGCTCACCGACGACCGCCCGGCCGTCGGCGGCCCGGGCCTCGACCCGCGCGCCCAACGCGCGGCAGGCGATCTCCCCGGCCCGTACCTCGACCAGCGGTACGCCGCCCACGAACCCGGTGCACACGTCGGTGCCGCCGGACAGCGACGCCAGCTGCAGGTCCGCGCCGACCGACTCGTACACCCAGGTGAATCCGGGTGCGGGCAGCGGCGCCCCGGTCGACCCGACGCCCCGCAACGCGGACAGGTCGGCGATCTCGCGCGGCACCAACCCGTCCTTGCGGCATGCCAGCAGAAACGGTGCCGAGGTGCCGAAGTAGGTGGTGCCGGTGTGTGCCGCGAGTCGCCACAGGGTGCCCAGGTCCGGCCGGGCCGGGCCGTCCGGCGCCGCGTCGACCGCCGGGTTGCCGTCGAACAGCACGATCGCCGCACCGACCGCCGGCCCGGAGGCGAGGTAGTTCCACATCATCCAGCCGGTCGTGGTGAACCAGAAGAACCGGTCTCCCGGGCCGAGATCGTGGTGCAGCGCCAGCATCTTCAGGTGCTCCAGCAGAATGCCACCGTGGCCGTGCACGATCGGCTTCGGCAGCCCGGTGGTGCCCGAGGAGTAGAGCACGTACAGCGGGTGGTCGAACGGCACCGCGTCGAACGCGAGCGGCTCGTCCGTCGGCGCGGCCAGCGCCGACCAGGTCGACGTCGCCCACTGCGGGGTCCCCTCCTGGGGCGACAGGTACGGGATCACCACCCGGTGCCGGGCCGACGGCAGCGCGGCGGCGATCGCCGCCAGCTCCGCCTGCCGGTCCACCGCCTTGTCGCCGTACCGGTAGCCGTCGACGGCGACCAGCACCGTCGGCTCGATCTGCCGCCACCGGTCGGTGACGCTGCGGGTGCCGAACTCCGGCGCGGCCGACGAGAAGACCGCGCCGAGGCTCGCCGAGGCCAGCATCAGCACGTACGTCTCCGGGATGTTCGGCGCGTACGCCGCGACCCGGTCGCCGCGACCCACCCCCAGGCGGCGCAGCCCGGCCCGCACCCGGCGCACCTGGTCGCGCAGCTCGGCGACGGTGAGGGTGACCGGGGCCCGGGTCTGACTGTGCGCGATGACCACCGGATCGTCGTCGGCGAGCCCGCCGGCGCGCAGCACGTGTTCGGCGTAGTTGAGCCGGGCACCGGGGAACCACCGGGCACCGGGCATCCGTGCCTCGGCGAGGACCTCCTGCGGCGGCTCGTGCGCGATCACGGCGAAGTACTCCCAGATCGACCCCCAGAAGCCGGCCAGGTCGTCGACCGACCACTGCCAGAGCTGCGGGTAGTCGGCGAACCGCAGGTCCCGGGTGCGTTCCAGCCACTGCAGGTAGGCACCGATCCGGGTCCGCTGCCGTACGTCCGCCGGTGGGCGCCACAGCACCTCGCTCACGCCTGCACTCCTCCCCGGGTCCCGGCCGCGCCGCCGGTGGCACCCGTGCCCATCCTCGCGTACCGCCGTCGCCATTGTCGTGCCTGCGGCACCGGTGCCATTGTCGTGCCTGCGGTGGGGGCAACGGAGCGTGCTGGGAACACAAGCCGTGGCGGGCAGGTCGCGGTACGGGCACAGCCGACCGGCGTACCGCCGAAAAACCCGCCGGTGCTGCCCAGGGTGCCCGCCATCACCCACCCGAAACGGTACGGTTCGCCCATGCGTCATCTCTGGAGCTTCCTCAGCGGCATCGCCGTCGCGCCGCTCTGTTGGCTGCTCGTCGCGGTGGGCCAGACGACGTCGACCAGGACCATCGGTGACTGGGTGTCCGACGGCGAGTACCACACCGCGACCCTGCTCGGGCCGGCGGCGCTGCTGTTCGCGGCCGGGCTGCTGCTCGGCCTGCTGGGTACGCTGCGGTTCTCCCCGCTCGGCCCGCTCGCCGCCGGGCTGGCCCTGGCCGCCCCGTACGTGGCGACGTTCATCGACCCGTTCGGCACCCGTGACCTCCTCGGCGTCGACGCGGTGGTGTTCGGTGAGCCGATCGTGCTGCTGACCCCGGTCGACAACGGCACCCTGGCCCTGCTCGGGGTGCTGTTGAGCACGGCCGTGCTGAGCCGGCGGCGCTGGTCGGCCGACCGCCGTACGGGCGACCCGACCCCCGCCGAGCCGGCGGCACCGGCGGCGGAGCCGTTGCCGGTCCGGCCGCTCGGCGAGTTCGACCCGTCGCTGTGGTCGCTGCCCGGTGGCCCGACCGAGCCGGCGCCGGCGGCGACCCCCACTGCGCCCACGGCGGCCGATCCGACGACCGGAGGCCGGACCGGCACCACCACCACGTTGACGGCCACAGCGGCCGACACCGACGCCGACCGGTTGCGGCCGGCCCGCCCGATCCCCCGGTCGGCCCGACGGAGCCGCTGACCCACGCGTCGGCCGCTGACCCACGCGTCGGCGGGGACTCCGCCGGTCACCTGCGGCCGCCATCGTCCCGGCGGGTACCGTGCGATGAGGTGTCGACGCGTGAGGAGTCCGGATGAGGCACGTGGGCTCGTTGGTGCTGTCGCTGGTCCTCGCCCCGGTCATCTGGTTCCTCGCCGGCCTCGGGCTCAGCGAGTACGCGGCGGCCCGTCGGGAGGCGTACGACCAGCCGCCGACCGAGGTGTTCGTCGGGCTGGCCGCGCTGGCGGTCTGCGGCATCGTGTACGCGGTGCTGCTGCTGCCCCGGCTGTCACCGATCGGACCGGTCGTCGCCGGCCTGTCGTTCCTGGGTCTCGCCGCCTGGTCGGCCGCCGACATGACCAGCTTCTACCAGAACATGCCGGGCCGGCTGTTCGGCACCGACGACACGTTCACCGCCCCGGCCGAAGGACTGGCCGTCGTGCTGGCGGTGCCGCTGCTGGCCACGGTGGTCAGCCCGCGACGGTGGCGCGGCGAGCGGATGGTCGCCCTGTACGCCGGTCAGCCGGACCCTCCGCAGGTGGCCAGGACGGCGCCGCTGCCCGGCCACGGCCAGGGCGGCGGGTACGGCGGCGGGTACGGCGAGCCCCGGGCGTACGGCGGGTACGGCGGCCCGGCCCAGACCATGGCGTTTCCGGCCGCCGCCGGGCCGCTGCCGCGCCCCGCCCATCCGGCGGGGATCCCGGATTCCGAGCAGGACACGATGCGGTTGACGCCACCGGGGCACCGCCGGGACGACCCGACGATCGCCCTGCCGCCGGTGCCGGGGGCAACGCCCCGGATCCCGGCCGGCCCGCCGCCGGTCGACCAGACGGTCCCGCTGCGCACCGGCGCCGGCACCGGATCGGCCGACGAGACGACCCGGATCCAGCTACCGGCCGCCGCCGACACCGGCAGCGACGAGACCACCCGAATCCAGCTACCGGCCGCCGCCGACACCGGCCAGACCACCCGCGTGCCGCCGACGGACGAGACGGTGCGGATGCGGACGCCACCGGCGGCCGACGCCACCGTGCGGATCACACCGGCGGCCGACGCGCCGGACACCGGGGGCGACGAGCAGACCACGGCCGTGGTCGCCCCCGCCGCCGACCCGGACGCCACCACGGCGCTGCCCCCGGCCGACCCGGACGCCACCCCGCGCAGGTCGTCCGACTGACCGACGGTCGCCGGGTCAGTCGGACGTCACCGCTCAGGACGACAGCAGCTGGCGGGCCATCACGATGCGCTGCACCTGGTTGGTGCCCTCGTAGATCTGAGTGATCTTGGCGTCCCGCATCATCCGCTCCACCGGGAAGTCCCGGGTGTAGCCGTAGCCGCCGAGCAGCTGCACCGCGTCCGTGGTGATCTCCATCGCGACGTCGGAGGCGAAACACTTCGCCGCCGCGCCGAAGAAGGTCAGGTCGGCGTCGCCCCGCTCGGACCGGGCCGCCGCCGCGTAGGTCACCTGACGCGCGGCCTCCAGCTTCATGCCCATCTCGGCGATCATGAACTGGACGCCCTGGAACTCGGCGATCGGCTTGCCGAACTGCTGGCGCTCCCGCACGTACCCCCGGGCGTAGTCGAGCGCGCCCTGCGCGATCCCGACCGCCTGGGCGGCGATGGTCACCCGGGTGTGGTCCAGGGTGCGCATCGCGGTGGCGAACCCGGTGCCGGGCTCGCCGATCATCCGGTCCGCCGGAATCCGTACGTTGTCCAGGTAGACCTCGCAGGTCGGGCTGCCCTTGATGCCCAGCTTCTTCTCCGGCGCGCCGAAGCTCACCCCGGGATCGGACTTCTCCACCACGAAGGCCGAGATCCCCCGGGACCGGGCACCGGGCTCGGTCACCGCGAAGACGGTGTAGTACTGCGAGACACCGGCGTTGGTGATCCACCGCTTGACGCCGTCGAGCACCCAGTGGTCGCCGTCACGTACCGCCCGGGTGGTCATCGACGCCGCGTCGCTACCGGCGTCCGGCTCCGACAGGCAGTACGAGAACATCGCCTCCCCGGCCGCGACCGGAGTCAGGTACCGCTGCTTGAGCTGCTCCGATCCGGCCAACAGCAGCGGCAGGCTGCCCAGCTTGTTGACCGCCGGGATCAGCGACGACGACGCGCAGGCCCGGGCCACCTCCTCGATCACGATCGCGGTGGCCAACGCGTCGGCCCCGGCGCCGCCGTACTGCTCGGGGATGTGCGGGGCGTGGAAGTCCGCCGCCCGCAGCGCGTCGTAGGAGGCGCTAGGAAACTGCGCGGTCTCGTCCGCCTCAGCGGCGTTGGGGGCGACCTTCGCGTCGCACACCTCCCGTACCGCCTGCCGGACCGCTTCGTGCTCCTCCGGTAGCTGATAGACATCGAACGCTGGCCCGGACGTCATCGCGCCCCTCCCTCACCTGGGGGTCACTACTCGCATCGTGCTCGAATGCGAGGATACCGGCGAGTAACGGCGGTGCCAGTCGCCCCTACCCCGCCGAACGGACTATCGTCTGCCGGGCAGCCGGCCGGCACCGCGTCCGGGTCGGGCCATGAGAAGCGGTCTGCCGCACACATCAGAACAACGATGATTGGTGTCGAGCCCCCGGCACCGGACCACCGAGCGCGACGCAACCACGGCGCCGCCAGCGCGAGCGGAGAACACAGGCGTGACCATCCCGTACCCGAACACCCAGCCAATGCCAGCCATCGCGGCGGTCACGCCGCCGTCCGGTGCCTCCCGTCCGCGGCTGACCTTCCTCGGTACCGGCTACCTGGGCGCGACCTACGCCATCTGCTTCGCCGAACTGGGCTACGAGGTGATCGGCTACGACGTCGACGCCGACAAGATCGCCAAGCTGAGCGCCGGTGAGGTGCCGTTCCACGAGCCGGGCCTCGACGAGCTGCTCAAACGAAGCCTGGCCGCCGGGCGGCTGCGGTTCACCACCGACATGGCGGAGACCGCCGAGTTCGGCGACGTGCACTTCATCTGCGTCGGCACCCCGCAGCGGGCCGACGGGATGGGCGCGGACCTGTCCTACGTCGAGGCGTCGGTGACCAGCCTGGCACAGCACCTGTCCCGCAAGGCGTTGATCGTCGGTAAGTCCACCGTGCCGGTCGGCACCGCCGAGTGGATCGAGCAGCTGGTCGGCAAGCACGCCCCGGGCGACCTCGGCGTCGAGGTGGCCTGGAGCCCCGAGTTCCTGCAGGAGGGCTTCGCCGTCGAGGACGTGCTGCGACCGAACCGGATCGTCGTCGGGGTGCGCAGCGAGTGGGCCAACGGCATGCTGTACGCCGCCCACAAGGGCGTGTTCGACCTGGCCGCCACCGAGGACCGGGAGGTGCCGTTGGTGGTGACCGACTTCGCCACCGCCGAGCTGGTGAAGGTCGCCGCGAACGCCTTCCTGGCCACCAAGATCTCGTTCATCAACGCGATGGCCGAGGTGTGCGAGGTCGCCGGCGGCGACGTCACCCAGCTGGCCCGCGCGATCGGCTACGACCCCCGGATCGGCAACCGGTTCCTGCAGGCCGGCGTCGGCTTCGGCGGCGGCTGCCTGCCCAAGGACATCCGCGCCTTCCAGGCCCGCGCCCAGGAGCTGGGTGCCGGTGAGGCGCTGCGGTTCCTGCACGAGGTCGACCTGATCAACCAGCGGCGGCGTACCCGGGTGGTGCAGCTCGCCGCCGAGCTGCTGGGCCGGCGGGCCGGACCGGCCGGACCGGACCTGTCCGGCACCACGATCGCCGTGCTCGGCGCCACCTTCAAGCCGAACTCCGACGACGTCCGCGACGCGCCGTCGCTGGCGGTGGCCGCCATGCTGGCCAAGACCGGCGCGCAGGTGCGGGTCTTCGACCCCGAGGGTACGGAGAACGCCCGCCGCGCCCAGCCGGACCTCAACTACGTACCGTCGATGGTCGACGCGGTCCGCGACGCGGACCTGGTCTGCGTACTGACCGAATGGGCCGACTTCCGCAACGCCGACCCGGTCGCGCTGGGTGAGCTGGCCGCCGGACGGCGGGTGATCGACGGCCGGAACTGCCTCGACTCCGTCCTGTGGACCAGCGCCGGCTGGGAGTACCGCGGCATGGGTCGCCCCTGACCCACGAGCCGACCGCGGCCGGTCCGCCGACCGTGGTCGGCTTTTTTCTCCGATCTCCACGCCGTCAGGGACTGTTCAACAGTTGCCTGGTTTAGGCATGCTTCGTTAGAAGCGGTCCACAGTGTTGGCCAGGCGTGGAGGAGGTGCCGATGAGTACGGCGTACCGCTGCACCTCGTGCGGACGGACGGTCCCGGCCGCGGCGACCTGTTCCCGTTGCGGCGCCGCGCAGCCGCAGTTCGCCGAGGACCTGGCCCGGATCGAGCGCTCGATCGCCGAGATGAAGGCGCGCGAGGTCGCACTGGCCAAGGAGCAGAAGCAGATGGCCGCCGACCTGCAGGCGGCGATCTTCCAACGGGACATCCTGTCCACCGGCGGAGCCGCCGGTCGTCGGGGTCCGGCCCCACGGATATCGGTACGCCGCCGCGCCGGCCGCCGGCCACCGACCGCCGAGGCCGGTGCCGCCCCGCCCCGGTTCCCCCGTCAGACACCGCACCGCTCCGGCGACGCCGGCACCGACGGCGGGCCGCCACCCGGCAGCGACGAACCCGGCTATCCCCCGGCGTCCGCCGACGACGATCCGACCCGGGTGCTGTCGGCCGACGGCACCCGACCCGAGGCGTCCCCACAGTCGATCCAGAACGTTCTGCTCGGTCTCGGCGCGCTGATGGCCATGGTGGTCTTCGCCGCCGTCGCCAACAGCACCCTGCCCGACGCCACCCGGCTGCTGATCCTGCTCACCGGCACGGTGCTGCTGCTCGTGGCACCGCCGGTCGTCGCGGCCCGGGGGCTGCGCTCCACCGCCGAGACGATCGCCGCCGTCGCGTTGATTCTCGTGCCGATCGACGGGTACGCGCTGTGGGTCACCGACGCGGTCCGGTCCGGCCCGGTCAGCCCGGCCGTCTTCGCCGGGCTGACCTTCGTGGTCACCGCCCTGGTGGCCGGCGGGTACGCCGCCACCACCGGGCTCCAGCTGCCCCGGTACGCGATGGTGCTCGCCGTCCAGCCGATCGTGCCGCTGCTCTGCTACGACCTGATCCTGGGGCCGGCCGGCTGGGCGCTGGCGCTCGCCGCCGTCGCCGTGGTCGATCTGCTGCTGGTCCGGCTGCTCACCGGCTCCGGGCGGTTCACCAGCGGGGCCTGGCTGACCGGCCGGGCCGGGCGGGCGACAGCCGACGGGGCCGCCGCACCGGCCAGCCCGGCCGGGTTGGTCGCCCCACCGCAGCGACGCTCCACAGACCCGGCCGCACCACCCGGTGGGCCGACCGCGCCGACCGACGACCCGGCCACGACGGCCGACGGGCCAGCCGACCCGGGCACGGCCGCGGGCAGCGGTGCCAGCCGGCCGGAGGGCGCCCCCGAGGAGGCCGACGCCGTCGTCGGCGCGGACCTGCCGGGCGACGCCGGACCGGACCGGCGGGCCGGGCGGCGCGGGCCAGGGTGGACGCCGCCGGCTCCCAGCGCCGCGATGCTCTGGCTCCGCGATCTGATCTGGACCCTGCACGGGCTCGCGGTCGCGGTGGCGCTCGCCTACGCCGTGGCAGCCGTGCTGAGCGCCGACACGGTGCCGGCCGCGGTCCGCGCCGGCGCGGTCCTGGTGATCGCCGCCGGAGTCGGGCTGATCGGCGGCTTCACCCTGGGGTACAAGCCGGTGCCGGACATCGCCGCCGGGGTGTTCACCCTGGCGGTCATCGGTGCCGCCAGCCGCATCGTGGCCGTCGGTCTACCCGGCCGGGCGCTGCTGCTGATCGCCGCCGTGGTCGCGATCGCCGGAATCGGCGTCCGGGCCCTGCCGGAAACCCTGCGGCGCGGTCCACAGCTCGCCGCCACCGCCACGCTCGGCGTACTCGGTGTCCTCGTCGCCGGCAGCGCACTACGGGCCGCGCTGGCCCCGGTCCGCGCCGCGCTGCCCGCCTGGCAGACCGAACTGTCCGACTACCAGCAGCGGCTGGACGCCTATGCCGGCCCGGCCGACTGGCAACTCGCGCTGGCCGCGCTGCTGATCACCGTCGCCGCGGCGGTCGCCGTACCGGTCGAGTGGCGCCGGGAGGCGACCGTCACCGGTGTCACGCTGACCGCGCTCGCCGTACCGGCGTCGTTCGACCTGCCCTGGTACGCCGCCTGCTGGCCACCGGTGCTGGCGGCCGTCGTGGTCGCCGGCGCCGGCCTGTTCGCCGGCTCCGAACGGTCCGCCCGGGTGCACGTCGGCTGCGCCGCCGTGCTGGGTGCCGCCGGAGCCGGTGCCGCCCTGGCCCGCCCCGGTGCGACCGCCGCCGTCCTGCTCGTGCTCGCCGCCGCCGGGGTGCTGATCGCGGTGGCCGGCAGCCTGCCGGAGATCCGCCGCCGACCCGCTGCCGACCCGGTCGCCGGTTGGGCCGCCGGTGGCGCGGCGTTCGCCCTGCCCGGCGGCGTCGCCGCGTTCGTCGCCGCGATGGTGCCGGCACCCGGGCCGACCGGGCCGGCGCTGCAGCAGACGACCGCGCCGATCCTCGCTGCCGCGTTCCTGGCCGTCTGCGGCGCCCTCTGCTACGCCGCGCTGGCGCAGGTCGCCGAACGGCAGATCCCCCGGCCGTTGACGATCGGCACCGGGCTCGGCGCGCTGGCCGTCACCGCCGCCACCTTCGGCTCCCCGGGTGCCACGGTCGCCGACGTCTGGGTCGCGGTCGCGCTGCTGCTCGGTGGCGTCCTGTTGTTCATGACGCCGAGCATCGACGCCAACCGGCGCGCCGACCGGCTGCTCGACGGCACCGACTACGCCGCCGCCGCCGCGATCGCCGTACTGGTCGGCACCCTGGCCAGGATCAGCGCCATCGTGGCCCCCGGCATCGAACTGGTCGCCAGCGCGGCGCTCGCGCTGCTGGTGGCGGTCGCCATCCGGGCCATGCCGCAGCACTGGCAGCGCGGGCCGGTGCTGGGGGTGGCGGCCAGTGGTGCCGTCATCGCGGTACTCGCCGGCTACACGGCGGTCGCTGGCGGCATCCGGGCGCTGGCCACCCCCGGGCAGCTGTGGCAGGCGGATCTGACCGCCTGGTCGGTCGAGACCACCGCGAACGCCTGGCAGGTGCCATTGGCGCTGGTGCTGCTGGCGATGGCCGCCGCGGTGGCGCTGCCCCGGCCCTGGTCGTTCCATGCCGCCGGGGTGCTGGTGGCGCTCGCCACCGTCGGTACCCCGGCAGCGCTGGGCCTGCCCTGGTGGTCACCGATCGCGGTCGGCTGCCTGGTCGCGATCGGGTACGGCATCGCTTCCGTGGCCGCCACCGACCCGCAGGCGGCGACCGCCCGGGCCACCGTCGCCGCCGCCGTGGCCCTGTACGCCGCCGGCGCGAGTCTCGTCCGGCCGTGGACCACCGCAGCGGCGCTCGGCGTGATCGTGCTGACCTGCGTCGTCGTGGCCGTGCTCGGCCGGGTGATGGCGGCCGACATGCCGCCGGACGCGGCGGACGGCCCGGACGACGACGCCGACGACGACACGGACCTCGAACTCGACCCGGCGGTGCGTCAGCGCCCGACGTGGGCGGCGGACGACCCCGCCACGATGCCCCGGCACCTGGCCACGGTCGGCGGTGCCGCCACCGGCGCCGCGTTGCTGGCGCTGCCCGGCGCGCTCGCCGCGTTCGCCGCCACCCTCGGCTGGACCACCGAGGTGGTGCTGACCAGTGCGTTGGCCGCGTCGGCGCTGGGCGTCGCCGTGCTGGCCGCGGTCCGCCGTCAGGTGCCGCACTACCTGCCGTACGCCACGGTCGGGGTCGCCGGCGGGGCCACCGTGACGGCGCTTGCCTCGCTCCCGACCGACCTGCCCACCGGGATGTACGCCGCCGGCGCGGCGCTGCTCGCCGTCCTCGCCGAACTGCTCCGGGCCGCCACCCCGCCGCCGACGGAGCTGTCCCGGCTGAGTCGGCGGTGGAGCGGACTCGGCGAACGGCTGGGCCGACCCGGGCCGCTGGAGATCGGCCAGGAGTGGGCGATCAGTCCGGTCAAGGGTGCCCTGGCCGCTGCCGCGCTGCCGACGGCGCTGGCTGTGGCGGCCGTGGCGCCGACGTTGACCACCGCGTTGGTCGAGCCGTACCGGACGTTGGCCGCGATCTGGCAGGGGCCGCCGGCGGTGCTGCTCGATCCGCCGGCCGCCGCCGTCGGCCCGACCAACGTTCTCGCGGCGCTGCTGCTCACCGTCGCCGCCGCGCTCGCCGCGACCGCGTTCAACAGCGGCCAGCCCGGGCAGATCGTTCCGGTGGTGCTGCCCGGCGTGGCGCTGACCCTGCTGATCACGCCGCTGTCGTTCGGCATCGGCTGGCCGACGAGCACCACGGCCGCGTTGCTGGTCTTCGCGGTCGCGATGATCGGCCTGGCGTTGACCGCGCCGCCGCCGGACACCGAACGGCACCGGCCGCTGCGGATCGCCCGTCGGGTGCTGTTCATCATCGGCCTGGCCGCCGGCGGGGCCGGGCTCGCCGGTGCCCTCGCCAACGACCAGCTGACCGTGTTCACCCTCGGCAGCGCGGTCGCCGTCGGCGCGGTCGCCGCGTACGGCGGGCGCAGCCAACCGGCCCGGATTCTCGGCTGGCTGTTCGCCTCGGTGATGGCGCAATTGTTCGTGCTGACCCTCGGACTGGTCGCCGGGTTGCCGCCGACCTGGTCGGCCTTCGGGGTGCTGGCCGTCGGGGCGGCGCTGCTGCTGTCGGCGACCCGGCTGCCCCGGCTCGACCATCCGGAGGCGGTCCGGGAACGGTCCGTCGTCGAATGGAGCAGCTACGCCGCGGCGCTGCTGGCCCTGGCGCTGGCCTACAGCTCCACGCCGCACCTGGCCGGGCTGCTGGCCGCCTGGGGTGCCGTTCTCGGGGTGACCGCCACCCGGCCTGGCCGGCGGGCGTTGGAGCGCCGGATCCTGTTCTGGACCGCCGTCGGCTGTGAGATCACCGCCTGGTGGATGCTGATGCGCATCGCCGACGTCGCGCTCATCGAGGCCTACACGCTGCCGTTCGCCGCGCTCGCCCTGCTCGTCGGGGTGCTGGAGCTACGCCACCGGCCGGACCTGAGCAGCTGGACCGCGTACGGGCCGGCGCTGGTCGCGACGTTCCTGCCGACCCTGGTGATCGTGATCAGCGACGGGGACAACAGTTTCCGGCACGTTCTGCTGCTGCTCGGCGCGGTCGGCACCCTGCTGCTCGGCGCGATGAGCCAGCAGCAGGCCCCGGTGGTCGTCGGTACGGTGGTCAGCGCGGTCACCGCGCTGCACGCGCTGACCTTCTTCGGCCCGTGGCTGGTGCTGATCCCGGTCGGCCTGGTGCTGCTGGCCCTCGGGGCGAGCAGCGAATGGCGACGCCAGACCCAGGAGCGGGTCCGGGGTGCACTGCGCGGGATGCGCTGACCCCCGTTACCGCCAAGATCCCGGCGATCTTGCAATTATTGACGGACAAATCCGACAAAAGTTCTCGATAACTGCAAGATCGACGCGGTCAGGTGGGGGTGGGGGTGGGGGTACGGGAGGCGCGCAGCGCGGCGTCCTTGGCGGCGACCAGCTCGACCAGCTCCTGCTGGTAGGCGGCCATCCGGGCGCGCAGCACCGGGTCGGCCGCCGCGAGGATCCGGACGGCCAGCAGGCCCGCGTTGCGGGCCCCGCCGATGGAGACCGTCGCCACCGGTACGCCGGCCGGCATCTGCACGATCGACAGCAGCGAGTCCATCCCGTCCAGGTGCTTCAACGGCACCGGCACCCCGATCACCGGCAGCGGGGTCATCGAGGCGACCATGCCGGGCAGGTGCGCGGCCCCGCCGGCCCCCGCGATGATCACCTGCAGGCCACGGTCGGCGGCGGAGCCGGCGTAGTCGAGCATGCCGCGTGGCGTGCGGTGCGCCGAGACGACCCGCACCTCGTAGGCGACGTCGAACTCGTCGAGCGCCTCGGTGGCCGCGCGCATCGTCGGCCAGTCCGAGTCGCTCCCCATGATGACGCCGATCATCGACCCTCCTGCAGCCAGCGGGCGGCGCGGGCCGCCCGGCCCCGTACGTCGGACAGCTCGGCACCCAGGACCGTGACGTGGCCGATCTTGCGGCCGGGCCGGACCTGTTTGCCGTACAGGTGGACCTTGGCGCCGGGGTCGGTGGCGAACAGGTGGTGCAGCCGTTCGTCGATGCCGATGCCGCCGTCGGCACCGCCCAGCACGTTCGCCATCACCACGGCGGGCGCGGTCAGTGCGGTCTCCCCCATCGGGTAGTCCAGCACGGCTCGCAGGTGCTGCTCGAACTGCGAGGTCCGGGCACCCTCGATCGTCCAGTGCCCGGAGTTGTGCGGCCGCATCGCCAGCTCGTTGACGACCAGCTCGCCATCGACCTCGAACAGCTCGACCGCGAGCAGCCCCACCACGTCCAACGCGGTCGCCAGGTCGATGGCCAGCTGCTGGGCCGCCACCGCGAGCCGCTGCGGCAGATCCGGCGCGGGGGCCAGCACCTCGACGCAGATGCCGTCGCGCTGCACGGTCTCCACCACCGGGTAGACCGCGATCTGCCCGAACGGCGAGCGGGCGACCTGCACCGCCAGCTCCCGACGCAGCGCCACCCGTTCCTCGGCGATCAGCTCCAGCTCGGGCCGGTCGGCCGGGTCCAGCCCGGCGGCGGCCAGCCCGGCCGGGCCGTCGATCACCCAGACGCCGCGACCGTCGTAGCCGCCACGTGCGGTCTTGACCACCACCGGCCAGCCGACCTGCGCGCCGAACGCGGCCAGCTCGTCGACCGTGGCGACGCGGCGCCACCGGGGCACCGGGGCACCCAGGTCGGTCAGCCGCTGGCGCATCAGCGCCTTGTCCTGGGCGTAGCGCAACGCGTCCGCCCCCGGGTGCAGCCGCACGCCCTCGGCGGCCAGCGCCCGGATGTGCTCCCCGGGCACGTGCTCGTGATCGAAGGTGACCACGTCGCAGCTCTTCGCGAAGGTACGCAGCGCGGCCAGGTCGGTGTGCTCGCCGTACTGCACGTCGGCGGCGACCAGCGCGGCACCGTCCTCCGGCGTCCGGGCGAGCACGCGCAGCGACTGGCCGAGGGCGATGGCGGCCTGGTGGGTCATCCGGGCGAGCTGCCCGCCGCCCACCATGCCGACGATGGGCAGACCGGTACGGGTATCCATGGCGGCGCCAGCCTAGCGCAGCTGGGCGGTCAGGTCGTCGGCCGAGGTGACCGGCCGGTCGCAGACGAAACCCCGGCAGACGTACGCGGTGGACACGCCGCCGACGGCGGGCCGGTCCGCCAGCAACGGCACCCCCGGCTGGTCGGTCGACCCGGCGACCACCACCGCGCCGGGTGGCGCGTGCCGGCGGGCCGCCCGCAGCAGCGGGTCGCCGGCCGGGTCGCCGGTGACCACGGCGATCTCGTACGGGCCGGCGAGCAGCGCCTCGCCGACCGCCGCCGCGTACCCGGTGAACCGGGCGTGCCGGGCCACCACCGGCGCGACGGTGGCCAGGGCGGCCTCGGCGGCAGCCCGGTACTGCGGGGCACCGCGCAGCGCGGCGTACGTGGTGAGGGCGGCGGCGGTCGCGCTCAGCCCGGACGGGGTGGCGTTGTCGGTCGGGTCGGCCGGCCGGGTGACGAGACGTTCGGCGTCGTCGGCGGTGTCGTAGAAGCCGCCGTTGTCGGCGGAGAACCGGGTCAACGCCACGTCGAGCAGCTCGCCGGCGAGGTCGAGCCAGCGGCCCTCGCCGCGCAGCTGGTGCACCGCGCAGAACGCCTCGGCGACGCAACCGTAGTCCTCCAGTACGCCGGCCGGGGCGCCGACCAGGCCGTCGCGGGAGACCCGCCGCAGCCGGCCGTCGACCAGGTGGGTCCGGGCCAGGTACGCCGCGGTGGCCGTCGCCAACTCGGCGGCCAGCTCGACGTCGGGATCAGCGGTGCCGCCGCTGTCGGCACCGTCACCGCCGAGGGCGTCGGCGGTGACGGCGAACTCGGCCAGGGCGGTGACGGCCAGGCCGTTCCAGGCGGCCACCACCTTGTCGTCGCGGGCCGGCTGCGGCCGGCCGGCGCGGGCCCGACGTAGCGCCGACCGGATCCGGTCCACCGGCTCCAGCGGCACGTCGTCGATGTCCCTGGCCAGTCGCAGCACGCTGCTGCCGTGCTCGAAGGTGCCGTCGGCCGTCACGCCGTACAGATCCGCCGCCCACTGGCCGTCCGCCTCGCCGAGGACCTCGGTCAGCTGCTGCGGGGTCCACACGTACGTCGCACCCTCGACGCCGTCGGTGTCGGCGTCCAGCGCCGAAGCGAACCCACCGCCGGGTACGGCGAGCGCCTCGGCGAGGAACCGGACCGTCTCCCGGGCGACCCGGGCGGCCAGCCGGTCCCCGGTGAGCCGCCACAGCTGGGTGTAGACCCGCAGCAGCAGCGCATTGTCGTAGAGCATCTTCTCGAAGTGCGGCACGGTCCAGGTGGCGTCCACCGCGTAGCGGGCGAAGCCGCCGGCGAGCTGGTCGTAGATGCCGCCCCGGGCCATCGCCTCGGCGGTGTGCCGGGCGGTCTCCAGGCTGTCGGCGTCGCCGGTGCGCTGGTGGTGGCGCAGCAGGAACAGCATCGCGAGATGTGGCGGAAACTTGGGCGCGCCGCCGAAGCCGCCGTGGGTCGCGTCGTACTCCTCGTGCAGCGTGCGCGCGGCGGCGTCCAGCAGGTCGGCGGTGAGCGGGGTGGTCGGGCCGCCGACGGCCTGCGCGCCACCGATCGCGGTGAGCACGGCGGTGCCCTGACGCCGTACGGCGTCGCGCTGGTCACGCCAGGCGGCGGTGACCGACTGCAGCAGCCGGACGAAGTTCGGCCGGGGGAAGTAGGTGCCACAGAAGAACGGGGTGCCGTCCGGGGCGGCGAACACCGTCATCGGCCAGCCGCCCTGCCCGGTCATCGCCTGGGTGGCCGCCATGTAGACCGCGTCGACGTCGGGACGCTCCTCACGGTCCACCTTGACCGCGACGAAGTTGTCGTTGATCAGCTGCCCGACGGCGACGTCGGCGAACGACTCGTGCGCCATCACGTGGCACCAGTGGCAGGCGGCGTAGCCGACCGAGATCAGCACCGGCACGTCCCTACGGCGGGCCTCGTCGAACGCCTCCGGGCACCACGGCCACCAGTCGACCGGGTTGTCGGCATGCTGTTGCAGGTACGGGCTGGTCGCCTCGCCAAGCCGGTTCACGCGGGCTGCTCCTCGGGTCGTCGTACAGCCGACCTTAGTCAGTGACCCGGCCCGGTGCCGGCAGCTGTGGATAGCACAGCGCGGTGAGGCCGGCGGCCGCTGCGGCCGCGACGTTCTCCGGTCGGTCGTCGACGAAGGTGACCTGCCCGGCCGGAGCGGCCAGCTGGCGCAGCAGGACCTGAAAGATCGCCGGGTCCGGTTTGGTCAGGGCGATGCGGCAGCTGAACAGCAGGTGGTGGAACGCCTGCGCCCAGGGTGCCGCCTCGATCGCGACCGCCAGCGACGCCGGGGCGTTGGACAGCAACGCGAGACCGTGGCCGGCGGCGGCGCAATCGGCGACGAACTCGACCGTGTCCGGATTGAGCCGTGACCAGCTGGCCACGTCGGCCCGGTCCAGCTCGACCACCAACGGGTCGTCGTCGTCCAGCGGCCGGCCGACGACCTGGCTCCAGTACCGGCCGGCCGGACAGCCCCCGTCGTAGGCGTCCCGGTACTGCCAGTACCGTCGCTCGAAGGTGGCCGCCGGCAACCCGGCGACGGCGGCCATGGCGGCCACCGCGTCCGGCGCCTGCGGCAACGAGATCACCTTGCCGTAGTCGAACACCAGCCAGCTGTCGGGGGCCGTGCCCGGGTGGGTGGTCACGAGGCGCCGTCCGCCCGCAGCGGGTAGATCTGGGCCTGGGCGGAGTCGAGCAACGACCGCAGTACGGTGACGATCTTGTCCGCCGGCATCGGCTTGAAGAAGTGGTAGCCCTGCGCGGCGGCGCAGCCGAGCGCGGCGAGCGTCGCCCGCTGGTCGGCCGTCTCGACCCCTTCGGCGACCACCCGCAGCCCCATGTCCCGGCCGAGATGGACGGTGTGCCGGACGATCGCGGCGTCCGCCGGCGAATCGATCATGTTCATCACGAACGACCGGTCGACCTTGAGTTCGTCCACCGGGACCCGGGTCAGGAAGGCCAGCGACGAGAATCCGGTGCCGAAGTCGTCGACCGCCAGTTGCACGCCCATCTCCCGCAGCGTGCCCAGCACCTCGTCGATGATCTCCAGCTCGCTCATCACCACCGTCTCGGTGATCTCCAGCACCAGCCGCCGGGCCGGCACCTGATGCCGGCGCAGCAGCTCGCCGATCTCGGCCGGCAGTTGCGGGTCGAGCAGGCTGCGGGCCGAGATGTTGACCGAGATCGGCACGTCGATGTCCTGCGCCGCCCACTGCGCCGCCACCGACAGGGCACGGTCGACGACGTACCGGGTGAAGGGGGCGAGCAGTTCGCTGCCCTCCACCGCCCGGACGAAGTCGACCGGGGTGAGCCGGCCGCGTCGCGGGTGCCGCCACCGGATCAGCGCCTCGACCCCGGTGGGCGCGCCGGTGGCGAGGTCCACCGCCGGCTGCAAAGCGAGTTCGAGCTGGTCGTCGGTGTCGAGCGCGGCGCGCAGCTCGGCCAGCAGCGCCAGCTGGTCGGTGCTGGCGGCGTCCTTGGCGCTGTCGTAGCCGGCGACGCTGCCGCCGATCTCCTTCGCCTGGCTCATCGCGATGTTGGCCCGGCGCAGCAGCTCGTTCATGTCGGCGGTGCCGGCTCCGGCGACCACCACGCCGAGGGCGCTCTCGACCGACATCCGCACCCCGGCGACCTCGGTCGGCTCCGCCAGCGCGGTGATCATCTCGCGGGCCCGCCGCATCGCCGTCCCGGTGGGCGAGCTCCGGTCGCCGGTGGCCCCCGACGGCGGTGCCAGCGACGTCAGCAGTACGGCGAACTCGTCGTTGCCGAGCCGGCCGAGCAGCTCACCGGAGCCGGTCCGGGCCCGCAACCGACGTGCCGCGGCCTGCAGCAGCTCGTCCCCGGCGGCGTTGCCGAGGGTGTCGTTGACCTCTTTGAAGCCCTTGATGTCCAGCATCAGCAGGGCTACCTGATGGTCGTTGCCGAGTTCCTGCAGGGCGGCGTCCCCGCCGGTCAGCAGCGCCGACCGGTTGAGCAGCCCGGTCACCGGGTCGTGCGTCGACTCGTGGGCGGCCCGGGCGCTGAGGCTGGCGAGCTCGCGGTGGGTGGTGGCGTCGTGCAGCGCGGCGGCCAGCGCGTGGCCGAAGGCGGAGAGCGCGTTGCGGTCCCGGGCACCCGGCAGCGCACCGACCGGAAGGTGGACCCGGAGCACGCCGACCGTGGTCGCACCGACGGTGAGCGGATGCACCAGGACCCGGTCGTTGGGTTCGACGTCGGCGTACGGAGCGGATCCGGCGTCGTGCCCCGGCACCCGTACCGCAGCTGTTCGCGCCTCGGCGGGTGCCTGCGCGCCGTGCAGTTGGCCGCTGTCGTCTCCGACGTAACGCCACAGCCGGCCGTCGGCGCGCCGGACATCCACCTCGACCCGCTCGGCACCGAACAGCGCCAGGCCGCCGACCACGCCGGCACCGGCCACGCTCGGCTCGTCCAGCTGGTTCAGCGCGTGGGTCGCCTGGGCGAACTCCTGCCAGGCCCGCCGCTCGTCCTCGACCCGCAGCCAGTGCCCGTAGGTCTGCTGCAGCAGCCACAGCACCGGTGGCAGCAGCAGCAGCCAGCGCGGATCGTGGTCCAGAACGGTCACCGTGCCGAGGCCGACCAGCACGTTGCCGACGAACATCAGCACCTTGTTGCGCAGCGCGTGCAGCAGGGTGGCGCCGAAGGGTCGGCCGTGGCGCAGGGCGATCGTCACCGCGGCCAGGCCTGCGGTGACGAGCAGATAGGTGACCGCGCCCAGCGCCAGGGCACCGGCCAGTGGCGGAGTCAGCGGCTGGCCGTACGGATCGGACACGACCCGGGTGAGCAGCCCCGCCGCGGCGACCGCGACGGTCAGCGAGGCGGTGACCCGGGCGATCTCCGGCACCGTCCGCGGCTCGGCGAACATCGACAACAGCGTCCAGGCCGCACTCACGCCGACTGCGGTTGCCACTGGCAGCCAGCCCGCTGGCACCAGGTACAGCCCGACGATGAGGGCTGCCTCGCCCCAGGTGAAGCTGACCGTGCCGGTGCCGATACGGAACCGCAGACGGGCGAGCTGGGCGACCCCGAGCAGCAGGACGACGACGGCGAACCGCGCCGGGGCGGGCCACGCCGTACCGCCGGGGTCGTCGTTGGTGACCAGGCCGATCGCGGCGGTGGCCAGCGCACCGAACAGGAGCGTGGCGGTGAAGACCGCCAACTGCCACTGCCCAGCGGGCCGGTCGGGCGTCATGGGCCGCTCCCGGTGCGGGCGACCGATCCGAGCGTCACTCGCGTCCGTGACGCCCCGCACGAGGCGACTGCAGTGCCGTCCATGGTCGCCCCTTTCCGCGCGCGGTCGGAGGAACTCAAGGCCCCCCGGCGGAAGGCTAAGCCAAAGCCGATTGCGGCAACAGGGGCCACAGGGCCGGTTTAGGAGCGGACGTCCACTCAGTGGGAGAAAAGTCCCTGACAGCAGGGGATGTAAGCGGTTACAAAGGCGATCCGGGGCGCGACTCCCGATCTGTCAGATCAAGGACATTAGCCTCGGCGGTCGCCGGCGTGTCGTCCGAGGATCGACTCTCGAACCGCTCGGGCAACCGCCGCAGCCGGGCGTTCATGTTCCGGACCAGCAGGACCGTCACCGCAGCGAGCAGCAGGAGCAGGAACAGACCCATCGGGCCGGCCAGCCCGCCGCTGCGGGTGTCCCCGAAGTTGTTGGCCGCGACGACCTGCACCAGGTCGAGCATGTCGGACTCCTCGCAAGCGCTGACGACGACAGGTACACGCTACGCCGCCCTGTTCAGGCCCGGTCCAACCACTCCCGTACTCCGGCGAAAAGGTCGGATTCCGGCATCGGGCTGGTCACCGACGACCGCACCAGTTCGTAGTCCTCCGTCGGCCAGGCCTGCCGCTGCACCTCCATCGGCACCTGGAACCAGAATCCGTCCGGATCGACCTGCGTCGCGTGGGCACGCAGCGCGTCGTCGCGGACCGGGAAGTAGTCGGCGCACTCGACCCGGGTGGTGATCCGGTCGCCCTTGTCCGGGCGGTCCTCCCACCGGTCCATCCACTCCACGTACGGCGACTCCAGGCCGGCGGCGATCATCCCCTCGTGCAGGGCGAGGATCCGGGCCCGGGTGAAGCCCATGCAGTAGTACAGCTTCAACGGCTGCCACGGCTCACCGAGCTGCGGGTACCGCGACGCGTCCCCGGCGGCGTCGAACGCGGCCAGGCTGACCCGGTTGCACATGATGTGGTCCGGATGCGGATAGCCGCCGTCCTCGTCGTAGGTGGTCACCACGTGCGGACGGAACTCCCGGATCAACCGCACCAGCGGCGCGGCGGCCTGCTCGACCGGCTCCAGGGCGAAGCAGCCCGCCGGCAGCGGCGGCAGTGGGTCGCCCTCGGGCAGGCCCGAGTCGACGAACCCCAGCCAGGCCTGCTCGACGCCGAGGATCGCCCGCGCGGCGTCCATCTCCGCCCGCCGGATCTCGGCGATGTTCTCCCACACGTCCGGCCGGTCCAGCTTCGGATTGAGCACACTGCCCCGCTCGCCTCCGGTGCAGGTGACCACCAGCACCTGGGCGCCTTCGGCGACGTAACGCGCCATCGTCGCCGCACCTTTGCTGGACTCGTCGTCCGGATGCGCGTGAACCGCCATCAGACGCAGTTGCTCAGCCAACGAACCGCTCCCTCGTAACACCACCGACGCCCCTGCCGACGTCTCTCCGGCCCGGCTTGCGACAATAGGGCCCGACGACCATTCTCACCGATGGCCCCGATCCGACCCGTTGGCACCGATCCGCCCCGCCGAGGAGATGCGTCCCGGGTGACCGACCCGTCCGCCACAACAGCACCGACCGCCGACATGTTCCCACCCGGGCGGTACGGCCGACGCCGCGCGTCCCGCCGTCGCCGGCCCTGGCTGGTCGCGGTGCTGGTCGCCCTGGCGGTGCTGGCCGGGCTGGTGGTCACGGTCCGGCTCTACACGCTCTACGGCGATCCGACGTACGACCCGAAGGTGATCACGTACACCGGGGCGACCGAGGAGGCGATCCTGATCGACTTCGCGGTGACGGTGCCGCCCGGTGGCGCCGCCACCTGCCTGGTCCGGGCGCGCTCGCGCGACGGCGCGGAGGTCGGCCGGGACGAGGTGACGGTCCGGGCCGCACCGGGCGAACGGCAGATCCGGACCACCCACCGACTGTCCACCGAGCGGCAGGCGTTTCTCGGCGAGGTCACCCGCTGCCGGCCGGCCGACTGAAACTCCGCCGGCCCGCAACCACGGCACCACCATGCCGATCACTGGTACGTTGGTAGTTCGACCTCGTCCGCCCGCAAGCCCCAAGGAGATCGTCTGTGTCCACGACCGACCGCGAGGCGCCCGCCACCTGGCTGTCCCAGGACGCTTACGACCGGCTCAAGGCCGAGCTTGACGAGTTGATCGCCGGTCGCACGGTGATCGCCGCCGAGATCAACGCCCGGCGTGAGGAAGGCGACCTACGGGAGAACGGCGGATACCACGCCGCCCGGGAGGAGCAGGGCAAGCAGGAGGCGCGTATCCGCTACCTGCAGGAGCTGCTGCGTACCGCGCAGGTGGGCGAGGCCCCGAACGCCGACGCCGTGGCACCCGGGACGGTCGTCACGATCCACTTCGACGACGATCCGGCCGACACCGAGACCTTCCTGCTCGGCTCGCGGGAGATCTCCTCGACGACCGAGCTGACCGTCTACAGCCCGGAGTCGGCGCTCGGTAAGGCGATCCTCGGGGCACGCAAGGGGCAGACGGTGACCTACACCGCGCCCAGCGGCGCGGACATCAAGGTCACCGTCGACACCTTCGAGCCCTTCGCCGGCTGAGCCGCTGTCGCTGGCCGCCGCTCCCGACTGACGCCGACGTTGACCGACGCTGACGGAGACCGACGACGCCGCCGCCGACGCTGACGGAGACCGACGACGACGGACACCGATGACCACCGACGCCACCGGCCGTCGGCCGTCGGTGTCCGGCCCGTTGGTCAGCCGGTTTCGGTCGCGGCGAAGCTGACCTGGTAACCCCGGCCGCGCAGCGCACCGACCAGGGCTTCCGAATGCTCCGGCCCCCGGGTCTCCACGGACAGCCCGACCTCCACCTCACCGAGTCGCAACCGGGGGCTGCGGCGCTGGTGTTCGACGTCGACCACGTTGGCCCGCTGCTCGGCGATCAGCGACAGCACCGCGGCCAGCTCGCCGGGGCGGTCGCCGCACCGGATCGTCAACCGCAGGTAGCGCCCGGCGGCGGCGAGCCCGTACTCGATCACCCGCAACAGCAGCAACGGGTCGATGTTGCCACCGGAGAGCACCGCGACGGTCGGCGTGGCCGGCCGTACGGCACCGGACAGCAACGCGGCGACGGCGGCCGACCCGGCCGGTTCGACCACCTGCTTGCCACGTTCCAGCAGCATCAGCAGGGCCTGGGAGATCTCCTCCTCCGACACCGTCACGATCTCGTCCACCAGCTTGCTGACGTGGGCGAAGGTGAGCTCGCCGGGCCGCCCGACGGCGATGCCGTCGGCGATCGTGCGCATGGAGTCCAGTCGCACCGGCGCACCGGCCGACAGCGACGGCGGGAACGCCGCCGCGTTGTCGGCCTGTACGCCGATCACCCGCACGTCCGGCCGCAGCGCCTTGACCGCGACCGCGATCCCGGAGACCAGCCCGCCGCCACCTACCGCCGTGACGATCGTGGTGACCTGCGGACACTGCTCCAGGATCTCCAGCGCCACGGTGCCCTGGCCGGCGATGACGTCCGGATGGTCGAACGGGTGGATCAGCACCGCCCCGGTCCGCTCGGCGTGCTCCCGGGCGGCGTCCAGCGCCTCGTCCACGGTGGCCCCGGCGAACTCGACCTGGGCGCCGTACCGTTTGGTGGCGGCGACCTTCGGCAGCGGCGCGCCCACCGGCATGAACACCGTGGCGGCGATGTCCAGCAGGCCGGCGGCGAGAGCGACCCCCTGGGCGTGGTTGCCGGCGCTGGCGGCGACGACGCCGCGCTGCCGTTGCTGCGCGGTCAGCCGGGAGATCCGCAGATAGGCGCCACGGACCTTGTAGGAGCCGGCGCGTTGCAGGTGCTCGCACTTGAGCCACACCGGACCGCCGAGCAGCTCGGTCAACGGCCGGGACGGCTCCAGCGGGGTGACCCGTACCACGTCGGCGAGAGCCGTACGGGCGGCGACGACGTCCGCGAGGGTGACCAGGTCCGGCATCAGACCCGCGCTCCGTCGTACACCTGGGGCCAGGCTCGGGCGAGCCGTTCCTCCTGGGCCCGACTGACCTGCCGGATGACGATCACGATCGACGCGGCGGCGACGCCACTGGCCGTCGCGGCGAGCACCCGCCCGGGCACCAGCGAGACGAACTCGGCGCGGAACGCGGTCAGGCTCACCGGGAACGCCGAATCCACGACCTCGGTGAACACCCGGTCGCCCTGCCGGCTCGCCACCCTGTTCAGCAGCTGGTAGCCGAGGAAGGCCGCCCACCAGACCCGGACCACCACCGGGGTGGCGGCCTGCCACAGGCTGTCCCGGGCCGCGTTGGCCACCACCCGGTACGGCACGAATAAGTTGGCGACCGGCACCAGCCAACCGGCGATCGCCCAGCCCCGGCTCATCGTCGCGCCTGCGCCGGGGAAAGCGTCCAAGTTGGACCGGACCCGGTAGGTCCACATGATCATCGGTACGCAGGCGGCCACGATCAGCGCGGCGGTCAGCAGCCCGAACGCGAGATCGACGGTGAGCGCCGCGAGGACCAGCAGGTCGCCGTCGCCGACCACACCGGCCTCGGCGAGCAGCGCGACGGCCAACGGCCAGCTGGCGTACCCGACCTCGGCGGCCACCACGGCGCCGATCGCCACGCAGGTCACGGTCCCGAGGGTGTGGGTACGGTACGTACGCACCCCGGGCCGCACCGCCGGCTCGCCGACCGGGGTGTTGCACCGCAGGCAGTACCGTCGCCCGGAACCGACCTGCCCGCCGCAGGTCGCGCACGGCACACTGGCCGCCTGATCGTCCACGTCGTCCTCCTCCACGCCCGCGACAGCATGTCGGGCGGCGGTGGCCGGGTCAACCTGGATCATCGGCCGACCGGGCTGCCCGGCCGCGGCCAGGAGGGGGCGTGCCGGGGCCAGGGTGCCATCAACTCCAGTTGGCCGGCGACGGCCAGCAGCAGCAACTCGGAACCGGGCGGGCCGACCAGCTGTACTCCGACCGGTAGCCCTTCAGGCCGCTGCCCGGCCGGCACCACCAGCGCCGGCAGACCGGCCATGTTCCATGGCGCAGCGTACGGGGCGTAGCGCACGCAGCTCCACATGTTCGCTGCCCAGGAGCGGCGCGCCCAACTGCTGGCCAGTGGCGGCACGCTGGCCAACGCAGGGGTCAGCAGTACGTCGACCCGGTGGTCGGTGAAGAGCCCGACCATCCGCTCCCGCCAGGCGGTCCGGTCGGCTTCCCGGACGTACCCCCGGCGTTGCACCCACCGACCCAGCGCGACGTGCCGGCGGGTCCGCGGCTGCAGGTCCCGCCCGCCGGCCCGGCCGACGGCGGCGTCCTCGGCGGCCCCGGCGAACCAGGTCGCCACTCCGCGCAGCCCGAGCGAGACCGGGTACGTCAGCTCGTGGCCGACCACGTCGTGCCCGGCCTCGGTGAGCCGGCGCGACGTCGCCGCGACGGCGTCGCGGTTGGCCGCGTCCGCGCGTACCCCGGCCAACGGAGAGGTCAGCGACACCGCGACCCGCAGCCGGGCCGGTTGCACCAGCTTCTCCGGCCGCCGGCCGGCGAGCACCGCGAACCCGGTGGCCGCGTCGGCCACGCAGCTGGCCAGGATGCCGTGTTCGGTGAGCCCGAACCAGTCCTCGGCTCCGAGTTGGCGTGGCACCACGTCGCGGCCGGGTTTGAGCCCGAGCAGACCGCAGCAGGCCGCCGGGATCCGGATCGAGCCGAACCCGTCGTTGCCGTGTGCGATCGGCACCATCCCGCTGGCGACCGCCGCCGCCGCGCCGCCGGAGGAGCCGCCGGGTGTGCGCGTCGGCTGCCACGGGTTGCGGCTGGTCCCTGAGGTGTCGTCGGTGGTCGCCCAGAGGCCGAGCTCCGGCATCCGGGTCACGCCGACGACGACCGCACCGGCTCCCCGCAACCGGCGGACGACCTCGTGATCGTCCTCGGCCACCTCGGTGCGCACCGCCGCCGAGCCGCGCCAGGTGGCCAACCCGGCGACCGGGGTGTTCTCCTTGACCGCCACCGGCACCCCGGCCAGTGGCAGGTTCGCCAGGTCCTCCTGCTCGTCGACCTTCTCCGCCTCGACGATCGCCTCCCCGCCCCGGACCGCGCGGAACGCGGAGAGCTCGCCGTCGACCCGGGCGATGTGGTCGAGGTGGTCGGCGACGACCTGGGTGGCCGAGGCGTCGCCCCGGCGCACGGCACGGGCGATCTGCCGGGCGGTGGTTCCCACCCAGGTCGGGACGATGTCGTGCACGGCACCTCCAGGCAGCCGGTACTAGGTGGGGGCTTTGCGACGTCTCAGCCGAGGGCCTGGTCGAGGTCGGCCAGCAGGTCGTCGACGGTTTCGATGCCGACAGACAGTCGCACGAGATCACCGGGGACTTCAAGAGGTGACCCGGCGGCGCTCGCGTGCGTCATCTGTCCAGGATGTTCGATCAGCGATTCGACGCCGCCGAGCGACTCGGCGAGCACGAAGAGTCGGGCCCGGTTGCAGATCTCGATGGCGCGGGCGGGCCCACCGGCGGCCCGGAACGACACCATGCCGCCGAACCGACGCATCTGCTTGGCCGCCGTCTCGTGACCGGGGTGCTCGGCGAGCCCCGGGTAGAGCACCTGGTGGACCGCCGGGTGGTGGACCAGGAACTCGACGATCCGCTCGGCGTTGTCGCAGTGCCGTTCCATCCGTACGCCGAGGGTCTTGACCCCGCGCAGGGTGAGCCAGGCGTCGAACGGTCCGTTGACGGCACCCATCGCGTTCTGGTGGAAGGCCAGCTCGGCGGCGAGCTCCGGGTCGTCGACGACGAGTGCCCCGCCGACCACGTCGGAGTGTCCACCCAGGTACTTGGTGGTGGAGTGGACGACGACGTCGGCGCCGAGGGCGAGCGGCTGCTGCAGGTACGGCGAGGCGAAGGTGTTGTCGACCACGAGCAGCGCGCCGGTGTCGCGGGCGAGGGCACCCAGGGCGGCGATGTCGGCGATGCCGAGCAGCGGGTTGGTCGGGGTTTCCGCCCAGATCATCCTGGTACGTCCGGGTTGTACCGCTGCCCGGACCGCGTCGACGTCGGAGATCCGCGCCGCGCTCCAGGTCAGCCCCCACCGCTGCGCGACCTTGGCGAACAGCCGGAACGTGCCGCCGTACGCGTCGTCCGGGATGATGACGTGGTCACCCGGCCGGCAGACGGTCCGCAGCAGCGTGTCCTCGGCGGCGAGCCCACTGGCGAAGGCGAGCGCGGTCCGGCCGCCCTCGATCGCCGCCAGGCATTCCTGCAGGGCGTCGCGGGTCGGGTTGGCCGAACGGCTGTACTCGTACCCCGACCGGGGGGCACCGACCTCGTCCTGGGCGTACGTGCTCGTCTGGTAGATCGGTGGCACGACCGCCCCGGTCCGGGCCTCCGGCTCCTGCCCGGCGTGGATGGCGACCGTGTCGAACCCGTATGTCATGGGTCGAGGCTAGGCCATCGTCGGGGAGCCGCCCCCGGTCGGGACGGATGCGGCGCTTCCGGATGGGTACGCCCTGACAGCGAGCCGGGAACGGCACACCGGGGCACCGGGGCACCGACGGGAACGACCCCGGGTACGCCGGCGGGAACGACCCGGCCGCCGACGGTGTTACCCCGGTGGCAACGACGAGAGGAGTCGCGGTGTTCCTACGACCGATGAAAGCGAACCTGCCCGCGCCGGGTCAGGCGCTGCCCGGCCGGGACCGGCCGATGCCGGTCGCCGACCGGCACCTGGTGCTCGGTACGCCGCTGGTCGGCCCCTGGCCGGCCGGTACCCGGGTGGCGATCTTCGGCATGGGCTGTTTCTGGGGGGCCGAGCGACTGTTCTGGAGCCTTCCCGGGGTCTACTCGACCTCGGTCGGCTACGCGGGTGGCGAGACCGCCAACCCGACGTACGAGGAGGTGTGTTCGGGGGCGACCGGGCACGCCGAGGTCGTCCAGGTGGTCTACGACCCGTCCGTGATCAGCTACGCCGACCTGCTCAAGGTGTTCTGGGAGAACCACGATCCGACGCAGGGCATGCGGCAGGGCAACGACGTCGGCACCCAGTACCGGTCGACGATCTACACCACCGACGCCGAGCAGGCGGCCGAGGCCGCCGCGTCCCGGGAGGCGTTCGCGCCGGTCGTGGCGGCGGCCGGGCGGGACGGGATCACCACCGAGATCCGGCCGGCGGGTGCCTACTACTACGCGGAGGACCACCACCAGCAGTACCTGCACAAGAACCCCGGTGGCTACTGCAACCACGGGCCGAACGGGATGACCTGCCCGGTCGGCGTCGCCCGTACCGCCTGACGGCACGGCTGTCCCTGAAGATCGGCAGGTCGGCAGGTCGGCGCTTGCGCCCCGGCGTCAGGCGGCGGCCTGCTCGACCTCCCGCAGCATCAGCCGCAGGGACTGGCTGTGTTTGACCGACGGCAGCCGGGCCAGTGCCGACCGGGCGTACCGCACGCCCTCGGTCCGGTCGCCCGACTTGACCAGCATGAGGCCACGGTGCAGCTCGATGTGGGTGGCGAACCGGGTCAGGCTCGCCGGCCGGGTCCGGTCCGCCCACTCCTGAGCCCCGATCGCGGCCGGGTCACCCAACCGGGCCAACAGCATGCTGGTGAAGGTGGCCATCCGCCACTGCGGCACCGCGAAGTCGGAGATCTGGTCGGCCGAGTCGACCGCGTCGAAGACCCGCCGGGCCGCGTCGAGATGGGCCAGAGCGGCGGTACGGTCGCCGCGTACCCCGGCGACCTGGGCCTTCGCCATCAGCGCGTTCAGCCGGCCGAGCGAGGGTCGCTCGCTCAGCGTGAGCGCCTGGTCGGCGAGGTCCTGCGCGACACCGAGCGCGGCACCTTCGTACCCGAGGGCCAGCGCGGCCCGGCCACGGACCCACACCCGTACGGCGGTGTCCCCGCTGCGATCGGCGGCGACGGCGGCGAGCCGGTACCACCGGACAGCCTCCTGTGCCTGCCCGGTGGTCTTGCCGTACACGCTGAGGAAGCGTGCGGCCAGCCCCCACATCGGCGGCGAACCGAGCTGCTGCTGCAGCACCACGAGGTCGCTGGCGAGCCGCTCCTGCAGCTCCCCGGCGCCGACGGACATGTAGTCGCGGCCGAGATTGTCGGCGCGCTCGCGCCACTGCTCCTCGGCCGCCGGGTCGCCGAGCGCGGCGGTGAAGCCACGGTGGATCAGTTCGGAGATGGCACCCGGTGCCACCACCCCGGCGGCCAGCCCGGTGATCAGACCCCGACGTTGCATCTGGTCCCCCAACACCTGTTCATACGCGGTCACCACGTCTGCTGTCGCGGTCCGCCGCCCGGCCTCGACGTTCGACAGATGGCCCTTGCTGAAGTGGCTGAGTGCCGCCATTCGGGCCAGACTGATGCCGGCGGATTCCCGGGCCACCCTCAGCTTCTCACCCGTTTCACTCATATTCTGCCCGCCCACCCCTATTGAAACCTGCTGAAAACCCGCCCGCCCTATTCATGGTCGACAGCGACGCACGACGCTATCGACCAGGGCTGCGGGGATGGCGCGAGGACGCGTTCGACGAGCCTCCACCGACTTGGCGTAACGACCCGTCGACCTCGCGGCCCGTCCACAGCTGCCGCCCCGGAACGTAGCCTTTGATCGACTTGTCCCCTCGATCACACACGCTGCGACTGATCGACTGTGTGTGGGTATTCGCACCGACCACGCCTGTCCGATCGTCGCGATGGAGCGAATCACCCGGAAAGACGATGGCAGATACAACGACCAACGGACAAGTCGCCATCGTATCGTTTCAGTCAATATTGATCACTCCACAGGTTTCCCCACTTCATAAGGCGAACATCAATACACCAGCCATTGCATACTTTATGCACACAGTTGACTACATTTAGTAACCACGCGGAGATCGACAGTCACCCCGACCGGTGCCACCCGGACGGTCGGAGCGGCGCACCGCCGGCCGTCGTGGTGGTCGGCAAAAACCGTTGCCGACGGCCAGCGCGCCCGGTTAGCGTTGCCGTACACGGGAAAGGAGGTGGTCCGACGTTGGATAGCAATGGGACTCGTGAGGTGACTGTCCGCTAGCCGCTGTCCTCGACAGCTCCGATCGTCGAGACCGTGTGGCAGCGGTGCGGCGAAACCACGACAGCCACCCGACCCCCGGGGTGCCGGCCCAGTCCAGCCGGCCCACGTCACCGACGTGGAAACCCCGGGGGTCGTTTTTCTCTCGGTACGCTCACCAGGTGGCGCTCATCCTCCGCCCGGCCCGGCTCGACGACGTCAGCGCGGTCGGCCACCTGCACCACCTCTCCCGGCGCAGCGCCTACCGGGGCATCGTCGCGGACGCCGCGCTGGACGCCGTACCCGGTCCGGCGCTGGCCGCCTGGTGGACCGAACGGCTGACCTACGAACGCGACACCCACCGGCTCACCGTCGCCGAACGCGACAGTGAGCTGGCCGGCTTCACCTACGTCGGCCCGCACAGCGACGGCGACCCCGACACCGGCGAGCTGTACGCCATCCACGTCGCCCCGCCGCACCAGGGCACCGGCATCGGCGCCGCGTTGCTGCGCGACGCGCTCGACACGATGCGCGGCCACCGCTACGACCGCGCGGTGCTCTGGGTGCTCGCCGAGAACCGGCCGGCCCGACGCTTCTACGAACACAGTGGCTGGCGGCCGGACGGGCAACGCCGGGACAGTTGGATCGGGCCGGTGCTCACCCCACAGCTGCGCTACACCCGCGCGCTGCCCACGACCGACGTGTGACGGCCGGGCGAGAGTACGGAGCCGCTGCTGCGGGGGTTCCGTCCAGCCCCGTACTCTCGCCCGGCACTGCCCGCCCTAACCGGGGGAAAACGCCTGGCCGAAGGCGCTCAACCGGCGGAGGCGTGCCGGTTGATCGGCGTGGGCGGGCAACAATGCGGGACACCGGGATGCTGGCGGGCGCCCGGGTCACCGCAGAGTGAAGCACCATGGTCGTCCGCCCCGGCAGCGGACAGTGCCGGGGCGGAACTTCCATAGCCCTAGTCAACATCAGCTCACGGCATCCAACCGGACACCCTGTGCGATTATTCGCCGCTGTTTCCGAGATGCGCCAACAGGTCCTGACGAGTGATCACGCCACGCGGCTTGCCGTCGACCAGCACCAGCGCCGCATCCGTACCGGCCAGCAGCGCCACCGCCTCGCGGACCGGCTGCCCGCCACCGATCATCGGCAGTGGTGCGCCCATGTGCCGCTCGATCGTGTCGTGCAGCTGCGCCTTGCCGCTGAACAGCGCGTCGAGCAGATCCCGTTCGGCGATCGACCCGGCCACCTCACCGGTCACCACCGGCGGCTCCGCCTTCAGCACCGGCAGCTGGGAGATGCCGTACTCGCGCATGTAGTCGACCGCGTCGCGGACCGTCTCGGTCGGATGGACGTGCACCAGCTCCGGCAGGCCACCCGGCTTGGCCGCCAGTACGTCACCGACGGTCGGCTCGGCACCGTTGGTGTCCAGGAATCCGTACCGGGCCATCCAGTCGTCGTTGAAGATCTTCGACAGGTAGCCGCGACCGCCGTCGGGCAGCAGCACCACCACCACGTCGTCCGGGCCGGCCCGGCGGGCCACCCGCAACGCGGCGGCGACCGCCATCCCGCACGAGCCGCCCACCAGCAGCCCCTCCTCGCGGGCCAGCCGCCGGGTGAGCACGAACGACTCCTGGTCGGAGACCTCCACGATCTCGTCGCAGACGGACCGGTCGTAGGTCTGCGGCCAGAAGTCCTCGCCCACCCCCTCCACAAGGTACGGTCGACCCGACCCACCGGAGTAGACCGAGCCCTCCGGATCCGCACCGATCACCCGGACCGCACCACCGGAGGCCTCCTTCAGGTAGCGGCCCACCCCGGAGATCGTCCCGCCGGTGCCCACCCCGGCCACGAAGTGGGTGATCCGGCCGTCGGTCTGCGTCCACAGCTCCGGCCCGGTGCCCTCGTAGTGCGACTGCGGGTTGGCCGGGTTCGCGTACTGGTCGGGTTTCCAGGCCCCCGGGATCTCCGCCGCCAGCCGGTCGGAGACCTGGTAGTAGGAGCGGGGGTCCTCCGGCGCCACCGCAGTGGGGCAGACCACCACCTCGGCGCCGTACGCCCGCAGCACGTTCTGCTTGTCCTCGCTGACCTTGTCCGGGCAGACGAAGACGCAGTGGTAGCCCTTGAGCTGCGCGACCAGCGCCAGGCCGACGCCGGTGTTTCCGCTGGTCGGCTCCACGATCGTGCCGCCGGGCCGGAGTTGACCGGACCGCTCGGCGGCTTCCACCATGCGCAGCGCGATCCGGTCCTTCACCGAACCGCCGGGGTTGAAGTACTCGACCTTGGCCAGCACCGTCGCGGAGATTCCGGCGGTGACCTTCCGTAGGCGGACCAGCGGGGTGTTGCCGATGAGATCAACGACGTTGTCGTGGTAACGCACCTCGTTGTGCCCTTCTGCTGACGCCGGCACCGTCATCGTCGGGGTCGAGGTCGTCAGCCGACAACAGCCCGCTGCCGGCGGTGGAGTATGTCGCGGTCAGCCTACGACCTGACCGGGCACCACCGACTCGCGACGCGTCTCCCAGTCCAGGAAGCGCTCGGTCTCGGCGAGCACGCTGCCCGCCAGCCAGGTGACCACCAGGGCGTCGTCGACGATGCCGAGCAGCATCAGGAACGCCTCCGGCACCAGGTCGACCGGGGAGGCGACGTACGCCACCGCAGCCGTCATCAACGCCAGCCGCAGGCCACCGTCGTAGTCGCCACGCATCGTGGCCCGGATCATCCGCGGCACCGCCGCCAGCCGACGCCCCAGCGACGGTCCGGAACGGGTCCCCGCCGTCAGCGCCCGGCCGAGCGCCGCGAACGCCGCCGCCCGCTTGAGTGTCCTGGCCATCGGCTCCTCCTCGTCACACCCGCCGGGCACGCACCGCCGCCCTTGCTCTCCATGATGCCCCCGATCGGCAAACTTCGCCGCGCGCGGATCCTCGCCGCGCGGAACCTCGCCGCGCGGAACCACCGCGTCCGTGCCGCGCCCGCACCGCGTCCGCGCCGTGCCCGCGCCGTCGCGTCCCGCCGGGACGGGACGGCGCGGCGGTTACCGAGATAATCTCGAACGGACGCAGCACGACGGCACGACGGCAGCAGCGGATCGCAGTCGGGGGGCGCGATGGGCACGGTTGACGCGGGGACACACCCGACCGGCCGGACGTGGGCGGTCCGTGCGGCCCGGCTCGCCGCGTTCGGGGCCGGCACCGCCGCCGCCGCCGCGGTGGTCGCCGCCGGCACCCTCTACGGTCAGGCCAGGCAGGCCCGGCGGATCATCCCGCTGGCGGAGGCACCCCCACCGCGCGGCGACGGGCTGTACGGTGCCCGGCTGCCCGGTCCACCACTGACCCTGGCGGTGCTGGGTGACTCGTCGGCGGCCGGCTACGGCGTGCACCGTCCCCGCGAGACCCTCGGCGCGCTGCTGGCCACCGGGATCTCGCGCCGGCTGCGACGGCCCGTACGGCTGCACCGGCTCGCGGTGGTCGGGGCCCGCTCGTCCGGTCTCGTCCCGCAGGTCGAGGCCGCCCTCGAGATCCGTCCCGACCTGGCCGTCATCCTGATCGGCGGCAACGACGTCACACACCGGACCCCGCTGGAGGTCGCCGTCGGGCACCTGGTCGACGCGGTACGCCAACTGCGCGCCGTCGGCGCGCAGGTCGTCGTCGGCACCTGCCCGGACCTGGGCGCGATCGAGCCGATCAAGCCCCCGCTGCGGTGGCTGGCCCGCCGCTGGAGCCGACAACTCGCCGCCGCGCAGACCGTAGCGGTGGTCGAGGCCGGCGGCTGGACGGTCTCCCTCGGCGACCTGCTCGGCCCACGGTTCGCCGCCGAGCCGACCCGGCTGTTCTCCTGGGACCGGTTCCACCCGTCCGCCGAGGGGTACGCGATGGCGGCCGCCGTACTGCTGCCGGCCGCGCTCGGCGCGCTCGGCGCCAGCACCGCGTCGCGGACCGGCGTCGCCGGTCGCGAGAAGGTCCGGACCCTGCCGCAGGCCGCCCACGAGGCGGCGCGTCACGCGGGCACCGAGGTACGCGGCACCCAGGTGGGCGGGCGCGAGCGCGGGCCGGACGGACGGTGGGCCCGGCTGCGCCGTCGCCCCCGGCTGCCCGGCCGCTCCTGGCAGAACGCAGCGCTGAGCTGGTTGTTCGGTCCGCCGGGGACGGATCGGGACGCCGACCACCGCCGATCGGCCGTATCCTCCGGTCAGCACCTGGGGCTGTCCCCAGCGGGTCCGGAAAGCTGAGCCGGTGCGCACCCGCCACCGCCGCAACGGAAGGCGACCGCTGTGACCACGAGGAGTCTCGCCGTACGGGTCGGTCAGGTCACCGCAGCGGCGGTCGTCGCCGGTACCGTCGGCAGCGCCGCGCTACTGGTCAGCGAGGCGCTACTGGCCCGCAACCGCCGGTACGCCCAGCCCGAGCTGGGACTGGCCGTACGGGCCGCCCTCGGGCCGGCCGGCGGGGAGCCACTGCGGCTCGTGCTGCTGGGCGACTCGGTGACCCTCGGGGTCGGGGTGAGCCGGGTCGCCGACACCGTCGGCGGACAACTGGCCCGGCTGCTGACCCAGCACGACGGCGACCCGGCTGCCGGCGAGCGCCGGGTGCTGCTGTCCAGTGTCGGGGTGGCCGGGTCCCGGTCCAGTGACCTCTCCACCCAGGTCGCCCGCGCCCTGCTGGGGCAACGGCCGGACGTCGCGGTGATCCTGATCGGGATCAACGACGCGACCTCCCTGCGTCGGCCGGGCGAGTCCGCCGTGCACCTCGCCGCCGCGGTACGCCGGCTACGCGGGGCGGGCAGCGAAGTCGTCGTCGGCACCTGCCCCGACCTCGGGGCGGCCCGCGCGATCGCGCCACCGTTGCGCCAGGTCGCCGGGCTGCTGGGGCGACGTACGGCCCGGGCACAGGCCCGGGCGGCACGCGACGCGGGTGCCCGGGTGGTCGACCTGGCGAACGAGACCGGTGCGGTGTTCCGCGCCGACCCGGGGACCTACTGTCACGACGGCTACCATCCATCGGCGGACGGCTACCGGATCTGGGCGCACGCTCTGCTGCCGGCGGTCCGGGGTGCCGCGACCTCGGCCTCCCACAGCTGAAGCCTGGGATCGCCGCCGTCAGAGCTGGTCGCGCAGTCGCCGTACGGCCGCCGCCGCAGGCTCCAGCGTCGCCGGTTCCGGCGACGCCCGGACCAGGTCCGCCGCCACCACCCGCAGCTGGTCCGGCAGGGCGGTGTCGAGCCGCAGCCGCGGCACCGGCCGGACCGGACGACCTTCGGCGGCGGCGCCCAGATCGGCGACGTACTGCACGAGTTGGTGGAACTCGCTGGCCCGCCGGCCGCCGCCGGCCGCCCAGCGGGGGTTCTCCCAGTGGCCCACCTGCCGGACCAGCAGCTGGACCTGCCGGGTCAGAGGGTCCGTCTGGTCTCCGGGCTGTCGCGTTCCCACCGACGCAGTCTAGTCAGCGGCGACCGGCAGCCACGGCCGGCGAACACCCGCACGTCAGGGCCGGCGAACACCCGCACCGCTACGGCCCGCCGACGGGGAAACGGCGCGATGCCCGGCCGCCGGGAACACCGGTGGCCGGGCATCGCGCGTACGCAGACCCGTCGGACCTGCGGGGTCGGACTCGCCCAGAGGGGCGCTGGATCAGTCGTCGCCCTGGAAGAAACTGAGCAGCCGCAGGATCTCGATGTAGAGCCAGATCAGGCTGACCAGGATGCCGAAGGCGGCGACCCAGGAGTACCGCTGCGGCAGGCCGAGCCGGACGCCCTCCTCCACCTCGTGGAAGCTCAGCACGAAGCTGAGCGAGGCGACCACGATGCAGATGAGGCTGAAGATGATCGCGATCGGGCCGCCGCTGCGCAGGCCGGTGTCGACGCCGAACAGCGACAGCACCAGGTTGATCATCATGACGGCGAAGACGCCGACCATCGCCGCGATCAACCCACGGGTGAACTTCGGGGTGGCCCGGATCACCTTCATCTTGTAGAGCGCGGCCATCAGGAAGAACACACCGAAGGTGGCGACCACCGCCTGCAGGACGATGCCCTGGTAGCCGGCGATCTCCTGGAAGAACTTGCTCACCATCCCGACGAAGACGCCCTCGACGACGGCGTAGGTGACCACCAGGGCCGGGTTCGCCATCCGGGAGAACGAGATGATCAGGCCCAGCACCAGACCGACGATCGCCGCGCCGATCCAGGCCACCCCGAGCAGTGCGTCGGGCACCAGGATCCAGGCGGCGACCGCCGACAGGCCGGTGATACCGAGCAGGGTCACGGTCTTGACGACGACGTCGTCGATGGTCATCGGCGCCACGGTGGGCGGCGCGGCAGGCGCACTGCCCGCGCCCGGGTACGGCTGCCCGTAGCCGGGCTGCCCGTACGGGCCGGCGGGGGCGTACCCGGCCGCCCGTTCCCGCTCGGCCGCCTGGCCGAGCCGGGCCAGGACCGGGTTGGATGTCTTCACTGTCCAGCCTCCCTCAGGGGGGTTGTCACACGATCGTGTGACTCAAGGGTAGACGCACCGATCGAGGGTGGGGAGGACGTGTGCGTCACGGGCCTGCATCGACGGGGTCGCGGTGACCAGGGACGGACCGCCGTGCCCGGGGCGGGACTCGAACCCGCACGCCTTTCGGCAGCCGCTTTTAAGGCAGCCGTGTCTGCCGTTCCACCACCCGGGCCCGTCCCGGCCGGGCTGGCGACGTCGGGCCGCCGACCGGCCCGCCGTCGGGTAGGTTGCCCGACCGCAGACTGTCACGTTAGCGGGTCGCACCCAGCCGGGCGCATCCCGGCCGGCGCGCGGCACTAGGGTTCGGTTCGTGACCCGCTCAGCCACCGCAGCGCAGGACACCGGCCCCGGTCCGGATGTTCCGGACGAATCCCCGCGGCGCGGCTCCCGACGGTCCCGGATCGCGGCAGCCGCTCGCCGACACGCGCCGGACATCGCGGTGAGCCTGTTCTTCGTCGCGGTCTCGGCCTGGTTGACCTACCACCTCTGGCCCTCGCCCGGTGGCCGGCTGCTGGCGCTCAACCCCGAGGACCAGACCCTGTACGAGTGGTTCCTGGCCAGCGACGCGCGGCTGCTGCTCGGCGACTTCAGCCTGCTCAGTGACCGACTGAACGCCCCGGACGGGGTCAACCTGATGACGAACACCACCGTCATCGCCCTCGGCTTCCTGATGGCCCCGGTCACCCTGGCGTTCGGCGCCCCGGTCACCTTCGCGCTGCTCGTCGCCGGCAACCTGGCGGCCAGCGCGATCGCCTTCTACCTGATGTTCGTCCGGCTCGTCGGCGCCCACCGGTTCGCCGCCGCCGTTGGTGGCGCGTTCTGCGGCTTCGCCCCCGGGATGGTGTCGCAGAGCAACAGCCACCTGCACATGACCGCGATCTGGCTGATCCCGGTGATGGTCTGGCTGCTGGCCCGGCTGATGCAGGCCGCCGACCCGACCGGGTCGACCCCGAACGGTCGCATCACCGGCCCGGCCGGCCGGGCCGACCGCCGCCGTACCGTCACCTCCGGGGCATGGCTCGGCGTGGTCGTCGCGGTCCAGGTCTTCGTCGGCGAGGAGGTGCTCTTCCTCACCGCCGTCACGTTGATCGTCATGGCCGCCGCGTTCGCGGCCGCCGCCCCCCGGTACGTGCGGCGGATCCTGCCCACCTTCGTGGTCGGCATGGCCGTCGCCGTCGCGGTCGGCGTGGTACTGCTGGCGTACCCGCTGTGGTTCCAGTTCGCCGGCCCGCAGGGCGTCTCCGACGGCGTGTTCGACCCCGACTACTTCTCCGCCGACCTGGCCAGTTGGCCGGCGGTGTCCGAGCTTTCGGTCGCCGGCTCGGCCAGCGCCGCAGACCTCACCACCGGCCCCGCCGAGTACAACACCTTCCTCGGCTGGCCGCTGCTGATCGTCACCGCCGGCTGCGCCGGCTGGTTGATCCGCCGGCCGATGGTGGTCGCCTGCACCGTGGGGACCGTGCTGATGGCCGGGCTCTCGCTCGGGCCACGGGTCGTCGTCGACGGTACGCGCACCGACGTTCCCGGGCCGTACGCGTTGCTCAACGGATTGCCGGTGGTCGACGGCGCGTTGCCGATGCGCTTCGCCCTCGCGGTGATCCCACTGATCGCCACCATCCTGGTCCTCGCGATCGACCGGGCGCTACGGCTCGGGTGGCGACCCGGCCGGGTGCTGGTGCCGGCGGTGCTCACCGCCGCGCTGCTGCCGGTCGTGCCGGCACCGCTGCCCGGCATGGACCGCGAGCCGTTGCCGGAGTTCATCACCGCCGGACACTGGCGCGAGTGCGTGTCGACCGGCGGCGTCCTGGTGCCGGTGCCGCCCGCCACCCCGAAGGAGCCGTGGCCGATGGCCTGGGCGACGGCCGCGAACGTCGCGTTCGGTATGCCGGAGGGCTTCTTCATCGGCCCCTACGCGCCCGGCGGGGAAGCCTCGATGGGCACGTTCAAGCAGCCGACCTCGAAGATCTGGGCCGAGGTGGCCCGCACCGGCGAGGTGCCGGAGATCACCGACGACGAGCGGGCCCGGGCCCGGCGGGACCTGGCGCGCTGGGGCGCCGACTGTGTGGTGGTCGCGGACGGCACGGTGCACGCCGACCCGCTGCGGCGCACCACCGAGGAGCTGATCGGCCCGGGTGAGCGGATCGCCGACGCCTGGGTCTGGCGGGTCGGCTGACCGCAGCCGGTACGGCCGAGCCGGCCGACCGGCGGTACCGGACCCACTTCGGTGCCGCCGTGGCGGCCTACCGCAGGTTGGCCGGCTCCGGTGCGGTGGTGACCGGCGGTGTCGCACCGAGGAAGTCCTCCCGCGGGTCGTGCAACTGGCCGAGCGCCACCACCTCACGCTTGAGGAACAGCGCGAGCGTCCAGTCGACGATGACCCGTACCTTGCGGTTGAGCGACGGAATCCGGCTCATGTGGTACGTACGGTGCATGAACCAGGCGGGCAGCCCGGTCATCTTGATGCCGTACACCTGGGCGACGCCCTTGTGCAGGCCGAGGCTGGCGACACTGCCGGCATGCTTGTGCCGGTACTCCACCGGCTGCTGGCCACGGATCACCGCCAGGATGTTGTCGGCCATGGTCCGGGCCTGGCGGACCGCGTGCTGGGCGCTGGGCGAGCAGTACGCCCCGGGCGGCCCGGTCAGGTCCGGCACCGCCGCGCAGTCCCCGGCGCTCCAGGCTCCCTCGATCGCCCGCCCGTCCTCGGCGACCTGCAGGGTGGCCAGGCAGTTGACCCGACGCCGCTCGTCACGGGGCAGGTCGGTGGCGTCGAGCATCGGTGACGGCTTGACCCCGGCGGTCCAGACGATCGTGTCGGCGCGGAAGCTGTCGCCGTCGGAGAGCCGCACCAGCCCGTCGACGCAGGATTCCAGCCGGGTGTCCAGCCGGATGTCCATGCCGCGCTTGACCAACTGCTGCACCGTGTACGCGCCCATGTCCCGGTCGACCTCGGGCAGCACCCGCTGGGTCGCCTCGACCAGCACCCAACGCATGTCGGCCGGCTTCAGCTCCGGGTAGTACCGCAGCGCGTCGCGGGCCATGTCCTCCATCTCGGCGAGCGCCTCGATCCCGGCGTACCCGCCGCCGACGAAGACGAACGTCAACGCGGTACGGCGTACCTCGCCGTCGACGGTCGCCGCCGCCACGTCGAGCCGCTCCAGCACGTGGTTGCGCAGGTAGATGGCCTCACCGATGGTCTTGAAGCCGATGCCGTGCTCACGCAGACCGGGGATGGGCAGCGTCCGGGACACCGAACCGGGGGCGACGATCACGTGGTCGTAGGCGATCTCCCGGGGCGGGCCGACGATCGGCTGCACGCTGGCGACCTTGCGGGCGTGCTCGATGCGGGTGACCGCCCCGGCGATGACGTGGCAGCGGCGCAGTTCACGGCGCAGCGGCACCACCGAGTGCCGCGGGGAGATGTTGCCCGCCGCGGCCTCGGGCAGGAACGGCTGGTAGGTCATGTGGGGCTGCGGGTCGACCACGATCACCTCGGCCTCGCCCCGTCGCATCTTCCGGGACAGGCGCAGGGCGGCGTAGAGACCGACGTGCCCGGCACCGACGACAAGGATCCGTTGCCTATTCACATCGCCATCTTCCTCCCGTCCGCCTCTTGACGCAGCCTCGAAAGCCAGATATGTGACCCAGCACGCGGGTGTGACGTCGCACGCAGTGACCCCCGACACCACCGCCGGTGCGGGCAGCGGGTCAGCGGCACCGGGTCGGTCAGCGGCGCCGGACCAGGGCGGCGAGCAGGGCGACGGCACCGACGGCGACCGCCAGCCCGGCCAGCGCCGCCAGCAGGAACGGCGGCCCGGCCGCCTGCCCGGCGACGGCGAGCATCAGCACCACCAGCACCGCCGACGCCAGCAGCACCCCGCCCGCCCGGGTCGACCAGCGGAGCACGACGTCCGGCGCGAGTACCACGTCGTACGGCAGCGCGGCGGCCAGCGCGGCCAGCGAATGCGTCAGGTAGAGCAGCGAGCCGACCGCGAGCAGCCGCCACAGCTGCACCGGTACGCCGTACACCGTGGTCGACAGCGCCCAGCCGACCAGCCCGACCAGGATCGCCACCGTCGGCGCGTGGCCGCGCGGCGCGAGCGCCGGCAGCACCGCGACGGCCAGCAGCGCCAGGCCGAGCCGGTCGAGCAGCAGCTCGGCCGGGTACGCCAGACCGAGGCCCAGCAGCGTCACCACGGCCACCGCGACGCGCAGCAGCACCGGGGCCAGGGTCGCCCGGTGCAGCACGGTGCGCACGGCCGCCACCCGGTCCCGTACGGCGGTGATCATCGCAGCACCGCCTTCGGTGCCGACGCCAACCGGGCCACGTCACGCAGCACCTGGTCGAGGCTGCCGGCGCCGGCCCAGGCCACCACCGGTACGCCGTGTTCCCGCAACTGCCCGATGGTGTTGTCGCGTTCCAGCCGCCACAGTCGGTACGCCACCTCCGACCAGCCGCCGGAACGGGCCGGCGGAGCCAGTGTGGCGGGCAACGTGTCGACGGCGACCACGATCCGCCCGGACCGGGCCATCCGGGCCAGCATCTCCGCGGACCGTGGGTCGACCAGCGGGGTCAGCACCACCACCAGCGCGTCGGAGGAGAGCAGCTGCGGGCCGAACACCTGGTCGTAGGGCTCGTACGGGGTGGGCCGGGCGGTGACGTCCAACAGCCATTCGAGCACGGTCAGGTACTGCCGCCGGCCGGTGGCCGGACGTAGCCGGCGGGCCAGTGGCCCGTACTCCAGCATCGCGACCCGGTCCCCCCGGTGCAGGTAGTGCTCGGCGACGGCGGCCGCCGCCCGGACCGTCGTGTCCAGCACCGACGCACCACCGGACACCCCGCCGGAGCGGCCGACCTCGGTGAGCACGTCCAGCAGCAGCACCACTTCGGCGTCCCGGTCGGACAGCGTCGCCGCCACGTGCAGCTGCCGGGCCCGCAGCGACACCCGCCAGTCGATCCGGCGCAGCCGGTCACCGGGGCCGAAGATCCGTACCCCGGCGAGTTCGCCGCCCTCCCCCGGCCGGCGGGACCGGTGCCCGCCGACCAGGCCGGCGGCCCGGGGCATCGCCTCGTCGGCGTCGAACGGCTCGATCACCGGGTAGACCGGCACCCGGACCGGTTCGGCGACGAGCGGCCGGCAGGCCAGCAGCCCGTCGCAGGCCACCGCGCGGGCGGCGACCGGGCCGATCGGCTGACGCCCCCAGCGCAGCGCCACCCCACCCAGTTCGAAGCCGGCGGCGGTGCCGCTCGGCACCGCCAGGGCGAACGGTCGGTCCGGCACCCCACCGGACGGCGTCGGCCGCGCCGGCGGGCCCAGTTGCTCGAGCACCTGCACCGACCCGGCATCGGCCGGCGGATCGGCGGCCCCGGTGCCGGCCGCCGGGTCGGCTCCGGCCACGGTCGCCGGGTCGGCGCCGACGCCGGTCGGGTCGATCGTCACGGCCGGCAGCATCCCGATCTCGTCGATGCGCAGCCACGGTGACACCTTCGCCCGGACCACCACCAGGTCGTAGTCGGCGTCCGCCGGGTTGGCGGCGGCCGCCCGGGCACCCACCTGACCGCCTTCGACGATCTCCCCGTCGACGGCGCCGACGTCGAGCAGCGGCGCGCCGGTCGGCCGGCGGCGCAACCCGTACGCCGCCCCGAGTGCGAACGGTGCCGCCAACGCGACCAGGTCGACCCGGCCCAGGAGCACTCCGGCGATCAGCAGCAGGCCGGTGACCACCACCGCCCGCCCGAGCGCCCGGGTGGGCAGCCACTCCCCGCCGGTCACTGCACCGGGCGGCGGCCGCCGGCCGCCACGCCACCGGCCGGGCCGAAGCCGCCCGCGTAGCTGGGCAGCGCGCCGCTGGCCGGTGCCGGCGTCTGCGCCAGCACCTCGGCGACGACGAACGACGGGTCGACCCGGCGCAGCCACATCTCCGGCCGCAGAGTGATCCGGTGCGCCAGCACCGGCGCGGCGACCTCCTTGACGTCCTCCGGGACGACGAAGTCCCGGCCGGCGAGTACCGCCTTGGCTCGGGCCAGCAGCAGCAGCGCCAACGACCCCCGGGGCGAGGCCCCGACCAGTACCGACGGGTGTTCCCGGGTGGCCTGGGTCAACGACACGATGTAGCGGCCGATGGAGTCCTCGACGACGACGTTCTCCAACGCGGCCTGCATGGCGCGCAGCCCGGCCGCGTCGACCACCGCCGACAGTTCGGCCTCCTCCTGCCGCCGGGCGATCCGCCGACGCAGCACCTCCCACTCCTCGTCGTGGGTCGGGTAGCCGAACGACACCCGCAGCAGGAACCGGTCCAGTTGGGCCTCGGGCAGCGGATAGGTGCCTTCGTACTCGATCGGGTTGGCGGTAGCCAGCACGTGGAACGGCGCCTCCAGCCGGTAGGTCACGCCCTCCACCGACACCTGCTTCTCCTGCATCGCCTCCAGCAGCGCCGCCTGGGTCTTCGGCGGCGTCCGGTTGATCTCGTCGGCGAGCAGCAGGTTGGTGAAGACCGGGCCGGCCCGGAAGGTGAAGTCGGCGCTGCGCTGGTCGTACAGGAACGACCCGGTGACGTCGGCGGGCAGCAGGTCCGGGGTGAACTGCAGGCGACGGAAGTCCAGCCCCAGCGCCTGCGCGAACGACCGGGCGGTCAGGGTCTTGCCGAGACCCGGCAGGTCCTCCAGCAGCACGTGCCCGCCGGCCAGGATGCCCGCCAGCACCAGCTCCAGCGCGTCCCGCTTGCCGACCAGGATGGTGCCGACCGAGTCCAGTACGGCGTGCGCCAGCCGGCTCGCCTCGGCGGTCGGGGCGGCCACCACGTCGTTCATATCTTCTCCAATTGGCTGATGAGCAGCGCGTAGTCCTTTGCCGACGGCGCGCGCCGGACGGGGGCGTCGAGGAGCCGCCACAGTTCGTCGCCGCAGATCGCCCGGGCCCGCTGCGGGTCGCTGGCCCGGGTGAACCCGTGCCGTTGCCGCAGCCGCTCGTCGACGAGGTCGGCGAGCACCGGCATCATCACCTCGGTGAACCGGGCAGCGTCGCGGTGCCCGGAACGCAGCCGGCTCTCCCACCGACGGACCGCCTCCCGCAGGCCGTCCTCGCCGCCGAAGACGTAACTGCCGTCCTCCGGGTCGACGCCGACCCGACGCAGCTTCACCCGCGGCGGGGCGGCGACCGAGCGTACGGTGCGTCGCAACGCCACCAACGCCAGGCAGCCACCGAAGACCGCCACCACCGGCACGGCGAGACCGAACGCCCGCAGCCCGAACACGACGACCGCCGTACCGGCGGCGGCGATCAGCAGTGCGCTGAACCAGCGACGGATCCGCCCGCGTGGGCGGGCGGCCGGCTCGGGGGCGGGCCGCTCCTCCTCGTGGCCGAGCAGGTCGTCGATGCTGGTCTGCTGGTCACGCATCGACCGGCTCACTTCCGGTGGCCGGGCCGGCTCCGGTGGCCGGGCCGTTGCCGGTGGCGCCGACGCCGGCGGTCAGCTCGCCGCGCAGCCGGCGCAGCGCCGACTGGGCCTGGGCGCGGGTACGTTCGTCGACCGCGTGCCGCGCGTAGCGGGCCTGGCGGTAGACGGCGGCGAACGCGGAGAGCACCTGCGCGCTGATCGCGTGCCCGGCCAGCAGCCGGGTCACCAGGTCGGTGGAGGTGTCGCCGACCTGTCGTGGGGTGCCGGCCGCGGCGGCGGCCTGCTCCAGCCGTACCCAGCAGGCGATCACGGCCCGGCGGGGGTCGGTGTCGGCGTCGGAGAGTTCGACCAGGCCGGCGTCGACGGCGGCGACCACCTCCGCCGCGCTGCCCGGCTCGTCCGGCAGGCGGGTACGTCGGCGGATGCCGCCGGTCGCCCGCCGGGGACGGCGACGGACCAGGTCACGTAGCAGCGTCCAGATCAGCAGGCCGGCGACCACCAGCACGGCCGTCCCGCAGAGGGCACCGGCGGCCAGCGGAATCCAGGACGGGATCTGCTGCTGATCGGCGGCGGCGAAGTCCTCCTGCGGCGGCTCGAACGTCGGCGCGGTCTGTGGTTGCTGGTAGTCCGGCAGGGCCGGGAGTTCCCGCTCGACGGTGGCGTCGGTCCGGCCGACCGGCAGGGTGGAGTTCGCTGCCGCGACGGCGGTCAGCGCGAGCAGGACGGCGACGGCAGCGAGTGGCCACAGTCGACGGAAGGCCGCATAATCCATTGGCGACGTGATGCCCCTCGAATCCTCCAGCGTGGGATGGCCCGCCTCAGCTGCCCAGCGCCCGGCGTTTCGCCTCGGCGAACACCTCGTCGAGCATGACCGGGGTGAGCCGGCCGGTGAACGTGTTCTGCTGGCTGACGTGGTAACAGCCCAGCAGGTCGGGCGCCCCCGCGCCACCCGACCAGTGTGCCCCATGGCCGAACGCCGGTCGGGGCGTGGGCGGGCGTCGGCCGTACACCCGGGTCAGCGTCGGCCACCACGCCGCCCAGGCGAACGCGCCGAGCGCGACCACCACCCGCAGCGAGGCCCGCAGCAGGTCGAACTCACGGTGCAGCCAGGGCGCGCAGGTGTCCCGCTCGGTCGGGGTCGGCTTGTTCGCCGGTGGCGCACAGCGCACGGCGGCCACCACCCGGGTGTCGATCAGGCGCAGTCCGTCGTCGGCTGCGACGCTGGTCGGCTGGTTGGCCAGGCCGGCCCGGTGCAGCGCGGCGAAGAGCACGTCGCCGGAGCGGTCGCCGGTGAAGACCCGCCCGGTCCGGTTACCGCCATGTGCCGCCGGGGCGAGGCCGAGCACGGCGATCCGGGCGTGGAGTGCCCCGAACCCCGGCACCGGCCGGCCCCAGTAGGTCTGGTCGCGAAACGCCGCCCGCTTCGTCGCGGCGACCTCCTCCCGCCAGGCGACCAGGCCGGGACAGGCCCGGCAGTGGGCGACCGCCGCGTCCAGCGCGGGCAGGTCCGACACCTGGGCCGCCGCCGTGGTCACCTCGTCGGCGGTACGGGTCACCACGGCTCCTCCCGGCGTCGCAACGGCGCAGCGGGCGGCGGCCACCGCACCGCCGCCCCCGACACCCGCCGCGCTCAGCCGAGTCGGGTCCGGAACAGTTCCAGGGTCCGCGCCCAGGCCCGCGTCGACGCGTCGGGGTCGTACGACTCCGGACGGTCGTCGTTGAAGAACGCGTGCCGGGTGCCAGGGTAGTCGTAGACGGCGCAGTCCCCGCCAGCTGCCTCGATGTAGCCCCTGGCCTGCTGAATGCCCTCGGCGGCGGAGGTGCCGTCCTGCTCCGAGCAGTGGATCGTCGCCGCCTTGCCGGCGTAGCCGGACCAGTCGGGGCGCATCCGCTCCCACGGCACCGCCGGGTAGAACCCTGCGGTGGCGACGATCCGGTCGGTGAGCGTGGCCGACCACAACGCCAAGCTGCCGCCGGCGCAGAAGCCGACCGTACCGACGGTGTCGCCGGCGGTCTCGGCCCGGCCGGCGAGGTAGTCGGCGGCCCCGGCGATGTCCTTCGCCGCCTGGTCCATCGCCAACCCCATCAGCAGCCGACGCGCCTGGTCCGGCTCGGTGGCCTGCACTCCGTGGTAGAGGTCCGGGGCGAGGGCGACGAAGCCGGCTTCGGCGAGCCGGTCTGCGACCGCGGTGATGTGCGGTACCAGCCCCCACCATTCCTGGATGACGATGACCGCCGGGGCACCGGTGTCGCCCGGTGTCGGCGGCAGGGCCAGGTATCCCTCGCTGGTCCCGCCGTTGCTGCGGTAGCTCACCATCTCGCCCATGGGGGGTCCTCCTGTCGGTCAGTCATCGTTGGCTGGCGCACAGTGGGTCACGTGTCCGGGTAGCCTGACACGCGCCGTGAGGCCGGGGAAGGCGCGCGGAGGGTGGCGTACGCCTCTTGGTGAGCTGCCGTACGCCCAATGGTCACCGGGGTCCGGCAGCCCCGGGGCCGCAACGACCACCGCCCGAGGTCTGCCGGTGGCCGCGACGGACCACCGCCCGGGGGCCTGCCCCGGAGCCACGACGGGTCAGCGCAGGCTCAGGCAGATCCCGTCGAGGATGTCGTGCTCGCTGGCGACGACGGCGGGCACCCCGGCCCGCTCCATGATGATCCGCAGCACCATCGCGCCGGCGGCGATCACGTCGGCCCGGCCCGGATGCATCACCGGGATCCGCAATCGCCCGGCGACCGGCATGGCGAGCAGGTCGGCCGTGACCGCGGCGACCTGCTGGTAGCTGACCGTGGCATGGTGCAGCCGCTCGGGCCGGTAGGCGTCCAGCCCCAGCGCGATCCCGGCGACGGTGGTCACCGAACCGGCCAGGCCGACCAGGGTCGGCGTACCGTCGGTCGACCCGGCGGCGCTGGCGCCGGTCGCCCGGCCGGCCAGGCCGACCGCCGCCAGTGCCCGGTCGACCGCCTCGGTGACGTCCCGCTGCGCGGCGTCGATCTGCGCCGGGGTCGGCGGGTCGGCCCGCAGGTGCCGTTCGGTCATCCGGACGCAGCCGATGTCGACCGAGACCGCCCGGTCCACGGCGTCGGCACCGACGACGAACTCGGTGGAGCCGCCGCCGATGTCGACGACCAGGTAGGGCGCGGCGGCGGTCGTGGCCAACCCGCCGACCGCACCGGCGAAGGTGAGCCGGGCCTCCTCGTCGCCGGTGACCACCTCGGGGGTCACCCCGAGGGTGGCCTGCACCATCGCCACGAACTCGGCGGCGTTGTCGGCGTCGCGGCTGGCCGAGGTGGCACACATGCGGACCCGCTCGGCGCCGTGCGCGGTGATCTCGGCCGCGTACCCGGTCAGGGCCCGGCGGGTCCGTTCGATGGCCTCGGGCGCGAGCCGGCGGGTCCGGTCGACGCCCTCGCCGAGCCGGACGATCTCCATCCGGCGGACCACGTCGGTCAGCGGCGGGTCGGCTCCCGGCGCGCCCAGGTCGGCGATCAGCAGCCGGACCGAGTTGGTGCCGCAGTCGATGCCCGCCACCCGCATCACGCCACCCATTCCCTCTCCCCGATGATCTTGCACTCATCGAGAGCTTTTGTCCAGAATATCCGTCGATAGTTGCAAGATCGTCGGGATCTTGGCGGGTCGGGGTGCTCAGCGCAGGTGCAGCAGCATCCGGGTGTTGCCGAGGGTGTTGGGCTTGACCCGCTCCAGCCCGAGGAACTCGGCGACGCCCTCGTCGTAGGAGCGCAGCAGCTGCTCGTACACCTGGCCCGGCACCGGCGCGCCGTCGATCTCGACGAAGCCGAAGCTGGCGAAGAACCGGGTCTCGAAGGTGAGTACGAAGACCCGGGCGACGCCGAGCTCGCGGGCGGCGGCGACCAGCTCCGCGACGATCCGGTGCCCGATCTTGCGGCCGCGACACAGCGGGTCGACCGCGACGGTACGGATCTCCGCCAGGTCCTCCCACATCACGTGCAGCGCGCCGCAGCCGACGATGGCACCGTCGGCGGGGCGTTGCGCGACCCAGAACTCCTGCACGTCCTCGTAGAGGGTGACGGTGGCCTTGCTGAGCAGGCGGCGGTCCGGGCTGTACAGGTCGATCAGTCGACGGATCCCCCGTACGTCGGGGGTGCGCGCCCGGCGGATCACCACCTCGGCGTCGTCGGTGTCAGGCGTCGACACGGTCGCCGTCCTGCGCGGGCTGCGCGGACCGCTCCGGCGACGCGGACCCGGCCGGCTCCACCGGTGGTACGCAGGGCCCGCCCTCCCACCACGGCCCGACCAGCTCCCGGACCCGGTCGCCGATCGGGTTGACGCCGGGGCCGACGGCGAGCGCGTGCCCCAGGTGCACGTGCAGGCACTTGACCCGGCCGGGCATGCCGCCGGCCGACACCCCGTCGATCTCCGGTACGTGGCCGATCGCCTCGCGCCGGGTCAGGTAGTCGTCGTGCGCCGCCCGGTACGCGGCGGCGAACTGCGGATCCTCGGCCAGCTGGTCGGCGAACTCGCGCATCAGGCCGGCGGATTCCAGCCGGCTGCACGCGGCGGTCGCCCGGGGGCAGGTCAGGTAGAACAGCGTCGGGAACGGGGTGCCGTCGGCCAGTCGGGGCACCGTCTCGACCACGTCGGGCAGCTGGCACGGGCAGCGGTGGGCGACCGCCCGGGTGCCGCGCGGTGGGCGACCGAGCTGCGCGGCCACCGCCGCCAGGTCCTGTTCGTCGGCGGGTCGGCTGGTCACGGCGAGGTCCCTTCGGTGGCGTCGGCGGCCTGGACGCTGGACCACAGGGTGTCGTACCACGGGTCGGCCGGTGTCGACTCGCCCTGCGGCGCGTCGAGCGGGTCGCCGGCGTCGCGGGCGGCCCCGGCCGGGTCGTGCAGCACCAGCAGCGGCACCTCCCCCGGGTACACCATGTAGAAGCGCCGTTTGGCCTCGATCCGGATGTAGTCCGGGTCCTGCCAGCGCTCGGCCTGCGCGGTCAGCTCCGCGATCCGCTCCCGCTGCTCCTGCTGGGCCTGCTCCATCCGGGCGATGTCGGACTGCTGGCTGAGGTACACGCGGACCGGATAGGTGTAGGCCAGGGCGAGCGCCACCAGCACCACCAGCAGGACGGTGGCCCGGCCGGTGACGCGGTTGGGCTGTGCCGCTGTGGTCCGCTTGACCGGCCCGGCGGGCGCCCGCCGGGCCGCCGCCGGCCGACTCGCCGGGCGCCCCGCGTCGCTGCCACGGCCGCCGTCGCGGGCGGTGTCGCGACCGACGCCGCGGGGAGCGTCGCGGCCGGTGTCCCGGCCGGCGGTACGCACCGGCCCCCGGGCGCCGGAGCGTCCGGTCTGGCCGGTTCGCCGGGCCGGGCCCTGCCCACTCGGTGTGCGCCGTTGCGTCACCGTCGTCACACCCCTCCCGGTCAGTTGGCGGTACGGAACCCGGCGGTGCGCGCCGGTCCGGGTGGCTCTGTCCAGCCGCCGGCCGGGCGCGCACCGCCGTCCGTGTGTCAGGTACGCCGTGCGGTCACGCCGAACGGTAGCGCGGGAAGGCGGCCGCCCCGGCGTAGCGCGCGGCGTCGGCCAGCTCCTCCTCGATGCGCAGCAGCTGGTTGTACTTGGCGACCCGCTCGGACCGGGCCGGGGCACCGGTCTTGATCTGCCCGCAGCCGGTCGCCACCGCCAGGTCGGCGATGGTGGTGTCCTCGGTCTCGCCGGACCGGTGGCTCATCATGCACCGCATGCCGTTGCGGTGGGCCAGCTCGACCGCGTCGAAGGTCTCGGTGAGCGACCCGATCTGGTTCACCTTGACCAGTACGGCGTTGGCGGCCTGCTCGGCGATGCCCCGGGCGATGCGCTCCGGGTTGGTGACGAACAGGTCGTCACCGACGATCTGGATCCTGTCGCCGAGCGCGGCGGTCATCGCCGACCAGCCGGCCCAGTCGTCCTCGGCCAGCGGGTCCTCGATGGACACGATCGGGTACTCGCCGACCAGCTTGGTGTAGTAGGCGATCATCTCGTCGGCGGACTTGTTCGCGCCCTCGAAGACGTACGCGCCGTCGGAGTAGAACTCGGTGGCGGCCACGTCCAGCGCCAGCACCACGTCGGTGCCGAGCTGGTAGCCGGCGGCGGCCACGGCCTCGGCGATCAGGTCCAGGGCGGCGGCGTTGGTCGGCAGGTCCGGCGCGAAGCCGCCCTCGTCGCCCAGCCCGGTGGCCAGGCCCTTCTTCTTCAGCACCGCCTTGAGCTTGTGGTAGACCTCGGCCCCGGTACGCAGCGCCTCACGGAAGGTCGGCGCGCCGATCGGCGCGATCATGAACTCCTGGACGTCGACGTTGGAGTCGGCGTGCGCACCACCGTTGAGGATGTTCATCATCGGCACCGGCAGCAGGTGGGCGTTCGGGCCACCGAGGTAGCGGAACAGGCTCAGCTCGGCGCTGTTGGCGGCGGCCTTGGCCACCGCCAGCGACACCCCGAGAATGGCGTTCGCGCCAAGTCCGGACTTGTCGGCGGTGCCGTCCAGGTCGAGCATCTTCTGGTCGATCAGCCGCTGCTCGCTGGCCTCGAATCCGACCAGCTGGTCGACGATGCGCTCCTCGATGTTGGCGACCGCCTGCTCGACGCCCTTGCCGGCGTACCGGTCGGCGTCGCCGTCGCGCAGCTCGATCGCCTCGAACGCCCCGGTGGAGGCACCGGACGGCACTGCGGCGCGGGCGATGGTGCCGTCGTCGAGCCCGATTTCGACCTCGACCGTCGGGTTGCCGCGCGAATCGAGAATCTCCCTGGCGACGATTCCCTCGATGGTAGCCACTGTGTCGCTCCTCGTGTTCAAATTCCCGCAAGGCCGCGACGGTGCGGCCGACCGTTCCGATGGCAGCGTATCGGGCGGGCCGGGGGTCGCGGGCGGTGCCTTCCCTAACGCGGGATGTACCAACCGTGAACCGCACACACCACGCAGCGCTCCCAATTATGGACATTGATGACAACGAGTTTGCAGGGAGTGGACAGCATCGGCCACCCTGTCCCCATGCGTGCACCGGGCAAGCTCGTCCGTCGGCTGACGACGGCCACCCTCGCCGGCACGCTGCTGCTGACCGCCGGTTGCCAGAACATCGCCGACGCGGGCCAGACCATCCAGCCGGCCGACCTGGTCAACGAACTGGCCACCCGGCTCGGCGGCGCCGACGACCTGACCTACTCCGCCGAATACCAGCTCGTCGGCGGGGCCAGCGCCAGCATCGTGCAGGCGCAGAACCCGCAGCGCACCGCGTACGTCTATCCCGGCGGCAAGCTCATCGTCACCTCGGCGGCGACCACGGAGTGCGACACCACCAGCGACCGCCCGGTCTGCACGCTGACCGCCGGGCCGTCGCCGTCGGCCCCGCCCCAGCCCGAGCTGTTCAGCGACGCCAACGCGGGCGGACTGGTCACCCCGCCGGTGGTGATCGCCCTGTTGAACGCCACCGCTGTCGACCCGGCGGCGGTGGTGACGCAGAACGACACCACGATCGCCGGGCGGCACGCCACCTGCGTCACGGTCCGGCAGGTGCAGGGCGCGGCGGCTCCCCGGTTCGACGTCTGCGTCACCACCGAGGGTGCCCTCGGCAGCTTCACCGGGGTGGTCGATGGACAAGCCGTCGAAATCGCGATAAGCCGGTACAGTGACACCGTCGACGACACCGCCTTCGAGCTGCCCGACGGTGCCCGCTCCGTCGACCGGCGACCCGGCCCGGCGTAGCCGCAGGTTCGTGCCGGACGCCGGCACCGGGGGCACCGCCGACCCGGCCGACCTCTGCCTGGTGGTCGCCGGCCGTCGGCTTCTCGGCGGCGCCCACGGCCCGCTGCCCTCGGTGGCCGACCTGCCGGCGGAGACCGAGTGGGTGCCGCTGGGCAGCCTCGACGGCGCCCGGGTCTGGGCCACCGGGCTACCCAGCGTCGACGAGCGGCTCGGCGACTGGCACAGCTGGCCGGCGCTGGCCGGCCGGCTCGGCGAGCCCCTCGCCGCCCTGGCCGGACGGGCGATGCAGGTGATCACCTGGCGGCGTACCCACCGGTTCTGCGGCGCCTGCGCCACCGAGCTGGCCGACGTCCCCGGCGAGCACGCCCGCCGCTGCCCGGCCTGCGAACTGTACGTACCGATGCAGCTCTCCCCCGCCGTGCTGACCGCGATCACCCGCACCTCGACCGCCGGCCGTCCGCAGCTGCTCCTGGTCCGGCACACCTACGGGCCGACCGCGATCTGGGCGCTGGTCGCCGGCTTCGTCGAGGCCGGCGAGACCCTGGAGGACGCGGTGCACCGGGAGGTCGCCGAGGAGGTCGGCCTCGACGTGCACGACGTCGTCTACTTCGGCAGCCAGCCGTGGGCGATGTCCGGCCCCGGCGTGGTGCTCGCCGGCTTCACCGCCCGGGCGGCGACACAGGCCGAACCGGTCGTCGACGGCCGGGAGATCGCCGAAGCCCGCTGGTTCGACCTCGACGACCTGCCGGCCGAGCTGCCGGCGGCGTACTCGATCTCCCGCTGGCTGATCGAACACCAGCGGACCGGACGCTCAGATCCGCAGTAGCGCCGGCAGGTGCCGCGGCGGCGGGGAGCCGTGCGCCAGCATCGCGTCGTGCCACTGCCGCACCGGGGTGTCCGCCGGCCGCTCGGCCGCGATCCGCGCCACCTCGGTGTAGCCCACGAAGTACGTGGACAGTTGCGTGGAGGTCAGCAGCGCCCGACGCCACTTGCCGGCCGCTTCGCCCTCCTCCTGGAACCCCCGGCCGGTCAGCAGCGCCATCGCCTGGGCCTGCGGCAGCTGCTCGCAGTGGGTCAACTGGTCCAGGATCGCGTTGAGGGTCATCCGCAGCTGCATCTTCAGCTGCTGCAGCCGCACCGCAAGACCGCCGAAGCCGGCGTCGACCATCAGCTCCTCGGCGTACACCGCCCAGCCCTCGACGAACGACCCGGACCGGCCGATCGCCCGGACCCGGGTGGTGCCGAGGAACCGGCGGGCGTGCGCCAGCTGCAGGAAATGCCCCGGCATCGCCTCGTGCACGGTCAGGTTGCGCACCATGTGGTCGTTGTACTCACGGTAGAACGACTCGACCCGCTCCGCCGGCCAGTCCGCCGGGGTCGGCGCGATGCAGTAGAACGTCGGCACGTCGGCGCGCTCCAGCACCCCGGGCGGGTCGCAGTAGGCGACCGCGACCCCCCGGGCGAACTCCGGCATCTCCTGGATCACGCACCGGTCGTCGACCAGCGACACCAGGTCGTGCGCGGCGACGAACGCGGTCGTCTCCCGCATCGCCGTCTGCGCCAACGTCACGATCGACGCATCGTCGGGGTGCGCGGCCGCCAACTGGCCCAACGCCGTACGGACCGTGTCGTCGTCGGCCGGCCCGCCGGTCAGCTCGGCCGCCGCCGCCCGGATCTCCCCGGTCACCCGCTCCAGGTTGGCCCAGGCCCGGTCCAGGACGTCGGCGGCGGTCAGCTCGGTGTCCAGGGTGTGCCACAGCTGCGCCTCCCACAGCCGCCGGCCCAGCCGGGGATCGCGCCGGTCGACGTCGCGCTCCAGACCGGCGCGCAGCCAGCCGGCGAACTCGTCGAGCGCGGCCGCCGCCTCGGTTGCCAGCGGCTCGACGGTGCCGCGCAACCCCGGCTCGGCGGCGAGCAGCGCCGGGACCTGGTCGCGGACCAGCGCGGCGGTGCCGGCGAACTGCCCGGCGGCGGTCTCGGCGTGGACGGCCGGCACGCCGCGCAGCGTTTCGCGCGCGGTGGCCAGCACGTCCGGTACGGCGCCGAGCCGCCCGGCCAGGCTGGTCAGCCGCTGCGCGGCCGGGGCGAACGGGCGGGCGATCAGGCCGTGCAGCAGCGGCCCCGGGTTGTAGACCAGCGGGTTCCACTCCCGGGCGCGTACCTCGGTCAGCTCGAACAGCCGCCGGTCGACGATCGCCGACAGGATCGCGTGGTCCACCCGTTCCTGGGCGGGCAGTGCGTCCGCGTCGACCTCGGCGAGCGCGTTGGTGGCGTCCAGCAGCATCGTCGCGGTGGCGGCGACCGTGTCGGCGGACAGGTCCGGCAACCGGTCGTCGTAGCGGTGGTCACCGGCCAGCGCCGCCAGTGCGGGGTCACTGGCCAGCAGCGCGTCGACGATACGTTCAGCCAACGGTACGAACGGCACCATGGCACCGACCATAGGCCATCCCACCGACGCCGGCCTCCGGCCGACCGGCGGGTCGGGTGGGCTGGTCGACCTGCCGGTCGGTCGGCTCGCCGGGTCGGCGTCTGCCGGCAGCCGGACGGGGTGATTCCCCGATAGAAACACCAATGCCACGAGGCGGCACTACCGGGCAAATCGACGAGGCGTTGCCGAACAAAAATCGACATCGACCTGCCAGAAACCTGCCGAACAGCCAGTGATGAAGATCACATGTATTGATGACGATCTTAGTTACTCTTTAGGATCTCCACGGCAGCGAGATAAGCACAATTGATCGGCACGTCGCCACATGCCCACCAGATCAATATCAGTCATGGACGCCCGTTCATCTCGATGCGATTTGATGCACAGGAGGGACAACTCCGCCGATGCCGCTTCTCGCCACAAAATCGCTGCGCGTTCACACACTCGGACCGTCGGGCACCAATTGCGAGGCAGCCGCTCACCACTGGCTCCAGCAGCGGGGCCTGCCGAATGGAGCTGTCGTGCTGCATCCCACGCTGGAACGCGCGGTGCAGGACGTGCTGGCCGAACCCGAGTCGAGCGCGCTGCTCGCCTGCGTGGTCTATCCACACCTGCACGAAATCGTGTTCAAGAATCTGACAATGCTGACCATGCGGGACTGCTTCGTCTTCCCGACCCACAACATGGTGTACGCAGGGCGACCCGACACCGACTGGCGAACTGTCGCCAGCCACCCCGCTCCAGTCAACCTCCTCGACGGTCGCGACGTCGAGATCATCCTCGTCAACAGTAATTCGGCGGCCGCCGCGACCTGCTCGGCCGGAAACACCGATGCCTGCATAACCACACTACCCGCAGCCCAACGCCACCAGTTGGACATACGAGCCGACTTCGGGCCGGTCCCGATGGGGTTCAGCCTGCACGCCCCGCGAGAATGCGATGTCTGAATCGACCAGAATCGTGTGGCTCGACGGTCGGCTATGGGACGCCTCCAAAGTCGGTTTGTCGTTGTGGAACCACTCCCTGCACTACGGGTTCGGTGTCTTCGAAGGGCTACGGGTCTACGCCCGCCCCGACGGGCCACACGTGTTCCGGCTCGCCGACCACGTACGGCGGCTCTACCGCTCGGCCGAGCACATCGGGCTGGAGATCCCCTTCGACCCGGAAACGGTCACCGCCGCGCACGCACAGGTCCTGGCGGCCAACGGCATCACCGAGGGGTACCTGCGCCCGATCGCGTACCTCGGTGACGGGCTGGCCGGGCTCACCGACACCGGCGTCCCGGTCCACCTGGCCGTCCTGGCCTGGCCGTGGCGTCCGCCAGCGACCCAGCCGACCGGCATCAGCCTCACCGTCTCACCCATCCGCAAGCCCTCCGGCGAGGCGTTTCCGCTCCAGGCCAAGGCGACCGGCTCCTACCTGGCTTCGAAGATCGCCTATCTCCGGGCCCGGCGTCTGGGGTTCGACGACGCGGTGCTGCTCGACGCGCACGGCATGGTCTCGGAGACCACCGCGCAGAACCTGTTCGCGGTGGTCGACGGCCGCTTGCTCACCCCGCCAGCCGAGAGCTGCCTGCCCGGGATCACCCGCGCCACCGTGATCGACCTGGCGCGACACGCCGGCATCACCGTCGCGGCAGAGGAACTGCCGCCCGGTCGACTCGGCGACGCCGACGAGGTCTTCCTCACCAGCACCGCCGGCGAGGTACGACCGGTCGGCCGGATCGACGACCACGTACTCGGCGACGAGGGCCGGCCAGGGCCGGTCACCCGGCTGCTCGCCACGGCGTACCGCGAACTGGTGACCGGCAGTCACGCCCGACCGACGGAGGAACCGATCCATGTCTGATGACGCTGTCGTCGACCAGCACCGTACGGTCGACCGGATCGTCAAGGCCGCGGGCATCACCACCTGCACCGTCTCCGACGTCCTCGACGGGCTCGGCATCGCGAACGCGGTCCTCGACGTCGACATCCGCCGGGTGGCCGGAGCACCCGGGCTGTTCCACGGCGCGGCGTACCCGGTCGAATGGGTGCCCAACCGCAAAGGCCCCCGGATCACCGCCGCCGGCCCGAGCACCTGGAGCCAGGTACGCGACTTCCTCGTGCCCGAGGTGACCGACGGCTCCGGCCGGGTCTACGTGGCCGGCTCCGGTGACCTGATCCGCGACGCGGCTCTCGCCGGCGGCCTGTCCTGCACGTACCTCGCCGAGCAGTTGCGGTTCGAGGGGATCGTGCTGGGCGGGGCGGTCCGGGACCGGGACGTCGTGGGCCGGTTGACCACGCCGGTGCTGGCGACCGGCTACGTGCCGGTCGACACCCAGGGCAGCTACCGGGTCGCCTCGACCGGCGGCGACTGCCTGGTGGCGAACGTGGTGGTCCGCCACGGCGACTGGGTGTTCGCCGACGACAACGGGGTCGTGGTCGTGCCGGCCGACCGGCTGGCCGAGGTCCTGGCCGTCGCCGGCGAGATCGAATCGACGGAGCGGGGCATCCTCGACCGGATCGCGGCGGGTGAGCGCCTGCCGGACATCGTCGACTCGCTCGGGCGGATCTGACCGCGCCGGCAAGCCCACGGCGCACCAACACCCTGACCCAGCGACACGCTCACCGCACCAGCGAGCTCACCAAGGAGATGGCGGATGGAAAAGACGACGACGCGCCTGGTCGAGATAACCAGGCCCGACGTGGACCTGGCCGAACTGCAACGGACCTTCGACGGCATTCCGCGCGACCCGTACCTGAAGGTCGGCGTCCGACACCGCACCCAGTCCCGCTTCCGGTACGAACCCGACCGGCTCGTGCTGCTCGACCGGGTCGACCTCTACCAGAGTTCCGACATCAACCCTCTGGAGCAGTACGGCGGCATCGTCCGGACGTACCCGGACATGCCGGCGTGGGTACAGACGAGCCCGGCCTTCCGCGCCTTCATCGACCACTGGCTGTCGCTGGTACCGGTACCGGTGACCGAGTTCTCCGCGCACCAGATCCGTACGGTGGGCGACGGGTCGCCGGTGCCGGAGGGCCGCCACCGCGACGGCTACGAGTACGTGGCCGTGTTCGTGGCGAAGCGGCACGGCATCACCGACGACTGCGCCCGCACGACCGTATGGGACGCGGCCACCGAGGAGCGGATCGTCGACGAGGTGGTCCTCCGCGACGGTGAGATGGTCACCTTCGACGACCGGCTCGTGCTGCACGACGTTTCCCCGCTGGTGCCGTCCGGCGAGGTCACCGACGCCTACCGGGACGTGATCATCCTGACCTTCCCGGACCACAGCAAGACGCTGGAGCACGGCAAGGTCGTCGCGGAATCGCAGAAGGGTGGGTCGTCGTGACCACGGTCCACGAATGGTTCGCGCCGGCCTCGGCCGGCCCCGGCAGCGAAGTCATCCCCGGCTACCACGGCCGGTTCGTGCACGGCGAGCACCTGACCGTGGCGCACTGGACGGCGGTCGCCGGCGCCGAGGTCCCGCTGCACGACCACCCGCACGAGCAGATGGTCAACTGCATCCGGGGCAGCTTCGAGATGCGCGTCGGCGACCAGACCTTCATGATGGGCCCGGGAGACACCGTCGTCATTCCCGGCGGCGTTCCACATTCGGCGCTCGCACACACCGATGTGTACTGCATCGACGTGTTCCATCCGGTCCGCGAGGACTACCGGCTCTAGGCTGACCCAGATGACCGCCGCCATCCTCGCGTTCCTGGTGTTCGCCGTCTCCGCATCCCTGTCGCCGGGGCCGAACAACCTGCTCATGGCGGCGTCCGGGTCCAGCCGGGGCTTCGTCCGCTCCGTACCGGCCATTCTCGGCGTCTCGGTCGGCTTCCTTGTCCTGCTGCTCATCAGCGCGACCGGGGCGGCCGCCGTACTGACCGGCAACGACCGACTGGTCCTCGCCCTCAAACTGGTCGGTGGCGCCTACCTGCTGTACCTCGCATGGAAACTCGCGACCGCCCCGGGCGTTCTCGTCGTGCCGTCCGACGACGACGGCCGGGGCGACCGGGTGCCAGCGGCAGGGCAGGAGGCCGCACCGGACCACCCTGCGGCGCCGACCGGCGACACCGGCCCCGCCCGCACCGTCAGCCGGCGGGCGGCCACCGCCGCCCCCGGCTGGCAGGTCGGGTTCCTGCACATGCTGGTGCTGCAGTTCGCCAACCCCAAGGCCTGGGCGATGGCGCTGTCCACCGTCGTGACCTTCCAGCCGTCGTTTCCCGGTTGGGCCGGCTTCGTCCTGCTCTGCCTGCTGTTCACGATCGTCAACCTGTTCGCGAACAGCGCCTGGGCACTGCTCGGCCAGGGCATCGGATCGTTCCTGGACCGACCACAGCGGATCCGGGCGTTCAACGTCGCGGCCGGCGTGCTGCTCGCCGCCTCGGTCCTGACCATCATGCTCTGACTAAGGCGGCGGTCCTTGCCGCCCCAGGCCCGGTCGTGCTCTGACTGGGGCGGCGGTCACGGCTGTTGGCGGCTGGTGGTGATCGAGAGGGTCCGGGTCGCGGTGATCCCGTTCGCGTCGATCACCTTGACGGTGAAGGTGAAGGTCCTGGCCCGGCTCGGGTGCCCGACGATCGCACCGGTCCTGCCGTTGAGGGTCAACCCGGGCGGCAACGGGCCCGCGCCCGCCACCATCCGCCAGCGGTACGGCCCCTCGCCACCGGTCGCGGACAGCTCCGACTTGTACCAGCGGCCGACCCGGCCGGGTTCGAGCGACTCGGTGGTGACGGCCAGCGGTGCGGCGGGCGTGGTGAAGCTCGACCGTGCGCCGGTCGTGGTGCCGGTGCCGTCGGTGATGCGCAGCCGGAAATGGTACGTCGTCAGCGGGGTCAGCCCGGTCAACTCGGCCCGGACCAGTTGCACCCCGGTGCCGGTGACCGGACCGACCGGTGACGTCTGGCCGTACCCGGGGGTCGGACCCCACTCGAAGGTGGCGGTGGTCGCCGGGCCGACGGCGGTGACCACGCCGTTGAGTACGGCCGTCGTGCCGGTCACGTCGCTGGCCGGCGCGGTCAGCCCGGCCGCGCAGCGCGGCGAGTCGAGAGTCGCGACCGCCTCCTGCCCGTCGACGGACCAGGCCACCGCGGGGAAGGCATTGGCGTTGAAGACCGCCGCGAACACCCGGGGGTAGTGGCCGACGTTGAAGACGCTCGGCTGACCCTGGTATCCGAGACCCGGATACACCTGGTTCGCGTCGCCGAACTCCAGCAACTGCTGGGCGCCCGCCTCGTATCCGAAGTAGATGGTGTAGACGCCGGTACCGTCGGGCCGCTCCTGGATGCAGTCCACGAACGGCCGGACCTGACCTGGTGCGGCGAACGCCTGTGGCACCGCCAGGCCGCCGGCCAGCAGGGTCGCCGTTGTCACCGCGAGCACGGAGAACAGCCGGCGTCGTCGTCGGGCCGGCCGGAGCCTGCGGGTGGAAAGTCGGTGGTGGCGGGTGGCCGGAGCCATGGTTCCTCCATAAGCGGTGTCTGTACCTCGGACTATGACGAGACGTAGCGCCCGGAACCATGAAGTAACACCGGCAGTTTCACCGGCACGACCCGACCGCTGCCGGCTCAGCCGAGCTTGCGGTCCAGCTCGGCTGCCTCGGGAAGACCCAGTTCGGCGAAGATCCGCCGCGCCGTCGTCCAATGCTCCTCGGCATCGCCGGGAGCGCCGCCAGCGGCGGCGATGTCGCCGAGCAGGGCCGCCGTCCGGGCCCGCCAGACCGGCACTCCGGCCGCCGCGTACCGGCGCAGCGCCGCCTCGGCCCGCGCAGCGGCTGCCGCCAGCTCGCCCTCGGCCAGCAGCAGCATCCCGAGGGTGTAGTCGACGAACGCCAGGCCGTCCGGCAGGTCCATCTCGGTGAACATGACCTCGGCCTCGGTCAGCAGCTGCCGGGCCGCGCCCAGCTCACCCTGTTTCAGCCGCAGGTCCCCCAGCGTGGCCAGCACCTGTGCCCGCAACCGCCGATCATCGGTACGCCCGGCGGCCGTCGACGCCTCGGCAAGCGCCTCGGCCGCCGCGTCCAACGTACCGGCGGCCAGATGGGTGAGCCCGGCACCCAGCAGTGCCTGGGCCGTGCCCCGCTGGTCGCCGCTTCTCCGGAAGATCGCCAGGGCCCGACCGAACCGCTGCACCGCACCAGCCAGCTCACCCCGGGTCCGATCGCGACCGCCGCCTGCACCAGCGCGTGTCCCGTACCGGTGGGCATGCCGGCGGCGGCGAACAGCTCGGCTGCGGTGGCCAGCCGAGCGCTGGCGTCGGCGAGCCGTCCGGCGCTGCGGTCGTTCGCGCCGAGCAGCAGCAACGCGTTCGCCTGGCCGGCCGGGTCGCCGATCTCCGCAGCCAGCGTCAACGCCCGGGCCAGCAGGACATCGGCCCGGTCGAACTGTTGGCGTACGACGTGCCACTCGGCCAGCCGGTGCGCCATCCGGGCGGTGCCGGCGGCGTCGCCAAGGGCCTCGCAGCGCCGCAGCGTCCGCTCGGCCACGTCCCGCCACTCGTCGAAGAGCCCTCGGGTTGCCCAGTAGTCGACCATCGCGTCGGCGATGGCAACCGCTGCCAGGGTGTCATCCGTCGCCAGGCCTTGACCGATCGCGGCAAGCAGCGCCGGCCGCTGCACATCGAACCAGCCCAGCGGGTCGGCCGCCAGTGCCGGATCCGCGTCGTCGTCGACCGGTGTGGTCGACATCGGCCGGGGCGCGCGCAGCGTGTCGCCGGGCAGGTGCCTGCTGGCCGTGTCGGCCATCGCCGCGTACGCCCGGATGCCCCGGCGGACGGCGGCGGTCCGCACCCCGGCGTCCAGCTCGGCCGCCGCCGTCTCCCGCCCGTACGCCCGGATCAGGTCATGGAACCGGTAGCCGGCCCGGCCACCGCCGACCTCGCTCTCAGCCGGCACCGCGTCGAGCAGGCTGGCCCGCACCAGCGCGTCGAGCGCCTCGGACGGGTCGGTGTCCAGCACCGCTGCCGCCGCCCAACCGGTCAGCGTCGGCGCGTCGAGCAGGCTGAGCAGCGGCAACGCCCGGCGGGCGGGCGCCGCAAGCAGGTCGACGCTGAGCGAGATGCTCGCCCGTACCCCGAGGTCGCCGGCGGTCAACCCGTCGAGCCGCTGCGACTCGACCGCCAACTGGTCACGCAACACGCCGATCGGTACGCCGGGCGCGACCGCCAGCCGGGCACCCACCACCCGTACCGCGAGCGGCAGGTGTCCACAGTGCCGCGTCACGTCACCGGCCGCGTCCACGTCGGCTGACACCCGCCGCGCCCCGGTGATCGTGCCCAGCAGCGCCAGCGACTCCGCCGGGGTCAGCACCCCGACGGCGACGAACCGCGCCCCGGCCAGCCCCGCCAGCGGATGCCGGCTGGTGACCAGCAGCGCGCCGCCAGCGGTGCCGGGCAGCACCGCGCGGACCTGTTCCTCGGCCGCCGCGTCGTCGAGGACCAGCAGCGCCCGCCGGTCGGCCAGAACGGAGCGGAGCAGGCCGACCCGCTCTGCCGTCTCGTCGGGCAACTCCCGGCCGGTGACCCCGAACGCGCGCAGTACGGCAGCGGTCAGCGCGCCGGCGGTCACCGGACCGGTGGCGGCGACGCCGCCAAGGTCGGCGAAGATCTGCCCGTCCGGGAAGTGCTCCCGCACCCGGTGGGCAACGTGGACGGCGAGCGTGCTCTTGCCGACGCCCGGCGGGCCGGAGAAGGCGTACACGACCGGACTGCCCGACCTGCCCGCTGTGGCCAGTTCGGCGCTGATCTCGTCGACGAGGGTGGACCGGCCGACGAAGTCCGGGATGTCCATCGGCAACTGCGCCGGCCGCAGCGACAGCGGCCGCCGTACCTCGGGTTGCGGGCCGGGCCGGGCGGCGGACCGGAACCGCTGCAGCTCTTCCTCGCTGAGACCGAACGCGGCGGCCAGTCGGGTGATCGTCGCCCGGCGGGGCCGGGCTACGCGGTTGCGCTCCAGGTCACTGACGGCCCGTACGCTGAGCCCGGTCCGCTCGGCCAGCTCCTCCTGGGTCAGGCCGGCGGCGACCCGCAGCGAGCTGACGAGCTGCCCGAACCCGCCCCGATCGTGCTCCGCCGACACCCGGCACATGCTAGACCAACAGCTCACCGCCGCCCGCCGCCGAGGCAGACCCGCCGAGGCAGAGCCCTCCAGTCACCGGGGTGCCCGATGACTCGATCCACATCGGTCCTGCGACGCGACACGCGGCAGTGCTGTCCGCTGTCGCGAAGTGGATCAGGACCGCCCACCGGCATCACGTCCAGGTAGAGTCCGGCAGCGTGGCGGCAGGGGTACGACCAGCCTGGGCCAACGGCCGCCAGGGTGGTCAGGAGGTGAGGCGCGATGCCGTTCACGGGTAGCCACGTCGCGGCGGTACTGCCGCTGACCCGGACGGCGTGGCTGGTCCCCTCGGCCCTGGTGATCGGGAGCATGGTCCCCGACCTTCCCTACTTCCTGCCGCTGCCGGTGGACGCGACACTGACCCACTCGCTCGTCGGTGTCCTCACCGTCGACGTGATCCTGGGTCTGCTGGCGGTGGCCGTGTGGCACGGGCTGCTGGTCCGCTTCCTGACTGCCATCTCGCCGGCTCCGCTACGCAAGCGCCTGCCACCGCCCGCGGCCCGGCGGCCGAGGTCGGCGCACCGGGTGGCGATGCTGGTTGCCTCGCTCGTGCTCGGGGCGTCGACCCATGTGCTGTGGGACTCGTTCACCCACGACGGCATGTGGGGCGCCACGCACATCGACTGGCTGGCCGAACCACACTTCGGCACGGCCGGCTATCGCTGGGCGCAGCGGGTGAGCAGCGTCGTCGGCGCGGCCGTCGTCACGGTCTGGCTGGTCCGATGGTGGCGTACGCGGCCGCCTGCGGCCAGACCCGCAGCCACGCAACCGCCACCGGCCGGTCGGCTGCTCATCGTGTCCGCGTGGACGACCATCGGGCTCGCCGCCGCCGGTGGTCTCGCTCTGGCCGCCGCTGGTGCCCCGACGCCCCAGCGCATGGTGTTCCTGGCCGTCACCTATGCCGGCGGCGCCGGTCTGGCGACCGTGACCGTCCTCGCTGCCGCCGCCGCGCTGCCTCGCGCCGTACGGCTCCTCCGCCACCGGGACGCGCCGTCGACGTGAGGCTCCCGGCAGCCTCGCCCGCCGGAGACGACGTCAGTCCGGATCGTCGCCGGCCGCCGTCTACGCCAAGCTTGGGCTCCGCCACTACACCGCGCCCTGATCAGACACCCGGCAGGCACCGGTCACCCCGGCAGGCACCGGTCACCCGGCGGTCGACGCGGCTGTGGGCTGCCGGGCGGCGGTGGGAGAATCACCGATCATGAGCGAGCAGGCCGGCACCGACGAGACCATCCACGAACCGACCGACGGCGGTACGGCGGCACGCGCGCCCCGCCAGCAGCGGTGGACCCGCCGGGCCCCGTGGCTCGCCTTCGGCATCGCCGCCACCGTGCTCGTCGTCGACCAGCTGACGAAGATGTGGGCGGAGGCGACGCTGACCCGGGGCGAACGGACCCCGCTGATCGGCGACGCCCTCGGCATCCAGTTGATCTACAACCCGGGCGCGGCGTTCTCGATGGGCGAGAACACCACCTGGGTGTTCACGATCGCCGCCGCGATCGGGGTCGGTGTCACGGCCTGGTTCGCCGCGCGGGCCCGCTCCCGAGGCTGGGCGGTGGCCCTCGGTCTGGTGCTCGGCGGGGCGTTCACCCACCTGCTGGACCGGCTGTTCCGCGAGCCGTCGTTCGGGCAGGGCCACGTCGTCGACTTCATCGCGTACTTCGACTGGTTCATCGGCAACGTCGCCGACATCGCGCTCTTCTTCGGGGTCGTCACGTTCCTGACCCTGGAGCTGCGCGGCATCCGGCTGCGCCCCGACGCCGCCGAGAAGTCAGAGTCGTCGGAGTCGTCGGAGTCGTCAGCCGGTGGTGGTGGCGCGGACGGCGTCGACGTACGCGAGGGCGGCGCGGCGTAACGCCCCTTCGGCGTCCAGGCCGTCGGCCCGGGCCTGCGCGACCAGCGCGAGCAGGTGCGCGCCGAGCCGCGTCGACGGGTCCGGGGCCGCGTCCGGCTCCGGCAGCGGTACGTCGACCCCGGCCCGCCCGGCCCGCTGCAGCACCTTGTCGGCCAGCGACAACGCCGGCTGGGCGAGCACGATCCCGTCCATCGGTGACGGCGTCCCGCCCACGCCAGCGGCGGCACCCGACTCGGCCCGCTCGGCGGCCTTGATCTGCTCCCAGTTGTCGATTATTTCTTCCACACCGTCGACCCGCACACCGGCGAAGACGTGCGGGTTGCGGCGGATCATCTTCGCCACCAGCCCGCCGGCCACGTCGTCGACGTCCCAACGTTCGTCCTCGGGCAGCTCCTGGGCGAGCCGGGCGTGCAGCACCACCTGCAGCAGCACGTCCCCCAACTCGTCGCGCAGCGCCGGCAGGTCACCGGCGGCGATGGCGTCGTACGCCTCGTAGCTCTCCTCTAGCAGATACCGCGCCAAGGAGTCGTGAGTCTGCTGCCGCTTCCACGGATCCCCGCCGGGCGAGACGAGACGGTCCATCACCTCGACGGCGTCGAGCAGCCGGGCCCCGGGCGGATCCCAGGAGCCGTACATCAGCTCCAGCTCGGCCAGGCCGGGCTCGCGGGCCAGGCGCAGCCCCAGCCGGCGGGCCAGGTCCTCGTCACCGGTCGGACCGGCCAGCCAGACCGCGGTGCCGTGCGCGGCGGCCGCCGCCAGCAGCGTCTCCTCTGCGGGCTCCGGTGCCGGCGCGGTCACCGGCGAGCCGCCGGCCACGCTGATTGCCGTGGTCAACTCGCTCTCCGCGCCGGCGAAGACCGGAAACCGGCGTACGGTGTCCCACGCTTGCGCCGTGAGCAGCCCGGCCGGCAGCCGGGGCGAGGTGACCAGCAGGACGACCCGGGCGGTCACTGCCGTTCGCTGACCGTACCCGAGTCGGTGTCGCCCAGCGGAATGCCGACCGCGATCACGTTGCTCTGGAAGCTGAGCACCGGAAACTCCAGCGGGCGGTAGCGCGGGTTCACCGACACGTCCTGCTCGGCGGCCGCCTCGGCGATCGTGTTCCGGGTGGCCAGGGCCGACCGCAGCTGCTCGCCGTCGAGCTGGCTGGCGGCCTCCTCGTCGGTGACCTCGGCCGGGATCACCCCGGCGGCGCGGCCCCGGTCGACCAGGTCCTGCAACTCCTCCTGGGTCGGCTCGACCAGCTCGCCGCCCTGCAGCCCGGAGATGCAGGTCCACGCCTGCGCCGCCGCCTGCACGTACGCCGAGTCGGCCGGCAGGCCGAACTGCTGACCGTACTGCTCCGGAGTGATCTGCTGGCCGCCGGCCGGCACGTCCAACTGCTCGCAGACGTCAGCCAGGACCAGGGCGCTGACGACCTGCTGGCGGGTCGGCGCAGCGGGGGCACCCTCCGGGGCGGCACCGTCGGCGCCGAGCTGCTCGGTGAGCTCGTCGACGAGGCGGGTCACCTGCTCCTCGGTGTACTGCTCGTCGCCGACATAGGCGGCGACCCCGGGCTGCGACCGGCAGGCGGACAGTGCGGCGACCCCGACCAGGGCAATGACGGTGATCGACGCCAGGCGACGGACACGCTGCATGGACGACACTCTCTCACGCACCCTTGCCGGCCGGTGCACCGACCCGGGCACTGTCCGTCGACGTCGACGCTGCGCTGCTCGGCGGGTCGCCGAGCAGGTCACGCAGCAGCTGGCCGCACCAGTCGAGCAACGCCTGGTCACGCAGCGGGTCCCCGCCGATCCGCCGGGTCGTCGGCCGGGGCACGCTGACCTGGTCGACGGCCGACTTGTAGACCGCGTCCGGGTGGTAGCGCTTGAGCCGCAACTGCTTCGAGTCGGGCAGCACCAGCGGGGCGAACCGGACATGCTTGCCCTGCATCGACACGTCGGTCAGCCCGTACGCCTTCGCCAGCAGCCGGAACCGCGCCACCGCAACCAGGTTGCCGACCTGCTCCGGTGGTTCACCGTACCGGTCGGTCATCTCGGCGACGATCTCCTGCAACGCGGCGGCGTCGCGGGCCCCGGCCAGTTTGCGGTACATCTCCAGGCGCAGCCGTTCCACCCCGATGTAGTCGTGCGGCAGGTGCGCGTCCACCGGCAGGTCGACCTTCACCTCGGCGGCCTCGGCGTCGTCGGGCGTCTCGCCCTTGAAGTTCTGCACCGCCTCGCCGACCATCCGCACGTACAGGTCGAAGCCGACACCCTCGATGTGGCCGGACTGTTCGCCGCCGAGCAGGTTGCCGGCACCCCGGATCTCCAGGTCCTTCATCGCCACGTACATGCCGGCGCCCAGCTCGGTGTGCTGGGCGATGGTGGCCAGCCGCTCATGGGCGTGCTCGGTGAGCGGCTTCTCCCGCGGGTAGAGGAAGTAGGCGTACGCCCGCTCCCGGCCCCGGCCGACCCGGCCCCGGATCTGGTGCAGCTGGGCCAGGCCGAGCAGGTCGGCCCGCTCCACGATCAGCGTGTTCGCGTTCGGGATGTCGATGCCGGATTCGACGATCGTGGTGCAGACCAGGACGTCGAACTCCTTCTCCCAGAAGCCGACCATCACCTTCTCCAGGGCGTCCTCACCCATCTGGCCGTGCGCCACCGCGACCCGCGCCTCCGGCACCAGCTCGCGCAGCCGCCGGGCCGCCCTGTCGATCGACTCGACCCGGTTGTGCAGGTAGAAGACCTGGCCGTCGCGGAGCAGCTCGCGGTGGATCGCGGCGGCGACCTGCTTGTCGTCGTACGCGCCGACGGCGGTCAGCACCGGGTGGCGCTCCTCCGGCGGGGTGGCGATGGTCGACATCTCCCGGATTCCGGTGATCGCCATCTCCAAGGTGCGTGGGATCGGCGTCGCCGACATGGTCAGGACGTCGACCGAGGTACGCAGCGACTTCAGGTGCTCCTTGTGCTCCACCCCGAACCGCTGCTCCTCATCGACGATGACCAGCCCGAGCTGCTTGAAGCGGGTCGCCGACTGCAGCAGCCGGTGGGTGCCGATGACGATGTCGGCGGTGCCGTCGGCGGCAGCGGCAAGGGTCTGCTCGGTCTCCTTCGCGGTCTGGAACCGCGACAGCTGGCGGATCTGCACCGGGAACTGGGCCATCCGCTCGGCGAACGTGTTGTAGTGCTGCTGGGCGAGCAGGGTCGTCGGCACCAGCACCGCCACCTGCTTACCGTCCTGCACCGCCTTGAACGCCGCCCGTACCGCGATCTCGGTCTTGCCGTAACCGACGTCGCCGCAGATCAGCCGGTCCATCGGGGTCGACTGCTGCATGTCGGACTTGACCTCGTCGATCGCCGCCAACTGGTCCGGGGTCTCGGTGTACGGGAAGGCGTCCTCCAGCTCCCGCTGCCACGGGGTGTCCGGCCCGAAGGCGTGCCCCTTGGCGGCCTTGCGGGCCGCGTACAGCTGGATCAGCTGGGCGGCGATCTCCCGGACCGCCTTACGGGCCCGCGCCTTGGCCTTCTGCCACTCCGAGCCGCCCATCTTGTGCAGCGTCGGCTGCTCGCCGCCGACGTAGCGGCTGAGCTGGTCGAGCTGATCGGTCGGCACGAACAGCCGGTCACCGGGCTGGCCGCGCTTCGCCGGGGCGTACTCGATGACCAGGTACTCCCGGTCGGCGCCGTTGACCTTGCGCTGCACCAGTTCGACGTAGCGGCCGATGCCGTGCTGTTCGTGCACCACGTGGTCGCCGGCGCGCAGCTCCAACGGGTCGATGGTGTTGCGCCGGCGGCTCGGCATCTTGCGCATGTCCTTGGTGGACGCGCCCCGGCCGCCGCTGATGTCGGCCCCGGTGACGATCGCCAGCCGGGCCCGTTCGGCGAGGAAGCCGTTGCCGACCCGGCCGCAGGTGACGATCAGCTCACCGGCTTTCGGCGCGTCCGGCACGGCCTCGGTGAGGGTCGCGCCGAGCCCGGCGTCACGCAGCACGCTGACCGAGCGCTGCGCCGGCCCGTGCCCCTCGAAGACCAGCACCACCGACCAGCCGTCGCCGGTCCAGCGTTTGAGGTCGTCGACGACCCGCGCGGTCTCTCCGTGGTACAGCGGCGCCGGGACGGCGGCCAACGCCACCGCGTCCCCGGCGTCCGGGGTCACACTCACCGGAGCCGGCGCGTCCGCCCACGGCTCGTCGTCAGAGGTCGAGTCGGTCTCCGCCTCGGTCAGCCCGAACGGCGACAGCGTCCACCACGGCTGGTCGAGCGTCGCGGCCACCGCGCGTACCTCGGCCAGCGTGCGGAAGGCGGCCGCGCCCAGGTCGATCGGGGCCTGGCCACCGACGGCGGCCGCGGCCCAGCTGGCTTCGAGAAACTCCGCCGAGGTACGGACCAGATCGTGCGCCCGGGTGCGGATCCGCTCCGGGTCGCAGAGCAGTACGTGGGTGCCGGCCGGCATGCAGTGCAGCAGCAACTCCATGCTGTCGGTGCCGTCGAGCAGGGCCGGGGCGAGGGACTCCATGCCTTCGACCGGGATGCCCTCGGCCAGCTTGTCCAGGATCTCGCCCAGCTCGGGGTGCTGCTGGGCCAGCTCGGCGGCCCGCCGCCGTACCGGGTCGGTGAGCAGCAACTCCCGGCACGGCGGGGCCCACAGCTGGCCGACGGCCTCGATGGTGCGCTGGTCGGCGACGGCGAAGGTACGGATCTCCTCCACGTCGTCGCCCCAGAACTCGACCCGGGACGGGTGCTCGTCGGTCGGCGGGAACACGTCCAGGATGCCGCCGCGTACGGCGAACTCACCGCGCTTGGTGACCAGGTCGACCCGCGCGTACGCCATGCCGACCAGCCGGTCGACGGTCTCCTCCAGGCTCGCCGTGCCGCCCGGCGTCAGGTGCACCGGCTCCAGGTCGCCGAGCCCTTTGAGCTGCGGCTGCAGCACGGACCGGACCGGCGCCACGACCACCCGCAGCGGCACCGTGTGGGTGGCACCATCCTGCGTCGGGCCGGTGTCGGCGTCGGGGTGCGCCAGCCGGCGCAGCACGGCGAGCCGCCGCCCGACGGTGTCCGATCGTGGTGACAGCCGCTCGTGCGGCAGCGTCTCCCAGCTCGGGAAGACCGCCACTTGACCGGCCGGCAGCAGGTCGCCGAGGGCGGCGGCCAGGTCGTCGGCCTCCCGGCTGGTCGCGGTGACCGCCAACACCGGCCGTCCCGCGCCGCCTGCGGTTGTTTGTGCCGCCACCGCCGCGACCGTGAACGGGCGCAGCGCCGGCGGCGCGGTGACGTCCAGCCCGTCCTTGTCTGGCGTGGCAACCTTGGCCAGGTCCCGTACCCGGGTCAGGGCGGGATCGGCGAGGGCGGCGCTGAGCAGGCCGGCGAGCGCGGTCATGATCACAACCTTCGCGGTGGGATACGCCTTGCTGTGCGGCGGTGCACGCCTGGGGCGCACACGCGACGACAACCCCGCGCCCGGTACGGGCGGGGGGTCAGGCCTACCAGCCTATCCGCCCCGCCCGCTCCGCCGAGGTCAGGCGGCCCACCGGTACGGGGTTGCCGCGTCGCCGCGCCGAGGCACCGCGTCGCCGGGTAGTAGTCGTGGAATGAGGTGCACCAGGGCGAGCGCCTGCGCGCGGTCGACCGGCCACTGGTCGACGTCGTCACCGAGCCGGGACGAGTGCCAGGCCGCGCTGTCGGGCGTGGTCGCGCAGTCGGGGCCACGCAGACACCGCGGCGGATGGGCACGCTTCGGTAAGAGCAGTCATCGAGGAGCCAGGAAGTCGCTCACCGGTCAAGGCCCGGGAACCTGGAGCGCCAACTCCACCCGGGCCGCCTACAAAACCTCACCACACTTCGACCTGCCACGGTCGACTTGGCCAATCTAGGATTACCTGTCATGTCAGGTCAAGCCCTGTTCTCTCTTGACATTGACGCTTGAGCGAGATCCGTGATCACATGGGCATACCTGCCACGGAAGTCACGCCCATGCCTGCCTACACGAAGAAACAGCGCTTGATCGACACGCTGACCTCGCGGATCGAGTCAGGCGAGTACCCACCCGGCGCGAAGCTGCCGTCCGGCACCGAGCTCTGCGCTGAGTTCGACGTATCCCGTCAAGTGGTCCGCGCCGCGATCGACTGGCTCAAGGCACGTGGCCTCGTCGATGGCGCACCCGGCGCCGGCGTGTTCGTACGGGAACAGTCGGATCGGTGACGTAACCGGCCACCGGGGCTGCGGTCGGCATTCGGCGTCGGGCAGGCTCTGCCGATGTCCCGCGCCGCCAAGATTCCGCGTGAGCTGAGGTCGGCCCCGTTCTCCGGGAGCGAGGCAGTCGCGACCGGCCTGGTCACCTGGGGCATGTTGCGCGGACCCACCTGGCGACGGTTACTCCCCGACGTCTACCTGCGGGCGGCTGCGTTCGACGCCGACGACCACCGGATGTGGTGCGAGGCGGTGTCAGTGAAGTTGCCGGTCGGTGGAGCGGTCAGCGGACTGAGCGCCGCACTGCTGTGGGGTGTCGACCTGCTCCCCCGAGGCGGCGGCCCGGTGCACGTCACCCTGCCCCGCTCGGCCCGGCTGGGCACGCATCCTCGGCTGGCGATCTCCCGTCGCACCCTCGACCCGACCGACATCACCATCTTGTTCGGCGGCGTACCGCTGACCACCGAGGTGCGTACCGCGTTCGACCTGGGCCGACTTCTCCCCCGCGCCGACGCGCTCGCCGCGCTCGACGCCATGCTGCACCGCCGCCTGTTCAAGGTCGACACCCTCACCTGTTACCTGAACGCCCACCCTCGCGGACGCGGCATTGCTCAACTGCGCGAGCTCGTCGGGCTTGCCGAGCCACGGACCGAGTCACCGATGGAGTCCCAGCTGCGGCTGCTGCTGCACGACGCCGGACTGCCCCGCCCGACCGCGCAGTACGAGGTACGCCTGCCGACGGGACGGTTCATCGCCCGGGTCGATCTTGCCTACCCGCAGTGGCGGATCGCGATCGAGTACGAAGGTGACCATCACCGGGAGCGTGCCACGTTCCGCCGTGACATCAGCCGGTACAACGCGCTGCGGGCCGCCGGCTGGCTGACGCTGCGCTTCACTGCGAACGACGTACTCCGACAAAGCGGGCAACTCACCGATCTGGTTCGACATGCCATCATCCAACAAGGCGGTTGAACGGATCGAGGGAACCGTCATTGTCGTCATCCGGCAGGTTTAACGACAATGGAGGTTCCCTCGCCGCGACGGAGGGGTCAGTAGTACACACGTGGGTGCGGCGGGCGGCGACGTCGATCCGGGCGAGTCCGCCGATCGGGACGATCAGCTGCGGATCGGTGTGCCCGACGTCAAGACCGAACACGATCACCGGCGCAGCGCCAACTCCAGCCTCAACACCACCACCGGTGCCATCACGACCAGCGCCAAGGCCAACTCCACCACCACGCCAGCGCCAGCCCCACCACCAGCACGGCCGTACTCGGTGAAGGCACGCAACACAAGCGGGCGCGGCGGGTCGAAGAGGGCGGCACGTAGGGAGGCCAGGGTCAACGGGTGCATCGCGCCCGGCCGGCCCAGGTGCACCAGCACCGAGCCGCCGTGGAAGGCGACCGTCCCCTGAGCGCGCGGGTGGTAGAGGCCGTGGAGGTGGTGCAGCAGGTTGGTGTTGTCGGAGTAGCCGAGGAACGGCCTCGGGTTCGCCCGCAGCACCTCGTCGTCGAGATGGCGGATGACCGTCAGCTGGTCGTCACCGCCGACGGCGCGATCGACGAGGGAGGCATGCGCAGCCCTGGTGGTGGGGTACCCCACGGGCACGAGGCCGAGCTGGTCGCGCAGCCGGCGCAGCCCCAGTTCGTACACGTGGGGGTAGACGGCCGCAAGTCCGGCGGAGGGCGACAGAACGGCCACCCGGTCCCCGGCCGCACCTTCAACACTGAGCGTCGGCAGGACCCTTGCGGAGGCGCAGAAGGGGACATTCCGGTACGGTACGCCGATCGCTGAGACAAGACTCACCAGTTTCCCCGCGCCCGGGGGGATCGCCGATAGCATCCAAAGATGTCGGACAGCGCCGTCCCTCGTACTCGCGTGAGGAGCGACCAGTGACCGAGCTGTCCGCAAACCCGATGCCCGACGCCCCGCAGACCGACGCCGCGACGCTCGACGCCACCCGGCTCGACGCGACGCTCGACGCCTCCGGCACCAGTCAGGATCAGGACGGACCGGACGCGGCGCTGCGGGCGGACATCCGCCGGCTCGGCACGCTGCTCGGCCAGACCCTGGCCCGGCAGGAGGGCCAGCCGCTGCTCGACCTGGTCGAGGAGATCCGCGCCCAGGTACGCAGTGACGCCGAGGCCGCCGCCGCCCGGCTCGGCGCGATGGACGTGACGACCGGCACGAAACTGGCCCGCGCGTTCTCCACCTACTTCCACCTGGCGAACATCACCGAGCAGGTGCACCGGGCCCGGGATCTGCGCCGCCGGCGGGCCACCGAGGGCGGCTGGCTGGACAAGGCGGCGACGTTGATCTCCGAGCGGGGGGTGTCGGCGGACGAGATCGCCGCCGCCGCCCGCCGGCTGGCGGTCCGCCCGGTGTTCACCGCGCACCCGACCGAGGCGGCCCGTCGGTCGATCCTGTCGAAGCTGCGCGCGGTCGCCGACGAGCTCGACGTGGAGATGACCGAGGCGGTGCTCTACGGCGCCAGCGAACACACCTCGGCGAGCAGCCGTCGGCTGGCGGAGCTGCTGGACCTGCTCTGGCAGACCGACGAGTTGCGGCTGGACCGCCCGGATCCGACCGACGAGGCCCGCAACGCGGTCTACTACCTGCGCGACCTGTACGCCGACGCCGCCCCGCAGGTACTCGACGACCTCGCTGACACGCTGCGCCGGCTGGGCGTCGAGACGTCCCCGACGTCGCGGCCGTTGACGTTCGGCAGCTGGATCGGCGGGGACCGGGACGGTAACCCGTACGTGACGCCGGCGGTGACCCGCGACGTGCTGATGATCCAGCACGAGCACGGGATTCAGGCCACCGACGCGGCGATGGACGCGCTGATCAGCGAGGTGTCGGTGTCCCGGCGGCTGCGCGGGGTGTCGTTGGATCTTTCCGCCAGTCTGGCGAAGGACCTGGACGCGTTGCCGGAGGTGGCGCCCCGGTTCCGGCGGACGAACGCGGAGGAGCCGTACCGGCTGAAGGCGCGCTGCGTGAAGGCGAAGCTGGCGAACACCCGGCTGCGGCTCAACCAGGGCACCGCGCACGTGCCGGGGCGCGACTACCGGGGCTCCGACGAGCTGCTGGCCGATCTGGAGCTGATGCGGGCGTCGCTGGCCCGCAACGCCGGGCAGCTGACGGCGGTCGGCAAGCTGGCGTCGGCGATCCGTACGGTGGCCGCGTTCGGCCTGCACCTGGCGACGCTGGACGTACGGGAGCACGCCGAGGCGCACCACGCGGTGCTGGCGCAGATGTACGCGCGGGTCGGGGAAGTGCCTGACTACAACTCGCTGTCGCGCCCCGAACGGACGAAGCTGCTGGCCGACGAGCTGACCGGGCGCCGCCCGCTGTCCAGTATCGACACTCCGCTGACCGAGTCGGCGCGCAAGACGTTCACCGTGTTCGGCACGATCCGCGAGGCACAGCAGCGGTTCGGTCCGGAGGTCGTCGAGTCGTACATCATCTCGATGACGCTGGGCTGCGACGACGTGCTGGCGGCCGCGGTGCTGGCACGTGAGGCCGGGCTGGTCGACGTGCACACCGGGCAGGCCCGGGTCGGCTTCGTACCGCTGCTGGAGACCCCGGCGGAGCTGGACGCCGGCGGTGAGCTGCTCGACGAGCTGCTGTCGCTGCCGGCGTACCGGGCGATCGTGCGGGCACGTGGCGAGGTGCAGGAGGTGATGCTGGGCTACTCCGACTCCAACAAGGAGGCCGGCATCACCACCAGCCAGTGGAAGATCCACAAGGCGCAGCGGGCATTGCGGGACGTCGCGGCGCGCCACGGCGTACGGCTGCGGTTGTTCCACGGTCGTGGCGGCACGGTCGGTCGCGGCGGAGGGCCGACGCACGAGGCGATCCTGGCCCAGCCGTACGGCACCCTCGACGGCGCGATCAAGGTGACCGAGCAGGGCGAGGTGATCTCCGACAAGTACACGATCCCCGCCCTGGCCCGGGAGAACCTGGAGCTGACGGTGGCGGCCGTGCTGCAGGCCACGCTGCTGCACACCGCGCCGCGTCAGCCACTGGAGCTGCTGGAGAACTGGGACTCGGCGATGGACGTCGTCTCCGACTCGGCGTTCCGTTGCTACCGCTCGCTGGTCGAGGACCCGGACCTGCCGGCGTACTTCTGGGCGGCGACCCCGACGGAGCTGCTGGGGGCGCTCAACATCGGTTCCCGGCCGGCGAAGCGGCCGAACACCGGTGCCGGCCTGGGTGGGCTGCGGGCGATCCCGTGGGTGTTCGGTTGGACCCAGTCGCGCCAGATCGTGCCCGGCTGGTTCGGCGTCGGGTCCGGGTTGGCCGCCGCCCGCGAGGCGGGCCTGTCGAACGTGCTCAGCGAGATGTACGACCAGTGGCACTTCTTCCGCACGTTCCTGTCGAACGTCGAGATGATGCTGACCAAGACCGATCTGAGCATCGCGCGGCGCTACGTGGAGACGCTGGTGCCGGGTCCGCTGCAGCCGATCTTCGACAAGATCTCCGACGAGTACGAGCGGACGGTACGCGAGGTGCTGGCGATCACCGGGTCGTCGAGTCTGCTGCAGAACAACAACGTGCTGCAGCGCACGCTCGCGGTGCGGGACACCTACCTGGAGCCGCTGCACCACCTGCAGGTGGCGCTGCTGCGGCAGTACCGCGAATCGGGGGCGGCGACCCGGACGGTGGCGACCGCGCCGGGGGCGCGCCGGGCACCGAGTGACAACACCGCGTTGGAGCGGGCCCTGCTGACCACGGTCAACGGCATCGCCGCCGGGATGCGCAACACCGGCTGACCTCAGCGCACAGCCACCGATGACGCGGCCGGGCCGGCCGACCAGTGGGGAGACTGGTCGGCCGGCGCGGGCACCCCCCGATGCGCAGCCGCTCGGTACGGCCGGTTCAGCTGGTTTCGCCGGCCACGCTGAACGAGCGGAGCCGGTCGATGGCGAGCAGGGTGAACAGCACCGCGATCACCGCGGTCATGATCACCGATACGGTGATCGAGACCTGCCCGTCGAACAGCGCCGTGGCGGCCATCCGGTCGGCGAAGGTGACCACGTACTGCTGGACGGAGAGCACCTGGGTGCCGGAGACGACGTTGCCGAGCAGGCCCTCCCAGATCAGGACGTAGACCAGGCCGAGCAGCACCGGGCGGCGGGTGATCAGGCTCAGCGCGACGAACAGTGCCGAGTACGCCAGCGCGCCGGCGGCACTCGCGGCGGCCAGGGCCAGGCCGAGGCGCACCGAGTCGGCGAGCACTCCGGCGACGTACAGCGGCACCGCGACGGTCAGCGCGGTCACGCCGACCGCGACGGCGAGCTTCGGCAGCACGATCTGCCAGCGGGGCAGCGGCTTGCTCAGCACGTGCACGATGGTGCCGTCGTCGATCTCCGAGCCGAGGACGCCGGTGCCGACGATCAGCGCCACCACCGGCAGCACCACCGCCAGGCCGAGGCCGATCAGCACCGGCTGGGCCCAGTTGCTCGGGGCGACGCCGAGAGCCCGGCACAGCACCGCGAGTGCGATCACGAGCAGCGGCAGCGGCAGCAGGAGCAGGAACCGACGGCGGCCGAACAACCCCCGCGCGGTGATCCACATGATGGTCGAGTTCACGGCGGTCAGGCCTCCACGAGGTAGGAGAAGACGCTCTCCAGGGATTCGTCCGAGGGCAGCAGGCGATGCACCCGGATGCCTTCGGTCAGCGCGATCCGGGGCAGGGCGCGGGTGAAGCTGCCGTAGTCCCCGGCCCGTACGGTGAGTCCACCGCCCTTGATCAGGTCGACGCCGGCGACCGACTCGTGTCGCAGCAGTGCCACCGCCAACGCCCGGTCGTCGCTGGACTGGACGGCGAACACGTGCGGCCGGTTGGTCATCAGCCGCCGGATGCTGCGGAAGTCGCCGGAGGCGGCCAGCCGGCCGGCGACCATCACCTGGACGGTGCCCGAGACCTGCTCGACCTCCTCCAGGATGTGCGAGCTGAACAGGATGGTGCGGCCGGCGTCGCCGAGCGAGTGCAGCAGCGTCATCATGTGCATCCGCTGGCGCGGGTCCATGCCGTTGAACGGTTCGTCGAGCAGCAGCACGGCCGGATCGTGCACCAGGGCGGCGGCGACCCGGGTGCGCTGACGCATCCCCTTGGAGTAGGTGCCGATCCGCCGGTCCTGCGCCGGGGTCATCTCGACCAGCTCGATGGCCCGCCGGGCGGCGGCCGCCGGGTCCGGCAGGCCGTGCAGTCGGGCGCTGGCCAGCACGAACTCGTACGCGGTGAGGAAGCCGTGCACCGCCTCCCGTTCGCTGACCAGCCCAAGTTTGCGGTAGACGCCCGGGTTGCGCCAGGTCGGTTCGCCGTCGACGGTGACGCTGCCCCGCGACGGGGCGAGGAAGCCGGCCATCATGTGCAGCAGGGTGGTCTTGCCGGCGCCGTTGGGGCCGAGCAGGCCGGTGACGCCGGCACCGAGGCTCATCGTGATGTCGTTGACCGCGACGACGTTGCCGTACCAGCGGGACACCCCGGCCAGTTCGACGGCGCTGCCGGTGCCGGGGCCGGCGGCGGGGCCGGCCGGCGTGGCAGGCGCGGTGGTGGTGGAGGTGGTCATTGGCGGGCCGCCTTCCGGTAGCGGGCGATCAGGGCGGCGAAGCAGCCGGCGATCAGGACGAGGGTGACCAGTCCGTACAGCGGGCCGAAGGAGCCGATGCCGATGCTGCCGCCACCGTCCGGACTGGTGACCAGCGCGTCACGGAACAGCCACAGTCCGGTGCCCTGCACCAGGCTGGACGGCGCGGCCAGACCGGCGAGCTGGTTGGCGGTGACCGACGGCAGCACCGACAGCACCCCGACGATCGGGGCGGTCATCAGGAACACGGCGACCACTCCACCGGCGGCGAATGCCCGCTTGCCGGTCACCGAGGCGACGACCAGGCCGATGGCGCTGAACACGGCGGCCCACAGCATCGCGTACACCAGGCCCGGGGCCAGGTCGGTGACCTCGTCCCACACTCCGGACCAGCCGGTGTCGGTGGTGAACGCGCCGCCGAGGAACATCACCAGCTGCGGTGCACCGAGCAGCAGGAACACGGCGCTGGCCAGGGCGGCGAACTTGGCCAGCGGATAGTCGACCAGCCGCAGTGGCCGGGAGAAGTACAGCGGCAGGACGCCGCTGCCGATGTCGCGGGAGACCAGTTCGGGGGCGACGACCGCGACGAAGAAGATCACCAGCCAGCTCATCGCGTCGGCGAACTGCGCGTACGTCAGCAGCACCTGACCGAACTGGGCGCGGACCGTCACCAGCCCGGCGGCGACGACCACCACCACGCCGACGATGAACCAGGGGAAGATCTTGGCCTTGGCGCTGCGGCCGAGCCCGAAGGCGGTCCGCAGGCTGTGCGCGTAGAGCGCGCCGAAGACGTGGCGGCGGCCGAGTCGCTGGCCGGTGTAGCGCTGGTAGCCGATGTCGTGGATGACGCCGGCGGCCGGTGCCGGTGCGGCACCGCCGGTCGCGGTGAGCTGCTCAGACAGTGACACGGGTGTCCTCCGTGGTGGCGAAGAGTTCGGCGACCCGGTGCCGGCGCTGGTCGAGCCGGTGCAGCGGCAGGTCGAGGTCGACGACCGCGGTGAGGATCCGGTCGTACACGTCGGTGCCGCCGTCGGTGGGCACCGGCACCAGCAGCAGCTGCCCTTCCCGGGTGACCGGCAGGTCGGCGGCGGTCAGCCGGGCGGCGAGCGCGTCGGTGCCCTCGCTGACCTCGATGGCGAGCACGTCGCTGGTGGTGGTCATGTCGGACAACTGCGCCGAGCGCAGCAGCCGACCGCCGTCGATGGCGATCAGTGAGTCGCAGATCCGTTCCACCTCGCCGAGCAGGTGCGAGCAGACCAGCACCGAGATGCCGAACTCGGACCCGATGCGGTGGATCAGGGCCAGCATGGCGTCCCGGCCGGCCGGATCGAGGCCGTTGGTCGGCTCGTCCAGCAGCAGCAGGTCCGGGTCGTGCACCAGCGCCTGGGCCAACTTGACCCGTTGCTTCATGCCGGTGGAGTAGCCGCCGATCTGGCGGTACCGCTCCTCGTAGAGCCCGACGTGGCGCAGCGCCTCGGAGGCCCGTTCCCGCGCGGCGGCACGCGGCAGCCCGCTGATCCGCCCCAGGTGGGTGACGAATTCGGCGGCGCTCAGGTCCGGTGGCAGGCAGTCGTTCTCCGGCATGTAGCCGACCCGGGCGCGGACCGCCTCGGCGTCGGTGGTCGGGTTCAGGCCAAGGACGCGCGCCTGCCCGCTGGTCGGCGCGAGCAGGCCGAGGAGGATCTTGATGAGGGTCGACTTGCCGGCGCCGTTGGCGCCGACCAGGCCGACGATGCCGGGCTGGACGTCGACGGTCAGGTCGGCCAGGGCCGTCACCCGCCCGCCGTACGTCTTGGTCAGCGCATCGGTCGCGATGAGAGTCACCCGGTCAGCGTAGAAAGACCTGGCACCTCGTGGGATGGGGTTTCCCCCTCAATGTTCCCTGAGGTGCACCCCACATCGCGCCATTAGGGGTGGCCCGACGCCGCGCCGTCAGGGGTGGCACCGCCACCGCCCGGCGCTGAACCGCGTTCCGGTTCGACCCGATCGGACGTCGACATCGTGCGATGGCGGGAGAACTCGCCGTGCCAGTCTCGACCCACGGCCGGCAGGCTGCGAAACTGTGAGCCGATCCATTGGGGGTGTGATGACCGACGGCTGGGTGCTGCCTGACGACGTGCTGCGGGACGCGCCGGCGTACACGCCGCGGCCGTTCGAGCTGGCCGATCTTGAGCTGATCCTCTCCGGTGCCTACGCCCCGTTGACCGGCTTCCACACCCGCGACGACCTGACCGCGCTGCGCAGCCGCGGCCGGCTGGCCGACGGCACGGTGTGGCCGGTGCCGGTCACCCTCGAGGTGCCGGCCAGCCTGGTCGCCGGTCTGGACCTGACCAACCCGCTGCGACGGGTGCTGGTACTGGCCGACCCAGAGGGCGCTCCGGTGGCGGCGCTGGACGTCGCCGACGCGTGGCCGAGCCGGGACGGCTACTCGGCCGTCGGCGGCCGGGTCCGTCGGCTAGGCGACGGCGTCCACGGGCCGTTCCAGCGGCTGCGCCGCAACCCCGAGGAGGTACGCGCGCTGCTGCCGCCGGGACGGGTGCTCGGCGTGATCGCCGACCGCCCGTTGCATCGCCCCCAGTTGGCGCAGATCGCGCACGCGGCCCGCACCCTGGCCGCGCATCTGCTGATCCTGATTCCGGTCGCCGACGGCGGTGTCAGCGGGCTGGCCCCCGAGGTGCTGGTCCGGTCGGTCTTCGCCGCCCGGGACCGGATGCCGCCGGCGACGCTGGTCGCGGTGCAGTTGACCCGGCGCGGCGACGAGATCCGTGACGCGCTGCTGCGGGCCCGGGTGGCCGCCGCGTACGGCGTCACCCACCTGCTCTCCACCGGCGAGATGCTCTCCGGCGGCGGCCCCCGGGTGCTGGTGCCCCGGGAGCTGGCCTACGACAACCGGGACGGGCAGTGGCGCTGGCGCGACGACATTCCGCCGCGCAACCGACGGCTGGCGTTGAGCCAGGAGGAGATCGACGACCTGCTCGACCGGGGCTTCCCGCTGCCGGAGTGGCACACCCCACCGGCGGTGGCGCGGGAGTTGGCCCGGGCCCGGCCGCCCCGGCGCCACCGTGGCCTGGTGGTGTTCTTCACCGGGCTGTCCGGCTCCGGCAAGTCGACCATCGCCCGAGGGGTCGCCGACGCGCTGCGCGAGTCCGGCGACCGGACGGTCACGCTGCTCGACGGGGACGTGGTGCGCCGGGAACTGTCGGCCGGGCTGACCTTCTCCAAGGCCGACCGGGACCGTAACGTGCGCCGGATCGCCTGGGTCGCCGCCGAGGTGGGCCGCCACCACGGGGTGTCGATCTGCTGCCCGATCGCCCCGTACGCGCAGGCCCGCGCGGTCGCCCGGCAGATGGCGACGGAGGCCGGTGCCGGCTTCCTGCTGGTCTGGGTGGCGACGCCACTGGAGGTCTGCGAGGCCAGGGACCGCAAAGGCCTGTACGCCAAGGCCCGCGCCGGCCAGTTGACCGGGATGACCGGCGTCGACGACCCGTACGAGGAGCCGACCGACGCCGATCTGGTGCTCGACACCAGCAAGATGACCATCGAGGCGGGGGTGCAGGCGGTGCTGCACCACCTGACCGAGACCGGCTGGGTGGAGCCCCGGCTGCAGCCGGCCTGACCCACCGCCTCCGGACGGCCGCCCCGCCCCGCCCCGCGCCGCAGGCCGGGCTCCCAGACCACTGCGGGCCGCGTCGGTGCCGGCCGCATCGGTGCCGGACATGTCGGCCGGACACCGACCGGTTGTCCAGATGACGGGAAGTCATCCGCCCGGCCGGTCCCCGGCGCCCCGCGTCGGCGTTGACCTCCACGAGGGTGTGCACCACACCCTCGTGGAAGGGAGACGCCGATGCCGCTACGCAACCGGATCCCCGCGCCGTTGGCCCGGTTCGTGCCGGCCCGGCCCTGGTCGTACGGTCGGTGGACGGCACCCGGCCGGGTGTTGCCGACGTTCCTGATCTGCGGTGGCCACCGATGCGGCACCGCCGGGCTGCACCGGCTGCTCGCCGCCCACCCGCTGGTGCTACGGGCGGCCCGCCGGGACGGGGTCAGCTTCTTCGACGTCTCCTACGAGCGCGGCATCGACTGGTACCGGGGCCACTTTCCCCGGCAGCGCACCGCCCGGCGGCTGCAACGGCGGCACGGCGGACCGACGGGTGCCTTCGAGACCAGCCCGTACTACCTCTACCACCCGTACGCGGCGGTGCGCATCGCCCGGGACCTGCCCGAGGTACGGCTGCTCGTCCTGGTCCGCAACCCGGTCGACCGCGCCTGGTCGCACTTCCGGCTGGAGCGGGCGGCCGGCCACGAACCGGAGCCGTCGTTCGCCCGCGCGCTGGCGTTGGAGTCGGCGCGGCTGCGGGGTCAGGAGGAGCGGCTCGGGGTCGAGGCCGGCTACCGCAGCTTCGCCCACCAGCACCACGCCTACCGCCAGCGTGGCGAGTACGCCGCGTACCTGGACCGGCTGGCCGGGCAGGTCGGCCGGGACCGGATCCACGTGGTGGAGGCGGAGCGACTGTGGGCGGCGCCGGCACGGGTCTACGCCGAGGTGCTGGGGTTCCTCGGGTTGCCGCTGCTCGGCGTACCGCAGGCGGACCCCGTCGGGCCGCCGGCCGCTACCGAGGGCGCCCCGGTCGAGCCGCTGGCTGGCCGCATCCGGCGGGAGCTGGGTGACCACTTCGCCCCGCACGATGCTCGGCTCGCCGGCTGGCTCGGGCGCCCGCCGGTCTGGCGCACCGCCGACGTCCTGCACCGGATGCCGCCGCACCCGGACGCCACCACCTGGTGAGGCAGGCCGGCGGACGGCGTCGTGCCTCACCAGGTGACACCGGCTCTTCCGCTGGGCCTCGCTGCGCGATAGTGTTCGGATCTGTTTGATTAGGTTCGAGCACGTGGGAGGCATCGTGCGACGGCTGGTGCTGGCGATCGACGGTCCCGGCGACGACGGCCACCGCGACGGGCCGGGCACCGACGACCACCGCGACGGTCCCGACGTCGGCGACCGCCGGCAGCAGGCCGGTGCCCACTGATGCTCGCCCCGCAACGGCAGTCGGCGATCCTGGAGCGGGTCCGCGCCACCGGCGGGGTACGGGTCAGCGACCTGTCCGCCGAGTTCGGCGTCTCCGACATGACGATCCGCCGTGACCTGGACATCCTCGCCGAACGCGGCCTGCTGGCCAAGGTGCACGGCGGGGCGACGCTGGTCGACCCCGGCGCCGCCGACGAACCCGGCTTCGCAGCGAAGTCGGCCCGTCAGCAGGCGGAGAAAGCGGCGATCGCGGCCCGCGCCGCCGGCCTGGTCGCCCCGGGCAGCGCGGTGGCGTTGTCAGCCGGCACCACCACCGTCGAACTGGCCCGCCGACTGGTCGACGTCGCCGGGCTGACCGTGGTGACCAACTCGATCCCGGCCGCTGACGTGTTCTACCGCGACGGCCGCACCGACCGCACCGTCATCCTCACCGGCGGAGTGCGGACCCCGTCGGACGCGCTGGTCGGACCGGTCGCCGTCACTGCGCTGCGTCATCTGCACGTCGACCTGCTCTTCCTCGGGGTGCACGGGATGAGCGAACGGACCGGGTACACCACGCCGAACCTGCTGGAGTCCGAGACCAACCGGGCGCTGATCTCGGCGGCGGCCCGGCTGGTGGTGCTCGCCGACCACACCAAGTGGGACACCGTCGGCATCTGTTCGATCGCCCCACTGGCCGAGGCCCAGTCGCTGGTCTCCGACGCCGGGCTGACCGCCGCCGCCCGCGACGCCCTCGCCGGGCACGACGTCGAGCTGCTGATCGCCGATCCACACCGATAGGAACCCCGATGAAACGCAGTACCGTACGACTCGCCGACGGGCGGGAACTGATCTACTTCGACGAACGTGACGACGCCGTCCGCGACGCCCCCGACCTGCGGGAGCTGCCCCCACCGCCGCCCGCCTCCGAGCTGCGCTACGACCCGCTCACCGACGAGTGGGTGGCGATCGCGGCGCACCGACAGACCCGCACGTTCCTTCCGCCTACCGACCAGTGCCCGCTGTGTCCGTCACGGCCCGGCCGGTCCAGTGAGATTCCGGCCCACGACTACGACGTGGTGGTCTTCGAGAACCGCTTCCCGTCACTGAGCGACCGGATCGGGACTTCCGCCGACCCGTCGTCGGCCGGCGACCAGAACGGCATCACCCCGTTCACCCCGACCCGGCCCGGTCTCGGCCGCTGCGAGGTGGTCTGCTTCACCGACCGGCACGACACCTCGTTCGCCGCCCTGCCACCGGAGCGGGTGCGGACCGTCGTCGACGCGCTCGCCGACCGCACCGCCGAGCTGTCCACGCTCGATGGCGTGGAGCAGGTGTTCTGCTTCGAGAACCGGGGCGTGGAGATCGGAGTGACCCTGCATCACCCGCACGGGCAGATCTACGCGTACCCGTTCGTCACGCCGCGGACCCGGGCGCTGCTGGCCGCCGCCCGCCGGCACGCCGACGCCACCGACGGGCGCAACCTGTACGCCGACGTGCTGGCCGCCGAACGGGCCAGCGGCGAGCGGGTGGTGGCGGCGAACGAGCTGTGGACCGCGTACGTGCCGGCGGCGGCCCGCTGGCCGTACGAGGTGCACCTGGCGCCGCACCGGCAGGTGCCGGACCTCGCCGCGCTCGACGACGCCGAGCGGGATGCCTTCGGCCCGCTGTACCTGGACGTGCTGGGCCGCTTCGACCGGCTCTTCGACACCCCGCAGGGCACCGGGTACATCGCCGCCTGGCACCAGGCACCGGTGCGGGTGGATCGGGAACTGGGCTACCTGCATCTGCAGGTGTTCACGGTGCGGCGGGCGGCGGACAAGTTGAAGTACCTGGCCGGGTCGGAGTCGGCGATGGGGGTGTTCATCAACGACATCCGCCCCGAGCAGGCCGCCGCCCACCTCCGTCGCTGACCTGCGGTCCGCTCTCGGCCACGAGTGACGGGTCGTGGCCGAGAGCGGATGCTCAGAGGCTCCTTGCCCGCGCGCCGGTCCAGGCGAGCCGCTTCCCAATTCGGGATTCCCGATTTAGGATGCCGAGTGATCACTCAGGACGGGTTCTGTGACATCGATAGGAGGTAACAGACGTGTCGTGGTTCACCCTGGCTTTCCTACTGGCGCTCGTCGGCTCCAGCGCTTACGCCGCCGGCCGCATGCACCTGCGCTTCGCCTATCGAGCCGGCTACCGCCATGGGCACACCGACGGTGCCCACCGACAGGTCGGCACGATGGTGCGCGTCATGGAGGAGGTCTCCCGCAACGGCAGCGCCGTATACGCCCGACGACCGGCAGCGGGACCGGCCGGGCTGCCCTCCACTCAGGAGTACACCGCCACCGCCCGGCACCGCAGAATGGACTGACAGTGGCTGTCACAGTGGTCCGCCGGCGCATTCGCGCCGGCGGGCCACTGTGACAGCCACAACTATCCGGACTCCCGATCGTCCAGCTGGTCGACCACGTCCGCCAGCCGCGCAAGCCCGACGTCGATCCGCTCGAGACGAGCCGACGACACCGGTGGACTGATCGTCGAATCCAGGTGTTCCACCAGCCGGTCGCGCGCACCGCTGCGATGCGCACCAGCAGCCATCTCCGCTACCAGCGCGGCGGTGGTCCGATCCGTCGACAGGGCCACGATCCGGTTCCGCTGGGTCGGAGACCAGCAGCCGGCGGCGATCAGCTCCGCCACGAGGACCCGCACCGGATCGTCACCCGCCCCAAGACACCGGCCAACGGCGAGGTGCTCGGCCACCACCCGGACCGCCGCCCGCACTGCCGGGTGCACCGTCAGCACCCGCGCAACGTGCCTGCGGTACCGTGCCGCCCGGGCCAGCCTCCGTTGACATCAGCGGCCGAGTGAACGGACCGGCCCCGCCACGACGACTCGGCCATCACCAACGGCCGCTGTCTGGGTCCTCGGTCATCACTTTCGCGAATTCTTCAGACAACATCTGGGCCCAGCTCACCCCGAAAACGTCCACTCCGCCGCGCATCATCCCCATGATCGTCGAGACCAATGCCTGCCGGGTGAAGAGCAGCGTCGTCCGCGGAGCCCGCCGCCCAGCCTGATCCCAGCCAATGAACTCCGCATAGATGAAGCGGTCGCGACCACCGCCGGTGGTGTCAGCCGACACCACCCCGGTCCGCATGCTCCTGGCCCATATCGCCTCGTCGGCGGCCGGCGTCGCCGCCTGCCCGGGCCCACAATCCGGAACAGCCGCCCCATCCTTTTTGCCGCCCGGCTCATTGCCGTTCACTGATCGAAATGCCACCGCCAGCTCCCCCAAACTCGTCGCATTCGCAATGACGTGTCGCCATTGCCGCCGTCGTTGGAAACGCGCCAGTCGACACCCAGCAGGCAAAGCCCGGAGAAACCACCGCCCCACGCCGGGGGGCGGGGACCCACCAGTGTGGTGCCCGTTCACCTTCCCGCTTGCCAGTCCCATAATGGAACATACAAACAGGAACTCCCACTGTCACGCTCAGCTACGCATGGGTTTCATGTGACTTGAGTCACAATGTTGTAGACGACGCCGAATCCTCGGCTGACCCCGACCCGGCCATGGACGGCCCGACACCCATCAGAGGTCGGTCAGCGACTTGGCCACCCGGACAAGAAAGTCGCTCGTCTCCTCCGGCGGGAGCGCGGCCTCACTCAGCCGCTCGAAAACCTCGCGGAAGCGCCTGACGTACGTCTCACCTTCCACGAATTGAGCAACCTCACATGTCTCGAGGAAGACCAGTGGTGGATCCGGGTCGAGTTCGAGTGTCACGAAGCCCCCACCGGCTGCGGCAAACGTCCTTCCCGCGACGAACGGCAGAATTCGGACTGAGAGGTTCGGGCGCTCGTTCGCTGCGGCGAGCGCCGTTATCTGCTCGCGCAGGACCGCACGATTCCCGACCTGACGGCAGATCGCCGATTCGTCGACGACCACCGAAATCGCGGCCGACGAGTCGGCACCGGTCAACAACTGCTGCCGAGCAGCCAGCAACTGCAACCGGTTGACTATCGTGTCTGGGTCGTGCCCTTCGGCGGCCAGCGTCGCGGACGCGTAGTCGGCGGTCTGGAGCAGGTGGGGAACGAACAGGCTGTAGATCGACAGCGCGCTCGCGGTGGCTTCGAGCCCGACGTACGTACGGAGCCACTCGGGAACGATCACACCCTCGCCGAACAGGGACGCCCGCCAACCACGACGTCCAGCCTCCCGGGTGAGGTCCTCCAACTCGCTCCGCAACTGCGCTGGCGCCCCGTACACGGCCATCAACGCCCGCAACGTATGGATCTTCGGGGCCGAGTGGCCATTCTCGAAGCGAGAGAGCGAAGACTTGGTCACCTCTGCGCGTTGGGCGGCTGCCTCGAGAGTAAGCCCTTTGCGCTCCCGCAGCGCTCGCAACTCCGACGCGATACGGCGCTTCAGGGCAACGGGCGGTCGGGTCATGGCAGACAGTCTGACATGCGCACAAGGTCCCGACCACGCTCGGCCACGCAGCCGAGGCGGACTCTGTAGAACTTCCATTCGCGGAAATTCCATCCGAGTCTACAGGGTAGTTCGATGCATGACCGGGACAACGCCCTGGCAAATTTCGCCCAGATATCGGCACCACGCTACATATCGGTCAAGTGCGTGGCCCGATCGGGCGACTCCACCGACGACACACGGCAGCCGCTGCGGTCCGGACATGGTTGCGGGGGGCCCGGGACAGGGCCCCCCGCAGGGAAGGGACGGCAGGCTGCTGGTTCACAGCCGAGGACCGACCGCTGACGTCATGATGCTCAGGGCGACCGCCAGCGCCCGACCCCCCTTGGACGCGACTGGCACCACGTCCATCCTGCTCAACGATTCGCCGTCGACACCGGTGACGGTGCCGCCCGACGGCCTCGAGACCGACGACCGGCTCAGCCGGGACAGGCGCTGAGCCGGTCAGGCGCTCAGGCGCTTGGCCAGGTTGCTGTCGAGTGCTGCCATGAACTCGTCGGTGGTCAGCCACGGGGCGTTGCGGTCGATCAGCAACGCCAGGTCCTTGGTCATCTGGCCGCCCTCGACGGTGTCGATGCAGACCTGCTCCAGGGTGTTGGCGAACTCGGTCACCGCCGGAGTGCCGTCCAGCTTGCCGCGGTGCGCCAGGCCCCGGGTCCAGGCGAAGATCGACGCGATCGGGTTGGTCGAGGTCTTCTCGCCCTTCTGCCACTGCCGGTAGTGCCGGGTGACCGTGCCGTGCGCCGCCTCGGCCTCGACCGTACGGCCGTCCGGGGTCATCAGCACCGAAGTCATCAGCCCGAGCGAGCCGAAGCCCTGGGCGACGGTGTCCGACTGCACGTCACCGTCGTAGTTCTTGCAGGCCCAGACGAAACCACCCTCCCACTTGAGCGCGGCGGCCACCATGTCGTCGATCAGCCGGTGCTCGTAGGTGATGCCGGCGGCGGCGAACTCGGCGGCGAACTCGGTCTCGTACACCTCGGCGAAGATGTCCTTGAACCGGCCGTCGTAGGCCTTGAGAATGGTGTTCTTCGTCGACAGGTAGACCGGGTAGCCACGGTCCAGGCCGTAGCGCAGCGAGGCGCGGGCGAAGTCACGAATCGACTCGTCGAAGTTGTACATGCCCATCGCGACGCCGCCGCCAGCGAAGTTGGCGACCTCCATCTCGACCGGGGCGCTACCGTCGGCCGGGGTGTAGGTGATGGTCACCGTGCCCGGGCCGGGCACCACGAAGTCAGAGGCCTTGTACTGGTCGCCGTGGGCGTGTCGGCCGATGATGATCGGCTTGGTCCAGCCCGGCACCAGCCGGGGCACGTTCGACATGATGATCGGCTCGCGGAAGACGACACCGCCGAGGATGTTACGGATCGTGCCGTTCGGCGACCGCCACATCTTCTTCAGGCCGAACTCCTCGACCCGGGCCTCGTCGGGGGTGATGGTGGCGCACTTCACGCCGACGCCGTGCTGCTTGATGGCGTTGGCGGCGTCGACCGTCACCTGGTCGTCGGTCTCGTCGCGGTACTGGATCGACAGGTCGTAGTAGTGCAGGTCGACGTCGAGGTAGGGCAGGATCAGCTGCTCCCGGATCTGCTTCCAGATGATCCGGGTCATCTCGTCGCCGTCGAGCTCGACGACCGGGTTCGTTACCTTGATCTTCGCCATCGACCGGCGCTCCTCTCGGAAACTCGTGTTAGCAGTACGAGCGTACTGGATTGCCGGTCGCGGCGTGCAGCCGGTGACCGAAGCAGCGACGGAGCTCAGCGGCGCGGGAGCGGCGGACGCCGACGGGCGGGCCGGCGTCGTCCGCCGTACCCGCCCGGTCTCCACTGGCGACCTGCCCGCCGCCTACAGGTTCGCGACGTCCGCCTGCTTGGCGCGGACCGCCTCGGCGGCCTCGGTCAGCGCGGCCAGCTCGGTCTCGGTCAGGTCGGTGGTGACCACCCGACGCACGCCCTCGGCCCCCAGCTCGGCCTCGACGCCCAGGTAGACGCCGTCGATGCCGTACTCGCCGGTGACCCAGGCACAGACCGGCATCACCGCGCCGGAGTCCTCCGCCACGGCCTTGGCCATCCGGGCCGCCGCCGCCGACGGAGCGTAGTACGCCGACCCGGTCTTGAGCAGGGCCACCACCTCGGCACCGCCGTTGCGGGTCCGGACCACCAGCTCCTCGATCTTGTCTGCGGGCAGCAGCTCGGTCAGCGGCTTGCCGTTGACCGTGCACCGCGACGGCACCGGCACCATCGTGTCGCCGTGCGAGCCGAGGGTCAGGGTACGCACGGTCGCCACCGGTACGGCGAGCGTCTCCGCGACGAAGTGGGAGAAGCGGGCGGTGTCCAGCATGCCGGCCTGCCCGAGCACCCGGTTGCGCGGGAAACCGGTGGCGATCTGGGCCAGGGCGGTCATCTCGTCCAGCGGGTTGGACACCACGATGACCACCGCGTCCGGGGCGTACCGGGCGACGTTCTCCGCCACCCCACGGACGATCTTCGCGTTGACCTCGAGCAGGTCCATCCGGCTCATCCCCGGCTTGCGGGGCAGCCCGGCGGTGATGATGACGACGTCGGAACCGGCGATCACCTCGTAGCCGGATCCGTCGACGCCGGTGGTCGCTCCGACGACCTTGGTCTCGAAGCCCTCGATCGGCCGCGACTGGTTGATGTCGAGGGCCAGGCCCTCGGGCTTGCCCTCGATGATGTCGGTCAGCACGACGGTGTCGAAGACGTCGTACTCGGCCAGGCGCTGCGCGGTCGTCGAGCCGTAGAAGCCGGCCCCGACGACGGTGACCTTCTTGCCCATTGTCGTCTCACTCCCTGCTACCGGGCGAATTTGACGGGACCGTATCAGCCAGGTAACGGCTCAGCGGCCCAGGGGCGCGCCCGGAGACCCACCTCACGCGCCCAGGACGGTCCCCGCCCGCACGCGTCCAGGACGGTCCATTCTCCCGCGCCCAGGACGGTCCCCGCCCTCACGCGTCGGCCAGGCCCCGCTCGGCGAGCTCGACGACGTTGGTCAGCAGCATCGCCCGGGTCATCGGGCCGATCCCGCCGGGCACCGGCGCGAGGGCGCCGGCCACCTCGGCGACGTCCGGTGCCACGTCACCGGTGTACTGCCCTTTGCCGTTCTCGCCGATCACCCGCGTGATGCCGACGTCGACCACGGTCGCCCCAGGAGTGATCATCTCGGCGGTGACCAGGCCGGGCACCCCGGCCGCAGCGATCACGATGTCGGCCCGGCGGGTGTGGTCGCCCAGGTCCAGGGTGCCCGTGTGGCACAGCGTCACCGTGGCGTTCTCGCTGCGCCGGGTCAGCAGCAGACCCAACGGCCGACCGACCGTCGTACCGCGGCCGATCACCACGACCTCGGCACCCCGGATCCGGATCGCGTGGCGACGCAGCAGCTCGACGATGCCGCGCGGCGTACAGGCCAGCGGCGCGTCGAAGCCGAGCACCAGCCGGCCCAGGTTGACCGGGTGCAGCCCGTCGGCGTCCTTGTCCGGGTCGACCCGTTCCAGCACCCGCTGGGTGTCGATCTGCGCCGGCATCGGCAACTGGACGATGTAGCCGTGGCAGGCCGGGTCGGCGTTCAGCTCGGCGACGACCGCCTCGACCTGCTCCTGGCTGGCGTCGGCGGGCAGGTCGCGGCGCAACGAGGCGATGCCCACCTCGGCACAGTCGCGGTGCTTGCCGTTGACGTACGCGTGGGAGCCGGGGTCGTCGCCGACCAGCACCGTACCGAGCCCGGGCACCACGCCCTGCTCGGCCAGGGCCTTGACCCGGGCGCGCAGATTGTCCTTGATCGCGGCGGCAGCCGCCTTACCGTCCAGAATTGTCGCCGTCACGTCACCGATCGTCTCACGGGCGTACGTCGGCACCGTAGGCCGCCGCCACCTGCACCGCCTGGCCCAGGTCGATCCGGGCATCGGTGAGATCGAGACCGCGCAGCTCGACCCCGGCCAGGTCCGCGCCGCGCAGGTCGGCACCACGCAACGTCGCGTTGGTCAATCGGGCGTAGCCGAGGTCCGCCCCGGTCAGGTCCACCCGGCTCAGGTTCGCCCCGGTCAGATCGGCCTCCCGCAGCCGCAGCCCGGACAGTTTCGTCCCGGTCAGATCCGCCCCGCGCAGCAGCACGAAGCCCCAGTCGCCGCCGTCGACGTGCAACGGTCGCAGCGTGCAGTCCAGGAACTGGCTCCCGGTCAGCTTGCAGTCGGTGAAGGTCGCGTCGAACAACGACGACCGCCGTACGACGCAGTGCAGCAGCGCGCAGTGGGTGAACGTCGCCGCGTTCGCCCGCACGTTGGCCAGGACGCAGTTGGTGAAGACGCAGCCGGCCAGCACCGCCTCGGTCAGGTCGACGTCGAGGAACTCACAGCGGTCGAAGTGGACACGGTCGAACTCGTCGAGCGCCCAGTCGGCGCCGACAATCCGTTCCTCGACCCGCTGCTGCGTCGACACGACGGCGACCTGCGGCTCAGTGGAAGAAGTGCCGGGTACCGGTCAGGTACATGGTGACCCCTGCGGCGGCCGCCGCCGCGATCACTTCCTCGTCCCGCAGCGATCCACCCGGCTGCACCACCGCCCGTACCCCGGCGTCGAGCAGCACCTGCAGGCCGTCGGCGAACGGGAAGAACGCGTCGGAGGCGGCCACCGACCCGGCGGCCCGCTGCGCGCCGGCCCGGCGGACCGCCAGTTGGGCGGAGTCGACCCGGTTCACCTGGCCCATCCCGACCCCGACGGTGGCCCCGTCGGCGGCCAGCAGGATCGCGTTGCTCTTCACCGCCCGTACCGCCCGCCAGGCGAAGACCAGGTCGGCCAGTACGGCGTCGTCGGCCGGCGTACCGGTGGCCAGCCGCCACTGCGTCGGGTCGTCACCGGCGGCGTCGATCCGGTCGGCGGTCTGGGCCAACGTACCGCCGGTGACCTGCCGCCACTCGACGGCGGCCGGCTGCCACGGCGGCGCGACAAGCAGCCGCAGGTTCTTCTTCGTCGCCAGCACCTCGACGGCCCCGGCCTCGAACCCGGGCGCCACCACGACCTCGGTGAAGATCTCCGCGATCTGGCCGGCCAGTTCGACGGTGACCGGCCGGTTGACCGCGATCACCCCACCGTACGCCGACACCGGGTCGCAGGCGTGCGCCTTGCGGTGCGCCTGCGCGACGTCGTCGCCGACCGCGATGCCGCACGGGTTGGCGTGCTTGATGATCGCCACCGCCGGGGCGGTGAAGTCGTTCGCCGCCCGCCAGGCCGCGTCGGCGTCGACGTAGTTGTTGTACGACATCTCCTTGCCGTGCAGCTGCTCGGCCTGGGCCAGCCCGGCCGGGGCCGCCGGGTCCAGGTAGAGCGCCGCCCGCTGGTGCGGGTTCTCTCCGTAGCGCAGCACGGTGGAGCGGCGCAGCGCCGTCCCGGCGAACTCGGGCCAGTCGGCCGTCGCCGCGGCGGACGGCGTACCGGCCGTCGCCGCGACCCCGTCGACGACCCCGTCGGCGACCCCGTCGACGTCCGCGCCGACCAGGACACGGGCGCACCAGTCGGCGACCGCCACGTCGTACTCGGCGATGTCGGCGAAGGCCCGCGCCGCGAGGGCGCGGCGCTGCCGCAGGGTGAAGCCGCCGTCGGCGAGGGCCTGCTCGATCAACGGGTACGCCGACACCGAGGTGACCACCGCGACACTGGCGTGGTTCTTCGCCGCCGCCCGGACCATCGCCGGGCCACCGATGTCGATCTGCTCGACGCAGCCGTCCAGGTCGGCGCCGGAGGCAACGGTCTGCGCGAACGGGTAGAGGTTCGACACCAGCAGGTCGAACGGCGCGACGCCGAGGTCGGCCAGCTGCCGGGTGTGGTCGGCCGACCGCAGATCCGCCAGGAGTCCGGCGTGGACGTGCGGGTGCAGCGTCTTGACCCGGCCGTCGAGGCACTCGGGGAAGCCGGTGACGTCCTCGACCCGGACCACCGGCACCCCGGTGGCGGCGATCGTCGACGCCGTGGAGCCGGTGGAGACGATCTCCACCCCGGCGGCGTGCAGCAGGCCGGCCAGTTCGGTCAGTCCGGTCTTGTCGTAGACGCTGATCAGCGCACGGCGGACCGGACGACGGCCGTCGGTGGTGGTCGGGTTCATCCGATGGTGACCTTTCGGTGCGAGATGCTCCAGCCGTGCCGGACCAGCCGGCCGACGTACTCGACGAGTTGGGCGCGCTCGGCCTGCTTGATCCGCTCGGTCAGGCTGGCCTCGTCGTCGTCCGGTTCGACCGGGACGGCGACCTGGGCGACGATCGGACCGGTGTCGACGCCCGCGTCCACGAAGAACAACGTGGCCCCGGCCAGCTTCACCCCGTAGGCCAGGGCGTCCCGGGGGCCGTTCATGCCGGGAAAGGCCGGCAGCAGCGAGTTGTGGGTGTTGACGTACCGGTCGCCGAAGGCGTCCAGGAACCGCGCGCCGACCAGCTTGAGGAACCCGGCCGAGACGACCAGGTCCGGCCGGTACGCCGCGACCTGCGCGGTCAGCGCCGCGTCCCAGTCGGCGCGGGTCGGGTGGTCGCCGACGCGGGTCACGAAGGTCGGCACCCCGGCGGCGACCGCCCGCTCCAGGCCGGCGATACCGTCGCGGTCCGCGCCGACCGCGACCACCTCGGCACCGTAGGCCGGATCGGCGGTGGCGTCGAGCAGCGCCTGCAGGTTGCTGCCGGAGCCGGAGACGAGCACCACGAGTCGGGCCGCAGACGAGGTCACGCCAGCACCCTACCCGGCGGCGCACCGGTGCGTCGCAGGCCATCGGACGGCAGGATTTGCGCTGACCAGATACGCTGCCGGTCGCTCGGGCAGTTTCCATTTCCGGCCCGGCCTGAGCGTCGTCGTCGTGAAGGAGTGCCCTGTGCAGCCCGGCTATCCAGGCCAGGATCCGTACGGCCAGCAGCCCCAGCAGCCCCAGGATCCGACCTCGTCTCCACCGTCCGACCCGTACGGCCAGCCCAACTACGGCCAGCCCGGCTACGGCCAGCCCACGTCGGGGCAGCCGGCCTACGGCATGCCGCCCACCTCCGGCCAGCCGTACGGCCAGCAGCCGCCCCCGGGCCAGCCCTACTCCGACCCGTACGCGCAGCAGCCGGTGCCGGGGCAGCCCTACCCGGCACCGGGTTACGGCGCGCCGGGCCCGCAGAAGAACAACACCCTCGGCCTGGTCGGCATGATCGTCGGTATCACCTCGATCGTGCTGGCGTTGTGCTGCCCGCTGCTGGGCATCCCGGCTGCGATCGCCGGCATCGTGCTCGGCTTCCTCGGCCGCAACAAGGCCGACCAGGGCCTGGCGGACAACCGGGGTCAGGCGATGGCCGGTCTGATCTGTGGCGCGGTCGGTGTGGTACTCGGTATCGCGAACGCGATCCTCGGCGTGGTGTTGAACACCGGCGGCGGTTTCACCTTCTGAGCTGGCCGGCCTCCTGAGCGCGCAGGGCGTCCCGGGTCAACCGGGGCGCCCTGCGGCGCGTCTGCGGCTCATCCGGGGCACCCCACGGCGTTGCCGGGGCGGATGCCGCCGGGCGCCGGCCGTCGTGCCGTCAACCGGTGGCGCCGCCACGGCGCGGGCCGCGCCGGCGCCGATCGCCGCGCCGACGCCGACCACCGCGCCCGCGACCGCCGCCACCTGCCAGGCGACCGGCCCGACCTCGGCCAGCCGGCCGGCACCGAGCGGACCGCTGGAGGCGGCGGCACCGGCACCGAGGATCACCCCGGCGACCGGGCCGCTGAGTAGGGCCGCACCGAGCAACGCGAGCCACCCCACCGGCTCGGCGGTGTCGTCGGCACCGACGGTGGACCAGCGCCGGGTCAGTACCCAGCCGGCGGTCATCCCGGCCAGCACCGGCAGGGCCAGCAGCGCGGCGCTGAGCCCGCCGGACGGGCCGCCCGGCAGGCCGGCGAACAGCGGTACGGCCGGCAGACTGCCGAGGGTGACCTCGCTGGTGCGTACCGCAGTGCCGGTGCCCAGCGCGAACCCGGGGCCAAGCAGATAGGACGTCGCCCACATGGCGGCGTTCGGCGCGTACGCGAGGCTGAGCAGGGTGATGCCGGCCTGGCCGGCGACGCCGGCCCGGTAGACGCCGATGGTGTCGGCGGCGTCCCCACCGCTGATCGCCACCGACAGCCCGACGGCACCGGCACCGGCCGCGAGCACCAGCAGCGCCGCGACCAGCCCGGTCCGGCCGGCGTGGCGCAGCGGCACCGGGACGCGGGCCCGCAGTCGGGCGTCGACGCCGGTGGTCCGGGCCGCGCCGAGCAGCGCACCGACCCCGCCGAACACCGCCAACCCGAGCCCGGCCCGGGTCGGGTCGGCCGCCGCTGTCGTGGCCCCGGCGACCAGCCCGGCGGCGGCACCGACGGCGCCGTACACGAGGCCGACCGCGAGCGCGACGGCGGCGGTGTGCCCCGGCGAACCGCTGCGGCGGGCGCCGATGGCCCGGGTGGTGTGCACCCCGGCGCGGTAGATCCGCCAGGCGGCGAGGGCGCTGAGCAGCAGCGGGGCCAGCCCGAGCGGGCCGGTCGAGGTCTCCAGTGGTACGCCGTGGCCGAGCAGCCAGGCGGCGAGGCCGACGCGGGCCGCGTCGGACACCGACGACGCCCCTTCGGCCGAGCGCAGCAGCCACAGCACCGCGGCGACCGGCAGGTAGGACACCACCGCCGCCCAGAGCGTGGTGACGGTGGCCGCGACCAGCAGCGGGGCCCGCCGGCGTCGGGCCGCACCGGCCGGTGACGGTCGGCTGGCATTCCCCGGCCGGCCGGCACCGGGCGGCCGGGCCACGTCGACGGGTACGGCGTGGTCCGGCGGCGGTTCCGGGGGGTGGGCTGCCATCGTGCCTACTTTGGCACGTCAGTGCACCGAAGCTGTGGCATTACCGCCGTGATCGGGCCGCTGACCTGCCGAACCACCCACCAATTCGGGCAAAAGACCGTACGCTCGGGGCGTACCGCACCGCCGTCGGCGGCGGTCGTCGACTCGACGGGGGTGTACGTGACCGCGCAGTATCCACCGCCTGCGGCAGCGGCCGGCAGCGACCGGAGCACCCTGTGGGGTGTGCTCGGCATCGTGGTCGGCCTGCTCTGCTGTGGCATCCTCGGGATCCTCTTCGGCGCGCTGTCGATCCGCGACGCCAACCGCTTCGGCAAGTCCACCGTGCTGGGTTGGGTGGCGATCGTGCTCAGCGTGCTGAACATCATCGGTGGGGCCAGTCTCTGGGCCACCGGGAACTACCCGATCGGCTGACCGGGCACAGCGTAGGGGGCCACCAGCCGGTCACCCGGCCGATGGCCCCCCTGCGGTGCGCACCGGTACGGCGGCTCAGCCGCCGGTGATGACCTGCCGCATCAGGCGGGCGGTCTCGCTCGGCGTACGGCCGACCTTGACGCCGACCGCTTCCAGGGCGGCCTGCTTGGCGTCGGCGGTGCCGGCGGAACCGGAGATGATCGCGCCCGCGTGGCCCATGGTCTTGCCGGGCGGGGCGGTGAACCCGGCGATGTAGCCGACCACCGGCTTGGTCACGTTGGCCTTGATGAAGTCGGCGGCCCGTTCCTCGGCGTCGCCGCCGATCTCGCCGATCATCACGATGGCGTCGGTCTCCGGGTCGTCCTGGAAGGCCGCCAGGGCGTCGATGTGGGTGGTGCCGATGACCGGGTCACCGCCGATGCCGACGCAGGTGGAGAAGCCGATGTCGCGCAGCTCGTACATCAGCTGGTAGGTCAGCGTGCCGCTCTTGCTGACCAGGCCGATGCGCCCGGCGGGGGTGATGTCGGCCGGGATGATGCCGGCGTTGGACGCGCCCGGCGAGGCGATACCCGGGCAGTTCGGGCCGATGATCCGGGTCTTGCCGCCGGAGGCGGTGTTGTACGCCCAGAACGCCGTCGAGTCGTGCACCGGGATGCCCTCGGTGATCACCACGGCGAGCGGGATCTCCGCGTCGATGGCCTCCATCACCGCGGCCTTGCAGAACGCCGGCGGGACGAAGATGACCGTGACGTCGGCGCCGGTGCTGCTCATCGCCTCGGCGACGCTGGCGAAGACCGGCAACTGCACGTCGCCGAACTCGACCTGCTGGCCCGCCTTGCGGGGGTTGACCCCGCCGACGACGTTGGTGCCGGCGGCGAGCATCCGCCGGGTGTGCTTGGAGCCTTCGGAGCCGGTCATCCCCTGCACGATGACCCGGGAGTCCTTGGTCAGCCAGATCGCCATTTCGATCACTGTCCTTCCGGGCGGCCGGACGCCGCTGCGGCGAGCTGCGCGGCCCGCTCGGCCGCTCCGTCCATGGTGTCGACCCGCTCGACGAGCGGGTTGGCTGCCGAGTCGAGGATGGCCCGGCCGGCCTCGGCGTTGTTGCCGTCGAGGCGGACCACGAGCGGCTTGGTGACCGTCTCTCCGCGCTGCTCCAGCAGCGCCAGGGCCTGCACGATGCCGTTGGCGACCTCGTCGCAGGCGGTGATCCCACCGAAGACGTTGACGAAGACGGTCCGCACGTCCGGGTCGGAGAGCACGATCTCCAACCCGTTGGCCATCACCGCCGCGCTGGCCCCGCCGCCGATGTCGAGGAAGTTGGCCGGCTTGACGCCGCCGTGTGCCTCACCGGCGTACGCGACCACGTCGAGGGTGGACATGACGAGGCCGGCGCCGTTGCCGATGATGCCGACCGAGCCGTCGAGCTTGACGTAGTTGAGGTCCTTCTCCTTGGCCCGCTGCTCCAGCGGGTCGACCGTGGACTGGTCGACCATCGCCTCGTGGTCGGGGTGCCGGAAGCCGGCGTTCTCGTCGAGGGTGACCTTGGCGTCCAGGCACAGCACCCGCCCCTCGGTGGTGCGGGCCAGCGGGTTGACCTCGACCAGGGTGGCGTCCTCGGCGACGAACGCCTGCCAGAGACGTACCGCGATCTCGGTGATCTGGTCGGCGAGCTCCGCCGGGAAGCCGGCGGCGGTCACGATCTCGGCGGCCTTGGCCTCGTCCACCCCGACGGTGGCGTCGATGGCGATCTTGGCGACCCGCTCCGGGGTCTCGGCGGCGACCTGTTCGATGTCCATGCCGCCAGCGACGCTGGCGATGCAGAGGAAGGTACGGTTCGCCCGGTCCAACAGGTACGACAGGTAGTACTCGTCGGCGATGTCGGCGGTCACCGTCAGCATGACCTTGCCGACGGTGTGCCCCTTGATGTCCATCCCGAGGATGTTGGTGGCGTGGGTGGTCGCCTCGTCGGCGTCCTCGGCCAGCTTGACGCCGCCGGCCTTGCCCCGACCACCGACCTTGACCTGGGCCTTGACCACGACACGGCCGCCGAGGCGCTCGGCGATCGCGCGGGCCTCTTCCGGGGTGGTGGCGACGCCGCCGGCGAGCACGGGCAACCCGTGTCGCTCGAACAGCTCGCGCCCCTGGTACTCGTACAGGTCCACGTTTGCGCGTCCCGTTCCGTCTCCGCGGCGCGCCGTCGCGCCGCCGCCAGCGTGCATTGCAGATGACTTGTCCGGTCACGAGCCGTGACCGGCCATTGGCGCAGCCTAACCACCCGTACCGGTGGGGCCAGCAGCCGGGCGGACGGTGTGCGCAACCGCACACACCTCGCCCGGACGGGAAAAAGACCGGCTGGCCACGTAACCACCGGTGACAGGCGTCGTTGACTGAGATGTCGGTGCACGCGCAGCGGGGCCGACACGAAAGCGGCCGATGCCCTGTCGGTCGAGGGGTGGCGGCGGGGCATCGTGCATGGAGAGGCCGGACGTGTGAGGGGTGCGTCCGGCCTCTCACCTATTGGCGGACGTGAGTCAGCTATGGCGCGAGTCGCTGGGTTGGCCGGACACGTTGCCGCGTACCCAGTCCACGATCTCGCTGGTGCTCGCCCCGGGGGTGAAGATCCGGGCGACGCCGAGCGCGGCGAGCGCGGCGATGTCGTCGTCGGGGATGATGCCACCGCCGAAGACCACGATGTCCTCGGCGTCGCGCTCGCGCAGCAGGTCGAGCACCCGACGGAAGAGCGTGAGGTGCGCGCCGGAGAGCACCGAGAGCCCGACGGCGTGGGCGTCCTCCTGGATCGCGGTCTCGACGATCTGCTCCGGAGTCTGGTGCAGGCCGGTGTAGATGACCTCGATACCGGCGTCGCGCAGCGCGCGGGCCACCACTTTGACTCCCCGGTCGTGGCCGTCGAGCCCCGGCTTGGCCACCACCACCCGGATCCGCGTCTGCATCGCTGCGCCTCCCGCCCGTCGGCCCGCCGCATGCGGCCCTTAACGAAGGTTAACCAACGTCGGCAGGCAGGCGGGAGCCCGCCCGTCGCCCGACGTGGACCGGCGGGCCGACCCACTGAACGCACGATAAGTATTGCTCAATGTAACCGGGAGTTACCAACGAGTGGGCCGATAAAAGGTTACGAATTCGGACAATACACAACGGACGATCGCAGATCGTCAACGGTTTTTTGCGAGTCGGGTTGTGGCCGGGCTGGGGGTTGGCTACCGTGTCCACGGTTGTCATCTGGTTCCGGCCAGATCCAACCCGGCCAACGAGCGTTAACCACACGGTCCCACGACGCTTGCACCACCGGCCGAACTACCCGCCAACGGAGGGTGTGCGTGCGCCAACGCCTGTCGTCAGAGCCCGACAGATATCGGGGTCGCCGCCGCGTACCCACCCCCCCTCGCAACCGGTACGCCGCGGTGATGACCACCGCCGTGGTCGGCGCGGGTGTCGTCGCCCTCGGGGCCAGCGCGATGCCGGACGCCAAGACACTGAGCCCGTCGGCCCTGGCCGACCTGGAGACCACGGCTGCCCTCAGCGACCAGGCCCTCGAGCGCGCCAGCGATGCCGAGCGGGCGTCTCGGGACACCGACCGCGCCCCGGCCACCTCGATGACCCAGGCAGCGCCGGACGTGTGGATGCTGCCGCTGCACGGCTACACCTTCACCTCCCCGTACGGGATGCGGTGGGGCAAGCTGCACGCCGGTGTCGACCTGGCCGCCCCGGAGGGCACCCCGTTCCAGTCGATCCACTCGGGCACGGTCACCCTGGCCGGCTGGAACGGCGGCTACGGCTACTGCGTCATCGTCAAGCACGACGACGGCACCGAGGCGGTCTACGGGCACGCTTCCCGGCTGCGGGTCACCGCCGGCGACCGGGTCGAGGCCGGTGACCTGCTCGGGGACGTCGGGAACACGGGCCACTCCTACGGTGCCCACCTGCACCTGGAGGTGCACGTCGAGGGCGAAGCGAAGGACCCGATCCCGTGGCTGCGGGACAAGGGAGTGGACATCCAGCTACAAGTCGAGTCAATTTACGGCGGAGTAGTCGACTCCTGACTTACGGTAGCAGAAGATAGCCGCCCAGACCAGACGGTCTGGGCGGTTTCTTGTGCCCCCCGGTCACCAAAAGTGACCTGCACCACTCGACGTATTGTGGCCGCCGTCACACTAACCTGCCCTGCGGAAACTACGCAGAGCTACCGCCCACGCCGCAGAACTCCCCCTCCGTAAGCACCCTGAGTGACTTCTCCGGGTACCCCGTACCCACCCTCCGTGGTTGGCACACCACCATTTTCGGGTCCGTGCTCTCCCTACCACGGAGGTCCCCCCGTGTCGCACACCGAGCCTTCCCGGCCCGCCGCACCGGCCCGACACCGCGCCACTGGCGCCCACCGGCTCCCCGCCGGCGCCCGCGCCCGGATCCGCCACATCGGGCGGCGCAGCCGCACCGTGGCGCTCACCGGGCTGGCGATCGCCGCCCTCGGCATCGGCGGTGCCGCCACCGCCCTGACCTACCCCGACGAGCCCGGGCAGAACGACCCCACCACCGTCACCACCGCTGGCGAACGGTCCAGCGACGAGCAGGCGGCCGTCGACGAACGGTCCGACGCGGCACAGCGGGCCGACCGCAGCGACCGCCGAGCCACCGCCGAGCCCGGCGGGCAGGCCGGCTTCGGCCCGGCCGACGCCACCCCGACGCCGAGCGGCACGACACCTGCTGCCGCGCCTACCGACGCGGCGACCCCGACCGAGGCCGAGGCCGACGCGGAGGCCGACGCCCCGGCCGACAGCGGGGCGGCCACCGCTGCCGCCGCCACCGCTCCCGACCCGACGCCGAGCGCCACCCCCGACTGGGTCACTCCGATGCCCGGCGCTCAGATCACCTCCTGCTACGGCCAGCGCTGGGGGGTCCTGCACGCCGGAATGGACCTCGCCATGCCGGCCGGTACGCCGGTCCTGGCCGCCGGAGCCGGCACCGTCACCGTCGCCGGCTGGGCCTACACCGGGTACGGCATCTCCGTGGTGATCGACCACGGCGACGGCCTGCTCACCCACTACGCCCATCTCTCCGCCACCAGCGTCGCCGTCGGTGACCGGGTGGCCCCCGGCGACCAGATCGGCCAGGAGGGCTCCACCGGTGACTCCACCGGCCCGCACCTGCACTTCGAAGTGCACGTCAGCGGGCTGTGGAGCCAGGTCGACCCGGCACCGTGGCTGCGCGAACGCGGCGTCGACCTGGGCTGCTGACCGTCGCTGGCGACCGCCGGTCGCGACCTGCCGCCGACCGGCGGGGCGCGATCCGGCCGACCTGACCGGCGGCCGGGGTCAGACCTTCTCGATCGGGGCGTGCCGCAGCACCAGCCACATCGTCTGATCGCCGAAGTCGATCTGTGCCCTGGCCGCCGGGCCGTGGCCTTCCACCGCCAGCACCCGACCCAGCCCGTAACGCTGGTGGTTGACCCGCTCCCCGACCGCCACCTTCGGAGCGGTTGGCAGCTCACTGGCGGTGCTCAGCCGGCTCGGGTCCACCCCGAGCCGCTGGGCGAGGCGGGCGGCTTTCGGCGTACCGCCGGCGAAGCCGCCACCGCGCGCCACCAGTGACCGGTCCGCAGTCCCCGACCGGCCCCCGACGCCGCCGCCCGTGCCGGACCAGGACGTGTACGCGCCCTCGGTGCGCTCCCAGCGGACCAGCTCGGCCGGCAGCTCGGCGAGAAACCGCGACGGCGGGTTGTACGCCGGCTGCCCCCACGCCGCCCGGGTGACCGCGCGGGACAGCAGCAACCGCTGCCGGGCCCGGGTGATCCCGACGTACGCCAGCCGCCGCTCCTCCTCCAGCTCGCGGGTGTCGCCGAGGGCGCGCAGATGTGGGAAGACGCCGTCCTCCAGCCCGGTCAGGAAGACCACCGGGAACTCCAGGCCCTTCGCGGTGTGCAGCGTCATCAGCGTGACCACGCCCTGGTGGTCCGGATCGTCGTCGGGCACCTGGTCGGCGTCGGCGACCAACGCCACCTGCTCCAGGAAGCCGGCCAGGGTGGCCGGCTCGTCGGACGCCTCGACCCGCTCGGTGTACTCCCGGGCGACGCTGACCAGCTCCTGCAGGTTCTCCACCCGGCCGGCGTCCTGCGGGTCCAGGCTCTCCTCCAGCTCGGTGAGGTACCCCGACCGCAGCAGCACCGCCTCCAGGACCTCCTCCGGCGTGGCGGTGGCGGCCGTCTCACGGACTCCGTCGAGCAGCGCCACGAACTCGCCGATGGCGTTCACCGCCCGGGTGGAGATCCCCGGGGCCTCGGCGGCGCGGCTCAGCGCGGCGCCGAACGAAATCCGCTCCCGGGCGGCCAACGCCTCGACGCACGCCTCGGCCCGGTCGCCGATCCCCCGCCGGGGCGTGTTGAGCACCCGCCGGATGCTCACCGTGTCGTCGGCGTTGACCACCGCCCGCAGGTACGCCAGCGCGTCGCGGACCTCCTTGCGCTCGTAGAAGCGCACCCCGCCGACCACCTTGTACGGCAGCCCGACCCGGATGAACACCTCCTCGAAGACCCGTGACTGGGCGTTGGTGCGGTAGAAGACCGCGACGTCGCCCGGCCGGGCCGACCCGTCGTCGCAGAGCTGGTCGATCCGCCGGGCCACCCAGTCCGCCTCGGCGTGCTCGGTGTCGGCGACGTAGCCGACGATCGGCTCGCCGTCGCCCTGGTCGCTCCAGAGCCGTTTCGGCTTGCGGCCGGCGTTGTTGGTGATCACCGCGTTCGCGGCGGACAGGATCGTCTGGGTGGAGCGGTAGTTCTGCTCCAGCAGGATCGTGCGGGCCTGGGCGAAGTCGCGCTCGAACTCAAGAATGTTGCGAATGGTCGCGCCCCGGAAGGCGTAGATCGACTGGTCGGCGTCGCCGACCACGCAGAGCTCCCCCGGCGGTACGCCGTCGCTGCCGTCGCCGACCAGCTCCTTGACCAACTGGTACTGCGCGTGGTTGGTGTCCTGGTACTCGTCGACCAACACGTGCCGGAACCGCCGACGGTAGCTCTCCGCGACGTGCGGGTGGGACTGCAACAGGTGCACCGTCGTCATGATCAGATCGTCGAAGTCGAGCGCGTGCGCCTCCCGCAGCCGGCGCTGGTAGAGCGCGTACGCCTCGGCGAGCGCCCGCTCGTTGGGGCCAGCCGCCCGGTCGGTGAACGTTTCCGGGTCGACCAGCTCGTTCTTCAGGTTCGACACTCCGGTGGCCAGCCCACGGGCCGGATAGCGCTTCGGATCCAGGTCCAGCTCGCGGGCGACGAGCTGCATCAGCCGCCGGGAATCGTCGGCGTCGTAGATCGAGAAGGTGGACTTCAGACCGGCGTGCTCGTGCTCGGAGCGCAGGATCCGCACACAGGCGGAGTGGAACGTGGAGACCCACATCATCCGGGCCCGGGGGCCGACCAGGTTGCCGACCCGCTCCTTCAACTCCCCGGCGGCCTTGTTGGTGAAGGTGATCGCCAGAATCTCACCGGGGTGGGTGCGCCGAGCGGCGAGCAGATACGCGATCCGGTGGGTGAGCACCTTGGTCTTGCCCGACCCGGCACCGGCGACGATCAGCAGCGGGCCACCGGCGTGGGCGACCGCGTCCCGCTGCGGGCCGTTGAGACCGGTCAGCAGGGCCGCGCCGGCGAGGGAACCGTCGTCGCCGGTCCGGGCGCGGTCAGCGGTACGAGGGCTGTCGTCGGGTACGCCACTACCGCCACGGCTGGCAGCAGGTACGGGTGTGGCCGCTGGGGTTTCGAAGAGAGGATGCATCGCAGCAGGAGTCTATGCCGACCGACTGACAGCGGTGAGCAGGCTCTCGGCGGGCAGTTGGCCGGAATCCTTGCGCTGGCGTCGGCCGCATGGGCATACTCACAGGCGTGATCCGCCGAGCGCGATTTTACTTTACCTACGGTTCCGGGAGTCCGGCTGCCGCAGGTCGCGCCTGATCATCAGACCTACGAATGCCCCGGCTCTCGCGAGAGTCCGGGGCATTTCGCGTTCCGGGCATCGCGGAGCGTCCACCGGGGGCCCGACCAGTCCAGGAGGCAGGACATGGGGACCAACGCCGTAGCGCCACAGAGCGCCGAGGACAGCGCCACCGGTGCCACCACGGGCGGCACACCGCCGGGTGGCCGGCAGCAGACCGGCACCGACGCTCCGGAGGCGGCCGACCGGATCCTGGCGATCCGCGACCGGATCAACGAGATCGACGAGGCCTTGATCTCGCTGTGGCAGGAACGTGCCGAACTGTCGCGCCAGGTCGGCGCGGTCCGGATCGCCTCCGGCGGCACCCGGCTGGTGCTGTCGCGCGAACGGGAGATCATGGAGCGGTACCGCACCGCGCTGGGCGCGGACGGCACCCAACTGGCCCTGCTGGTGCTGCGCGCCGGCCGTGGGCCGCTCTGAGCCATCCGTGAGCGGCCGGTTCAACGACCTGTGAACCGCCGATTCGATTGCCCGTGAGTCGCCGCTGACGCGACGGTGGCCGGCACCGATGACACCCGACGAGGGTGACGACCGGCGCCGGCCACCGTGGGCGGCAGCGCAGCCAGAGAGCTACTCCTTGGCGTGCACCACGTCGCGTACCTCGGCGAAGTGGCAGGCGCTCGGGTGCGCCGACGCGTCCCGTACCGTCAACGCCGGCTCCTCGGTCGCGCAGAGGTCCTGCGCCTTCCAGCAGCGGGTGCGGAACCGGCAGCCCGACGGCGGGTCGGCCGGCGACGGCACGTCACCTTCCAGAACGATCTGGTCACGCAGGCCGCGTACGGTCGGGTCCGGCAGCGGCACGGCGGAGAGCAACGCCTGGGTGTACGGGTGGGTCGGCCGCTCGTAGATCTCGTCCTCGTTGCCGATCTCCACGACCTTGCCGAGGTACATCACCGCGACCCGGTTGGCGATGTGCCGCACCACCGACAGGTCGTGCGCGATGAAGATGTACGACAGCCCCAGCTCCTTCTGCAGCTTCTCCAGCAGGTTGATCACCTGGGCCTGGATCGACACGTCGAGCGCGGAGACCGGCTCGTCGCAGAGGATGATCTCGGGACGCAGGGCGAGCGCCCGGGCGATCCCGATCCGCTGCCGCTGCCCGCCGGAGAACTGGTGCGGATACCGGTTGATGTGGTCGGGGTTGAGGCCGACCAGGTCCAGCAGCTCCTGGACCCGCCGTCGCCGGTCGCCGCGCGGCGCGACGTCCGGGTGGATCTCGAACGGCTCACCGATCAGGTCGCCGACCGTCATCCGTGGGTTCAGCGACGTGTACGGGTCCTGCATCACCAGCTGGATGTTGCGCCGGGCCCGACGCAGCTCGGCGCGGCTGCGACCGGCCACGTCGGTGCCGTGCACCAGGATCGAACCCGACGACGGCTTCTCCAGCCCGACCAGCAGCTTGGCCAGGGTGGACTTGCCGCAGCCGGACTCACCGACGATGCCGAGGGTCTCGCCCCGGCTCAACTGCAGGTTGATGCCGTCGACCGCGCGGACCGCGCCGATCTGCTTCTTGAACAGGATGCCCTGGGTCAGCGGGAAGTGCTTGACCAGGTCCCGGGTCTCCAGAACGACGTCACTCATCGCCCTTGACCTCCTTCCAGAAGTGGCAGGCGGAGGTACGGGTGGGGGCCACCGGGAACCGCGGTGGTGGCGGATCGGCCCGGCAGACGTCCTGCGCGTACCGGCACCGGGGGTTGAACGAGCAACCCGCTGGGATGTTCGTCAACGCCGGTGGCAGCCCCTTGATGACGTTGAGCTGCTGGCCCTTGAGGTCGATCCGGGGGATCGACTCCAGCAGCGCCTTGGTGTACGGGTGCGCCGGTGAGGCGTAGATGTCCCGGACCGGCGCCTCCTCGACGACCCGACCCGCGTACATGACGGAGATCCGGTCGGCGACGTCGGCGACCACCCCCATGTCGTGGGTGATCAGCACCAGACCCATGTTGCGTTCCCGCTGCAGCTCTGCGAGCAGGCTCATCACCTGGGCCTGGACGGTCACGTCGAGGGCGGTGGTCGGCTCGTCGGCGATCAGCACCTCGGGGTCGAGCGCCAACGCCATCGCGATCATCACCCGCTGGCGCATACCGCCGGAGAACTGGTGCGGGAAGTCGTTCACCCGCTGCCGGGCGGCCGGGATCTTCACCAGGTCGAGCAGCTCGACCGCGCGGGCCTTGCTGTCGGCCCGGGACATCCCCCGGTGCTTGCGGAACAGTTCGGACAGCTGGAACCCGACGGTGAAGACCGGGTTCAGCGCCGACAGCGCGTCCTGGAAGATCATCGCGATCCGGTTCGCCCGGATCTTGCGACGCTGCGACTCCGGCAGCTTCAGCAGGTCGACGCCGCGGTAGCGGATCTCGCCACCGGTGACGTACCCGGGGGGCGAGTCGATGATGCCCATGATCGCCTGCGCGGTGACGCTCTTGCCGCAGCCGGACTCACCGAGGATCGCCAGGGTCTCACCGGGCTGCAGCGAGAAGCTGACCCCGTTGACCGCGTGCGCGATGCCGTTGCGGGTGCGGAACTCGACCTGCAGGTCCTTGACCTGCAGCGGCGGGGCGCTGGAGTCGAGGCCGGGCAGTGCGTCGATGGTGGCGGTGATGTCTCTGTCCGTCGTCATGGCTCACCTCACCGCAGTTTCGGGTCGAGGGCGTCACGCAGCGCGTCGCCCATGAGGATGAAGGAGAGCACCGTGCCGACCAGCAGGCCACACGGGAACAGCAGCAGCCAGGGGTCCTCCAGGAAGTAGACCTGGTGGGCGTTGATCATGATGCCCCAGGACTGCGTCGGGGCCCGCAGGCCGACGCCGAGGTAGGTCAACGTCGCCTCGGCCGCCACGAACGCACCCAGCGCGATGGTCGCGTAGACGACCATCGGCGCGATCGCGTTCGGCAGGATGTGCCGCATCATCATCCGGCCGTTGGTCGCGCCCATCGCCCGCGCCGCCTGGACGTAGTCCAGCCCCTTGGATGAGATCACGCTGCCCCGGATGATCCGGGCGATCGTGGTCCAGCCCAACAGGATCAGCACCGCGCCGATCGTCCAGACGTTCTGGATCCGGATCACCGTCAGGAAGACGATCGCGCCGAGCAGGAACGGCAGTGAGAAGAAGATGTCGGTGATGCGGGAGAGGATCGCGTCGACCCAGCCGCCGAAGTAGCCGGCCAGCAGGCCGATGGCGCCGCCGATGAGCACGATGCCCGAGGTCGCGAAGATCGCGATCGACAGCGATGGCCGGGCACCGTAGATGGCGTGCGAGTAGTAGTCGCAGCCCAGCTGGTCGAAGCCGAACGGATGGTCCCAGCTCGGTGGCGTCCGGGTCCGGGAGACGTTGCAGTCGGCCGGGTTCTGGCTGGTCCACAGCCCGGGGAAGGCCGCCATCGAGCCGACGATCAGCAGGTAGATCGACGCGATCACGAAGACCGGGTCGCGGACCAGCTGCCGGCCCGCGTCGGCCCAGAGGCTGGCGTTGCGCTCCGTACCGGTCGTCGGGGTGCCGTTGGACGCGGTGCCGTTGGACGCGGCGTCGCCCGGGGTCGGGGTCCCGGCGGCGGGCGGCTCACCGTCGTCGACGGTCTTGGCCGCGTTGGTCGGGTCACTCATGGTGCCACCTCACTACGCTCGGTCCGCCATGGGTCCGCACGGCGCCGGGCAGGCCGATGTGTCGGTTGTACTCACTCATAGCGGATCCGTGGGTCGAGGACCGCGTAGAGCAGGTCGACCAGCAGGTTCACCACGAGGAAGACCAGGACCAGCATGGTGACCACGCCGATCGCCACGGACGCCTCACCGCCGGTCGCCGACCGGGCGACCAGCAGGCCGATGCCGGGGACGTTGAAGATCCGTTCGGTGACGACCGCGCCGCCCATCAGGACGCCGACGTCGACGCCCAGGTAGGTGATCACGGGGATCAGCGAGTTGCGCAGGGTGTGCACGCCGACGACCCGCTTGCGGGCCAGGCCCTTGGCCTTGGCGGTACGCACGTAGTCGGAGCGGATGTTCTCCATGATGCTGGTCCGGGTGAGCCGTGCGGTGGTGGCCAGCGACACCGCGCCGAGCACCAGACCGGGGATGACCAGGCTGGCGAACGGATACTCCACCTTGAACCCGGCGCTGAAGACCCCGCGGGATATCAGGTCGGGTATCCAGTCGATGTCCCGCAGCACGTTGCCGAACTTGACCCCGACGTACTCGCGCACCACGATGCCGAGCACGAAGATCGGCACCGAGATCACGAACACCGTCGAAATCTTGACCAGGTAGTCGGCGAAGCTGCCGCTGCGCAGTCCGGCGAGCACGCCGGCGGCGATGCCCACGATGGACTGGAAGAGCATCGCGATCAGGACGATCTTCAGGGTGAACGGCACCGCGTCGGCCACCATCTCGACGACCGGCCGGCCGCGCAGGTTCACGCCGAAATCGAAGTGCAGGAATATGCCCTGCAGGCGGTCACCGAACAGCCCGAAGCAGGGGTTGAACTTCTGTTCCAGGCACGGGTCGTCGAGCCCCAGCTTGGCGCTGAGGGCGTCCATCTGTGCCTGGGTGGGGGTCCGGTCGCCGAACAGGGCCCGGACCGGGTTGCCGCTCAGTTGGATACCCACCGACGTGATGTAGTGCAGCAGGAACATCGTCCCGAGCACGGTGGGGATGAACTGGAGCAACCGTCGGATGACGTAGCGCCCCATGACGGGGGTCTCCTCTCGGCGCTAAACGTGGCGGCAACAGGCTCCTCGTGGGAGACCCGTTGCCGCCACGTCGCGTTACGACTTGATCAGTCAGACCCGGGGGTCAGGAGTTGCTCTTCAGCGTGATCTTGCCGTACTCGGCGTCCGAGATCTTGTTCCAGACGAACTGGTCGACGTTCTCGCCGTACAGCGCCGCGACCTTGCTGAACCACATCGGGATGACCGGCAGGTCCTCCACGACGAGGTCCTCGGCCTGGTTGTAGAACGGGATGGCCGCTTCGAGGTTCTCGGCGGCGTCGCCCTGGGCGATCAGCGAGTCGAACTCCGGGTTCGAGTACGTGGAGTTGTTGCTGCCCGAGCCGGTGCCGTACAGCGGCTGCAGGTAGGTCTCGATGACCGGGTAGTCCGGGCCCCAGCCGAGCCGGAACGGGCCGGTGAAGGCCTTCTGGTCGGCGGTCGACAGGTACTCGGGGAACTGCAGGTTGACCTTCAGCTCGTAGTCGATGCCGAGCGCCGCCTTGATCTGGTCGCCGACGGCCTGCAGCCAGGCCTCGTGACCGGCACCGGCGTTGGCCCACAGCTCCAGCGGCCCGCCCTTCCAGCCGCCGGCTTCCTCCAGCAGCTGCTTGGCCCGCTCGACGTCCTGGGTGCAGTACTCGCAGACGCCCGGACGGTAGCCGTCGAAGGTCGGCGCCACGACACCCTCAGCCGGGGTGAACCGGCCATTGAAGACGGCGTCGATGATGCCCTGCCGGTCGATGGAGAGCGAGAACGCCTGGCGGATCCGCTTGTCCTTGAAGTTCTCGTTGTACAGCGGCATGCCGACGTAGGTGAAGCTGTCGCCCGGCGCCTCGTACATCTGCTCGCCGTACTGCTGCTTCGCCTCGGCGTAGCGGGCCGGCGGGATGGTGTACATGACGTCCAGCTCGCCGGCCTGGAAGGCGGCGTAGCCGGCGTCGACGTCCTGGTAGATCTTGTACGCCAGGGTGTCGGCCTTGCCCTTGTCCTCACCCGCCCACGAGTCACTGCGCACCAGGGTGATGCCGACGTCGTGCTGCCAGCTGCCCTCGATCTTGTAGGGGCCGTTGCCGATCGGGGTCTCGTTGCAGGCCTCGGTGTCGGCGATGCAGGCCTCGGCCATCGGGAAGAAGCCGGAGTAGCCGACGATCGCCGGGAAGCCGGAGAACGGCGCCTTCAGCTCGACGGTGAAGGTCAGGTCGTCGACCTTCTGCAGACCGGACAGCTCCTGCGCGGCCGGCTCCGGAGCCTCCTGCGGCCCGTCACCGTCCGGGTCCTCACCAGCGGTGACCTCGTCGATGCCGGCGATGCGCTTCATGAAGTACGAGTTGTTCTGGGCGTTCGGCCCGTACGCCGTGAAGTTCCACGCGCGGATGAAGGCGTCGGCGTTCACCGGCTCGCCGTTGTCGAAGGTGTAGCCGTCCTTGACCTTGATCGTCCAGGTCTTGTTGTCCTCGGACTCGATGGACTCGGCAAGGTCGTTCTCCGGCTCACCGGTCTCGGCGTTGTACTTGACCAGACCACGGTAGAGCTGGCGGATCACCAGGATGGACGGCTCGTCGTCACCAGCGGACGGCAGCAGGAAGGCCGGCTCCGAGGCATAGATGCGAAGTTCACCGCCGGAGTCGTTCTCCGTGGTCTCTCCGCTGTCGCTACTGCAAGCGGTGGCGAACAGAGCGATGGCGGTCGTTGCGACCGCCACCTTTAGGGATTTCCCACGCATGGGAGAGCCTCCTCAGGGCGCTCACGGGGGGGTTGTGAGGTGACTGACACTGTGACACCAGGTAGCCCGTTGCGTGAAGGTGCCGTTATCAAGCCGATACGCGGCCGGGACGGCTCCGATACGCCGATCGAGATCTCTCGACCTCGCCCGGAACCCGTGCTGACCTGGGCATCCGACCACTGTACAACCCCGATTACCGGAGAGTAGGGACGCCCTGCTGTGACCTTCCCCGCCACCCCTTCATCACTCTCGGATGTCAAGTTAATACTTTCCGTCACCACTCGCCCGAGGTGTCCGGATGCCGGATTGGCGACAATTGCGAGATTGTAACCCCGGCGTGAACGCGAGTCCGCAGTAGCGCTGCCCCGGCGGCCGGACCTGCCGGGGTCGACAGCCACCCGACACCCGTGGCGCCACCAGGTTCCCATCATCCGGGAGATAGAGCAAGTCCACTGACGGTCAGATCAGTCGTCGGTCTGCCGCCCATCTGGATAGTTCGTACCGGTTTGACATCTGCAGCTTCCGCAGCACGTTCGACACGTGGGTCTCGACCGTCTTGATCGAGATGAAGAGCTCCTTGGCGATCTCCTTGTACGCGTACCCCCGGGCCAGCAGCCGCAGCACCTCGCGCTCCCGGTTGGTCAGCTGGTCCAGCTCCGGATCCACCACCGGGGCGTCCGGCCGGGCCGCGAAGGCGTCCAGCACGAACCCGGCCAGTCGTGGGCTGAACACCGCGTCGCCGTCGGCCACCCGGTGGATCGCCGCCGCCAGGTCCTCCGGCGAGATCGTCTTGGTGACGTAGCCGCGGGCTCCGGCCCGGATCAGCCCGATCACGTCCTCGGCCGCGTCCGACACGCTCAACGCCAGGAACCGCACCGACGAACGACCGGCACCCGGACCCCGCAGGACGGCGTCCAGTACCGCCCGTCCGCCACCGTCCGGCATGTGTACGTCGAGCAGCACCACGTCCGGTTCGGTCGCCGCGATCCGGCTGACCGCCTCGGCGACCGTGGCGGCCTCGCCGATGACCGCCACGTGCGCCCCCAGCTCGGCCCGTACCCCGGCCCGGAACATCGCGTGGTCGTCGACCAGAAAGACCCGCAGTCGCCGCCCGTCGGAGGTGTCCGGCTCACCACCCGCCGTCGGTCGACCGGTCGGCTCGTCCATCACTGTCCGCCCTCTCCTGTCCGCGCGTCGGCGCGCGGCTCGTCTCCAGCCGTACGTGGCCCGTCCCCGTTCGCCCGCACTCCGGCCGCCGGCCGGGTCTCCGGGCCGACCGGGAGGGTCAGCCGGACCTCGGTGCCCTCCCCCGGCGTGCTGATGATCTCCGCCCGCCCGCCGTGTCGACGCATCCGCCCGACGATCGAGCCGCGCACGCCGTGCCGATGGTCCTCGACCTGCGCCGGGTCGAAGCCGGCACCCCGGTCCCGGACGAAGACGCTGAGCTGCTCGGGTTCGGCCTCGGCGTACAGCGAGACGGTCTGCACCCCGGCGTGCCGGGCAGCGTTGACAAGGGCCTCCCTCGTCGCCGCGACCAGGGCGCCGACCCGCTCGTCGGTGCCCCGGTCACCGACCACCACCGCTTCGACGCTGAGCCCGTAGGTGTCCTCGACCTCGGCCGCCGCCTGCTCCAACGCGGCCGCGAACCGTTCCGTCGGCGACGCCGTCGGCTTGTACAGCCAGTTGCGCAGCGACCGTTCCTGACCACGGGCCAGCCGCTGCACGGCCTTCGGGTCGGCGGCGTTGCGCTGGATCAACGCCAGGGTGTGCAGCACCTGATCGTGGATCATCGCGGCCAGCTCGGCCCGTTCCTGCTCACGGACCCGACCCTCGCGTTCGGCCCGCAGCTGGTTGAAGGTCCGCCACAGCACCGGCGCGGTCACCACCCCGACCCCGGCCAGCCCTACCAGAGCGAAGATCACCCCGTTGAGTACGGCGGCGGAGTTGCCCTGCGGCGTGTACACCGCCGCCACCCCGATCACGCCGACCGCGACGAGTAGCCCGCCGCCGATGAACCGCAGCAGGAACGCCCGCCGGTCGCTCTCCTCGACGACCGCCCCGAGCCAGGGCACCTGCGGCAGCGTCTCGCTCCACGCCCGCCGCCGCTCCGGCGCGGCGTCGTGCCAGATCACGCCGGCCCCGACCGCGACGATCGCGACCAGCCATCCGGCGGTGGTGCCGATCCCGCTGGAGGCGAAGACCAACGCCTGGATCAGGATGACGCCGAGGCCGATCGCGACGAACGGCAACAGCTCGACCAGGTCACGTCGGCGCGGCTGACCGTTGCTGGCCGGCGGGACGACGGCCCAGAACGCCGCGTAGAGCAGCACCCCGAGCCCGCTGAAGCCGATCAGCACGACGAACGCCGCCCGGACACCGACCAGTGGCAGGCGCAGATGCTGCGCGATACCAGCGGCCACCCCGGCCACCACCCGCTGCTCACGGGAGCGGTACAGCCGTGGTGGCTCGATCGCGGTGGTGATCTCGGCCTCCCGGGACGGCACGGACGCCGACGCGGCGGCGGCGGCGCTTCGATCGTCACACGTCGGACACCGCCCGGACCACGGGGACGTCCCGGAGACCCGGTGGCATCGGATCTCAGGGTGCGCTCAGGGTCGAATCCCGAGGCATGCCGGGCGGCCGGACCCGCAGGATCACGGTATGACCGACGACCCGACCACGCCGCGCGGTCCGGTGCCGCCACCCGGCCCGCCGCCCGCCAGTGACCCGCCGGCGGCCGAGCCCTCGGCCGCCGGGCCGCTGCCCGAACAGCCGCCGTCCGCCGAACAGCCGCCGTCCGACGAACAGCCGCCGTCCGACGACCCGCCACGGGGCGAGCCGTCGGCCGCCGGGTCGCCCGGTGGGGGGTCGGCGTGGGGTCCGCCGCCCGGGGCCTTCACCCAGCGGTACGGGCTCGTCCGGCCACGGCAGGGCCGTTACCTGGCCGGAGTGTGCGGGGCGATCGGGCGGGCCACCAACACCGACCCCGTCCTGTGGCGGGTGCTGCTGGCCGTCCTCGGCTTCTTCGGCGGCATCGGCATCCTGGTCTACCTGGTGGTCTGGCTCGGCACGCCGAGCGAAGGGGACAGCACCTCCCCGGTGGAGGGGCTGCTGGGCCGGGGCCGGTCGAGCATGTCGCCGGTCACCGTACTGGTCCTCGGCATCCTGGCCGCGGTGATGTTCGCCTTCATCGTCACCGACGGGTTCCGCGCCGTGCTGCTCGGCTCGGCGGTGCTGATCGGTGGAGTGCTGCTGCTCAACCGCAGTGCCCACCAGGGCGGCCCGGCGCCGGCCCCGTACCCCGGTGGGGCCCCCGACCCGGCCCGCCAGGGACCGATGGCCGCGGCCACCACCCCGTACCCCCCGTCGGGTTTCCCGGCCGCGGCGCCCTACCCGACGTCCTACCCGGTGCCGGCGGCCCCGGCGCCGGCCTATCCGTCGGCGCCCGGCGGGGCCGCCGCCGCGCCCACCGCCGGCTACCGGGCTCCGTTCGCCCCCTACGGGCCGTACGCGACCCGCCCGTCGCCGTACGGACCGGTGCCGCCGCCGGCACCGCCACCACCACCGGTGCCGCCACCACCACCGAAGGAGCGGTCCCGACTCGGCACCGTCACCTTCTCGATGATCTTCGTGGTGCTGGGCGTCGTCGCCGTGATCGACCTCACCGACGCGGCCGCGACACCCCCGTCGGCCTACTTCGCGGCGGTCCTGGCCACGATCGCGGTCGGTCTGCTGGTCGGCGCCTGGTTCGGCCGGGCCCGGTGGCTGATCGCACTGGGGCTGGTGGCCAGCGCCGCAGTCGGCATCTCCAGCCTGGCCGAGTCGGTCACCGCGACCGAGTCCCAGGCGGTGTACTGGCAGCCCGCCAACTACGACCAGCTGGCCTACCGGTACGAGACGACGTTCGGCGACGCCGTTCTCGACCTGCGCGACGTCGACTTCGCCGACCGGCAGACGGAGGTGACGGTGACACTCGGGCTCGGCACGCTGCTGGTGCAGCTGCCGCCGGAGGTGGACGTCCGGGCCGAGGCCGACGTGAAGGCAGGTGAGGCCGTGGTGCTCGGCCAGCGGTGGAGCGGATTCGACCAGTCCCCCCGGGTGATCTCCGATCTCGGCGACGACGGCGCCGGCGGCGGCGAACTCACCCTGCGTGTCAAGGTAGCGGCCGGCGACCTGGAGGTGGTCCGATGAAACGGCACCGTACCGATGTGGTGTCCCTCACCTTCGGGCTGATCTTCAGCCTGATCGCCGGATGGTGGTTGGTCTCCCGCATGGCCGACGTCCCGCTCCCACAGGTCGGCTGGGTGGTCGCCGGCGGTCTGATCCTGATCGGCGTCCTCGGTCTGGTCGGCGCGCTGCGCTCGGGCCGGGGCGACCGCTCGGACACACAACGGACCGACACCGCACCGACCGGCGTACCGTCCACCGACGCACCGCCGGTCGACGCACCACCGGTCGGCATGCGGACCGACCCGCGGACCGGGGACGACAGCGATGCGCCGACCCTGACCGAGCTGAGCGACCTGCCCGGTCCGCCACGCGGTTGACGGCCGCTGCGGGGTGCCGGGCCGGCACCTATGCTGGGCTTCGCGCCCCGCCATCACCGCCGCAAGGAGCCCGCCCGACATGTCTGACGCCCCTGCCCCGTCCGCTGCCGCCGCTGTCGGCATCGGTGACCGCGCCGCCCGGGCACTCACCGCCGAACTGGCCCGGGACAACGCGGAGAAGCACGCGCTGCTGGTGGACGCGACAGCCGGATCCGCCGTACTCGGTGCCGCGATCGACGCGCTGCTGCCCGGCGACACCCTCACCGTGGTGCCGGCCGACGCCGGGCAGGCGGCCCGACTGCGTACGGAGATCGCCGCGCACGGCCGCTGGGTCGCCGACCGGGTCCGGGTGGTGGACTCGCTGTCCGCCGCCGACCCGGCCGAGCTCCTGATCGTCGGGTCGGTCCTGACCGGCACCGGCGACGAGGCCCGGGCGGCCGTCGACGGGTACACCAAGTACCTGGCCGACGGCGGCGTGCTGGCGGTGGCGGCACCCGCGCTGCCCGGTGGCTCCGCCGGTGCCGCCGCCGAGCTGGACCGGCAGGCCGCGCTGTTCGGCAGCGGCAGTGACCTGGTGCTGCGCAACGCCCCGCCGCTGCGGGTCCACCGGCTGCGCTTCGCGGCCGCTCCGGCCGCGCGGGCCGACCGGCTGGGGCCGCTGTACCGGACCAGCAGTGTGCCACTGACCCGCGACATGCACATCGATTCCAACGGTGTCGCGGCCGCCGCGATCGCCCTCGGGTTGGCCGCCGCCACCCGGCTGGCCCGGCCGAAGAGCCGGCTGTGGCTGCTGCCGGCCCTGGCGGCGGCCCCGGTCGCCGCGTTCTTCCGCGACCCGCAGCGGGACGTGCCGCAGGACCCGGCGGCGGTGGTAGCTGCCAGCGACGGCCGGGTGCTGTCGGTCGAGCGGGTCCGCGACGAGCGACTGGGCGCGACCGAGTTCCTCCGGATCGCGGTCTTCCTGTCGGTGCTGGACGTACACGTCAACCGGGCCCCGGTGGCCGGACGGGTGGTCGACCACTTCGTCGTCGACGGCGGGTTCGCCGCCGCGATGAAGCCGGCGGCCGAGCACAACGTGGCGGCGTACACGGTGCTGGAGACCTCGCACGGCCGGGTGGTCGTCGCGCAGCGGACCGGGATGGTGGCACGGCGGATCGTGCACCGGGCCCCGGTCGGCGCGCTGCTGGCCAAGGGCGAGCGGTTCGGGCTGATCCGGTTCGGCTCGCGCACCGACGTCTACCTGCCGGCGGAGTCCGTCGACGCCCTGGTCGGCCCGGGTGACCGGGTCGCCGGTGGTGCCTCGGTCATCGCCCGCTGGCGCTGACCGGGGCACGCGCGGCTCCTGTTGGCGCTGACCGGGGCACGCGCGGCTCCTGTTGGCGCTGACCGGGGCACGCACCGGTCAGCCGCTCAGATCGCCCGGCGGCGGTGCAGCCAGAGCAGCGGCCCGCTGCCGAGGTACGCGAGCACGATCAGCCCGAAGGTCAACCGTACGTCGATCAGCGCACCGACCACCGGCACCGCCCACACCCACGGCGGCAGCTTCAACAGCCGGGCGAGTTTGACGTACGGGAAGCTGGAGACCATCGCGAAGGCCAGCAACGCGACGACGGCGAGCTGGGCGTCGCCGGGCATCGGCACGTCGATCAGTACGCCGATGCCGAGCACGGCGGCGGCCAGGGTGGTCGGGATGCCGGTGAAGAATCCGCCGTCCTTGGCGCAGACGTTGAACCGGGCGAGGCGGATCGCGGCGCAGGAGGCGACGAGCGCGCAAGCGACGGCGGCCGCCGGCGTGGCGACCGTACCGGCCAGCGAGGCGTAGACGACCACCGGAGCGGCCAGGCCGAACGAGCACATGTCGGCCAGCGAGTCCATCTGCGCACCGAACGGGCTGGCGACGCCGAGGCGGCGGGCCAGCGCCCCGTCGAGTCCGTCGAAGACGACACACGCGACGAGGCAGAAGGCGGCCAGCCGGATGTCGCCCTCCATCGCCAGGAAGATCGCGGCGAGGCCGAGCGTCAGGCTGGTCAGGGTGGTCGCGTTGACCAGCACGAAACTGGCCCGCCGGGCCAGGGTCGGGTCTCCGGGCAGCAGTGGTACCGCGACCGTCGTACCGTCGACTCCGTCGACGGACCGGGTCGCGGGGCGCAGCGTCGCATCCGGTGGGCCCGCCGGTCCGACCGCCGGGCTCACCGGGACGACCGCCGGGCTCACCGGGGCGATCGCGGCGATCTCCGCCGCCGTCAACGGGTCGACGTCGAGCCAGCCGCCCGACTCCCCCACCGGCCTGGTCGACCGATGGGCGTCCCGGCCGCGCCGGCCGACCCGGACCAGGAGCACCTGTCGGGCGAAGGTGCCGCTGCGACGCAGCGGTCCGGCCCATCGACGTCCTGCCGGTCGAGGACTGTCGGTCGTACGCCGCCGCCGCCACGGGGCACTCGCCACGGATCCCTCCATCATCGGTCGGTCGTGCGTCGCGGTCGCGACGGACGCCCGATTATGCGGCCTACACCATTGCACAGCCGACGCGGGTTGGCGAGAGATCAGTCTGGAGCATACCGATTCGTCCTGGGTAAACCGGACATCCGCTCGCGTTTTCGCTAGCTGACGCAAGCACCCTCGGCCTACCGACGGTCACCGTCCGTCGTACGCCGTCAGACCCCGTACCGCCTCGGCGGCGAGCGTGGTCAGCGGCAGCGTCGTCACCTCGACCGGGGTGAACCATCCGGCCGCGCCGGTCGAACCACCAGCGGCCTCGGTGACCCGCGCGGCGCTCGGCCGCTGCACCGACACCCGGTAGAGCACCTGCACCACGTGCCAGTCCACCGGATGGCCCTCCGGCCCGAGCGCGGCCGGATCATGGTGGTGCCGGACGGCCAGCAGCGCACCGACCCGCCCGTGCTGCCCGCTCTCCTCGACGATCTCCCGGGCCAGCCCGTCGGCCGGCTGCTCGCCGAAGTCGGTGCCGCCGCCGGGCAGATGCCACCGGCCGGCGCCGGGGTAACCGGGGGCGGTCCGGGTCAGCAGGAGTCGGCCGGCCGGATCGGTCACCACGCCGTACGCACCGAACCGCTGGTGTCTGCGGCGCCGGGCGTCGGGGTCACCGGCCGCCGGCTGCGGGGCCGCCGCCAGCGCCGGCAGGTCCCGCCGCGGCAGGTCGAGCAGCCGGGCGCACCAGGGCAGCACCGGGACCTTCCGCACCCGCGGGTCGGGCAGGAAGGCGACCCGGTCGGTGCCTCCGGCCGGCTCGGCCCGCGGCGGCGCGTCGTCGACCTCGATCCGGTAGACGATCCGGTCGGTGTGCCGCAGCCGGCCGGTACCCGGATCCGGCCCGACGTCCGCGCTGACGGTGACCAGGTCGACGATCCGGGCGGTCAGCCCGGTCTCCTCGGCGAACTCGCGGACGACGGCGGCCGCCGGATCCTCACCCTGCCGTACGCCGCCGCCGGGAATCTGCCACCAGCCCGGCACCCCGGTTCGTGCCGAGGCGCGGACCATCAGCAGCTGCCCGGCGGCGTCATGGCACACGCCGTACGCCCCGATCCGCCGCTCCCGGCCGGGACCGGCAACGACGACGCGGCCGGTTGCCCCTTCAGACAAGTCGGGCAGCGCCGACCGCCTCCGCGGTCACCTCGGTGAGCTCCGCCGGCGGCATGGCGGCCAGGTCGGCGGGGGCGAACCAGCGGGCCTCGGACGTCGACCCACCGACGTCGGCGACGATCGGCAGGGTCGGCCGGTCGACCGCGACCTCGTAGAAGGCCCGTACGCCGTGCCAGTCGATCGGGTAGCCCTCGGGGCCGAGCGAGGCGGCGTCGCGGTGGCTGGCCACCCCGAGCAGCCGGATCAGCCGGCCCCGCTGGCCGGTCTCCTCGACGAGCTCCCGGATCAGCGCGGTGCCGGGCTGCTCCCCGTAGTCGGTGCCGCCGCCGGGCAGGTGCCAGCGGCCGGCACCGGGGTAACCGGGGGCGATCCGGGTCAGCAGCACCCGCCGGGCCGGGTCGGTGGCGACCGCGTACGCGGCGAACCGTTGCGCCCGGTGCAGCCCGTCCGGGCCCGGTACGGCGTAGAACGACGGGAAGTCCGGCGCGGTGTCCGGCCGCAGGTCGATGGTGTCCGGCGGCAGACCGAGGGCGCTGGCCGTGAACGGCCGCAGCGGCAGCTGCTTGGCGTCGTCCAGGCTGCACCAGCGGGCCAGGTCGGTGGGCTGGTTGATCCGGTGGCAGAGCTGTCCACCCCGTACGGCGGCCTCGTAGATCAGCCGGTCGGTGTGGAGCGTGATGCCGCGCCGGGGCAGCGAGCGCATGTCGGCGAGCACGTCACGCAGTCCGGTGACCGCGACCGAAATTCCGGTTTCGGCGGCGGTTTCCCGAACGACGGTGTTGTAGGGGTCCTCCCCGTGGTCCACGGCCCCACCGGGCAGCGACCACACCCCGGGCGTACCGGAGCGCGGAGAGGCTCGGACCAGGAGAAACCGGTCCTCCGAGTCGACACAGACAGCGTATGCCGCGATCCGGCGCAGCGGCTCCAGGGCGGGGGTCACGAGTCCGAATTCTGCCCGTCGGTGGACGCTCGCCGGGAAAAACTGTCAGATTGGCGACAGTATTCTAGGTAACTACTTGACTACCTAGAGCCGCAATCCGGGGCAGATCAGGGTAATGATCCGGGCGGTCACCGAGGTCGCCGAGGGCCGGCACGCGGACCGTCGAAGCATGACGACACACGACACCGGCGCAGCTCAGGCCCCGTACAAGCAGCTTCGGCGACCCACCACTGACCGCATGATCGCCGGGGTGGCCAGCGGGCTCGGCCGCTACTTCGGCACCGACCCGACCCTGGTCCGGGTGATCTTCGCGGTGGCCACCGTGCTGACCGGCGGCCTGGCCGCGCTCACCTACCCGGTGATCTGGTTCCTGATGCCGCAGGAGCCGCCGAACGCGCCGGCCTGGCCCGACAGCACCGGGACCCCGCCCGGTGCCGCGCCGGCCCGGCCCCACCCGGCCGCTCCCGCCGACTGACCGGTCAGCTCACTCCCACTCGATGGTGCCCGGCGGCTTGCTGGTCACGTCCAGCACCACCCGGTTCACTTCGGACACCTCGTTGGTGATCCGGGTGGAGATCCGGCCGATCACGTCGTACGGCAGCCGCGACCAGTCGGCGGTCATCGCGTCCTCGCTGGACACCGGGCGCAGCACCACCGGGTGGCCGTAGGTACGCCCGTCGCCCTGCACCCCGACGCTGCGGACGTCGGCCAGCAGCACCACCGGGAACTGCCACACGTCGCGGTCCAGCCCGGCGGCGGTCAGCTCCTCGCGGGCGATCAGGTCGGCGGCGCGCAGCAGGTCAAGGCGCTGCCGGTCGACCGCCCCGATGATCCGGATCGCCAGACCCGGGCCGGGGAACGGGTGCCGCCAGACCATCGCCTCCGGCAGCCCGAGCTGCAGGCCGAGCGCCCGTACCTCGTCCTTGAACAGCGTGCGCAGCGGCTCGACCAGGGCGAACTGCAGATCCTCCGGCAGCCCGCCGACGTTGTGGTGCGACTTGATGTTGGCGGTGCCGGTACCGCCACCGGACTCCACCACGTCCGGGTAGAGGGTGCCCTGCACCAGGAACTCCACGTCCCCGGCGGCGGCCACCTCGCGGGCCGCCGCCTCGAAGACCCGGATGAACTCCCGGCCGATGATCTTGCGCTTCTGCTCCGGATCGGTGACCCCGGCCAGCGCGCCGAGGAACCGGTCGGCGGCGTCGACCACCTTCAGCTTGATCCCGGTCGCGGCCACGTAGTCCGACTCGACCTGCTCGGCCTCACCGGCCCGCAGCAGCCCGTGGTCGACGAAGACACAGGTCAGCTGGTCACCGACGGCCCGGTGCACCAACGCGGCGGCGACCGCCGAGTCGACCCCGCCGGAAAGCCCGCAGATGACCTCCTTGTCGCCGACCTGCTCGCGGATCCGGGCCACCTGCTCGTCGATGATGTTCTGCGGCGTCCAGGTCGGCTCGATGCCGGCGATGTCGTACAGGAACCGGGTCAGCATCAGCTGGCCGTGCGCGGTGTGCGCCACCTCCGGGTGGAACTGCACCCCGGCCCGCCGGCCGGCGAGATCCTCGAACGCGGCGACCGGCGCCCCGGCGGACCCGGCGGTCACCACGAAACCCTCCGGGGCGGCGGTCACGCAGTCGCCGTGGCTCATCCACACCGGGATCTCGCTCGGCAACTCCCGCAGCAGCACCCCGGCGTCGGGGCGGGCGGCCAGCGGAGTGCCGCCGTACTCGCGGTTGCCGGTGTGCGCGACCGTGCCGCCGAGCGCCTGCGCCATCGCCTGGAAGCCGTAGCAGATGCCGAAGACCGGCACCCCGCCGTCGAACACCTTCGGGTCGAGCTGCGGGGCGCCGTCGGCGTAGACGCTGGCCGGGCCGCCGGAGAGGATGATCGCGGCCGGATCCTTGGCCAGCATCTCGGCCACCGGCATGTCGTGCGGGACGATCTCCGAATAGACCTTGGCCTCCCGCACCCGACGGGCGATCAGCTGGGCGTACTGGGCTCCGAAGTCGACCACCAGGACCGGGCGCGGCGTGCTCATACCCCGGAGCCTACCGACCGTCGTCGGACCGCCCCGACGACGGTGCAGGTCGACGGTCCGGCTCACCCTTGACCGGCCAGTGGGCCATCGCCCGCTCGGCGAGCGCGACGATGGTCAGCGACGGATTCACCCCCAGGTTCGCCGGCACCGCCGCGCCGTCGACCACGTGCAGGCCCGGACAACCGAAAACCCGGTGGTACGGGTCGACGACGCCGTCCGCGCTGGTGGCCCCGATCACCGCCCCGCCCAGGATGTGCGCGGTCATCGGCACGTCGAACGGCTCGGTGAGCGCCCCGCCCGGGATGCCGCCGATCTCGTCGGCGAGCAGCCGCACCGCCCGGTGACCGGCCGGGATCCAGCTCGGGTTGGGCTCGCCGTGCCCGTGCCCGGCGACCAGCCGGCCCCGACGGTGGTACGTGGTCAGCGAATTGTCCACCGACTGCATCACCAACGCCACGATGGTCCGCCGCGACCAGTCCCGGACCGACAGCAGCCGCAGTGTCTCCCGGGGCCGGCCGACCAGCGCGGCCAGCCAGCGGCGCACCCGGCGCGGCCCGCCGGCCACCAGCGCCGACTGCAGCAGCCCCATCAGGTTGGCGCCGTGACCGTAGCGGACCGGCTCGATGTGGGTGCCCGGCTCCGGGTGGAACGAGCTGGTGATCGCCACACCGTCGGTGAAGTCGAGGTCGCGGCGGCGGGCGGCCCGGCGGGGCACCGCCGCGCCGAGGATCGCCTCCGAGTTGGTCCGGGTGAGCGCCCCGATCCGGGCGGAGATCGCCGGCAGCGCGCCGGTGACGCGGGCGGCGTGCAGCAGCCGTTGGGTGCCGAGCGCCCCGGCGGCGAGCACCACCTGGTCGGCGGCGATCGTCTCCCGGCCGCCGACCCAGGCACCGGTACGCCGTACGTCGACCAGGTAGCCGGCACCGCCCGGACCCGGCCGCAGCCCGACGACCGTGGTCAACGCCCGCACCTGGGCTCCGGCCCGTTCGGCGAACCACAGGTAGTTCTTCGGCAGCGAGTTCTTGGCACCGACCCGGCAGCCGGTCATGCAGGCCCCGCAGTGCGTGCAGCCGACCCGGTCCGGCCCGGCCCCGCCGAAGTACGGGTCGACGACCTGCTCGCCGGGTGGGCCGAGGTAGACGGCGACGGGTGTCGGCCGGAACGTGTCGCCGACACCCATCCGGTCGGCGACCGCCCGCATCGCCTCGTCGGCGGCGGTGGTCCGCGGATAGTCGACGACGCCGAGCATCTGTTTGGCGCGGGCGTAGTGCGGGGCGAGTTCGGCCCGCCAGTCGGTGATGCCCGCCCATTGCGGATCGGCGTAGAAGTCGGCCGGCGGCTCGTAGAGCGTGTTCGCGTAGACCAGCGACCCGCCGCCGACGCCGGCCCCGGACAGCACCAGGACCCCGGACCGGGTACCGCTGCCTCGACCAGCCGCCGCGCTCTTGCCGGCGGGGCGCAGCAGGGTGATCCGCTGGATGCCGTAGCAGCCGAGCGCCGGCGCCCACAGGAACCGGCGGACCCGCCAGGAGGTACGCGGCAACTCGTGGTCGGCGAAGCGGCGGCCGGCTTCCAGCACCAGGACCGAGTAGCCCTTCTCGGCGAGCCGCAGCGCGGCGACGCTGCCGCCGAATCCGGACCCGATCACGACCACGTCGTACCGCATCCCGCCATCATCACCGGCACGCCACCAGCCGTGGCGTACGGGCTAGCCTGCCGGCATGGGGAGCACCGAACTGGACGAGCTGATCGTCGCCGACGCCGAGGAGTTGCGCGCATGGCTGTCGGTCAACCACGCCACGTCGCCCGGAGTCTGGCTCGCCCTGACCCGCAAGGGCGGCACGGTCACCACGCTGACCTGGCAGCAGGCGGTCGACGAAGCGCTCTGCTTCGGCTGGATCGACGGACAGGCCCGCAAGCGCGACGAACAGACCTCCTGGATCCGGTACACCCCGCGACGCGCACGCAGTTCCTGGTCACAGCGCAACGTCGCTCACGTGGCCCGGCTGGAGGCGCAGGGGCTGATGATGCCGGCCGGCCGCGCCGTGGTGGAGGCGGCGAAGGCGGACGGACGGTGGGCGGCCGCCTACGCGCCGCCCTCGGAAGCCCAGGTGCCGGCCGATCTGCTCGCCGCGATCGCCGCCGACCCCGACGCCCAGGCCATGTTCGACGTCCTCACCAGCACCAATCGCTTCGCACTCATCCACCGGGTGAACGGCGTCAAACGGGCAGAGACCCGCGAACGGAAGATCCGCGAGTTCGTCGCCATGCTGGCCCGGCACGAGACGATCTACCCGCAGAAGGCGAAACCGCCCACGTTGTAGCGCATGGTCACCAGCGTTCCACCAGGTGTTCGCGGCCGTCGAGCCACAGCGCGGCGAACCGACCCTCGGCGATCACTCGTCGTGCCCGCAGATGCCAGTCACCGGGACATTCGATGTCGAATCACAGAAAGGCATCCTTGCCGCGACCGCGCTCCCGGGTCTGCGGCAGTTCGAAGACCACGTCGTCGGCGAGCAGGGCCGCGAACCCTGGCCAGTCCCGACGCTCCAGGGAGCTCCCAGCACATGGCCACGATCGTTCCAGCCGTACGTGTCCTGACAAGACCTTGCTTCCCGCAAGTTGGACGGCCGCCTTGCTCGCCGCCCCGGGCTACGTCGTGGTGGCGCCGATGGTCGCCCCGATCGCGACGGGCAGCGGGTACGGCCGCTCGGCGGGCAACAGGTCGGGCGGGACTGGCCCGTCGCTGGCGGCAAGCTGGCCTCGGATCGCGTGCGCCTGGTCGGTCACGTCGCTGATGCCGACGATCCACTCGTCGACGTACCGGTCGACGACCTGGCCGGACAGGCCTACCTGCAGCGACCGGTACGGCAGCGGGCCGAGCGACGGCGACCGCTCCGGGTCCCACTGGACTCTGACCTGGCTGGTTCTTACCAGTCGCGCCCAGGTGGTTCGGTCCGGATACAGGTCACGGTCGTAGTGGCTCAGGCACGCCTGGGCGAGCGCCGCGTCGAATCCACCGCGGAGGATCCTGACCGCCAGCACCCGCTCCTGACCGGGCTTGGACGCCCAGCCGCTGCGGTACATCATCCACAGGAACGACGGTTTGATCCAGGTCATCCGCTCGCGCTTGAACGGCGGCACGAACCGTCCGGCGGCCACCGCCGGGGCGGCGATCTCCGGCGTGTACGCCTGGTAGACGGTGACGGTCTGCTCGTCGAACGCGGCCCGGATCTGGCGGTACGGAACACTCACGCGCCCGATCGTGCCGGACGTGCCGGGCCGACCTCCACAGGATCTACTCGCTGGCTTCTCCGACGGCTGCGGGGCCGCCACCGGCGTGATGCCGGACATGGGGACGCTCTCGGCCCGGCGCAACCAACCACCTCCGCCTCGCGCTGCCGGATCAGGTCGGACCGTCGACCCGATCATTCGATCGCACGACACCACCAGCACGAGTACGCTCAGTAACGAGATTCGGCAGCCTCACGACGAGGAGGCAGCATGTCCATGTCACGCGAACAGTGGCTGGCGACCCAGGCGGCCAGCCGACAGACCCGGTCACGACCGACAGTTCACCGCTGCGGGCTGGTGGCCCGGCCGGACGGGCGGTTCGACGTACGGATCGAAGGGACCGACCTGCGCACCGGCGCCGTCCCGCCACTGATCCACATCGGTGGCCGACCGGCGCGGCGGATCGAGAGCCACGGTGGCACCGTCCTGCGTGCCGTGGTCGATCGCGGCGAACCCGGCGACGAGGTGACCATCGACCTCGGGCCGGCCGGCACGGTGCGGGCGACGGTCGGGCGGGTGTCATGAGTGTCCACCCACCACGCGTCCTCGCTCCGGTCGCTACCGGCGACGGCGTCGTCTGGGTCAGCGGGACCACCCCCGGCGCGACCGTCACGATCCGACAGGGCAGTGTCGAACGGGGACGCCGACAGGCCACCGGCCCGGTGACCCCGGTCGGCGTCACCGGGATCACCGGCGACCCGGTCGAGGCCGTCGCGCACCTCGACGCGCAGAGCGCCACCAGCGCCGCGGTCACCCCGGTGCGAGATCCCGGGGAGGCCGGCGAGTTTCCGGGTGCGGCTGTCCGCGACGTCGACTACGGCAGCTTCCCGGTACCGACGCATGACACTCCGCAGGGCACCGACGGCGGGTTCGCGGCCCCGCTGCGCGGCCGGGTGTGGCTGCCCGCCGACAGTGCCGGGCAGGTGCCGGGCGGGCTGGGCCGCCGGCCGCTGGTGGTCATCGCGCACGGCTACTGGGGGAATCCGCTGGAGGACGTCGAAAGCCTCAAGGGGTACGCGTGGCTGGCCGGGCATCTGGCCCGCTGGGGCATGGTGGCCTGCTCGATCGACCTGTCCACGGTCAACCGCGAGACGGCGATGGCGACCCAGCAGTGGTCCCGTGGCGAAGTGATCATGGCGATGCTCGACCGGCTGACCACCGACGACGACCTGGCCGGGTACGTCGACCGGGGCCGGGTCGGGCTGGTCGGCCATTCCATGGGCGGCGAAGGTGTCGTGCTCGCCCAGGCGATCAACCGCACCCGCCGGCCCCGGTACGGCATCCTCGGACTGGTCAGCATCGCCCCGACCAACCACCGGCCGGACGTCGCCGCCACCCACACCGCGTACCTGCAACTGCACGGCAGTCTGGACTACCTTCTGCAGGATCCGAGGTACGTCACCGGACCGGCGCCCCGCTTCGGCGGGTTCCGGCTCCACGACCGGGCCTGGCGGCCCCGCAGCCTCGCCTTCATCGACGGTGCCCGGCACGAGGGCTGGAACCCGATCTGGCTGGCCAGCCCGAACAGCCTGGAGCCGGAACCGGATCCAGCGCTGCCGGTGCTGCCCGCCGACCGGCAGCGACGCATCGGGCAGGCGCTGGTCACGGCGTTCCTGCTCGACGTGCTGACCGGACGGGAAGACTACCGCGGCTACCTCGCCGGCCCGGTGCTGCCCCGGGTGGTCGGCGCCACGGTGGTGCGCCGCCAGCACCAGTCGCCGTCGGTCACCGTGATCGACGACTTCGGTGACGCCGACGCCCAGCTCGACCTGCCGGCCGAGGAACCGGCCGACAAGACCGTCAACCGACGTGGCCTGGCCGCCCGCACCACCGGCGAGGGCATCGACCGGTGGGTGGACGTCGACCACCGTACGGACCTGCCGCTGAGCGTGCACGGCACGCGCGGGCTGGACGTCGCCTGGCGCAACGACACCACCAGCTACGAGACCAACCTGGACGCGGTGAGCGTCGCGCCGTCGGACACGCTGTCGATGCGGCTGGCCCTGCACTACGACGAGACCGACAGCGGGCTGCCCGACGAGACACACAACCCGGTCGGCGAAGACCTCGACGTCGTCGTGGAACTCGACGACGGAACCGAACGGGCAGCGGTCCCGCTGTCCGTGACCGGCCAGGTGGTGCGCTACCCGCTGGCCGGACCACAGACCTACAGCGTGTTCCAGACGGTACGGCTACCGGTCGACGCCTTCACCGCGACCAATCCGGACCTGGACGTCACCGCGCTGAAACGGATCCGGCTGGTCTTCTCCGATCGGCCCACCGGCCGCCTGCTGGTCGACGACATCGAGTTCGAGACCGCCGCGCTCACCGCTCCGTCGGCGATCAGCATGCTGCGGGTGCACGACCTGGGCGGCGGGTACGGCCCACCGGACGACCACATCGACACCGAGGTGATCGTGCACCTGGCCGGCCGGCCGGGCGAGACGTTCGGTCTGGCGCTGCGCGCCGACGCGACGTTGCCGGCCAACTGGGGCATGTTCACCGGGCTGCGCGTCGCGCTGGTCACCGGCGGTCAGATCCAGCTCGCCTACCGGCGGGTCGGACCCACCGTACGGGAGATCGTCGCCGTCGTCCCCAACTGAGCCGTGCGACGCGGCTACCGACCCGGAACACCGAGTGAGAGGAGAAATCGCCATGGCGGTACTGCGGGCCAGCGGAAAGGTAACCTTCCTGCGGGTACACGACCTGGGCGGCGGGTACGGCCCACCGGACGACCACATCGACGGCGAGTTGGTCACCACAGTCAGCGGGGCGCCGAACCACGCCGTCGGGGCAACGTTGCGCACCGACAGCCGGCTGCCCTCGCACGAGGGGATGCTGGCGCTGCTGCGTGACGGGCTGGTGCACCGATCGACGGTGGAGACCACCATCGACTACGACCTCGACACCGCGGCCGGCCGCCGCAACGGCCGGCTGATGCGGGTGGAGCTGCGCCCGGCCTGAGGCGACGACTCCGCGCCCCAGCAAGCGCAGGCGGTGGGCCAGGCGAAGCGGGACACCTCCCACATGGAGGGTTTCGTGATCGACCCGGCGGCCGGCACCGGGCTCACCGCCGGGCGCTGACCACCCACCCGAACGTAGTGCTGCTGCCCGTCGGCTTCACCGTCGGAGCGTACGTCGACGGCAGCACGCCCGTCGGACCCGGAGACGCATCTGCCGCCGGCCCGGCTGGTGCAGGAGCATCAGGAGCAGGAGCAGGCGTCCGATCCGGACTGACCGAGGGACGAGTCAGGGTTTCGCCGGGGCGGTGTCGCCGTACAACCAGGCGTCGAAGAACTCCCGCAGCGGCTGTCCGGTGACCCGCTCGGCGACCGTGACGAACTGCTCGGTGGTGGCGTTGCCGCCCCGGTACTCGCCGGCCCAGGTGCGCAGCAGCCGGAAGAAGGCGTCGTCGCCGACGGTCCGGCGCAGCGCGTGCACCGTCATCCCGCCGCGCTTGTAGACCGCCTGACTGAAGATCCCCGCCGGGCCGGGGTCGCCGGCCGGCTTCGTCCAGTCGATCCGGTCGTACTCCCGGTCGAACATCTCGTCGGCGGTGGCGACACCGTCGTGTTCGGACCACAACCATTCGGCGTACGTCGCGAAGCCCTCGTTGAGCCACATGTCCCGCCACTGCCGCAGCGACACGCTGTTGCCGAACCACTGGTGGCCGAGCTCGTGCGCGACCACCCAGGTCTCCGGACCACGGTCGAAGAACACGTCGCCGTACACCGGCCGGGACTGCGTCTCCAGGGCGTATCGGATCCGCTCGTCGCTGACCACGATCCCGCCGTACGCGTCCACCGGGTACGGTCCGAACACCGTCTCCAGGTAGTCGGCGATCTCCCCGGTGCGAGCCATCGCCTGCTCGGCCGTACCTCCCTCGGGCAGGTCGGCGTCGACGGCGATCACCATCGGCCGGCCGGCGTGGGTGCTGGACTCCACCCGGTAGTCGCCGATCACCAGGGTGGTCAGATAGCTGGCCAGCGGGGTGGACTCCGACCAGCGCCAAGTGGTCCAGCCGTCGGCGGTGGTGGTCTCCCCCGGCGCACCGATGCTCAGCGCCGCCAACCCGTCCGGCACGGCGATTTCGAGGTCGAAGGTCGCCTTGTCCGACGGGTGGTCGTTGACCGGGAACCAGGTGCTTGCCGACTCGGGCTGACCGAGCGCGATCGCCCCGTCGTCGGTGACCTGGAAGCCGCCCTCGCCGAAGTCGCGACTGACCAACGGCTCCGGCCGGCCGCCGTAGTCGACGACGACGGTGAACGCCGACCCCTCGGGTAGCCCGGCGGCCGGGGTGACGACCAGCTCGTCGCCGTCGCGGGTGTGCTGTGCCGGCCGGCCGTCGACGTCGACCGCGGCGACGTCCAACCCGGCCAGGTCCAGGTTGAACCGGGACAGGTCCATGGTGGCGGTCGCGGTGATCGTGGCGGTGCCGTCGAGCTGACGCGCCGCCGGGTCGTAGCGCAACACCAGCTGGTAGCCGGCGACGTCGTAGCCGCCGTTGCCGTACGTCGGGAAGTAGGGGTCGCCGATCCCGGCCGCACCGGCCTGGAAGTCGGCCTGCGGGGACCGGTCGACCAGCTCCGGCAGGACCCCGCAGCCGCTGGCGGCGAGGACCGCCGCCAGCGTCGCGGCAACGACCGACGTACGGCGCGCGGTCACCGGTCGAGAACCAGCCCGACCCGCTGGAACTCCTTCAGGTCGCGGTAGCCGCACTTGGCCATCGCCCGGCGCAGCCCGCCGAAGAGGTTCTGCTGGCCGTCCGGGGAGTCGGCCGGGCCGAAGAGCAGCTGCTCCATGTCGCCCAACGGTTCGCCGGCCACCCCGTACGCGCCGCGCGGCAGCTTCGGGTGGCTGGCCACCGAGTGCCACCAGGCACCGGACGCCGGGGCCTCGGCGCACAGCGACAGCGGCTCGCCGAGCATCACCGCGTCGGCACCGCAGCCCAGCGCTTTGGCGATGTCACCGGAGGTCTGCAGGTCACCGTCGGCGATCAGGTGCACGTACCGGCCGCCGGTCTCGTCGAGGTAGTCGCGGCGGGCGGCGGCCGCGTCGGCGATCGCGGTCGCCATCGGCACCCGGATACCGAGCACCGAGTCGGTGGTCGACCACTCGTCGGCGCCGATGCCGACGATCACGCCGGCCGCGCCGGTGCGCATCAGGTGCAGCGCCGTCTTGTAGTCGGTGCAGCCGCCGACCACGACCGGCAGGTCCAGGTCGGCGATGAACTCCTTGAGGTTCAGCGGCTCGTCGGTGGTGGAGACGTGCTCGGCCGAGACCAGGGTGCCCTGGATCACCAGGATGTCGACGCCGGCGTCGAGGATCACCGGGGCCAACGCCAGGGTGTGCTGCGGGGACACCCGGACGGCGACGGTGCCGCCGCCGGCACGCATCTGCCGGACCCGTTCGGCGATCAGCTCGGGGCGGATCGGTTCGGCGTACACCTCCTGCAGCCGCTTGGTGCCCGGGTCGTCGTCGTCCATCCCGGCCAGCTCGGCGAGAACCTTGGCCGGGTCCTCGTAGCGGGTCCACAGCCCTTCGACGTTGAGCACGCCGAGCCCACCCAGCTCGCTGAGCTTGGCGGCGGTGGCCGGGCTCATCGTCGCGTCCGACGGATGCGCCACGCACGGGATCTTGAACTGGTACGCGTCGAGCTGCCACGCGGTGGAGACGTCGTCGACGTCCCGGGTGCGCCGGCTCGGCACGATGGCGATGTCGTCCAGGTGGTAGCCGCGCTGCGCGGTCTTGCCCAGCCCGATCTCGACCACGTCACGCATGGGTGTCTCCGTTATGGACAGGTCGACGCGTGGCCGCCGCACGCTCGGCGACGGCAGGTCGACGGGGAACGTCAGCGGGTGTGGTAGTTGGGTGCTTCGACGGTCATCTGGATGTCGTGCGGGTGGCTCTCCTTCAGACCGGCGGCGGTGATCCGGATCAGCTGACCGCGCTGGTGCAGGTCGTCGATGCCTTCGGCACCGACGTACCCCATCGCCAGCCGGACCCCGCCGATGAGCTGGTGCACGACGGTGCTCAGCGGCCCACGGTACGGCACCTGGCCCTCGACGCCTTCGGGTACCAGCTTCTCGTCGCTGAGCACGTCCTGCTGGAAGTAGCGGTCCTTGGAGTAGGAGCGGGCCTGGCCGCGCGACTGCATCGCCCCCAGCGAGCCCATCCCCCGGTACGACTTGAACTGCTTGCCGTTGATGAACATCAACTCGCCGGGGCTCTCCTCGCAGCCGGCGAGCAGGCTGCCGAGCATCACCGTGTGCGCCCCGGCGACGAGCGCCTTGGCGATGTCACCGGAGTACTGGATGCCGCCGTCGGCGATCACCGGCACCCCGGCCGGCTGGCAGGCGCGGACCGCCTCCATGATCGCGGTGATCTGCGGTACGCCGACCCCGGCGACCACCCGGGTGGTGCAGATCGCGCCGGGGCCGACCCCGACCTTGACCGCGTCGGCACCCGCCTCGACCAGCGCCCGCGCGCCGGCGTAGGTGGCCACGTTGCCGCCGACGACGTCGACGGTCGTGTCGGCCTTGAGGGCCCGGACCATGTCCAGCACGGCCCGCTGGTGGCCGTGCGCGGTGTCGACGATCAGCACGTCGACGCCGGCGTCGACCAGGGCGCGGGCCCGCTTGTACGCGTCGTCGCCGACGCCGATCGCGGCGGCCACTCGCAGCCGGCCGGCGTCGTCCTTGGTCGCGTCGGGGTACTGCTCGCTCTTGGTGAAGTCCTTGACGGTGATCAGCCCGCGCAGCCGGCCGGCGTCGTCGATCAGGGGCAGCTTCTCGACCTTGTGCTGACGCAGCAGCGCCAGGGCGTCCGCCTTGGCGACGCCGACCGGGGCGGTGACCAGCGGCATCCGGGTCATGATCTCGCGTACCGGCCGGTTTTGGTCAGTCTCGAAGCGCATGTCCCGGTTGGTGACGATACCGACCAGGGCCCCATCGGCGTCGACCACCGGCACGCCGGAGATACGGTACCGGCCACAGAGCGTGTCGACGTGCTGCAGGGTGTCGTCCGGGCCACAGGTCACCGGGTTGGTGATCATGCCGGCCTCGGAGCGCTTCACCAGGTCGACCTGGAGCGCCTGGTCGTCGGCGGAGAGGTTGCGGTGCAGGACGCCGATACCGCCCTGGCGGGCCATGGCGATCGCCATCCGAGCCTCGGTCACCGTGTCCATGGCGCTGGACAGCAGGGGAATCGACAGCTGGACGTTGCGGGTCATCGACGTCACGGTGTTGACCCGGCTCGGGATAACGTCCGACTCGGCGGGCTGCAGCAGCACGTCGTCGAAGGTCAGGCCGAGCGGCACCGCCCGGGCCGACCCGGCCGGCATCTCCGGTACGTGACCACCGAACGCCGGGGGAACGGACACGTGCCCGCCGTTGGCGGTGCGGTCGACGACGGTCTGCTCGGCTGGCGAGTTCTCCACGACTTGATCCCCTGAGCTGGTCGGACGGGTGCGCCTGGTGGCAGGTGTGGGTGGGGGGACACACGCGGCCGGAGCGGAGGCGGCCCGGTGCCCGACGGCGGTTGACCGGCTCGCGCCGTCGCGACGGCGCGATGGTTCATCGTACCCACCGGTCCGGGCGCCGGCCGCGCCGCGCCCGTCTGGGCCGGCCGACCGGCGCGGCACGGCGGCTGGTCGCGCCGGGTGGGGCCGACGCGGCCGGTACGGATGGGACTACGGTGGAGGGGTGCACGAGGAGCCGATCGATCCCTTCAGTGGCGACCCCGCCGATCCGGCGGCCGGGCTGGAGGATCTCACCGAGGACGGGGAGTCCGACTCGTTGACCGCCGCCGAGCGGCAGGACGTGTTGGAGGACCTGGCGGACCTGGAGGTCTACCAGGCCCTGCTCGGCGCGGTCGGGATCCGTGGTCTGGTGATCGAGTGCGAGGACTGCCGGGAGCCGCACTACTTCGACTGGGATCTGCTCCGCGGCAACCTGCGGCATCTGCTCAACTCTGGCCGGCCACGGGTGCACGAGCCGGCCTTCAACCCGGACCCGGATCACTACGTCACCTGGGAGTACGCCCGGGGCTACGCCGACGGCGTACACGACACCCTGCACGACGAGTCCGACGATGACGAGATGCCGGAGCAGCCGTCCTGATCCCGTAGCTGTCCGGGCGGCGGAGACTTCTCAGGCGACCAGGCCGGTACGGAATCCGGTCGCCACGGCGTGGGCCCGGTCGCGGGCACCCAGTTTGCGGAACAGCCGTCGGGCGTGGGTCTTGACAGTGTCCTCCGAGACGAACAGTTCCCGGCCGATCTCACCGTTGCTCTTGCCTTCGGACATGCCGCGCAGCACCTGGAGCTCGCGTTCGGTCAGCCCGGTACGCCGCAGCGGCGAGCCGGACGGACCGATGGTCGGTGGAGTGCCGGCCGGGCCGACGGTGGCTGTGCTGCCGGGCGGCGTCATCGCGGTGCTCGGGCCGCCGGCCGCCGTCGCACCGCCGGCCGCCGTCGCACCGCCGGTGGTCGGGATGCCGGCGGTCGGGCTGGCCGGTGCCGTCGCATCGTCGCGCTGGTTCGGCACCACGGTCGATGCGGCGTCGGTCGGGGCGGGTGCCGCCGGACCGGTGTCGCCGCCGGGAGTCGCGCCGGTGGCCCGGTTGGTCGCCGCCGAGGCCGCGGCGACGGCACTGACCGTGGCCGTCTCGACCGGTGCGGGCGCGACGGTGCCGGTGATCGTCGCCGGCTGTTCGGCCAGCAGCGCCGGCACCTGCCGACCGGGGGCGGCCAGCAGCAGCAGGGTCTTGGCGACGACGCTGACCAGGTCGTCGGCGTCGCGGATCAGCCCGCGGGCGCCGGCCGCGATCGCGGCGGACGCCACCTGCGGGTCCTCGCCGCCGAAGAGCACGATCACGCTGTTCGGCGAGCGGGCCAGCACCCGACGGGTGAAACTGGCACTGTCCGGCCGGGCCAGCGCCGTGTCGGCGAGCACGATCTCCGCCGGCCGCTCGGACAGCCGCAGCATCACCTCGGGTTCGGAGACGGCGGTCCGGACGACAGCGGAGAGGCCGAGCCGGGCCGCCGCCCCGGTGATGTTCTGAGCTGCGGCAACCGACCGTACACAAACGAGCACCTTACGCACTGTGTCTCCCCTCTCCCGTGAGCAGGAGATCACGCGAGGCCGGCTCGCTCACACGCTTTGCCACGAAAAAAGATGAAAGTTCAGGACGGCTGGCCACGTCGCCGACCGGTCGTCACCGCCCAGGTTCTCGACAGGTTGCCTGTGCGGTGATTGAGCAGTGGGGCTGGCGGGTACCGCAGTGACTGTCGAGGACCGGTGCGCTTGCGCGGCCGGCCGCCCGGTCCGACCATGAGCTGTCCGCGGTGCCGCGCGGAAGGAGGGGTGCAGATGTCGGACGTACGTCGACTGCCCGGACCTATCGTCGACCTCTGGGAGTGGCAGATCCTCGGTGCCTGTCGCGGTCGCGACAGCGCGCAGTTCTTCCACCCGGACGGGGAACGGGGTTCGTCACGCACCCGGCGGGAGGCCGGCGCGAAGGCTGTCTGCCGGACCTGCCCGGTCCGCGCGGAGTGCGCGGCCCACGCCCTTTCGGTACGCGAACCGTACGGCGTGTGGGGCGGGTTCAGCGAGGCCGAGCGGCTGCGGCTGCTCGCCCTCGGCTGGGAGGACCTGGCCGACCGGCACCGGCACCGGGTGGACGTGGCCCGGCTGGAGGCCCGGCTCGGCCGCCCGCACAAGTCGACCGTACCGGCGCAGCACGAGACCGTACCGGCGCAGCGCCGGGCCGTACCAGCGCAGCACGAGACCGTACCGGCGCAGCGTCGGCAGCGTGAAGCCGCACCGGCGGCCTGAGCCGGCCGTCCGCTCGCGCCCGGCCGCCCGAGATCCGCTATGCCACGCTGACCCGGATCGTGTGCCAGCCGGTCGCCCCGTCCGGGGCGACCGGCTGGCGGCCCTCCGGCTGCGTCTCGCCGGTGGTGTCGGTCGCCCGCACCTGCAGCACGTGCTCGCCAGCGGTGGCCGGCCACTGCCAGACCCACTGCACCCAGGTGTCGGCGGAGACCGCGGGTGCCAGGGTCGCCGACTGCCAGGGGCCGTCGTCGACCCGTACCTCGACGGCGCGGATGCCCCGGTGCTGGGCCCAGGCCACCCCGGCCACCGGCACCGTGCCGGCGGTCAGCTCGGCCCGTTGCCTCGGCGTGTCGATCCGGGACTGGGTCTTGATCGGCCCCTGCGCCGACCAACCCCGGGGCACCCAGTACGCGTCGAAGTCGGCGAAGCTGGTCACCTCCAACTCGGTGATCCACTTGCAGGCGGAGACGTAGCCGTACAGACCGGGCACCACCATCCGGACCGGGAAGCCGTGCTCCACCGGCAGCGGTTCGCCGTTCATGCCGACCGCGAGCAGCGCGTCCCGCCCGTCGAGCAGCGCCTCGGTCGGCGTACCGCAGGTCCAGCCGTCGACCGACCGGCCGACGACCTGGTCGGCACCGGGCAGCGGGCCGGCGGCGGCCAGCAGTTCCCGCACCGGTACGCCGAGCCAGCGGGCGTTGCCGATCAGGTCCCCGCCGACCTCGTTCGACACGCAGGCCAGGGTGACGTACCGCTCGACCAGGTCCATCGCGAGCAGGTCGGGGTAGCTGACGGTGATCTCGGTGGCGACCCGGCCGTGGATCCGCAGCCGCCACTGCTGCGGGTCGACGCGGGGCACCACCAGCGCGGTGTCGATCCGGTAGAAGCCGCTGTTGGCGGTGACGTACCGGGTCAGCCCCGACACCTGCGGGTCCACACCGGAGGGTACGGGGGCGGCGACGTCGGCGGCGGCCGGCAGGGTGATGGAGGCCCGGACGCTGGCCACGCTGCGCTGCTGGGCCAGCCACCGGCCGCCGGCACCGGCCAGTGCGGCGGCCCCGACGCTGACGCCGACGGCGGACAGGAACCGCCGCCGGTCGCCCACCCCGGCTCCGGGCAGCACCGGCGCGGTCGGGGTGGCTGGAGCGGCTGGCCCGGCCGGCGGGGTCGGTGGACCCGCCGACGTGGGCGGGTCGGCGGCGGGGCGCAGCGGGCCGTTCAGCAGCGCCCGCAGCAGGATCGCCGCAGCCAGGGCGCCGAGCAGCGACGGTAGCGCGGACGCCGGACCGGCGTCCGGCCGGCTCACCGCCGCCGCGACGCCGACCAGGCCGAACGCGGCGATACCGAGATCCCCGGCGATCGGCGCGCGGGCCGCCAGGACGCCGATCCCGGCGGCGAACCCGGCCAGCAGGACGGCGGTGCCGACCAGCAGCGCACTCTTGTCGTGTACGCCGAACACGTCGATGGCGAACCGGGTGAGCGGCTCCGGCGCGGTGTCGACCACGAACCCGCCGACCGCGACCAGCGGTGCCGAGCGGGCACCGGCGACGACCGCGACCACCTCGGCGAGCCCGAGGGCGACGGCGGCGGCGGCCACCCCCGCGAGGGCGGCCAGTCGGGTCGGCGTACGGTCCCCGGCGGACCGCGCCACCGGCGGTGCTGCCTGATGCGTCATCGTCCGACGATACGTCGGGGTCGGGGCGGTCGGCGAAGAGCGGAATCCGCGCGACCAGGGCCGGCGGCGCAGCGCCGTGGTGCCCTGATCACGCGGATCCAGGTGGAACAGGTGGAGCAGGTACGGGTCAGAACCCGGGGCCGTGCTGGTGACCGTGCCCGTGGTCGTGCCCGTGGCCGCCGGCGGCCGGCTGCGGCTTCTCCGGCTTCTCCACCACGAGGGTCTCCGTGGTGAGCAGCAGCCCGGCGATCGACGCGGCGTTGGTGACCGCGTTGCGGGTCACCTTGACCGGGTCGACGATGCCGGCCGCGGCCAGGTCGACGTACGAGTCGGTCGCGGCGTTGAGGCCGTGGCCCCAGTCGGCTTCACGCACCTTGCCGACGACGACGTACCCGTCGTGGCCGGCGTTCTGGGCGATCCACCGCAGCGGCTCGTGCAGCGCCTTGCGGACGATCGACACGCCGACCTTCTCCTCGCCGGTGAAGCCGAGGTCGTCGTCGAGCACGCTGGCGATCTGGCTGAGCGCGGCGCCGCCACCGGGGACGATGCCTTCCTCGACCGCGGCCTTGGTCGCGGCGATCGCGTCCTCGATGCGGTGCTTGCGCTCCTTCATCTCGACCTCGGTGGCGGCCCCGGCCTTGATCACCGCGATGCCGCCGGAGAGCTTGGCCAGCCGCTCGGACAGCTTCTCGCGGTCCCAGTCGGAGTCCGACGCCTCGATCTCCTTGCGGATCTGGGCGACCCGGTCGGCGACCTCGGAGTCGCGGCCGCCGCCGTCGACGACCGTGGTGGTGTCCTTGTCGACCACGATCCGCCGGGCGCTGCCCAGCTGCTCCAGCCCGACGGCGTCGAGCTTGTAGCCCAGCTCCGGAGCGATCAGTTCGGCACCGGTGAGGATCGCCATGTCCTGCAGCATCGCCTTGCGGCGGTCGCCGAAGCCGGGGGCCTTGACCGCGCAGATCTTGACGGTCTTGCGGATGGCGTTGACCACCAGGGTGGACAGCGCCTGACCCTCGACGTCCTCGGCGACGATCAGCAGCGGCTTGCTGGCCTGGACGACCTTCTCCAGCAGCGGCAGCAGCTCCTCGATCGAGGAGATCTTCTGGGTGGTGATCAGGATGTAGGCGTCCTCGAGGACCGCTTCCTGCGCTTCGGCATCGGTGACGAAGTGCGGGGAGATGAAGCCCTTGTCGAACTGCAGGCCCTCGGTGACGTCCAGCTCGGTGGCGAGGGTGGAGCCTTCCTCGACGGTGATCACACCGTCGCGGCCGACCCGCTCCATCGCCTCGGCGATCAGGTCGCCGATGGTGGCGTCCTGCGCGGAGATCGTCGCCACCTGGGCGATCGAGTCCTTGCTGGCCACCTCGACGGCCTTGGCCAGCAGTTCGTCGGAGACCTTCTGGACGGCCGCGTCGATGCCGCGCTTGAGGCCGGCCGGGTTGGCTCCGGCGGCCACGTTGCGCAGTCCTTCACGGACCATCGCCTGGGCGAGCACGGTGGCGGTGGTGGTCCCGTCGCCGGCGACGTCGTTGGTCTTCGTCGCCACCTCCTTGACCAGCTGCGCACCGAGGTTTTCGTACGGGTTGGTGAGCTCGATCTCCTTGGCGATGGTCACGCCATCGTTGGTGATCGTCGGGGCGCCGAACTTCTTGTCCAGCACGACGTTGCGCCCGCGCGGGCCGAGGGTGACCTTGACCGTGTCCGCGAGGGTGTTGACGCCGTGCTCCAAGAGGTGCCGGGCGTCGTCCGAGAAACTCAGGATCTTCGCCATGACATTCCCTTCACAGGCACTAGCCGTCGGCCGGGCGGCGGAGGCCGCCGGGCACCGGCCTACGGGCGACGCCCCGGAGACCCACGTGGGGCTCCGGGGCGTTCAGCACTGGCAGTAGGTCACTTCTCGATGACGGCGAGGACGTCGCGGGCGGAGAGCACCAGGTACTCCTCGCCGGCGTACTTGACCTCGGTGCCGCCGTACTTCGAGTAGATGACCGTGTCGCCGACGTTGACGTCAACCGGGATCCGGTTGCCCTTGTCGTCGACGCGGCCCGGGCCGACAGCGAGGACGGTGCCCTCCTGCGGCTTCTCCTTGGCGGTGTCGGGGATCACGATGCCCGACGCCGTGGTGGTCTCAGCCTCGTTCGCCTGGACCAGGATCCGGTCCTCGAGCGGCTTGATCGCAACCTTGGTCGCGGTAGTCACGGGCATACCCTCCTGGGGTATCAGGTGTTGGTGCCGGTCGCGTGGGCGGCCAGCGTCAATCTGCCTCATGTCCACCGGGCGGGTCCGTCGTCGCGGGTGCCGGTCCGCCTGGCGTTTCGCCCTCCGGCCGGAGCCGGCGGGCTGGCACCCTCAGCATGAGAGTGCTAACCGCAGATTAGCAGTCGCCTGTGCGGAGTGCTAGCCCGATGGCCGACCATGGACAATGTCGCGGTGCACCCGGACGAGTTGGCCGCGCTGCGCTCCCCGGCCGGGGCGGCGGCCCTGACCGCCGCCGCGCAGGTGCTGGCCGCGCCGGGTGGCGACGATCCGCTGACCGCGGCGACCGCGCTGCGTACCGCCGGGGTGCCGGCCCCGCTGGCCACCGCCGCGCTCACCCAGGCCGCGCTGCGCGCCCGCGCGGTCGGCAAGTTCGGCCCGGCCGCCGCCCGGATGTTCTTCACTCGCGCCGGTCTGGAACAGGCCACCCGGGCCGTGGTCGCCGACCGCCGCGCCGCCCGGTTGCGCGCCGCCGGGGTACGCCACCTCGCCGACCTGGGGTGCGGGGTCGGCGCGGACACCCTCGCCGCGGCCCGGGCCGGCATCCGGGTGTACGCCGTGGAGGCCGACCCGGCCACCGCCGCGATCGCGGCCGCCAACGCCGAGGCCACCGGGCTGGCCGACCTCGTCACGGTGGTCTGCGCCGACGCCACCGACGTCGACCTCACCGGCGTCGACGCGGCCTTCTGCGACCCGGCCCGCCGTTCGGGCACCGGCCGGCGCACCTTCGACCCGGACAGCTACTCCCCGTCCTGGGACTTCGTCCGCTCCCTGGTCGCCCGGGTGCCCCGGACCGTGCTCAAGGTGGCGCCGGGCATCGACCACGCGCTGATCCCGCCCGGCGCCGAGGCCGAGTGGGTCAGCGTCGACCGGGACGTGGTCGAGGCGGCGTTCTGGTGCGGCCCGCTGGCCGGCCCACCCCGGCGGGCGACCCTGCTGCGCAGCGGGCGGCCGGCGACGGGCCTGGTCGGCGACGGCGGCGAGCCGGTGGCGGTCGGCCCGGTCCGGCGCTACCTGTACGACCCGGACGGCGCGGTGGTCCGCGCGCACCTGGTGGCCGCGTTCGCCGCCACCGTGTCCGGCACCCTGGGCGACGAGTCGATCGCCTACGTCTACGCCGACACGCCGACCGACACGCCGTACGGCCGGTGTCTGGAGATCACCGACGTGCTGCCGTTCTCGCTGAAGCGGCTGCGGGCGGTGCTGCGCGAACGCGGTGTCACGCGGCTGGAGATCCTCAAACGCGGTTCCCCGCTCGACCCGGCACAGTTGCGGCGCGACCTGCGGCTGCGTACCGCCGCCGGAGCCGGCGTGGCGGCGAGCCTGGTGCTGACCCGGGTGGCCGGCGCCCCCACGGCCCTGCTCGGCCACCCGGTGTCGGCGCCGCCGGGCCCGGTGGGCGCGCCCGCCCGCTGACGGCGCCCACCCGCTGAGGGTGCCGGGCCGGTAACGTCGCCGGACATGGCAGGTACGGCGACCCCCGCGACGACGCTGCTGACCCGGCGGCGGATCCCGTTCCAGGTGCACCCGTACCAGGTGTCGCCGGAGACGCCGGACTACGGCGCGGCGGTCGCGGCCGCCCTGGGCGTGGCGCCCGCGCAGGTGTTCAAGACGCTGGTGGCGCAGGTCGACGGGGCGCTCGCGGTCGGTGTCGTGCCGGTCACCGGGGAGCTGGACCTCAAGGCGTTCGCGGTGGCGCTGGGCGGCAAGCGGGCGGCGCTCGCCGACCGGGTGCTGGCCGAGCGGACCACCGGGTACGTCCGGGGCGGGATCAGCCCGCTCGGGCAGCGTCGGCGGCTGCCGACGGTGCTGGACGCCTCGGCGTGCGGGTACGCCGAGGTCTACGTCTCGGCGGGGCGGCGCGGGTTGCAGTTGAGTATCGCTCCGGGTGACCTGGCCGCCGTCGCCGATGCCCGGTTCGCCCCGATCGCTACCCACTGATCCGGCAGACGACGGGCAGATGTCCGTCACGTTGCTGAATTGTTATCGCTGGCAACAAAACTCGTGACGCCGGCGGTCTTGTGCTCGCCGCCACACTCCTAATACGTTGCCGGACACAACAAAACGACGACGACCCTCCGCCCCAACTGCGGGGAGTCGCCGTCGCCGGCCGGGTTCCGGAGCCCGCAGCGCCGCGCGAGCCACACCTCACGCACGAGCAGCACCACCTCAGCACGCACGAACAGCACCACCTCCTTGTACGCGACACATCACCCTTCGAAAGGACCCGAGCGATGCGCAAAGGGATCCTCAGCACCGCCGCCGCCGGCATTCTGCTCGCCGGCGGCCTGACCGCCTGCGGCAGCGACAGCGGCACCGACAGCGGCGACACGCCGACCCCGAAGATCGGCGTGATCCTGCCGGACAGCGCCTCGTCCGACCGTTGGGAGACCGCCGACCGGCGCTTCCTGGAGGAGGCGTTCGAGGCCGCCGGCGTCGACTCGACCATCCAGAACGCGCAGGGCGACAAGGCCCAGTTCCAGACCCTCGCCGACCAGATGATCACCGACGGCGTCACCGTCCTGATGATCGTCAACCTGGACTCCGGCACCGGCAAGGCCGTGCTCGACAAGGCCAAGCAGCAGGGCGTCGCCACCATCGACTACGACCGGCTGACCCTGGGCGGCTCCGCCGAGTACTACGTCAGCTTCGACAACGAGGCCGTCGGCAAGCTGCAGGGCGAGGGCCTGGTCAAGTGCCTGACCGACGCCGGGGTGCAGAACCCGACGATCGCCACCCTCAACGGCTCGCAGACCGACAACAACGCCACCCTGTTCAAGGCCGGCTACGACGGGGTCCTCGACCCGCTGTACGAGTCCGGCGAGTACACCAAGGGCCCGGACCAGTGGGTGCCGGACTGGGACAACACCCAGGCCGCGACGATCTTCGAGCAGATGCTGACCCAGACCGGCGGCAAGATCGACGGTGTGCTGGCCGCCAACGACGGCCTCGGCAACGCCGCCATCTCGGTCCTCAAGCGCAACCAGCTCAACGGCAAGGTCCCGGTCACCGGCCAGGACGCCACCCCGCAGGGCCTGCAGAACATCCTCGCCGGCGACCAGTGCATGACCGTCTACAAGGCGATCAAGGCCGAGGCGCAGGCCGCCGCCGAGCTGGCCATCGGGCTGGCCAAGGGCGAGCGCAAGGAGGTCGCGCAGACCGTCACCGACACGGAGACCAACCGCGAGGTGCCGGCGGTCCTGCTCACCCCGCAGGCCATCTACAAGGACAACGTCGTCGACGTGGTCAACGACGGCTACGTCACCGCCGAGGAACTCTGCACCGGTGAGTTCGCCGCGCTCTGCACCGAGGCCGGCATCAGCTGACCCGGCGTCGCCGGCCCGGCCCGGCAGCCCCGCCGCGGGTGTCACCCGGCAGCACCATCGCCGGGTGACACCCGCGGCGGACGCGCCGACGCCGCTGGACGGACACCCTCACGAAGGAGACCCACCCGTGTCCGCGACCCCCCTGCTGCAACTACGCGGGATCGACAAGAACTTCGGCCCCGTCCAGGTGTTGCGCAACGTCGACTTCGACGTCCACGCCGGTGAGGTGACCGCACTCGTCGGTGACAACGGCGCCGGCAAGTCCACCCTGGTCAAGTGCATCAGCGGCATCCACCCGATCGACCGCGGCGAAGTCCTGGTCGACGGCCGACCGGTGCACATCCACAGCCCGCGCGACGCCGCCGCGCACGGCATCGAGGTCGTCTACCAGGACCTCGCGCTCTGCGACAACCTCGACATCGTGCAGAACATGTTCCTCGGGCGGGAAAAGCGCACCGGGATCGTGCTGGACGAGACCACCATGGAACAGATGGCCGCCGACACCCTCGCCGGGCTGTCGGTGCGGACCGTCAAGTCGCTGCGCCAACTCGTCGCCAGCCTCTCCGGCGGCCAACGCCAGACCGTCGCCATCGCCAAGGCGGTGCTCTGGAACAGCAAGGTCGTGATCCTCGACGAGCCCACCGCCGCGCTCGGCGTCGCCCAGACCGCCCAGGTGCTGGAGCTGGTCCGCCGGCTCGCCGACAACGGCCTCGCCGTCGTGCTGATCTCACACAACATGAACGACGTCTTCGCCGTCTCCGACCGGATCGCCGCGCTGTACCTCGGCCAGATGGTCGCCCAGGTACGCAGCACCGAGATCACCCACGCCCAGATCGTGGAACTGATCACCGCCGGCCGCAGCGGTCAGCTCGGCCTGCCCGCCGACAACGGCGCCGAGTACACCACCAGCGGACCGGGAGCCGACCGATGAGCACCGCCACCTCGACAGCCCAGCGGCCGGTGGTCCCGGCCGACTCGCCGGGCGTCGCCGAGCATCTGCGCAACTACTTCTCCCGGGTCCGCGGCGGCGACCTCGGCGCGTTGCCGGCCATCCTCGGCCTCGTCGTGCTCTGCACCGTCTTCTCGATCGTGCGGCCCAACTTCCTCACCGCCGGCAACTTCGCCAACCTGTTCATCCAGGGCGGCGCGGTCGCCCTGATCGCGATGGGTCTGATCTTCGTCCTGCTGCTCGGGGAGATCGACCTCTCCGCCGGCTTCGCCAGCGGGGTCTGCGCCGCCATCCTGGCGGTCGTCTCCACCGAGATGGGCCTGCCCTGGTACGTGGCGGTCCTCGCGGCGATCGCCACCGGCACCCTGATCGGCACCGTCCTCGGCGTCCTGGTCGCGAAAGTCGGCATCCCGTCGTTCGTGGTCACCCTCGCCGCGTTCCTGGCCTTCCAGGGCACCGTGCTGCTGCTGATCGACGGCGGCCGCAACGTGTCGATCCGCGACAGTGTGCTGATCGCCATCGTCAACCGCAACGTCCCGCCGGTGATCGGCTGGGCCATCTTCGGCGTCGGGGTGGCCGGCTTCGCCGCGATCCAACTGCTGCGCCACCGCAGCCGCTCCGCCAAGGGCCTGGTCACCGACCCGCTCGTGGTGGTCCTGGCCCGCATCGGCGTACTGGTCGCCGTCGCCGGATCGGCCGTCTACATCCTCAACCAGGAGCGCGCGGTCAACCCGCTGTTCGCCTCGCTGCGCGGGGTGCCGATCGTGGTCCCGATCATCGTCGTACTGCTGATCTTCTGGACCTTCGTCCTCAAGCGGACCGCGTACGGCCGACACATCTACGCCGTCGGCGGCAACCGCGAGGCCGCCCGCCGGGCCGGCATCAACGTCGACCGGATCCGCATTTCCGCGTTCATGATCTGCTCCTCGATGGCCGCCGTCGGTGGCATCGTCGCCGCCAGCCGGGCCAACTCGGTGGACGCCAACACCGGCGGCAGCAACGTACTGCTGTTCGCCGTCGGCGCTGCGGTGATCGGCGGCACCAGCCTCTTCGGTGGCAAGGGCCGGGTCCTCGACGCCGTCCTCGGTGGGGCCGTGGTCGCGGTGATCGAGAACGGCATGGGGCTGCTCAACGTCGAATCCGGCGTGAAGTTCGTCTTCACCGGCCTGGTGCTACTGCTGGCCGCCAGCGTCGACGCGCTGTCCCGGCGGCGGGCCGCCGCCGGATCCCGATGACCGCGGAGACGACGGCGCGATGCGGGCAGGGCCCAGCCAGGAGGAGATCCGCCGGCAGAACCTGGGGGCGCTGCTGCGCCACGTCCACCTGCACGGGGCCACCACCCGCGCCGAGCTGACCACCACCCTCGGGCTCAACCGCAGCACCATCGGCGCGCTCACCGCCGACCTGGCCGCCGCCGGCCTGGTCAGCGAGGGCGGGGCGCGGGAAACCGGCCGGGCCGGACGACCGTCACTGGTCGTCCGGCCCGAGTCCCAACGGGTGTACGCCTACGCGCTGAGCATCGAGGTCGACCGGTTGCGGGCCGCCCGGGTCGGACTCGGCGGCCGGATCCTCGACGTCCGCACCGCCGACCGGCCCCGGGGCACCCTCGCCGCCGAGGCGGTCGGCCCGCTCGCCGGCTTCGTCAAGGAACTGCACCAGTCGGTTCCGGCCGGGTCGGTCTTCGTCGGCAGCGGCGTCGCGGTCAGCGGCATGGTCCGCCGCGACGACGGCATGGTCCGGCTCGGGCCCACCATGGGCTGGGTCGACGAACCGCTCGGCGCGGCCCTGGCCGAGGCGCTCGGCGACGACCGGGGCGTCCTGGTCGGCAACGTCTCCGACCTCTGCGCGTTGGCCGAGCATGCCCGGGGCGCCGCCGTCGGCTGCGACCACGTCATCTACCTGTACGGCGACGTCGGCGTCGGTGCCGGCATCATCGCCGGTGGCCGCCGGGTCACCGGCCACGGCGGGTACGGCGGCGAGGTCGGCCACATGGTGGTGCACCCCGGCGGCCGGCCCTGCCTGTGCGGCTCCCGGGGCTGCTGGGAGACCGAGATCGGCGAACACGCCCTGATCCAGGCGGCCGGCCGGACCGGGGCGATCGGCCGCGAGGCGGTGCTCGCCGTCGTCGACGCCGCCGACCGGGGCGACGGGCTGGCCCAGGCCGCGATCCGCCAGGTCGGCGACTGGCTCGGTTTCGGCGTGGCCAACCTGGTCAACATCTTCAACCCCGAGACCGTGGTCTTCGGCGGTACGCTGCGCGACGTCTACCTGGCGGCGGCGGCTCACGTCCGCAGCCGGCTCAACTCGATCGCGTTGCCGGCCTGCCGGGAACACGTCCGACTGCGTACGCCGAAGCTCGGCGACGACGCCCCGCTGATCGGGGCCGCCGAACTCGCCTTCGAGCAGCTGCTCGCCGACCCGCTCGACGCCACGCCCAGCTAGGTCCGGGCCGGCTCGGCGTGGCCCTGCCAGGTGCGCCACAACGCCGCGTACGAGCCGTCGGCGGCGACCAGCTCGTCGTGCGTACCGCACTCGATGATCAGCCCGTCGTCGACCACCGCGATCCGGTCGGCGTCGTGCGCGGTGAACAGCCGGTGCGCGATCGCGATCACCGTACGGCCGTGCAGCACCGCCCCGAGCGAGCGTTCCATCCGCCGGGCCGCCCGGGGGTCGACCAGCGACGTCGCCTCGTCCAGCACCAGGGTCTGCGGGTCGGCCAGCACCAGCCGGGCCAGTGCGAGCTGCTGGGCCTGGTCCGGGCCGATCCGGTGGCCGCCGGTGCCGACCACGGTGGCGACCCCGTCCGGCAGCTCGCTCACCCAGTCCAGGGCGTCGACGGCGGCCAACGCGGCGCCGATCTCGGCGTCGGTGGCGTCCGGACGGACCAACGCCACGTTGTCGCGCACCGTGCCGATGAAGACATGATGCTCCTGGGTGACCAGGGCGACCCGGGCGCGCAGCTGGTCCGGGCTCAGGTCGGTCAACGGTACGCCGCCGGCGGTGACCGAGCCCGAGTCGGGGCGCAGGACCCCGGCCAGCAGCCGACCCAGGGTGGACTTGCCGGCGCCGGACGGCCCGACGATGGCGATCCGCTCCCCCGGTCGCGGCACCAGGGTCACCCCGCGCAGCACCTCACGCCCGTCGACGTAGCTGAACCGGACGTCGCGGGCGGCGACCGGCTCGCTCGTCGGCGCGACCGCCGGCGAGCCGGTAGGGGCGGTCCGCGCTGGCGGGCCGGCCTGGGCGACGCCGAGGATCCGGGCCAACGAGGCCGCCCCCAGCTGCAACTCGTCCAGCCAGTTGAGCAGTCGGTCCAGCGGGTCGGTCAGCATCTGCACGTACAGCACCGCTGCGGTGACCTGGCCGAGGGTCACCCAGCCGCGCAGGTAGCACCAGCCGCCGACCACCAGCGTGGCCACCACCGGCACCACGTAGCTGATCTCGATCACCGGGAACCAGACGGTCCGTAGCCACAACGTGAACCGCTCCGCCGCGTACTGCCGGGCGATGTCGCTGTCGGTCCGCCGCCGCCGCTGCTCCTCGCGACGCAGCGCCGCCACCGTCCGGGCGCCGTCGACGGTCTCGCTGAGCCCGTCGGTGATCCGCGAGTACGCGGCGCTCTCGGCCAGGTAGCCGTCCGGGGCCCGGCGCAGGTACCAGCGGGTGCCCGCCCACAGCAGCGGCACCACGATCAGGCAGGGCACCGCCAGCACCGGGCCGACCAGCAGCAGCGCACCGAAGATGAAGATCGCGGTGCTGACCGCGATCAGCGTCTCCGGCACCGCGAACCGCACCGACTTGGACAGCACCGCGACGTCGTGCGACGTCCGGGTCAACAGGTCACCGGTGCCAGCCCGCTCGACTGTGGACAGGGGGATGCTCAGCACCCGGTCGATGAACTCCTCCCGCAGCCCGGCCAGCACCCGCTCACCGAGCCGCGCCGACGCCACGTGCGCGTACCGGGCCAGCACCGCCTGCACGACGAGGAAACCGCCGATCGCCAGCGCGGTCTGGTCGACGGCCGCCGCCACGCCGGTGGTCAGCGCCTGCACGAGGTCGCCGAGCAGCCGGGGCGCGGCCAGCCCGGCGACGGCGGCACCCGCGTGCAGGGCGAGGACACTGGCCAGCATCCGGGGGTGGCGCCGGATCAGCAGCCGGCTGTACCGGCGTACCTCGGCCCGGCCGGCGACCGGCAACGCGGTCACGACGCCTCCTCGATCAGCAGGGCCGGTTCGGCCCGGGTCACCAGCGCCGCATAGCGCGGCTCGGTCCTCAGCAACTCGGCGTGGCTACCCTCGGCGAGCACCTTGCCGTCGTCGAGGAACACCACCCGGTCGGCGTGCTCCAGCAGTAGCGGGCTGGTGGTGCAGACGACGGTGGTCCGGCCGGCCCGGGCTGCCCGCAACCGGGCCGCGATCCGTACCTCGGTGTGCGCGTCGACGGCGCTGGTCGGCTCGACCAGGACCAGGACCGGCGGGTCGGCCAGCAACGCCCGGGCCAGCCGCAGCCGCTGCTGCTGGCCGCCGGAGAACTCCCGGCCCCGCTCGGCGACCTCGGTGTCCAGCCCGTGGGGCAGGGCGTCGACGATGTCGGTGGCGCTGGCCGCCACCAGGGCCGCCCGGACCGCGTCGTCGCTGGCCTGCCCGGTCGCGTCGAGCTCGTCGCGCAGCCGGCCGGTGAACAGCCGGGCGTCGTTGTCGGCCACCAGAATTCGCTGCCGGACCGTGGCCAGGTCCAGCTCCCGCAGCGGTACGCCGGAGTAGGTGACCTCGGCGTCGCGGTAGCGGCCCAGCCGGTCGGCGAGTGCCGCCACGTCCTGCGGCGCGGTGGCCGCCACGGCGGTCGTCCGGCCCGACGCGACCCGCAGCCCGGAGGTGACGTCGACCAGGTCACCATCGGCAGCGGGCAGCTGCCGGGGGGCGGGCGGATCGGCGAACTCCGGATCGATCGCGAGCAGCCCGGCGACCCGCCGGGCCGCGACGTGCCCCCGGGTGATGGTGTGGATGAACTCGGTCACCGTCCGGATCGGACCGACCAGGAAGGCGGTGTACGCGTAGCTGGCGACCAGCTGGCCGACGGTGAGTTCACCGGCGACGGTGAGCCGGGCACCGAGCCAGGTCACCAGGACCAGGAACATGCCGGGCAGTAGCAGTTGCGCGGCCTCCAGCACGGATTCGACGCCGGCCAGTCGGCTCCCCCGCCGCCGCAGCTCCTGGGACTGGTCGCGGTAGCTCCCGGCGAGCACCGCTTCCCCGCCGACTCCACGCAGGATCCGCAGGCCGACGACGATGTCTCCGGCCAGGGTCGCCAGGGTCGCCTGCTGATCGCGGTACGTCTGCTGCCGGTGGTGCAGCGGCCGGATACCCAGCCCGATGACCGCCACCAGCACCGGAACCCCGATCACGATCACCAGACCGAGCGCCGTCGAGGTGCCGACCAGGATGACGGCGACGACGACGATCGCCGCCGCCGCTCCGATCGCCCGGGCGATGGCCTCGACCGCACCGCCCAGGCTGCTCATGTCGGCCGTGCCGATGCTCACCACCTCGCCGGTGGCCAGCCGCTTCGGCAGGGTGGCGCCGAGCCGGTTCGCCTGCCGTACGGTCAACTGCACGGTGCGGTACGCGGTGGACAGCCAGTTCAGCACCCCGAACCAGTGCTGGCTGACGCTGGCGCCGGCCTGGACCAGCCCGAGGCCGAGCAGCACCGCCGCCCAGCCGAGCAGCGCTGTCAGGTCACCGGCGGTCAGCCCGGCGTCGATCGCCCGGCCGACCACCGCCGGCATCAGCGCCTGACTGCCCATCCAGACGATGCTCAGCGCCGCACCGGCGGCCACGGACAGCCGGGCGCGACCGGTCAGCCAGCGCAGCAGGCGGGCGGCGGACCGGTGATCGGCAACGCCGGGATCGGCGACAGGCAGCGACCACATGACGCGGCGACCGTACGGCTACGGTCCGCGTCCGAGCTACCGATTTACCTCAGCGGTCGACCTGGGTGAAGTCCCAGCTGTGCGGCGGCCGGGTGACCAGCCGCAGCGGCGGATCCGGCAGCGACACCGGTGCGCTGCGCCATTTCGAGACGACCACCACCCGGTCGTCGGTGGACGAGAAGATCTCACTGGCCAGGTGCAGCGGGCTGTGCTCGATCTCGGGCAGCGCGGTGTCGCAGACCCAGGTGAGCAACTCGGGCAGGCGGGACGTCTCGGCCTTGGCCTCCCACATCCGCACGATCACGTCGCCGGACATTACACGCTCACCGTTGTCAGCGGCAGCGCGGAGTCGGCCGGCAGGTCGAGCCGGCTGGCCGGCACCCCGGCGGCCACCAGGTGCGAGCCGAGCGCGGCGACCATCGCCCCGTTGTCGGTACACAGCTTCGGCCGGGGCACCCGGACCCGGATCCCGTACCGCGCGCAGCGCTGCTCGGCCATCGCCCGCAGCCGCGAGTTGGCCGCCACCCCGCCGCCGATGACCAGGGTCTCGACGCCCCGCTCCCGGCAGGCGTCGATCGCCTTGGCGGTCAGTACGTCGCAGACCGCTTCCTGGAACGAGGCGGCCACGTCGGCGACCGGCACCGGCTCACCGGCCCGTTCTCGGGCCTCCACCCAGCGGGCCACCGCCGTCTTGAGCCCGGAGAAGGAGAAGTCGAACCGGTGCGTGGCCAGGTCCTTCGGCGCGGTCAGGCCACGCGGGAAGGCGATCGCGGCCGGGTCGCCGTCGCGGGCCGACCGGTCGATCGGGGGCCCACCGGGGAACGGCAGCCCGAGCAGCCGGGCCACCTTGTCGAACGCCTCACCGGCGGCGTCGTCGATGGTGGCGCCGAGCGGGGTGACCCCGGCGGTCAGGTCGTCGACCAGCAGCAGCGACGAATGTCCACCGGAGACCAGCAGGGCGATCGCCGGCTCCGGCAGCGGACCGTGTTCGAGGGTGTCGACGGCGACGTGTGCGGCGAGATGGTTGACGCCGTACACCGGCTTGTCGGCGGCGATCGCGTAGCCCTTGGCCGCCGCGACGCCGACCAGCAACGCGCCGGCCAGGCCGGGACCGGCGGTGACGGCGATCGCGTCGATGTCGGCGAGGGTCACCCCGGCGTCGTCGAGCGCCCGCCGCATGGTCGGCACGATCGCCTCCAGGTGGGCCCGGCTGGCCACCTCCGGCACCACGCCACCGAACCGGGCATGTTCGGCCACGCTGGAGGCGAGCGCGTCGGCGAGCAGGGTGTGCCCGCGGACGATGCCGACTCCGGTCTCGTCGCAGGAGGTCTCGATCCCGAGGACCAGGGGTTCGTCAGCCATCTCGCATCATCACCAGGGCGTCGGTGTTGCTGGGTTGGTAGTAGCCGCGACGTACGCCGACCGGTTCGAAACCGTACGCCGCGTAGAGCCGCTGCGCGGGCGCGTTGTCCACGGCGACCTCGAGGAAGGTCCGGCCGGCACCGCGCCGGCCGGCCTCGTCGAGCAGCGCGGTCAGCAGGGTACGGCCGAGGCCACGCCGTTGGGCGTCGCGGCGGACCGCGATGTTCTGCACCCACGCCTCGTCGGGTGCCCCGGGGTCACCGGCCCAGGCCAGTCCGGCGTACCCGGCGACCTGGTCGGCGTCGTCGACGGCGGCCAGGTAGTGATGGTCGTTGGCCAGCTCGTTCCAGAACATCTCGGCCGACCACCGCTCCGCACCGAACAGGTCGGCTTCGATCGGCAGCACCTGCTCGATGTGCCACCAGCGGAACCGGACGATTCGCTGCCGGGTACCGGCCTGGGTCACCGCAGCACCGGTTTCCGGCCGGTCGCCGCGACCGCGTCGGGCCGACGCAGGTAGCACGGGGTCAACGGCTCGCCGTCGGCACCGGCCCGGACCCGGTCGGCCGCGAGTTCGGCCAACGCCAGGGCGCTCGGGTAACGCGGCTCGGGCCGCACCGGCAGGCCGAGGACGTCGGCGTAGCGCAGCGCACCGTCGCCGACCGCCGCGACGACACCCGGCAGGGCGGCACCCGGTAGGGCCTCGGCCACGGTGGCCGGGGTCGCCACCGCCGGGTCGGTCAGTCGCCGCCCGTCGCCGTCGTACACCGCCCAGTAGATCTCGCGCCGACGCGCGTCGGTCGCGGCCAGCACCGGGCCGTCGGCGCGCCCATCGGCGGCGCCGGTGCCGGTAGCGGCCGCCCGGCCGAGCGCGTCGAGGGAGACGACGCCGTACGCCGGGACGTCGAGCGCGTGCGCCATGCTGACGGCGGTCACCAGGCCGACCCGCAGTCCGGTGAACGGCCCAGGGCCGAGCCCGGCGACGATCGCCGTCAGGTCGGTCGCCGTCGCGCCGGCCTCGGCCAGGCAGGCGGCGATCTGCGGTCCGAGCAGCTCGCCGTGCGCCCGCGCATCGACCGCGCGGCGGCTGGCCAGCAGGCGTACGTCGTCGGTGACCTCGGCCAGCGCGGCGGTCACCGCGGGCGTCGACGAATCCAGCACGAGTACCAGCACGGTAAGCACACTAACCGGACAGCCCCGCCGACCATCGCACCGGCCGGCAGATCACGCCCGGCGCGTCAGCTGGCGCGTCGATCCGTACGCGACGGGCCGAACACGTCACGGAACGTCACCGCCCGACAGACAACTACGCGCGTGAGTGATATTCCTCAGAGGAATGATTATTCCTCTGAGGAATATCGATGTGACGCAATACATGCGTCCGGTCGCGGAAGCCCCCTCGGAGTGGTAGCCACATCGGCGTGAAGACTGCAGCGGGGCGGAAGGCGCGGCGGAGCCGCTGTCCGGCAGCGGCTGCCCGGGAGCGGCTGTCCGGGAGCGGCTGTCCGGGAGCCGACATCGGACCTGCGCCCTACGGATGGACAGCCGCCCGGCGGCGGACAAGGATCGACGTCGATGGCAGAACACCCTTCGACGGCCCACCACGCCGCGACCCACGGCACCTCGGCCGCGACTCCCGCAGGCTCGCTGGCGGCGCTGATCGGCACGACGCTGCGCGACGAGCGGCAGGCGCGGCTGCTGACCCAGCAGGTGTTGGCCGATCGGGCCGGCGTGGGACAGGCCACCGTCGCCCGGATCGAGCAGGGGGCGCGGACGCCGAGCCTGGCGACGGTCGAACGGCTGTTCGCGGCGATGGGACGCCAACTGACCGTCGGCGTCGAGGACCTCGACGCCGATGTCGACCGGCGGATCGCCGAGATCGCCGCCCGCCCGTTCGCCGACCGGCTCGCGCAGACCAGCGTCGAACAGTTCCACCGCCAGGCCGCCGGGTTCAGCTTCGTCTTCGACGGTCCGACCGCGGCGCTGCTGCAGGGCGCGCCGGTGCCGGCGCCCGGAGTGCACGTGGCGTTGCTCTGGCGAGAAGCCGACGCCGTCACCGACTGGCTCACCCGCAAGTACGCCACCCGGTGGATGGACCGCTGGCAGGAGTACCGCCACATCCCGGTCGACCCTCGGGAGCCGTACCCGCACCGCTGGCAGACGATGGCCGGCGAGATCCACGCCCGGATGTACGACGAACTCCCGCCGGCGATCGAGGTACGCCACGACGGGCGGCACTACCCGGTCGTACCGCTGGCCGAGATCGACATCGTCGATCCGGACACTGCCGACCTGCTGCGCCGGTTCCGCGAGGTCCGCCGCACGGCCGGGGCCGCAGCCGGGGCCGACGAGAGCTGAGCCGGGGCCGGGGCCGAAGAGAGCTCAGCCGGCGCCGGTCCGGCTCCAGTCGATCCCGGGTAGACCGGCGTCGGCGAGCGCCTTGTCGGTGGCGCTGAACGGACGGCTACCGAGGAACCCGCGCGGATTCATCGGGCTGGGGTGACCCGCCTCCAGCACCACGTGCGCCGGATTGGTGATCAACGCCCGCTTCTTGCGGGCGTACCCACCCCAGAGCAGGAAGACGACCCGCTGCCCGCTGCCGTCGAGCGCCCGGATCGTGGCGTCGGTGAACTCCTCCCAGCCTTTGCCCGCGTGCGAGCCGGGCGTGCCCTCGCGGACCGTCAGGACCGCGTTGAGCAGCAGCACCCCTTGCGCCGCCCAGCCGGTCAGGTCGCCGCTGCGGGGCATCGGCACCCCGACGTCGGTGCCCAGCTCCTTGAAGACGTTGCGCAGCGATGGCGGGACCGCCACGCCGTCGCGGACGCTGAAGCTCAACCCGTGGGCCTGACCGGCCCGGTGGTACGGGTCCTGGCCGAGGATCAGCACCCGGCACTGCTGCGGCGGGCAGAGCCGGTACGCGGCGAACAGGTCCTCCTGCGGCGGAAAGACGGTCCGGGTCGCGTACTCGTCGGCGACGAAGGCACCGAGCCGGGCGGTGGCGGCCGGATCCAGGTGCGGGGTGAGGGCCGCCGTCCAGGCCGCAGGCAGCATGGCCAACAGGTCGAGCATCACAGAACGCCTTTCGTGGATCCGTCAGATCGGCGGGGTGCCGCGGACGAGGCGCACTCTAGCGCCCGGCTACGACATCACCGTCCAGCATGGCGAGACGCTCGGCCCAGTCGGCGCCGACCCCGGTCAGCTCCGCCGACCGGCTGTCGTCGTCGTGCCGGTGCATCCGGACCAGCAGGTGCGCGTCGGCGAGCTGCTCGACCATCCCCTCGCCCCATTCGACGACGGTGACCGCCCGGTCGACGTCGGCGTCCAGGTCGAGGTCGTCGATCTCGGCGCGCGGATCGGGTGCGTCGCCCAGCCGGTACGCGTCGGCGTGCACCAGGGTCGACGTACCGCCGAGGGCGGCGTCCGGCGGATGCACCCGGGCGATCACGAACGTCGGCGAGGTGATGTCGCCGCGCACTCCGAGGCCGGATCCGATCCCCTGGACCAGGGCGGTCTTGCCGGCACCCAGCGGGCCGGCCAGCACCACCAGGTCGCCGGGGCGCAGCAGGCGACCCAGTTGTCGGCCGAACGCATGGGTGTCGGCAAGTGCGGTCAGACGTACCCGGACTGTCATTCCTGGATTTTCGCAAGGAACGCGAACAGCGCGGCGTTCACCTGGTCGGCGTGTTCCAGCATCACCACGTGACCGCCGTCGGCGATCTGGACGTAGTCGGCGTCCGGCAGTCGGCGGACGATCTCCTCGGAGTGCGCCACCGGGGTGATCATGTCCTTGTCGCCGACGATGACCAGCGTCGGGTTGGGGGCGAGCACCGCCAGCGCCGGGTACCGGGAATGGGTGAGCAGGGTGCGTACGTACCGGGTGACCGTCTCGGCGGAGGTCCGCGAGTTCATCCGTTCCACGTAGCTGACCAGTGCCGGGCTGGGCCGGTCGGTGCCGAAGCCGTAGCGGCGGGTCAGCAGCCAGCTGAGGTCGGAGGCGGCCAGCCGGGTCCGGTCGATCACCCCGCCGGTCAGTCGGGTCGCGTTGTTGACCAGCATCAGCAGCGGGGAGCCGGCCCGGCTGAGAATCGCCGGTACGCCGAGCCGGGCCTCGTCGAGCAGGCCACCGGAGGTCGCCATCAGCACGGTGCCGGCGACCCGTTCGTCGAACAGCTCCGGGTAGCGCTCGGCGAGCGCCATGATGGTCATCCCGCCCATCGAATGTCCGACCAGGACGATCGGCCCGTCCGGGACCGCCTGCTCCAGGACCGCCCGCAGCGTGTCACCGAGAGCCGCGATCTCGTAGTCACCCGACTCCAGCCGCCCGGACCGGCCGTGCCCGGGCTGGTCGTAGCAGACGATCCGGTGTTCGCCCCGGCGGGTCAGCTCCCGGCGTTGAAAGTGGAACGTCCCCATGTCCAGGCAGTAGCCGTGCACGAAGACGACGGTGGGCCGGGGCGGGGCGTCCTCGTCCGGCTCGACGATCTCCACGTACACGTCGGTGCCGTCGCTGGCGGTGACCACCCGGGTCTCGTCGTAGGGCAGTTCGCCGAAGGGTTCGTCGGCGTACGGGTCGGTGGTGTCGCGTTTGAGCCGGCGGACCAGGGCGCGTTCGGCGGCGACGGTCGCGGTCACCCCGGCGGCGGCGAGGCCGAGTGCCGCGCCGACGATCCCGGCGGTCCGGGCCACCTTCTGTACGCCGGCCCGCGGCCCCGCCGTCCGCTGGGCCACCCCACGCTGCCTGCTCATGCCCGGGAGTCCTGGTAGCTGCGCGGCACCCGGGGGCTGCCGAACCGGGTGACGATCTCGTAGTTGATGGTGCCGACGGCGGCGGCCCAGTCGTCGGCGGTGGGCTCGCCGTGGCGGCCGTCGCCGAAGAGGGTGGCCACGTCGCCGGCCCGGACCTCGTCGTCGCCGCAGTCGAGGACGATCTGGTCCATGCAGACCCGGCCGGCGATGGTCCGGTTGCGCCCGGCCAACTGGACCGGGCCGCAGTTGGAGGCGTGCCGGGGCACCCCGTCGGCGTAGCCGAGCGGCACCACGGCGAGGGTGCTCTCCCGCCCGGTGTGGTACGTGTGCCCGTACGACACGCCCTGACCGGCCGGGACCCGTTTGGTGAGCATCACCCGGGCCCGCACGCTCATCGCCGGGCGCAGCCCGTGGTCCGCGCCGGGCACCGGGGACAGCCCGTAGCAGGCGATCCCGGGTCGGACCAGGTCGAAGTGGGTGTCCGGGCGGGTCAGGGTGGCCGCCGAGTTCGCCAGGTGCCGGTAGCGGGGGCGGACGCCGTACCGGTGGGCGACCGCCAGACCCTCGTGAAAGGCGGCCAGCTGCCCGTCGATGGTGGGGTGCCCCGGCGCGTCGGCGAAGACGAAGTGGCTCCAGACGCCGACCACCTCTACGGTGCCGTCGGACTGCGCCTTGGCTGCGGCCTCGACCAGGTCGGGCCAGTCGTCGCCGGTGGCGCCGCCCCGGGACAACCCGGTATCGATCTTGAGGTGGAGGCGGGCCGGTCGGCCGGCCAGCCGGGCGGCGGCGACCGCCTCGGCGACCAGGTCGCGGCTGCCCACGCCGAGGTCGATGTCGGCGGTGACCGCCTCGTGCAGCGCCAGTCCGGGGGCGAGCAGCCAGGCCAGCACCGGTCCGGTCTGCCCGGCGGCGCGCAGTTGCAGCGCTTCGCTCAGGGTGCAGACCCCGAGCCAGTCGGCGCCGGCCTCGCGGGCGGCCCGGGCGGCGGCGACCATCCCGTGGCCGTACCCGTCGGCCTTGACCACCGCCATCAGCTCGGCGCTGGTCCCGGCTCGCAACCGGGCGACGTTCTCCCGGATCGCGTCCAGGTCGACCCGCACCTCTGCCTGCCACATGGGTCCAGACTACTGATCAGTCACCTGATCGGGCAGCTTCCGCACTGGTCAGATCAGCTACCGCCGGACCCGTCGGGTTCGCCGCCGTACTGGTCAGCTCGGCCACCACCGGCCGCAGCGCGGCGGCGACCTCGGCCGCCGTCACCGGGCCGGCGGCGGCCGCGCGGCGGCCGGCCAGCCCGTGGGTGTACGCGGCGGCAAGGGCGGCGTGCTCCGGTGCCAGACCGGCGGCGAGCAGTGACCCGAGCAGACCCGCCAGGACGTCCCCGGTGCCGCCGGTGGCCAGCGCCGGGGTGCCGGTGGGGTTGACGTAGGCGCGGCCGTCGGGGGTGGCGACCACCGTACGATCGCCTTTGAGTAGGACGGTGGCCCGCATCCAGGCGGCCAGTCGCAGCGCGGCGGCGACCCGGTCGTCGCCCGGCTGACCACCGGCCAGTCGGGCGAACTCCCGGTCGTGCGGGGTGACGACGGTCGGTGCCCGCCGGGCCCGCAGCTGTTCCGACCAGGTGCCGTCGACCAGCATGGTCAGGGCGTCGGCGTCGAGCACCACCGGCACCGGTGCGGCCAGCACGGCCCGTAGTTCCGCGGCGGCGTGGTCGCCGCCACCGAGGCCGGAGCCGCACACCCAGGCCTGCACCCGGCCGGCGTCGGCGACCCGACCGGTGGCGATCACCGACGGGTACCGGGCGAGAACCTGCTCACCGGCGCTGCCGGCGTACCGGATCAGCCCGGTCGGACCGGCGACGGCCCCGCCGACGGAGAGCACCGCCGCCCCCGGGTAGGTGGCCGACCCGGTGGCCACACCGACGACGCCCCGGGTGTACTTCTCGGCGGCCGGCACCAGCGCCGGCCACCAGCGCGCCACGTCGGCGTGGCCGGGCACCTCGAACGCGGGGGTGCCGCGCAGCCACGGCGTGAGCCCGATGTCGACGAGCTCGACCTGCCCGGCGTCGGCAGCGGCCGGCCCGACCGCCAGCGCCGGTTTGAGGCACCCGAAGGTCACGGTCACGTCGGCGCGGACGGCCGGTGCCGCGCCACCGCCGGTGTCGACCGCGACGCCGCTGGGCACGTCGACGGCGACCACCGCCGGCCGCCCGCCGCGGGCCGAGGCCGCCGTGGTGGCGCGGGCCACCGCCTCGGCCGCCGGTGCGCGCAGACCGCCGCTGCCGCCGATGCCGACGATGCCGTCGACCACCAGGTCGACGGAGCGGCCCGGACCGTCGGTGACCCGACCGCCGGCGGCGCGCAGCGCGGCGAGCCCACCGGCGTGTGCCCGCTGCGGGTGCAGCAGCCAGGCGGCGACCCGCGCCCCGCGCCGGGCCAGTCGGGCACCGGCGTAGAGCGCGTCGCCGCCGTTGTCGCCGGAGCCGACCAGCAGCAGCACCTCGGCGCCGTACACGCCGCCGGTCCCGGCGAGCAGCAGCGCGCAGCGCCGCGCCAGCCCGGCGGCGGCCCGCTGCATCAGGGTGCCCGGCGGCAGCGTAGCCATCAGCGCCTGCTCGGCACGGCGCACGTCGGACACCCGCCAGACTCCGATCACGGCCACCACTCCCTGCTCGTCGTTGCTCTGCTCATCGTTCGGCGACGACCATCGCCGAGGCGATGCCGCCGTCGTGGGACAGCGAGAGATGCCACCGGCGCACCCCACGCGCGGCCGCTGCGGCGGCGACCGTGCCGGAGACGGTCAGCCAGGGCCGGCCGTCCGGGTCGGCGACCACCTCGCAGTCGTGCCAGCGCAGTCCGGCCGGTGCGCCGAGTGCCTTGGCCACCGCCTCCTTCGCGGCGAAGCGGGCGGCGAGCGACGCCGGTGACCGGCGGTTGCCCGCCGGGGTCAGCAGCTCGGCCCCGGTGAACAGCCGGTCGGCCAGCGACGGCGTGCGGGCCACCGCACGGGCGAACCGCTCGACGGCGACGACGTCCAGCCCGACCGACACGATCACACCGGCCACCATACCGGCGCTGGCGCATCCCCGGCCGCCGGTTGTCCACAGGGTGCAGCGGGACCGTCGGGATCGTCGCTAGCGTGTCGACACCGCCGCCGGCCGCCCGGTCGGCGCCCGGATCGGGAGGTGGGCATGCAGGGGTTCTCCGGTGGACCGGGGCCGGTGACGGTGCGTCCGGCCACGTTGTACGACGTCGCCGACCGGCTCGCCGTGTCGGGTCAGCGGTTGGGGCACGGGCTCGGCGGTGGGCCGGAGCTGACCGTCGAGGCACCCGGCTGGGCGGCGGCCGATCTGCTGGCCGAGGTGGCCGCGGCGGTGCACCGGCAGCTCTGCCAGGCCGGGGCCGACGCGGTGTCGGCCGGGCGGGCGCTGGTGGCGGCCGCCGACGGCTACGCCGACGCCGACGCCCGGGCGGCCCGTCGGCTGGGGCGGTGACCGCTGGGCCGGTGACCGCTGGGCCGGCGAGCGCGTACCAGCGGTTGTGGCGCGCCGACCCGGCCGCCTGGCAGGCGGCGGCGGTGGCCTGGCGGCGGGCGCAGCCGGTCGTCGACCGACGTACCGCCGACATCGTCGGGGCGGCCGACCGGCTGCGCCAGGGGTGGACCGGGCCGGCGGCGTCCGCCGCCGACGGGCGGTTGGCCGTCCTGCGTGACCGGTTGGCCGCCGCCGGCCCGGAGCTGTGCGTGGTCGACCAGGTCCTCAGCGGGTACGCGGAGCGGCTGAGCCGGGCCAAGGCGGTGCTCGCCGACTGGGTCGGTACGGCGGACCGGCTGGGTGTGTCCGTCGACCGTACCGGTCGGGTCACTGTGGACCCGACGGTGACCCGACCGGACGGTCCGACCCTGGCCGGTGCCGCCCGGGTGGCCGACGGGATCGCGGGGGCGCTCGCCCTGGCCGACGCGGCGGACGCCGACGCGGCCCGTCGGCTCGACGCGCTCGCCACCGCCGCCGCGCAGGGCTGGCCGGCCCGGCCGCCGCCGACCCGGCCACCGACGCACGCCCCACCGGCACGGGTGCGGGCCTGGTGGGACGGGTTGACGTCGGCGCAGCGGCGGTGGCTGATCCGGCACGAGCCGGCCTGGACCGGCCGGCTCGACGGGCTGCCGGCGGCAGTGCGCGACCAGGCGAACCGGTTGGTGCTGGACCGCCGCCGGGCGGATCTGGTGCGCCAGCGGGGGGCGTTGCCCGACGGCGGCCCCGGTTCGGCGACGCTGGTCGGGCAGGCCCGCCGGCTGGACCGGTTGATCGCCGGTCTGGACGCGGTCGCCGGCCGGTTGGCCGCACCGACCGGGCCCCGGGCGTACCTGCTGGCGTTGGACGAGGGCTCGGCAGCGGTGTCCGGCGTGGGCGGGCCAGCTCCGACCGGCCGGGTGATCGTGGCGCTGGGCGATCCGGACGCGGCGGCGCGGGTGCTGACCCACGTGCCGGGGATGGGCAGCGGGCTGGCGCGCGCCGGTGGCGAGCTGGCCCGCACCGAGCAGGTGGTACGCCGCTGTCACGAGCTGGCGCCGCAGCAGGCGACCGCCGGGGTGTTGTGGCTGGACTACGCAGCTCCGGCGTTCGTCGACGAGGCGGCCAGCCCGCTGCCGGCTCAGCGGGGCGCGGTGGACCTGCAGCGGTTCCAGGCCGGGTTGGCCGCCGGGCGCGACGGCGGTGACCCGGCCGGGCTGACCGTGCTCGGGCACAGCTACGGATCGCTGGTGGTGGGCGCCGCGGCGCGGGATCCGCAGCTGGCGGCCGAGAGCCTGATCTTCGTTGGCTCGCCCGGGGTCGGGGTGGACCATGTCGGCGAGTTGGCGGTGCCGGCCGACCGGGTGTGGGCCAGCACCGCCGACGACGACGTCATCCGGCACGCGACCTGGCCGCAGCTGTGGCCGGGTGACCGGCTGTGGCACGGGCAGGACCCGAGCGCCGACGGGTTCGGCGCCCGGGTCTTCACCGGTGACGCGGCCGGCCACCTGGGCTACTGGGCGCAGGACAATCCGGCGTTGGACGCGATGGCCCGGATCGTGCTCGGCGGTGAGCACCAGCGGGACGTGGTCACTCGACAGTGACCGACTTCGCCAGGTTGCGCGGCTGGTCGACGTCGTGGCCCCGGGCGGCGGCGATCTCGCAGGCGAGCACCTGCAGCGGCACCGTGGTCAGCAGCGGCGCGAGCAGGGTCGGGGTGCGCGGTACGTAGATCAGTTCGTCGGCGTACGGCACGACGGCGGTGTCGCCCTCTTCGGCGATCACCACGGTACGGGCACCCCGGGCCCGGACCTCCTGGATGTTGGAGACGATCTTGTCGTGCAGCATGCCCCGGCCGGCCGGCGACGGCACCACGCAGACCACCGGGGTGCCCTGGTCGATCAGGGCGATCGGGCCGTGCTTGAGCTCGCCGGCGGCGAAGCCCTCGGCGTGCATGTAGGCCAGCTCCTTGAGCTTGAGCGCGCCTTCGAGGGCCACCGGGTAGCCGACGTGCCGGCCGATGAACAGCACCTGGTTGGCGGTGGACAGGTCACGGGCCAGCTGCCGGACCGGCTCCATCGCGGCGAGCAGCTGACGCAGCTTGCCCGGGATCTCCTGGAGCTGGCTGACCACCGCTTCGACCTCGTCGGCGTACTTGATGCCGCGCACCTGGGCCAGGTGCAGGCCGATCAGGTAGCAGGCGACCAACTGGGTGAGGAAGGCCTTGGTGGAGGCGACCGCGATCTCCGGGCCGCCGTGGGTGTAGAGCACCGCGTCGGACTCGCGCGGGATGGTGGAGCCGTTGGTGTTGCAGATCGCCAGCACCCGGGCCTTCTGCTCCTTGGCGTGGCGCAGCGCCATCAGGGTGTCCATCGTCTCGCCGGACTGGGAGATCGCCACGACCAGGGTGGATCGGTCCAGCACCGGGTCGCGGTAGCGGAACTCACTGGCCAGCTCCACCTCGCACGGGATCCGGGTCCAGTGCTCGATGGCGTACTTGGCGACCATGCCGGAGTGGTACGCCGTACCGCAGGCCACGATGAAGACCTTGTCGACGTCGCGCAGGTCCTGGTCGGTGAGGCGGACCTCGTCGAGCATGATCTCGCCGGTCTCGGTGAGCCGGCCGAGCAGGGTGTCGGCGACCGCCTGCGGCTGCTCGGCGATCTCCTTGAGCATGAAGTAGTCGTAGCCGCCCTTCTCGGCGGCGGAGGCGTCCCAGTCGATGTGGAAGTCTCGGCCCAACGCGGGTGCGCCGGTGAAGTCGGTGATCTCGATGCTGTCCGGGGTGATCAGCACGACCTGGTCCTGACCGAGTTCGACGGCGTCGCGGGTGTGTTCGATGAACGCGGAGACGTCGCTGGCCAGGTAGTGCTCGCCCGGGCCGCGCCCGACCACCAGTGGGGAGTTGCGGCGGGCACCGACCACCGCGTCGGGGATGGCGGCGTCGACGGCCAGCAGGGTGAAGGCGCCTTCGAGGCGCTGGCAGACCCGGCGCATCGCGGCGGCGAGCAGTTGGGGCCCGTCCGGTTCACCGGCGGCCCGCAGGTCGGCCAGGGCGGCGGCGAGCAGGTGGGCGGCGCACTCGGTGTCGGTGTCGCTGACGAACTCGACGCCGTCGGCCTCCAACTCGGCCACCAGCTTGGCGAAGTTCTCGATGATCCCGTTGTGGATCACCGCGACCCGGCCGTCGCGGGACAGGTGCGGGTGGGCGTTGCGGTCGGTCGGGCCGCCGTGGGTGGCCCACCGGGTGTGGCCGATGCCGGCGGTGCCGTCGCCGATGCCGATGGGCGGCGGGCAGCCGGTCTCGGTGCCGGCACCCGCGGTGGCGGAGCCGAACCGCTCGTCGCCGAGGGCCTTCTCCAGGTTGCTCAGTTTGCCGGCCCGCTTCTCGGTCCGCAGCTCGTCGCCGCAGACGATGGCGACGCCGGCCGAGTCGTAGCCCCGGTACTCGAGTCGCCGGAGCCCGTCCAGCACGATTCCCAACGCCGGTCGCGCACCGACGTACCCCACGATTCCACACATGGCCCGTAGCCTAACCCACCTCCGCTCATCACGTGTGCGCATAACCCCCTCGATCGCTCACGACACCTGATCAGTAAGCGGCTATAGACGTCATTCCGGATAAAACACGGCTGCCGTCATTTGCTTCGATGGACCGCATAAAGTGGCGAGGTGGTCACCTCCCCCGACGTACCCGCCGACATCGACCCGCTGGTGCACCGGATGCGCCCGTTCGGGACGACGATTTTCGCCGAGATGTCCGCACTCGCGGTGCGCACCGGGGCGGTGAACCTCGGCCAGGGTTTCCCGGACACCGACGGACCGACGGCGATGCTCACCGCCGCCGCCGAAGCGATCCGGACCGGGCAGAACCAGTACCCGCCCGGCCCCGGCATCCCGGCGCTGCGCGAGGCGGTCGCCGGGCACCAACGCCGGTTCTGGGGCCTCGACTACGACCCGGCGACCGAGGTCCTGATCACCGCCGGCGCGACCGAGGCGATCGCCGCCGCGATCCTCGCGCTCTGCGAACCCGGCGACGAAGTGGTCTGCTTCGAGCCCTACTACGACTCGTACGCCGCGACGATCGCTCTCGCCGGCGCGGTCCGCCGACCGGTCACCCTGCGCCCAGACGGCGACGGCCGGTACGCCGTCGACCCGGCCGCGCTGCGCGCCGCGTTCAGCCCGAAGACCCGGCTGGTGCTGCTCAACTCGCCGCACAACCCGACCGGCAAGGTCTTCACCCTGACCGAACTGTCGGCGATCGCCGCGCTCTGCCGCGAACACGACGTCTGGGCGGTCACCGACGAGGTGTACGAGCACCTGGTCTTCACCGACGCCGACGCCCCGCACATCCCGCTGGCGACCCTGCCCGGGATGCGCGAGCGGACCCTGCGGATCTCGTCGGCCGGCAAGACCTTCTCCTGTACGGGCTGGAAGATCGGCTGGGCCAGCGGTCCTGCCCCCCTGGTCGCCGCCACCACCCGGGTCAAGCAGTTCCTCACCTACGTCAACGGCGCACCGCTGCAACCGGCGGTCGCGGTGGCGCTGAACCTGCCGGACAGCTACTACACCGGGCTGCGCGAGCGCATGCAGGCCCAGCGCGACCAGCTGGTGGCGGGACTGCACCGGGCCGGGTTCCGGGTGCTGGTCCCGGAGGGCACCTACTTCGCCACCGCCGACATCAGCGCGCTCGGCGGTACCGACGGCGTGGAGTTCTGCCGGTCACTGCCGCAACGCTGCGGCGTGGTCGCCGTACCGACCCAGGTCTTCTACGACGACCCCGACGCGGGCCGGCTGCTGGTCCGGTTCGCCTTCTGCAAACGGCCCGAGGTCCTGGCCGAGGCCACCCGGCGATTGGCCGCACTGCGCCAGCGGTGAGCGCCAGCGGTGGGCACCGCACGACGCGTGCGGATGTGCGGTGACGACCTAGACTGCGCCAGGTGCACGTCGGCGACCGGAAACCCGCTCAGCTGGGCATCGACTTCGGGACCTCGTCCACCGTCGCGGTGCTGGCAGTCGCCGGGCGGGAGCCCCGCCCGCTGCTGTTCGACGGTTCCCCGGTGCTGCCGTCGGCGGTCTGCCTCGATCCCACCGGTCGGTTGCTCACCGGCCGGGACGCGCTGCACACGGCGATCGCGACACCGGCGGCCTTCGAACCGCACCCGAAACTGCGCATCGACGACGACACGGTCCTGCTCGCCGGCACCGAGGTCGGCGTCGCCGAGCTGTACCGGGCCGTCCTCGACCGGGTGCGCACCGCCGCCCGGGCGGTCACCGCCGACGACGCCGACCCGCAGCTGACCGTCACCTGCCCCGCCGGCTGGGGCCGGGTCCGACGTGCGGTGCTGGCCGACGCGGCCGGGCCGCAGACCCGGCTACTGGACGAACCGGTCGCCGCCGCACACCACCTGGCCCACATCGCCGGCGACCGCGTGCCCGACGGCGGCCGGGTGCTGATCTACGACTTCGGGGCCGGCACCATCGACGCGGCGGTCGTACGCCGGCGTGGCACCGACTTTCGCACCGAGGCGTCGAACGGCACCCCGGACTGCGGCGGCCTCGACATCGACGCGGCGATCGTCGCGCGGCTACGGGTCCTCGGTACGGCGGCCCTGTGGCAGCGGCTCGACCAGCCGCGATCGGTCGGCGACCGCCGCGCCCGCCACCAGTTGTGGCACAACGTCAGGGCGGCCAAGGAGATGCTGTCCCGGGCCTCGACGACGCTGATCCACCTGCCGCTGCTCGACATCGACGTACCGCTCGGCCGCGAAGAGCTCGACGAACTCGCCGCACCGGTGATCGCACGCACGGTCGGCACCGTCGAGCAGACCCTCGCCGCCGCCGGGATCTCCGCCACCGAGCTGTCCGCGATCTTCCTCTGTGGCGGATCCAGCCGGATGCCGGCGGTCGCCACCGTGCTGCACCGCCGCTTCGGCATCGCACCGGTCACCGTGGAGCAGCCGGAGCTGGCCGTCGCCGAGGGCAGCGTACGGGTGCCCCGGGTCGTCGACCACCGCCCGCCGGCGACCGGCGTCCTGCCGCCGACCGTCGACCCCGGCGGGTCCGCGCCCGGTACGCCGGCCACCGCGCCCGCCGTACCGGCGGCCGGGGCCGCACCGCCCGGTACGGCGGTCGAGGTCGGCCGGCGCCGGCCCCGCCGGCCGGTGCTGCTGGCCGGAGCGGTCGCCGGGCTGCTCGGCGTCGTCGCGGCGCTCGCCCCCTTCTGGCCCGACATCGGCTCCGACGACGGCTCCGGCAGCGGCTTTGGCAGCGGCTCCGACGGCGCGACGGACCCGGTCGGGCAACCGTCGGCGTCGGCCGGCACCGGTTATCCCGCTGGCGTCGACCCCTGCCTGGTCGGCACCTGGCGAACCACCGTGGATGAGGTCGACGGCACGATAGACGGCGACCCGGTGCGGTACAGCGGGGGCGAGGGCGCTCTGACCACCTTCGCCGCGGACGGGTCGCTGTCGGTCGACTACACCCACCGCGCCCACCGCCTGGCGCAGCACGACGGGGTCTTCTGGTCGGACCATGTCCTCGGCACGGCCACCGGCAGCTACCACGCCGAGGACGCGGAGTTGATCATGCGGTACACCGAGGTCGACGCGGTGATCCGGCTCTTCCGGGGCGACGAGTTGCAGCGCGAACGTGTCCCCGAGTTCAGCGCCGTACCGGTGCAGTACCGGTGCACCCGCGACGAGCTGTTCACCTTCAGCACCGACGGGACGTTCTCGACACAGATGGCCCGGGTCCGGCCGCTCTCGACCCCGGCCCACGGCCCCCAGGCCTGACCGCCCGCCGGCCAGCGTCCAACGGCTGGGGCCCGCGACCGCCAGCGGCGGGGCCCGCGACCGGCCGGTGCCTAGGCCGGGCTGGCGGCGCGGACCGCGTCGGCGATCCGCTCGGCGACCGACCGGGCGTCAGCCACGGTGGCCGCCTCGACCATCACCCGGACCAGCGGTTCGGTACCCGACGGGCGCAGCAGCACCCGGCCGGTGCCGCCCAGCTCCGCCTCGGCCGACTGCGCCGCCGCCCGCACGGCCGGTGCCTCGGTGCCGGCGATCCGGTCGCCCACCGGCACGTTGATCAGCACCTGGGGCAGCTTGGTGACGGTGGCGGCCAGTTCGGCCAGCGACCTACCGGTGGCCGCCATCCGGGACATCAGCTGCAGGCCGGTGAGGACCCCGTCGCCGGTGGTGGCGAAACTCGGCAGCACGATGTGACCGCTCTGCTCGCCGCCGAGGGCGTACCCGCCGGAGCGCAGCTCCTCCAGGACGTACCGGTCGCCGACCTTGGTCTCGACCAGCCTGACGCCCTCCCGGGACATGGCCAGGCGCAGACCGAGGTTGCTCATCACGGTGGCGACCAGGGTGTCGGCCGTCAGCGTCCCGGCGTCGCGCATGGCCAGTGCGAGGATCGCCATGATCTCGTCGCCGTCGACCTCGTCGCCGGCGGCGGTGACCGCCAGGCAGCGGTCGGCGTCGCCGTCGTGGGCCAGCCCCAGGTCGGCGCCGTGCTCCAGGACGGCGGCCCGGACCACGTCCAGGTGGGTGGAGCCGCAGCCGTCGTTGATGTTGAGCCCGTCCGGCTCGGCGTTGATCGCGATCACCTCGGCACCGGCCTCCCGGTACGCCACCGGCGCGACCTCGGCCGCCGCGCCGTTGGCGCAGTCGACCACCACCTTCAGCCCGTCGAGCCGGTGGCCGACCGTGCTGGTGAGGTGCCCGACGTAGTGCTCGGCGCCGTCGAGCAGGTCGTGCACCCGGCCGATGCCGGCCCCGGTCGGGCGGCGCCGGCCGACCGAGCCGTCGCCGGAGATCGCCGCGTCGATCGCGGCCTCGATCTTCATTTCGATGTCGTCGGGCAGTTTGTGTCCACCGGCGGCGAAGAGTTTGATCCCGTTGTCGGGCATCGGGTTGTGCGAGGCGGAGAGCATCACGCCGAAGTCGGCCTTGGTCTCACCGACCAGGAACGCCACCCCGGGGGTCGGCAACACGCCGACCCGCAGCACGTTGGCACCGGCGCTGGTCAGTCCGGCCACCACCGCCGCCTCCAGCATCTCACCGCTGGCCCGGGGGTCGCGGCCGACGACGGCCAGCGGCTGGTGGCTCGGGTCACGCTCGGCGAGGGTGTGGGCAGCGGCGACGGCGACCGCCATCGCCAGCTCCGGAGTGAGATCGGCGTTGGCCCGCCCGCGTACGCCATCGGTGCCGAACAGCCGCGTCATACTTGTCATCCTCCGAGGGTCCCGCAACTGGTGCCGGTCCGCCGGCCCGCCACGGGGTGAGGGGCGGCCCACCCGGTGGTGTGCGGGTGGGGTCCGGCAACCGATGAAGATACTGCCGGCGAACGGGAGAAAACACGCCAACTAGACAAAAAAGCACGGACGGCCGGGAAACCCTGCGGAAAGGGTGTCCCGGCCGTCCGTTCAGCCGTGCACGACGACTAGCGCTTCGAGTACTGCGGAGCCTTACGGGCCTTCTTGAGGCCGTACTTCTTGCTCTCCTTGACCCGGGCGTCCCGGGTCAGGAAGCCGGCCTTCTTCAGCGCCGGACGGTCGTCGAGGTCGTTGGCGCACAGCGCCCGCGCGATGCCGAGCCGCAGCGCACCGGCCTGGCCGGTGATGCCGCCGCCGCGCAGGTTCGCGATCACGTCGAACGCCTCGGCCTTCTCGGCGGTGACCAGCGGCTCGCGGATCAGCTGCTGGTGCACCTTGCTCGGGAAGTACTCCTCGAGCTCCCGCCCGTTGCAGGTGATCTTCCCAGAGCCCGGAACGATCCGGACCCGGACGATGGCTTCCTTGCGCCGACCCACGGTCTGGATCGGGCGCTCTCCGCGCGGCGTGCGCACGACGGGGGCGGGCGCCGCAGCGGGGGCCACCTCGGTGTCGGCGTCGACGACGGCGACCGGGCTGGCCTCGGTGGTGTCGGTCATGCTGTTTCCTTCGCCCGCGCTCACTGCGCGATCTGCTTGATCTCGAACGGCACCGGCTGCTGCGCGCCGTGCGGGTGCTCCGCACCGGCGTACACCTTGAGCTTGCGGATCAGCTTGTTGCCGAGCTTGTTGTGCGGGAGCATGCCCTTGACAGCCAGCTCGATCGCCCGCTCCGGACGCTTGGCCAGCAGCTCGTCGTAGCCGACCTGCTTGAGCCCACCGGGGTAACCGGAGTGCCGGTAGGCCACCTTGGTGTGCCGCTTGTTGCCGGTCAACGCCACCTTGCCGGCGTTGACGACGATGACGAAGTCACCGGTGTCGACATGCGGCGCGAACGTGGGCTTGTGCTTGCCGCGCAGCAGCGTGGCGGCGTGGGTGGCCAGGCGGCCCAGCACGACATCAGAGGCGTCGATCACGTGCCACTGACGCTCGATCTCACCCGGCTTCGGGCTGTACGTACGCACAGGTCTACCTTGTCTCGTCGTCGGTCTGGGGTCGCGCGTCGGTCGTCGGGTAACGCGCGGGCCGGCAGGACGACCCGATGACCGGGCAACCCGTAAAGGAACGCGCGCGCGAACGACAAGCATACCCCGGCTGGCCTGCCACCCTGCAGCGGGCCCGCCCTGCGGGCAGTGCTCCCGACGGGCGACGCTCGCTGGCGACGGTGACTAGCCTGGCGAGGGACGCCCCTCGGCTGTCGCACAACAGCAGGCAACGATACCGGGTGACGGCCGGAGCGGTCAAAACAGCGGACCGCCGCCCGGCCGCCGCCCGGCCGCCGCCCGGCCGCCGCCCGGCCGCCGCCCGGTTCGGGCGCCCGACGGACACCGTCCGTCAGACGCCCGGCAGTTGCGCCCCCGGCCGCCGGTACACCGCCCAGGTGACCACCACGCAGACCGCGTAGAAGGCGATGAACGCCAGGTACGCCGCGTCCGCCGTACCGTAGGTCAGGAACGACTGCCGGAAGGCGATGTTGACCAGCACCCCGCCGAAGGCCCCGACCGCGCCGGCGATGCCGATCAGCGCCCCGGCCAGTCGGATCGACCGACGTTCGGCCGCGACCGGGTCGACCCCGGCGGTGATCTGTCCGGCCGCCTTCGCCCGGAAGATCGCCGGGATCATCTTGTACGTCGATCCGTTGCCGATGCCGGAGAAGACGAACAGGGCCATGAACCCGACCAGGTACAGCGGCAGCGAGCGCTGCGTCGAGGCGTACCAGACGATGCCCGCGCCGACCGCCATCGCCACGAAGTTCCAGAACGTCACCCGGGCGCCGCCGAGGCGGTCGGCCAGGTGGCCGCCGACCGGCCGGATCAGCGAACCGATCAGCGGTCCCAGGAAGGTCAGGTACGCGGCGTCGATCGGGGTGGCGAACTGCTCGGCGAACTGGATCTGCAGCACCTGGCCGAAGGCGAAGCCGAACCCGATGAACGAGCCGAAGGTCCCGATGTACAGGAACGACATGACCCAGGTGTGTGGCTGGCGGGTCGCCTCCCGCATCGCGCCGCGCTCGTTGGCGGCCGTGCTGACGTTGTCCATGTACCGGGCCGCGCAGAGCGCGGCGACCACGATCAACGGCAGGTAGACCGCGGGCACCAGACGCGGGTACGCGGCGCCGACCGTGGCCAGCACGGCCAGCCCGACCAGCTGCACGGCCGGTACGCCGATGTTGCCGCCGCCGGCGTTGAGCCCGAGGGCCCAGCCCTTGAGCCGCTGCGGGTAGAACACGTTGATGTTCGCCATCGAGGAGGCGAAGTTGCCGCCACCGACCCCGGCGAGGCAGGCCAGCACCATCAGGGTCGAGTAGGAGACGCCGGGTTCGAGCAGGATCGTCATCGGCACCGCCGGCAGGAGCAGCAGCAACGCGCTGACGATCGTCCAGTTCCGGCCGCCGAAGACCGCGACCGCGAAGGTGTACGGCAGCCGCAGCACCGAGCCGACCGCGGCCGGTACGGCGGTCAGCAGGAACTTGCCCGCCGGGTCGATGCCGTACTCCGGGCCCATGAACAGCACGAGCACCGACCACAGGCTCCACACCGAGAAGCCGATGTGTTCGGAGACGATGGAGAAGATCAGGTTGCGGCGGGCGATCGGCGCACCGGTCTCCCGCCAGAAGTCGGGGTCCTCGGGGCGCCAGTCGTCGATCCACCGGCCGCCCCGCCGCCGGTGGCCCTCCGGCGCGGACGCGGTGGTGCTCGGCGGCAGGACCGGATCGCTGGCGGCGACCTCTGCTGTCGTGGTATCCGTGGTGGCCTGGCTCATGGCGGCTCAGCTCCTCCGCGATCGGTCGGTAGCGGTCGGTGTTGGCAGGAAGCTAGGCGTGGCCAGTTTCGATCGGGTGCAACTGGCGATTCGGGCGCGCAACGGAGAACGCACGGCCCGCCGTGACCGATAGTGAGATCGATCAGGCGTCAGATCAGCCAACCCTCTGCCACCGGCTCGTGTGAGCCGCTCTTAGCAGGCTCGAAACAATCGAGACGTCCCGGCGAAATCGCCCACCGGCACGCTTCGCACATGCCACGCAGCGTGCAGGTGACCATCGGGCCGGCCGGCCAGGACACCGCCCGGACCGTGGCGACGCACTGTCCGTACTGCGCGTTGCAGTGCGGCATGCACCTGCGCGCCGACCCCGACGGCACGGTCACGGTGGAACCCCGGCAGTTCCCCACGAACCAGGGTGGCCTCTGTCAGAAGGGCTGGACCGCCGCCGAGCTGCTCGACCACCCGCAGCGGCTGACCACGCCGCTGGTGCGCGACCGGCGCGACGCGCCGCTGCGCCCGGCCAGCTGGGACGAGGCGCTGGCGCGGATCGTCGACGGCGTCACCGGCATCCAGCGGGCGCACGGCCGCGACGCGGTCGCCGTCTTCGGCGGCGGCGGGCTGACCAACGAGAAGGCGTACGCGCTGGGCAAGTTCGCCCGGGTCGCGCTGCGCACCCGCAACATCGACTACAACGGCCGATTCTGCATGTCCTCGGCGGCCGCCGCCGGGATGCGGGCCTTCGGCGTCGACCGCGGCCTGCCGTTCCCGTTGGCCGACGTCGGCGCCGCCGACACGCTGCTGCTGGTCGGCGCGAACGTGGCCGAGACGATGCCGCCGTTCGCCCGCTACCTGACCGAGCTCAAACAGCGCGGCGGTACGTTGATCGTGGTCGACCCCCGGCGGACGGCCACCGCCCGGCTGGCCGACCTGCACCTGCAGCCCACCCCCGGTACCGACCTGGCGTTGGCCAACGCGCTGCTGCACGTCGTGCTCCGCGAAGGCTGGGTCGACCGGGACTACGTGGCGCAGCGGACCACCGGCTTCGACGCCGTCCGGGCCACCGTCGCCGGGTACTGGCCGGCCCGGGTGGAACGGTTGACCGGCGTACCGATCGCCGATCTGGAGGCGACGGCGCGGGCCCTGGCCGGCGGCGGCCGACCCGACACCGACGCCGCGCCGGCCAGGGTCGTCATCCTCACCGCGCGCGGGGCCGAACAGCATGCCAAGGGCGTGGACACGGTCAGCGCGTACGTCAACCTGGCGCTCGCCCTCGGGCTGCCCGGCCGACCCGGCTCCGGCTACGGCTGTCTGACCGGTCAGGGGAACGGCCAGGGCGGGCGGGAGCACGGTCAGAAGGCCGACCAGCTGCCCGGCTACCGGCGCATCGACGATCCGGCGGCCCGCGCGCACGTCGCCGGGGTGTGGGGCGTCGACCCGGCCGACCTGCCCGGCCCGGGAGTCTCCGCCTACGAACTACTGGACTCGCTCGGTACCGAGGCCGGGCCGAAGGCGCTGCTGGTGTTCGGCTCCAACCCGGTGGTCTCCGCGCCGCGCGCCGGCCGGGTCCAGCAGCGACTGGCCGATCTGGACCTGCTGGTGGTGGCCGATTTCGTGCTGTCGGAGACGGCGGCGATGGCCGACGTCGTGCTGCCCAGCGCCCAGTGGGCCGAGGAGGACGGCACGATGACCAACCTGGAGGGTCGGGTGCTGCGCCGGCACGCGGTCCGCCCGCCGCCGGCCGGTGCCCGCACCGACCTGGCCGTCCTCGCCGACCTGGCGCAGCGGTTGGGCTGCCCGGCCGGGCAGTTCCCGGCCGAGCCGGGCGAGGTCTTCACCGAGCTGCGCCGCGCCTCGGCCGGCGGGATCGCCGACTACGCCGGGGTCACCTGGGAGCGGATCGACGCCGCCGACGGCGTCTTCTGGCCGTGCCCCGACCCGGACCGGCCGGACACCCCACGGATGTTCACCGACCGTTTCCCCACGCCCGATGGGCGGGCCCGGTTCGTCGCGGTGGAGCACCGTGGCGCCGCCGAGGAGCCCTGCGCCGACTATCCGCTCTACCTGACCACGGGTCGGGTGCTGGCCCAGTACCAGTCCGGCGCGCAGACCCGGCGGATCGCGCCGCTGCGCGACGCCGCCCCGGCCGCCTTCGTCGAGCTGCACCCGGACCTGGCCGAGCAACTCGGCGTCACCGACGGCGACCCGGTACGGGTGACCAGCCGACGCGGCGAGATGCGCGCCCCGGCCCGGGTGACCACCTCGATCCGCCCGGACACCGTCTTCGCGCCGTTCCACTGGGGTGGCGTGGCCCGGATCAATTCGGTGACCAGCGACGCGCTGGACCCGACGTCCCGAATGCCCGAGTTCAAGATCTGCGCGGTCAGGGTGGAGCGAGCGTGAACCGTATCGTCATCGTCGGTCACGGCATGGCCGGGGCCCGGCTCGCCGCCGAGCTGCACGCCCGGCGCGGTGACCTCAAGATCACCGTGTTCGGGGCGGAACGGCACCGGGCGTACAACCGGATCATGCTGTCCAACCTGCTCGCCGGCCGCGCCGACGAGCTGGACGTGACGCTGACCGAGGCCGCCGGGCACGGCGTCGACGTCCGCGCCGGGCTGCCGGTCGTCGCGATCGAGCCGACCACCCGCACGGTACGCACGGCCGACGGCGTCGCCACCGAGTACGACCACCTGGTGCTGGCCACCGGCAGCCGGGCGGTCGTGCCCGCGCTGCCCGGCCTGACCGGCCAGACCGGCACAGCGGACCCGGCAGGCGCAGCGGACCCGGCAGGCGCAGCGGACCCGGCGGGCGCAGCGGACCCGGCCGACTCGGCTGCGGCGGCCGGTGCACTCGACCCGGCGGCACTACCGGAGCGGGTCGCGGTGTTCCGGACCCTCGACGACTGCCGACGGATCCTCGCCGCCGCCGCCGGTGCCCGCAGCGCGTTGGTCCTCGGCGGCGGACTGCTCGGCCTGGAGGCCGCCCGGGGGCTGGCCGCCCGTGGACTCGACGTCCGGGTGGTGCACAAGGTCGACCAGCTGATGGAGCGCCAACTCGACCCGACCGCCAGCGCGGTGCTCGCCCGTACCCTCACCCGGCTCGGCGTCGGCACCGAGCTGGCCGCCGCCGCCGAGTCGGTCGACGCGGGCGCCGACGGCGTCAGGCTGCGCCTGGGGGACGGTCGGGAGCTGAACGCGGACCTGCTGGTGCTCGCCTGCGGGGTCCGCCCGGACACCGACCTGGCCCGGCGGGCCGGGCTGCAGGTCGGGCGGGGCGTGGTGGTCGACGACCGGATGGCCACCAGCGACCCGCGCATCTGGGCCATCGGTGACTGCGCCGAACACGACGGTGTGGTCACCGGGCTGGTCGCCCCGGCCTGGGAGCAGGCCCGGGTGCTGGCCCGGGTGCTGGCCGGCGACGACCCGGGTGCCCGCTACCGGCCGCTGCCCACGGTGACCCGGCTCAAGGCCGCCGGCATCGACCTGGCTGCGATGGGCGACACCCACGGCGACACCGACGCCGGCACCGAGGAGCTCAGCTTCGCCGACCCGGCCCGCGGCACGTACGCCCGGCTGCGCATCCGCGACGACCGGCTGACCGGGGCGATCATGCTCGGCGACAACCCGGCCGTCGGCACCGTCATCCAACTGTTCGACCGGGGCGGTCCGGTGCCGGCCGACCGGCGGGCGCTGCTACTCGGCCGGGCGGTCGGCGGCACCGTCGCGGCACCGGCGACCAGTCCGGCGCTGATGCCGGACGCGGCGACCGTCTGCCAGTGCAACACCGTCAGCAAGGGCGCGCTGGTGCGCTGCTGGCGCGCCGGTGCCCGGTCGGTCGGCGAGGTCGTCGCCGCCACCCGGGCCACCACCGGCTGTGGCAGCTGCACCGACGCGGTCACCGGCATCGTCGACTGGCTCTCATCTGTGGATTCCGACGTGGAGGTACCGGTATGAACCGGTTGGTCGTCATCGGCAACGGCATGGTCGGGCAACGCCTGGTCGAAGCGGTCCGCTCCCGCGACACCGCCGGCGACTGGCAGGTGACGGTACTGGCCGAGGAGTCGCGGCCGGCGTACGACCGGGTCCGGTTGTCGGCGTTCTTCGACGGGGTCGCACCGGAGGAGCTGAGCGTGCACACCCCCGACGACGGGGTGGACCTGCGGCTGGCCGAGCCGGCCCGGCGCATCGACCGCCAGCGCCGGGTGGTCGTCACCGACCACGACGAGTACGGCTACGACGCGCTGGTGCTGGCCACCGGCTCGTACGCGTTCGTCCCGCCGATCGACGGCGCGCACCGGCCCGCCGACGGCGACGGCGCCAACGGCAGTGCCCCGGCCGGCGCCGCCCCGGCCGGCGGCGAGCTGCGCGACGGCGTGTTCGTCTACCGCACGATCGACGACCTGGAGGCGATCCGGTCCTTCGCCACCGATCCGCAGGCCACCCGTCGGGTCGGTACGGTGATCGGCGGTGGGCTGCTCGGTCTGGAGGCGGCCAACGCGCTGCGGCTGCTCGGCCTGCGTACCCATGTGGTGGAGTTCGCCCCCCGGCTGATGCCGGTCCAGATCGACGAGGCCGGCGGGGCGATGTTGCGCCGCTACGTCGAGGACCTCGGCGTCGAGGTACACCTGGGGACCGCGACGTCGGCGATCCGCACCAGACCGGACGGTACGCCGCACGGTGTCACCCTCACCGACGGCACCGAACTGGAGTCCGACCTGGTGGTGGTGGCCGCCGGCATCCGCCCCCGCGACGACCTGGCCCGCACCGCCGGGCTGGCCGTCGGCGAACGCGGCGGGGTGACCGTCGACGCCACCTGCCGGACCAGCGACCCGCACATCTGGGCGGTCGGCGAGTGCGCCGCGATCAGCGTCGACGGTGAACCGGGCCGCTGCTACGGGCTGGTCGCCCCGGGCTACGCCATGGCCGAGGTGGTCGCCGACCGGCTGCTCGGCGGCACCGCCGCCTTCCCCGGCGCGGACACCTCCACCAAGCTCAAGCTGCTCGGCGTCGACGTCGCCTCGTTCGGCGACGCGCACGGCACCACCGCCGACTGCCTGGACGTCACCTTCACCGACCCGGCGACCCGGGTCTACGCCAAACTGGTCCTCTCCGACGACGCGCGGACCCTGCTCGGCGGGGTGCTGGTCGGCGACGCCACCGCGTACCCGACGCTGCGGGCCAGCGTCGGCGGCCCACTGCCCGGCCCGCCGCTGGCGCTGCTCGCCCCGGCCGGTTCCGACGGGGCCGGCGGGGCCGGCATCGACGCGCTGCCCGGCAGCGCCCAGGTCTGCTCCTGCAACGCGGTCACCAAGGACCAGATTCTCGGCGCGATCGGCGAGGGCTGCACCGACGTCGCCGCGATCAAGGCGTGCACCCGGGCCGGCACCAGCTGCGGGTCCTGCGTACCGATGCTCAAGCAGCTGCTCTCCGTCGCCGGGGTGACCCAGTCGACCGCCCTCTGCGAGCACTTCGACCACAGCCGCCAGGAGCTGTTCGACATCGTCCGGGTCCGCGGTGTCCGGACCTTCTCCCAGCTGGTCGCCGAGCACGGCCGGGGCCGGGGCTGCGACATCTGCAAGCCGGTGGTCGCCTCGATCCTCGCCTCGCTGGGCAACGGCTACGTCCTCGACGGCGAGCAGGCCGCCCTGCAGGACACCAACGACCATTTCCTGGCCAACATCCAGCGCGACGGCACCTACTCGGTGGTCCCCCGGATCCCCGGCGGGGAGATCACCCCGGAGAAGCTGATCGTCATCGGCGAGGTGGCCCGGGACTTCAACCTCTACACGAAGATCACCGGTGGGCAGCGGATCGACCTGTTCGGGGCCCGGGTGGAGCAGCTGCCGAAGATCTGGCGGCGACTGGTCGACGCCGGCTTCGAGTCCGGTCACGCCTACGGCAAGGCGCTGCGGACGGTTAAGTCCTGCGTCGGATCGACCTGGTGCCGCTACGGCGTGCAGGACTCGGTCGGCCTGGCCGTCGCGCTGGAACTGCGCTACCGGGGGCTGCGCGCCCCGCACAAGATCAAGTCTGCGGTCTCCGGCTGCGCCCGCGAATGCGCCGAGGCCCGCAGCAAGGACTTCGGCATCATCGCCACCGACGTCGGCTGGAACCTCTACGTCGGCGGCAACGGCGGCTTCCGGCCCCGGCACGCCGACCTGTTCGCCAGCGACCTGTCCACCGAGGAGCTCGTCCGCACCATCGACCGGTTCCTGATGTTCTACATCCGCACCGCCGACCGACTGCAACGCACCGCCGCCTGGATCGAGGCGATGGACGGCGGCCTGGACCACCTGCGGGCGGTGATCGTCGACGACTCGCTCGGGCTCGCCGCCGAGCTGGACGCGGCGATGGCCCGCCACGTCGAGTCGTACTCCGACGAATGGCGGGACACGATCGACGACCCGGAGCGGCTACGCCGCTTCGCCTCCTTCGTCAACGCACCCGACACCCCGGACCCGTCGATCACCTTCGAGGTCGAACGGGGCCAGCCGGTGCCGGCCCTGGGCGAGCGCCGGCCCGTGGCGCTCGGCCTCCCGACAACCCTGGAGGTACGCCGATGAGTGTGCAGACGATCAACATCACCGACCAGTGGACACCGGTCTGCCCGTACCCTCGGGTGGAGCCGGAGCGGGGCGTGGCCGCGCTGGTCGACGGCGAGCAGGTGGCGATCTTCCGGACCTACGACGGGGCGTTGTACGCGATCGGCAACCAGGATCCGGTGACCCGCGCCAACGTCATGTCCCGCGGCATCGTCGGCACCCGGGGCGACATCCCCACGGTGGCCTCGCCGCTGCACAAGCAGGTCTACGACCTGCGTACCGGCGAATGCCTGGACCTGCCGGGCGTCGCCGTGCCGACCTACCGGGTACGTTGCCGCGACGGGCTGATCGAGGTGCTCGGTCGGCGGCAGGACCAGTGATGTCCGACGAGCTGTCCGGATTCACCATCGGGGTCACCGCCGACCGGCGACGCGACGAACTCGCCGCGCTGCTGGAGCGACGTGGTGCCCGGGTGGTGCTCGCCCCGGCGCTGCGGATCGTGCCGCTGGCCGACGACACCGAGCTGCGCGCCGCGACCCGGGCCTGTCTGGACGATCCGCCGGACGTGCTGGTCGCCAACACCGGGATCGGCATGCGCGGCTGGCTGGAGGCGGCGGAAGGCTGGGGCCTGGCCGAACCACTGCGGGCGGTGCTCGGCGGCGCGTACATCGTCGCCCGGGGCCCGAAGGCCCGGGGTGCGATCCGCGCCGCCGGCCTGCACGACCAGTGGTCACCGGCCTCGGAGAGCTGCGAAGAGGTCATCGACCACCTGCGGGCCCGGGGCGTGGCCGGGCAGATCGTCGCGATGCAGTTGCACGGCGACCGGCAGCCGGAATGCTCCTCGGCGTTGGAGGCCGCCGGCGCCACGGTGATCGAGGTGCCGGTGTACCGCTGGGCGCCGCCGACCGATCCGGCGCCGCTGCACCGGCTGGTGGACCTGGTCACCGGCCGGCTCGTCGACGCCGTCACCTTCACCTCGGCACCGGCGGTCGGGGCGCTGTTGCGGGCCGCCGGCAGCAACGGGGAGGCGGTACTGGAGGCGATGCGTACCGACGTGCTCGCCGCCTGCGTCGGGCCGGTGACCGCCGCGCCGCTGCGCCGCCACGGCGTACCGGTGATCGCCCCCAGCCGGGCCCGGCTCGGCGCCCTGGTCCGCACCATCGTCGACGAACTACCCCGGCGGGCGGTCAACCTGAAGGTCGGCGGCCATCTGCTGACCCTGCGCGGGCACGCCGCGGTGATCGACGGCGAGCTGCGGCCGTTGGCACCCGCGCCGATGGCCGTCCTGCGGGCACTGGCGCAGACCCCGGGCCGGGTGCTGTCCCGGGCGGCGCTGCTGCGGACCCTGCCACGCGGTGCCGACGAGCACGCCGTGGAGATGGCCGTGGCCCGGCTGCGGGCCGGTCTGGGTGCCCCCGGCGTGATCCAGACGGTCGTGAAGCGGGGCTACCGACTACCCGTCGACTGACCGACCAGTTGGGCGAACGTCGCGGCGGCGCCCTGAGCTGAGCTACCGGCCAGCTACCGGGCGAGTGGCTGCTGGCGGTCGGACGGCGACCGGCGGTCTGGTCCGGCCGCCGGTCGCCGTCACTGGTCAGCCGACCGGGGTCGGGAACCCCCGGCCGTGCTCGGCCCGCAGCGTCGCCATCGCGTGCTCGACGACGTTGACCAGCACGTGCTTGGTCGAATCCCGGCTACGCGCGTCGCACATCACCAGCGGTACGTGCGGGGCGATCGCCAGCGCCTCCCGGATCTCCTCCGGCTCGTACCGGGGTGCGCCGTCGAAACAGTTGAGCGCGACGAGGTACGGCAGTTGCCGGTTCTCGAAGTAGTCGAGCGGGGCGAACGCATCGGTGATCCGACGGGTGTCGACCAGCACGGCGGCACCGACGGCGCCCCGGATGATCTCGTCCCACATGAACCAGAACCGGGTCTGTCCGGGGGTGCCGAACAGATAGAGAATGAGGTCGTCGGCCATCGTGATCCGGCCGAAGTCCATCGCCACCGTGGTGGTCTCCTTGCCGGGCACCTTCGACGGGTCGTCGATGCCGACGCCGGCCGAGGTCATCAACGCCTCGGTGGTCAACGGTGTGATCTCGGAGACCGCGCCGACCATGGTGGTCTTTCCCACCCCGAAACCGCCCGCGATGACGATCTTCGCGGAGGTGATCTCCTTTTTCTGGCCTACGCCAGGGCGGTCATAGCCTGCGAAGTCCACTTAGCACCCTTTCCAGAAGTTCCATCCGCTCCTCGTAGGCCTCTACCGGAGCGGCGCTGTGCAACGCCAGCAGGCCGTCGGCGACCATGTCGGCGACGAGGACCCGCGCGACGCCCAGCGGGAGCCGGGTGTACGCGGCGATCTCCGCCAGTGATTGCGCACGGTTGTCGCAGATGGTGGCGATCCGATGCTTGTCGTGCCCGGCGAACCGCGACTCGGTGACCGCTGCCGCGCTGGCCACCAGGACCGCCTCCAGCGCGATGTGTTGACGCGGCTCGGTGCGGCCCCGGGTGACCGCGTAGGGCCGGACCAGCGCCCCGCGCGGGTCCTGATGCGGCTGCCCCATCCGACGGTCACCTCCTTCTGGGTCTGTTGGCACGTCACCGGTGACGGTCCCCTGTCGCTACGGAACTTCGACGGCTCAGGGCCGGCCCACGGCCTCGCGCGGCAACGGGACCAGGGCGGCACCGACACGCTCGACGAGCAGCGCCATCTCGTAGCCGACCTGACCCACGTCGCAGCTGCGTGCGGCGAGCACCGCCATCGACGAGCCGTCACTGATGGACATGAGGAACAGGTATCCACTGTCCATCTCGATCACAGTCTGCAGCACGCCGCCGGCGCTGAACATCCTGGAGGCCCCGTCGGTCAGACTGACCACACCGGACGTGATCGCGGCGAGCTGATCCGCACGGTCAGCAGGCAGGTCCCGGGAGGAAGCGAGCAGCAGTCCGTCTGCCGAGACAGCCACCACGTGGGCGATGCCCGCCACGCTGTCGGCAAAGTTGCTGAGCAGCCAACCCATGTCCTGAATAGCTGCTGGCCTGTTCATTCGCTGTTCTCCTTGGTTGAAGTGGCGCGGTACTGCTCGCTGCCGGCGGTCCGACCGCGCTGCACCCCGCGGTGGTAGGCCGACAGCAGGCCGCGGACCTCGTCCGGGGTACGCCGGGTCGGTCCCCGGCTCGCCGCCGGCTCCACGCCGCCCGGCACGAGCTGCGCCTGGGGTTGACGCTTGGGCAGGCCCGATCGGGTGATGCCGGCTACCGCCGGCTCAGCTGCCTGGCTGGCCCGGGCCCACCCCTCGTCGGCAGCGGTCCGCCAGGCGCCGGAGTCGCCGGCCCGTTGCCGTGGGGTGGCACCCGTCGCCGCGCCACCGCTGGCGCCCGCAGTGGACGGTGCGTGGGTGGGTGGCGCGGTCGTTGACTGGGGTGCGGCGTTCGGCTGCACCGGAGCAGAGTACGCCGCTGGGGCCGGGGCGGACTGCCCCGGGTTGCGCGCCGGCAACGGTGGCCTGGTAGAGGTCGTCGTCGGGTACGCGGCGGTCGGCGCGGTGGCGCCTGTGGACAGCGTGGCGCCGGCCGACGGCGTGGCGGCGTCGGGCGCGTGGCCGGCGGTCGGCATCTGGAACACCTTGGTGTCGGCCTGACCCTGGGCGCGGAACCAGACCGCCTCCATCTCCCGGAAGATCGGCATCTCGGTCGCGTCCTCCGGCCGCGCCGCGCCCTGCCCACCGACGCCCTGCCCGCCGGCGGCCGGACCCTGCGGCAGTTGGCCGGCGGTGCGAACCACCGGTGCCAGCGGGTGCGCGGTGGCCGGGATCAGTGGCTGGTCGCCGGGACCGCCGGATCCCCGCAGCCCGGAGGCGCGCAGCGTCGGGTACGCCACCGTCGGCGGGCTGAGGTTGGCGGCCGGCTCGGCCGTCGTGGCGTAACCCGCCAGCGGGGCCGCCGGGTTGAACGACGGCGGGGACGGGCCGGCCGGCGGCGCGGGTGCCGGCACGGCGGTCGCCGGTGCCGCGGCGGCCGGTGCGGGCACCGGTGCTGGGGGCACCGGGCCGGCAGCGGGTGCGCCACGACCGGGGGTCACGGCCGGGAAGGCCGCGGTGGGGGCACCGGCCACCGCGTTCCACTGCGACGACCGGGCGTTGTGCCACTGGTCGGTCAGGGTCGCCGTACGGGCCGGGGCGGCGGACACCGGCGGTCCGGAGATCGGCGGTCCGGAGATCGGCGGTCCGGAGACGGGCGCCCAGGTGCCGCCCGAGGTGGGTGCGGCGGAGATCGGCTCGGCCGCCAGCCCCGGCCGGCCCCGACCGGCCACCGGTTCGCGGGTGCGCTGCGGCAGCACCAGGATGCTGCTGGGCAGGGTCACCTGCGCCAGGGTGCCGCCATCGACGTTGGGGCGCAGCTCGACGCGGATGCCGTACCGGCCGGCGAGCCGGCTGACCACGGCCAGACCCATCAGCCGGAACGCGGACACGTCCATCGTCGACGGCTCGGCGAGCCGCCGGTTCAGGTTGTCCAGCTGTTCCTCGGACAGCCCCAGGCCCCGGTCCTCCACCTGGATCAGCACGTAGTCGCGCAGCCGGCGGGCGTCGGCGACGACGGTCGTGGTCGGCGGGGAGAACCGGGTCGCGTTGTCGAGCAGCTCGGCGACGAGTCGGACCACGTCGTTGACGGCGGTCGCGGCGATCAGGATGTCGGTGTCGATGGTGCCGAACTCGATGCGGTTGTAGGCCTCGACCTCGGACTGCGCGGCCCGCATGGCGTCGACCAGCAGCGCGTCCTCGCGGCGCGGCGCGGTCGAGTCGGCCCCGGCGAGCACCAGCAGGTTCTCGTCGTTGCGGCGCATCCGGGTGGCCAGGTGGTCCAGCTGGAACAGCTGGGCCAGCCGCTTCGGGTCCTCCTCGTTGCGCTCGATGGTGTCGAGCTCGCCGATCATCCGGTCGACCAGGGTCTGACTGCGTCGGGCCAGGGAGAGGAACATCGCCGAGACGCTGGCCCGCAGTGCCGCCTGCTCGGCGGCGATCCGGACCGCTTCCCGGTGGACCACGTTGAACGCCCGGCCGACCTCGCCGACCTCGTCACGGTTGGGCAGCCGGATCGGATCCCGCAGGCTGCGGACGATCTCCTCCGGCCCTCGGTCGTTCAGGTCGTTGACGTCCCGCAGCTTGGCGACCGCCTCCGGCAGGTCCCGGTCGGCCACCGACAGGGCCCCGTCGCGCAGCCGGCGCAGCGAGTCGTTGAGCGACCGGGCGAGCACCACGGCCAGGGCGATCGCCAGCACCAGGGCGATCAGCACCAGGATCGACTCGATGATGGCCTGCCGGGTGACATTGGTGCTGACCTCGGTGGCTCGCTGCAGCAGCCGGGCCTCGAGCTGGATCTCGGCCCACCGCATCAGGTCGTTGACTGCGCCGACGGTCCGCGCCGCCTGGGTCGCGCCGATGCGGGACTGCTGGCCCACCGAGCGGGTGATCTCGGTGGCCACCCGGTCGGCCAGGAACACGGCGTCACCGGTGACGCTGTTGTCGACCAGGGCCTGTTCCCAGGGTGACGCAGCCAGCGAGAAGGACAGCAGCGCCTCCTGCTGGCCGGTCAGGGTGGCCAGGTAGGACGAGAACTGCTCCTCCTCCAGCCGGCCTCCGGACAGCGCGGCGAAGACGATCGCCTCCTCCTCGGCGGTCGCCGCCTTGGCGCGGGCGAAGGCGGCCACCGCGCGCAGGCTGTCCGGCACCTCGCCGTCACCGGAGACCTGGCCCAGCACCTCACCGTAGGAGATCAGGTCGGACAGGATGACGCCGTAGCGCAGCACGGCCTCCTGGACCGGCATCTCGCCCCGGCTGAGCACCTCCTGGCGGGTGGCGTTCAGGGTGTCGAGGTGATCGTCGATCGCGACCAGTTGCCGGTCGACGGCGTCCGGTACGTCGCCGGCCCGGTCGCGCTCGACGGTGTACGCGACGACCCGCTCGTCGGTGCGTCGCACCTGGACGTTGTACGCCTCGGGGTCGGCGCCGTCACCGGCGAGGAAGGCCAGCGCGACCATCCGCTCCTTGTGGACCTCCTGGGCGAGCGCCGACACGTCCACCGAGATCTCGGCCATCGAGCGCACCATCCGGGCGTCGAGCGCGCCCTGACCGACGTCGACCAGCCGTACGGTGGCCAGAGCGGCGACCGCGGCCAGCGGCACCACCAGGATGAGGGCCAGTTTGGACCTGATCCGGGCGTCTCGCAGCCGCGGCACCCATCGCAACGGCGCACGCCGCTTCCGCGGGCCGTTGTCGGGCAGGGTCGTCGGTCCAGTCCTCACGACATCGCCTCCGTCGCTATCTCCACACGCGGACTGCCGACCGGTGCCTGATGCAGCGGTGAGCGCCGCATGCGGCACGGCCGCGATTTCATCAGAAGTGGACCCTGTTGGGAAGCCTCAGCTAGGCAGGAATCAGTCGCACGGCACCGATTCATCCCTGAGTTACCGGACAGTATGAGCGCCACACCGCTCTGATCAGGGCGGATGGAACTTCCACCGACAGTTGCATCGGCAGTGTCACTGTTCGCGACCACTTCTCGCCGCCAACATGTGAGACACACTTCCCGGAACCGGATGACCGGCGCGCTTGACCAGAACGCCGCCCATTGGCAAGGTTTCCACGTTTGCAGGCTCCGCGCACACCGTACGGCATGCCGTCGGCGCGACTTCTATTGAGGACGCGACAACACGTACCGCCGCCGGCCGGACCGGTTGCGCATCCGCCGCGTACCTGGAGGACTGACTTGAGGCCCATCCGTTCCGCCGTCGCGACGGCGCTCGCATCCACATTGCTGGCCTCTTCGCTCGCGGGATGCCAGTTCGGTAGTGATTCGACAGCCGAGGGCGAGATCGTCATCGCCGCCGATCTTGAGCTGTCCGGTGCCGCTGCGGCGGTCGGCAAGGGCTACCAGCGCGCTCTCGAACTCAGGGTCGAACAGATCAACGAGTCAGGGCTGCTGGGTGGTCGCACCATCCGGCTCGACGTGCGGGACAACCGTTCTGATCCCAGTGAATCGTTGCGCAACATCGGCGATTTCACCAGCAACTCCCAGGTCACCGCAATCATCATGGGCAGCTGCAGTGACTGCGCCGTCGGCGCGGCCCGGACACTCAACGACAAGCGGGTGCCGACGATCTCGCTGGCGCCGGCGACCGCCGTGGCCACTCCGGTCGCCGAGCGGCGGTACGTGTTCAAGCTGGGGCCCAACGCGGCCGACAGCGCCGCCACCATCGCCAACGAACTCCGCCGCCGTGGCATCCGGCAGGCCAGCCTGCTGCACACCGACGACGAGTACGGCAAGGACGGCCTGCGGGTGATGTCCGCCGAGCTGGACAAGCTCGACATCGACCTGGTCGCCAGCAAGCAGGTCCGCACCACCGACACCGATGTCAGCCAGGCGGTTTCGGCGTTGGCGGAGCCGGAGGACGACGACGAGAATCCGGGCGCACTGCTGGTCTGGACGTCGGCCGAGCAGGCCGTCCTGGCCGCCGACAGCGCGGCGCAGGTCGACTACCCCGGGCCGGTCTTCTTCGACGCCGCCGCCGCCGGGGACCTGTTCCTGACCGGTGGCTCCGCCAACGGAGCCGAGGGCGTCAACCTGGTCTTCACCCAGACCATGGTGATCGACGACGTGATCGCCAACACCCCGGCGAAGGCCGCCCGTAAGCAGTGGTTCCGCGACTACACCGCCCGGTTCGGCAGCTACTACGGCTTCTCGTCGTTCGCCGCCGACGCCGTGCAGCTGATCGCCGAGGCGGTGGCCCTGTCCAGCGGCGAGACGGTCGACCGCGAGGCCGTCCGGGAGGTGCTGGAGACGACCCAGCTCGACGGGCTCTCCGGGCCGATCCGGATGACGCCGGACAACCACTCGGGGCTGATGCCGCAGGCGCTGACGATGCTGGTGTTCCGGGGTGGCCGCTGGCGGCTGGCCAGCTGACCGACCCGTCGGTCGACTCGACCCCACGCGCGGACGGGTCGGTCCCACCGTTGCCGGTGGGACCGACCCGTCCGCGCTGCGGTGCCGGTCAGCGGGCCGAGGTGGTCTCCCGGACCCAGGGCAGCAGCTGCCGTTCGACCAGTACGACGCTGAAGTAGAGCACGATGCTCATCAACGCGACCAGGATGATCGCGGCCCCAGCGGCGGCGGTCTCCCCCATCCCGCCGGTCTGCACGATGAAGTAACCCAGGCCCTCCTCACCGGCGTAGAACTCACCGATGATCGCGCCGATCGCGGCCAGCGGCATCGCGACCTTCAATCCGACGAAGATCTGCGGCAGCGCGGCCGGCAACCGCACCTTGCGGAACGTCTGCCAGCGGGAGGCGTCCAACGACCGGGCCAGTTCGGCGAGGTCGGCGGGGGTGGAGGTCAGCCCGGTCGCGGTGCCCAGCACGATCGGGAAGAAGCAGAGCAGGAAGACCATCGTCAGGATCGGCTGCTGACCCCACCCGAGGGTGGCGACGAGCAGCGGCGCGAGCGCGATCTTCGGTACGGCGTTGAGCGCCACCAGCAACGGGGAGAACATCCGCTCGACCGTCTGGGAGATGGCCAGCGCCAGCCCGATCAGCACCCCGACGACAGTGGATAGAGCGAAGCCGGTGACGGTCTCGAGGGTGGTCGTCAGGGTGTGCTCCAGCAGTCGCTGGGCACGCGGGGTGAAGGCACCCCACACGTCCTGCGGGGGTGGTAGCACCGCCGGGTGGACCAGTTGGAGCACGCTGGTGGCCAGCCACCAGGCGAGCCCCGTCACCAGCAGGCCGGCCAGTGGCAGCAGCACGGCGGCGGCCCGGCCACCGCCGGGCCGCCCCGGCGGCGCGGCCACGGGCACGGCCCGTACCGGTCGGGCCGCAGGTTTGAGTACGGTCATCGACACTCCTCGGGCTCGGACTCGGGCCGGCCGCGAGCGGGTACGGGTGGGTCGCCGTCGCGGCGACGACCCACCCGTACCCGCCGTCGGTCAGGACGCGGCGTTCGGCGCCAGGTCGAAGTTGACGACCTGCTCCGGCTCCAGGCCCGCCGGGATCGCACCGGCACCCTGCAGGATCGCGATGCTGCGGGCGATCCGCTGGCTGTCCAGCGCCCCGACCGGCACGCCGGAGCTGGTGGACTTGACGAACGCGGCCATCAGCTCGAGTTCGGCGGCGGCGGCGGCCGGGTTGGCCTCCTCCACGTTCTTCGCCAGGATCTCGCCGGCCTCCTGCGGGTTGGCGATGCTGTACTCCAGGCCCTTGAGCAGCGCGGCGCTGAACCGCTTGACCATCTCCGGGTCCTCCTCGGCGATCTTCGTCGAGGTGATCAGCACGTTGCCGTACAGGTCGGTCATGATGTCGCTGTACGGCAGCACGACGGCGGCCTTGCCCTGGGCGACGGTCTCCACGGTGGGCTTACCGACGACGAACTGGCCGATGCCGTCGACCTGCCCCGAGGCGAGGGTGCCCATCAGGGTCTGCGGGGTGCCGTTGACCCACTCCACCTTGGTCTCGTCGATGCCGGCCAGCGATGCGTACGTCGGGAAGAGGTTGCGTACCACCGAGCCGGGGGTGTCGGCGAGCTTCTTGCCTTCCAGGTCCTTCGGGGTGGTGATGCCGTTGCCGTCCAGGGCGATGATCGCCGCCATGGTGCGTTGCTGGATGCCGGCGACGACGACGAAGTCCTTGGCCTGTCCGTTGCCGAACTGCAACAGGCCACCGGTCAGGTCGATCGGGGTGAAGTGGGCCTGTCCGGCGACGACGGTCTTGATGTTGTCGCCGGTGCCGGCACCGGGCTTGATCTCCACATCGAATCCGGCCTCGGTGAAGAAGCCTTTGTCCTTGGCGACCCAGGCGTACGAATCACGGCCGAAGTTGCCGAAGGAAGTGAGGTACGTCACTTTCTTCACTTCCTCGGCGCCGCCGCCTGAGGCCTCGTCACCGTCGTCCGCGCTACATGCGCCGGTGACCGCGAGGGCCGCGGCCATGGCGGTTGCGGCGATCGTTCGGGTGAGCCTTGTCATGAGGGTGTGTCCTTTCCAACCCGGATGGTTGGTCGACGACCCGCAGGTCGCAGCGCCAACCAGAGGGGGTAGTTGGTCCGGCGCGGCGTCTGACCGGTGGGGGCCGGACGGGGCGCCGCGGTCGCGTCGGGAATCTTCGCGGGCAACAGAGTACGAGGGAATGCTGACCAATGCGACAGGCGGTCAGTGTGGATGCCCGACCGGCAGTAAAAGTGTTTACCGTACGGGTAGTGCGTCGTCGGCATGATCCGGATACTCTGTCCCGGCTGTTGATCGACTCTGGACGAGGGAGCAGCCGGCCGCATGATCGAGCTCAGTGGCGTCGGGCGCACGTTCACCGGCCGGTCCGGCACAGTGGAAGCCCTGCAGGGCATCGACCTGTCGGTCGCCGCCGGCGAGTTCGTCGCGGTCGTCGGCCGCTCCGGCTGCGGCAAGTCCACCCTGCTGCGGCTGATCGCCGGGCTGCTGCCGACGACCGCCGGCACCGTCACCGTCGGCGGGCAGCGGGTGGTCAAGGCCCGCCGCGACATCGCGATGCTGTTCCAACGCCCGGCACTGCTGCCCTGGCGGTCGGTGCTGGACAACGTCCTGCTGCCGGTGGAGATCTTCGGGCTGCGCCGCGCCCAGCACCGGGCCAGGGCACTGGAGCTGCTCGACCTGGTCGGCCTGACCGGATTCGAGAAGCGACTGCCGCACGAGCTCTCCGGCGGCATGCAGCAACGGGTGTCGCTGTGCCGCTCGCTGATCACCGAGCCGCGGGTCATGCTGATGGACGAGCCGTTCTCCGCCCTGGACGCCCTCACCCGGGAGGAGTTGTCGGTCGAGCTGCAGCGCATCCACATGGAACGCGCGGCCACCATCGTCTTCGTCACCCATTCGATCGACGAGGCGGTCCTGCTCGCCGACCGGGTCGTCGTGCTCAGCCCCCGACCGGGGCGGATCCGCAAGATCGTGCCGATCGACATCCCGCGCCCACGCAGCCTGGGGCGCAACGCGCACACCGAGGACGTCGCGCGGTGCAGCGCCGACCTGCACGAGGTCCTGATGGAACGGGAATCCCCGGCGTCGGCCGGGATCGGAGGAGAGTGACCATGCGGGTCAGCGTGTTCACCGAACCGCACCGTGGTGCCAGCTACGACGACCAGCTGCGGCTGGCCCGGCTCGCCGAGGAGTCCGGCTTCGAGGGCTACCTGCGGGCCGACCACTACCAGTCGATGGGTGAGCAGCTCGCCCTGCCAGGCCCGACCGACGCCTGGCTGACGCTGGCCGCGCTGGCCCGCGAGACGACCCGGATCCGGCTCGGCACCCTGGTCACCTCGGCCACGTTCCGGCTGCCCGGCCCGCTGGCGGTGATGGTCGCCCAGGTCGACCAGATGAGCGGCGGCCGGGTCGATCTCGGCATCGGCGCCGGCTGGTACGCCCGCGAGCACACCTCGTACGGGCTGCCGTTCCCGCCGGTCGGCGAACGGTTCGACCGGCTCGCCGAGCAGCTCGAGGTGATCACCGGGCTGTGGCGGACCCCGGTCGGCGACACGTACAGCTTCTACGGCGACCACTACCAGCTGGTCGACGCGCCGGCGCTGCCAAAGCCGGTGCAGGTGCCCGGCCCACCGATCATCGTCGGTGGGCGGGGCCCGAAACGCACCCCGGAGCTGGCCGCCCGGTTCGCCGACGAGTTCAACATGCCGTTCAAATCGGTGCCCGAGACGGCGGCCGCGTACGAACGGGTGATCGAGGCCTGCCACCGGACCGGGCGTACCGAGCAGGACCGGCCGCCGCTGACCCTGTCGGCCGGCATCGTCATCGCGATCGGCCGCACCGACGCCGAAGCCGCCCGCCGGGCCGCGCCGCTGCACGAGAAGAGCGCGCTGCCGCCGGAGGATCCGGTGGTCGGCTCCCCGGCACAGCTGGTGGACCGGATCGGCGAGTTCGCCGCGATCGGCACGAGCCGGGTGCACCTGCGCTTCATCGACCTGGCCGACCTGGACCACCTCGAGCTGGTCGCCGCCGAGGTGCTGCCGCAGCTGAGCTGAGGTGGAGCCCGCCGGGTGCACCGGCCGGCGCTGCGGTCGACAGTAGGGGCCGCCCGCCGTAGCCTCCCGGCATGGCGTTGCGGACCTGGCTCAAGTCGCTCGGCGCGGCGTTCGCCGGTGCGGCCGTCGTCGGCGCGGTTCAGCTCGGTGCCGGTTACGGTCTCGAGCTGGTACGGCTGCCACGCGACTTCACCGGCCCGGCCGTCGACCGCTGGCCGGCGCAGCTGACCTGGCTGGCCTGGTTCGCCGCGGTCGCCACCGCCGTCGGGGCGTACGCCGGGCAGCGGATCGCCGCCGGTCACCCGGCCCGGCACCGCGCCGGGGCAGGTCGCACGAGGGCGTACGGCCTCGCCCGTTCGATGGTCTTCGCACTGGTCGCCGCCGCCGGCGCGGCGATCGCGGTCGTCGGGTTGTCGGCCCTGCCGGCCCGGGCGGCCGTCGGCCCGGAGCAGCCGGTGCTGGCCGTCGCGCTGACCGGTGGGGTCGGGGCGGCGGTGGGCGTCCTGGCGGCCGTCGCCGCATCGGCCCACCCGGTGCTGCGGTGGAATCTGCTGCTCGTCACCGGGGCGCTGTGGCTGCTGGCGATCGGGTCGGTGGCACCGGTGCTGCGGGCCGGCGATCCGGTCGCCGAGATCCGGCTCGGGGTGTTCGACCCGGCCGGGCTCGACCCGACCGGGGCCGGCACCCGGGCACTGGTGCTGCTGCCGGCATTGGCGCTGGCGATCGCGGTGGCGGTCAGCGGCTGGTTCCGGTGGCGGCACCAGCCGGTGTTCGCCGGCGCGGTGGCCGGGATGCTCGGCCCGGCGGTGGTCAACGCCGCCTACCTGATCGCCGGCGCCGGCCAGGGCGGGCGCTACCAGGACGACCCGTACTGGGCGGCGCTGCTGGCGGTCGCCGCCGGGGCGCTCGGGTCGATCGTCACCACGGGGGTACGGCGGCCACGGTCGGCGGCCCGCACCGCACCTCCATCCACATCAGCACCCGCACCGGAGTCAGCAGCACCGGCACCGGTGCCGGCATCAGCAGCGCCGGTGGCGGCGCCGGCACCCGGCCCGTCGCCGGCCGTGCCGGCAAAGGCCGTGCCGGCAAAGGCCGTGCCACCGCCGGTGGTCGCGCCGGTGGTCGCGGCCGGGCCGGAGCCGGGGGTCGCCCCGGCAGCCGCCCGACAGCATCCGGGCAACCGGCCGGCGCCGGCGCCGGTCGCCGTGACACCCCGCGTCACCCCGTCACCGGTCGCCGCCGCCAGCGGGCCGGCGCCGGCTCCGGTGCCGGCGACGACCGCCCGGCCGGTGCCCCGACCGGTCGCTCCGCCGCCGGTGGCCACCACCCCGGTCGCCCCGCCGCCGGTGGCCCCGGCTCCGGTGACCCCGGCCTCGGTGACCCCGGCACCAGCCGCCGACCCCGGCGTGGGTGTGGGCCCGACGCGGACCAGCCGGATCCCCCGGCCCCGGTTCGGCCGGGCCCGCCGTCCTCCGCCACCGGCACTGACCGACGAGGAGGCAGAGCACGTCGACTGGGTCAGTGAGCTGCGCCGACCGAGCCGCCGCCCGGATGGCCGGTCCCGCAGCGGCGGCGCGGATGATCAGGCCAGCGGCAGGTAGACCCGCCCACCAGCGGCGACGAACTCGTCCGACTTGTCCCTCATGCCCTGCTGGGCGTACTCCTTCAGATCCTGCGTAATCTTCATCGAGCAGAACTTCGGTCCGCACATCGAGCAGAAGTGCGCCGACTTCGCCGGCTCGGCCGGCAGCGTGGCGTCGTGGTACGACCGGGCCGTCTCCGGGTCCAGCGACAGGTTGAACTGGTCCTCCCAGCGGAACTCGAACCGGGCCTTGGACAACGCGTCGTCCCAGGCCTGCGCCCCCGGATGCCCCTTGGCCAGGTCGGCGGCGTGCGCCGCGATCTTGTACGCGATCACTCCGGCCTTCACGTCGTCGCGGTCCGGCAGCCCCAGATGCTCCTTCGGCGTGACGTAGCAGAGCATCGCGGTGCCGAACATGCCGATCATCGCCGCGCCGATCGCCGAGGTGATGTGGTCGTATGCCGGCGCGATGTCGGTGGTCAGCGGGCCGAGCGTGTAGAACGGCGCCTGGTGGCACAGTTCCTGCTGCAGGTCCACGTTCTCCTTGATCTTGTGCATCGGCACATGGCCGGGGCCTTCGATCATCACCTGCACGTCGTGCTCCCAGGCGACGCTGGTCAACTCGCCCAACGTCCGCAGCTCGGCGAACTGGGCGGCGTCGTTGGCGTCGGCGATCGAACCGGGTCGCAGCCCGTCACCCAGCGAGAAGGTCACGTCGTAGCGGGCCAGGATCTCGCACAGCTCCGCGAAGTGCGTGTAGAGGAAGTTCTCCTCGTGGTGCGCCAGACACCAGGCGGCCATGATCGACCCGCCCCGGGAGACGATCCCGGTGACCCGGTCGACCGCCAACGGCACGTACGGCAGCAGCACCCCGGCGTGCACCGTCATGTAGTCGACGCCCTGCTCGGCCTGCTCGATCACGGTGTCCCGGAACACGTCCCAGCTCAGCTTGACCGGATCCCCACCGACCTTCTCCAACGCCTGGTAGATCGGCACCGTACCGATCGGCACCGCCGAGTTGCGCACGATCGCCTCGCGGGTCTCGTGGATCCGCTTGCCGGTGGACAGGTCCATCACCGTGTCCGCACCCCACCGGGTGGCCCAGGTCAGCTTCTCCACCTCCTCGGCCACCGACGACGAGACCGCCGAGGTGCCGATGTTGGCGTTCACCTTCACCAGGAACCGACTACCGATGATCATCGGCTCGGACTCCGGGTGGTTGACGTTGGCCGGCAGCACCGCGCGACCGGCGGCGATCTCCTCCCGTACCACCTCGACCGGAAGGTTCTCGCGCACCGCGACGAACTCCATCTCCGGGGTGACGGTCCCGGCCCGGGCGTACGCCAACTGGGTCGGCCGACGCCCGTCCGCGCCCGCCAGCGGGGTGCCGGCCCCGCGTGCCGGAGCCACGTCACCACGCTGCGCGATCCACGGTCCGCGCAGCGGCGGCAACCCGACCTGCGGGTCCGACCCCGGGCCGGACGTGTCGTAGAGCCGCACCGGCGGGTTGTCGCCCGCCAGGGTCACCTCGGCGAACGGCACCTGGATGTCCGGTCGCGGTCCTTGCACGTACACCTTTCGACGAGCCTGCATCGGCGGGCCTCCTTCAGATATGTGCCGACTTCGGTGGGGTGCCGACTTCAGATGGACAGCGGCTGGCGGGACCAGCCGAAGTGGTCGACCGGGCCGTGCCCGGCACCCAGCCGCCAGTGCGCTGCCCCGGCCAACGCCCCCGCGACGTACCCCTTGGCGACGTCCAACGCGGCCGGTACGTCGTCGCCGAGGGCCAGCCGGGCGGCGACCGCCGCCGCGAAACTGCAGCCGGTGCCGTGGGTGTTGCGGGTGGCCAGCCGCTCACCGGCCAGCTGCCAGCTGTCACCGGCGACACCGGCACCTGCCGCCGGGTCCGGTGCCGTCGCGACCACGTCGACCGCCGCCGGGTCGGTCGACGTACCGTCCGGGTCGCCGCCGGTGACCACCACGAACCTCGGCCCGCCGGCGACCAGCTCGGCCGCCGCCCGCGCCATCTCATCGGGTGTCCGCACCGGCCAGCCGACCAGCGCCGACGCCTCCGCCCGGTTCGGCGTCGCCACCAGGGCGTACGGCAGCAGCCGCTCCACCGCCCCGACCACCCCGAGCCGGTGCCCGCTGGTGGAGACCAGCACCGGATCGACGACCAGGTTCGGCAGATCCCCCGCCCGGGCCAGGGCGGCGACCGCCCCGGCGACCCGCGCCGTACCGAGCATGCCGGTCTTGACCGCGGCCACCGGCAGGTCGGCGCGGACCGCCTCGATCTGGGCCAGCACCTGACTCGCCGGCAGTTGGTGGACGCTGGTGACCCCGGTGGTGTTCTGCGCGGTCACCGCGGTGACCGCGCTGGTGCCGTGGACGCCGAGCGCGGCGAAGACCTTCAGGTCGGCCTGGATGCCGGCGCCGCCGCCGGAGTCGGATCCGGCGATCGTCATCGCCACGACCGGAGTGCTTCGGTCGGCGGCCATCAGCAGCTCACCTCGGCCGGCAGCAACCCGGCGGTCAGCTCGCGGACCACGGCCGCCGGATCGGCGGCACGCATCACCGCGCCCATCACCGCCACCCCTGCGGCACCGGCCGCCCGGCAGGTGGCGACCTGCTCCGCCGTGGCCACCCCGGCGAGCGCGACCACCGGCCGGCCGGCCCGGCGGGCCAGGCGGGCAAGTCCGGTCGGGCCGAGTGCCGGCCCGTAGCCGGGCTTGGACGCGGTCGCGAACACCGGTGACACCGTCACGTAGTCCTCCGTGGTCAGTCGGCCGAGTTCGGCCTCGTCGTGGCAGGAGCGCCCGACCAGCCCGTGACCCGGCGGGGGGTACGGTCCGGCGGCGCTCAGGTGCACGGCGTCACCGCCGAGCGGGTCCGGACCGGCGACGATCAGGGTGCCGGCGACCGGGGCGAGCAGGGCGCGCAGCCGGTCGGCCAGCGCGGCGCGCTGCGCCCGGAGCAGGTCGCGTTCCCGTAGCACGACCTGCCGGACGCCACCGGCGACCGCCGCCGCCACCACCTCCGGCAGCGGCCGGGTCGCCTGCCGGCGGTCGGTGAGCAGCAGAATCCCGTTCACAGCTCGGGCCGCCCCTCGTCCGGGGTGGACGCCAACGCGTGGAACCGTTTCGGGATCCGGCCGGCGCGGGCCGCCAGCCGGCCGGCGTCGATGGCGTACCGCATCGCGGTGGCCATCGCCACCGGGTCGGCTGCCCGGGTCACCGCGCTGGCCAACAGCACCGCGTCGCAGCCCAGCTCCATGGCGAGCGCGGCGTCGGAGGCGGTGCCGACCCCGGCGTCCAGGATCACCGGGATGTCGACCGACTGACGGATCAGTCGGATGTGGTGCGGGTTGAGGATGCCCAGGCCGGAGCCGATCGGCGCGCCGGCCGGCATCACCGCCGCGCAGCCGACGTCGGCCAGCCGCCGGGCCAGCACCGGATCGTCGGTGGTGTACGGCAGCACGGTGAAACCCTCGTCGACCAGCTGCTCGGCGGCGCGCAGCAGCTCGGCGCCGTCCGGTAGCAGGGTCCGTTCGTCGCCGATGACCTCCAGCTTCACCCAGTCGGTGTCGAACGCCTCGCGGGCCAGGTGGGCCACCTTCACCGCCTCGGTGGCGGTGTAGCAGCCGGCCGTGTTCGGCAACAGCCGTACGCCGCAGCGTTCCAGCAGGTCGAGCAGCCCGCCGTGCATGGTGGCGGCGCTGTCCACCCGGCGCAGTGCGACGGTGACCAACCCGGTGCCGCTGGCGGCGATCGCCTGCTCCAGGATGTGCAGGTTGGCGGCGCCGCCGGTGCCGAGGATCAGCCGGGAGTCGAAGCTGTGCCCGGCGACGGTGAACGGCATCCGGCTCACCCGCCCTGGGCCGCGATGAGCACCTCGACCCGGTCGCCGTCGCACAGCTGCTCGGCCGGCCAGCCGCTGCGCGGCACCACCTCACCGTTGATGGCGACGGCGACGCCCCGGTCGGCGTCGGTGACCGTACGGACGACGTCGGCGAGCGTGGCACCGGTCGGCGTGGTCACCGGCGCGCCGTTCACGATCAGCTCCATGGCTCCTTCTCCCTCGCGTTCTCCCTGGTCGCGGCGGTGAACCGGCCCGGTTGGAACGGTGCCAGCACCGGATCCGGGTCGGCACCGGCGGCCAGGTCGGCGATCAGGTCGGCGGTCACCGGGGTCAGCACGATGCCGTGCCGGTGATGCCCGGTCGCCACCAGCACCCGCCTTCCGTCCCCTGGCATTCGGTGCCAGCCGAGCAGCGGCGCGTTGTCCGGTGTACCGGGCCGGGCCGCTGCCCGCGCCTCGACCAGCTCGTACTCGGCGATCTCCGGCAGCAGGTCGGCGGCGGCGCGCAGCAGCTCCAGCACCGCTCCGGCGGTGACGGTGGTGTCGCCGCGTTCCTCGACGGTGGCACCGACGACCACCTCACCGTCGCCGCGCGGCACCAGGTAGACGTGCCGGCCGTCGGCGTACCCCCGGATCACGTGCCGGAACCCGACGGCGCCGGCGGGTGCCCGCAGCCGCAGGATCTGGCCTTTGACCGGCCGGATCGGCAGCCCGGTGAGCGTCGCCGAACCGCAGCCGGCCGCGACGACGACCACTTGCGCGTCCAGTGTGGAAACGTCGGTGACCGGCTGCGGGACCACGGTGACCCCGGCGCGGTCCAGCGCGGTGTCCAACGCCGCGACCAGCCGACGCGGGTCGACCTGGTGGTCGTCGGGCATCAGTGCCCCGCCGCGTGCCCTCGGGGCCAGCGCCGGTTCGCGCTCGCGCAGCGCCGTGGCGCGCAGCAGCGTGATCGGCAGGTCCAGGCTCTGCTGGTACGCCCAGAGCCGGTGCGCCTCCCGCTGGTCGTCGCCGGTGAGGGTGACGACCAGGGTGCCGTCGGTGCGGTAGCCGATGTCCTGGCCGGTGACGGCGGTCAGCTCGGCGGCGAACGCCGGCCAGCGGGCCGCCGAGTCGACCAGCAGCCGGGTCAGCTCCGCCTCGCCGAAGTGCGACTCGGCGACCGGGGCGAGCATCCCGGCGGCCACCGACGACGCCCCGGACCCGGGTGCCGGGTCGTGCAGCACGGTACGCAGTCCACGCTGCGCGCACCGCCAGGCGATGCCCATGCCGATCGGCCCGCCGCCGACCACCGCCACATCGGCCCGGCCGTTGGCGTGTCCGCTGCCTGTCGCCGTCATGCCGGCGCTCCGTCGGCGGCGGCGGTCGGCCGCTGCCGTACCGCTGTCAGCAGTTCGGCCGTGGCCCGGCCCGGGTCGGCGGCGGCCGCGATCGCGCCGACCACCGCGACCCCGTGCGCCCCGGCGGCCAGCAGGTGCGCGACCCGGTCCACGGTGACCCCGGCGATCGCGATCACTGGTACGTCGACCGCGGCGGCGACGGCGGCCAGCCCGGCCGGCCCGATCGGGTCGGGCAGCCCGGTCTTGGTCCCGGTGGCGTGGCACGGCCCGACCCCCAGGTACGTCGCCCCGGCGGCGACCGCCGCCTGCCCGGTGGCCGGGTCGCGGGCGGTGGCACCCAGGATCGCGGCCGGCCCGAGCACCCGCCGGGCGGCGTCGACCGGCAGGTCCGCCGCGCCGACGTGCGCGCCGGCCGCGCCGGTGGCGAGCGCGATGTGCAACCGGTCGTTGACCAGGCAGGTCACCTGGTACGCGGTGCATTCGGCGACCGCGCGGACGGTGAACTCGTAGGCGTCCCGGTCGGACATGTCGTCCTCGACGCGCACCTGCACGACCAGGTCGGCGGTGGCGTCGGCGGACCGCGCGGCAGCGAGTGCCGCCCGCAGTACGCCGAGCGGGTCGCGCCCGGGTCGGGTGTCGGTGATCAGATGCAGTCGCCCAAGGGACGGCACGGCAACGCTCCTCCCTGCGCCGGCATTACCCGGATCAGGTTCGACGGTCGGAGGCCGCGTCAGCCTCCCTCTCAGCCCGGTGCACCGGGCTCCCGTGGGTTACTTGCCTGTTACCGTACGACGGTCTCGTCGATCCGCCAAGGGCCAATCCGAGGCAACCTTCGGTCTGCCGCCCTCGCCCCACTGTTGGCCGTGACCAGGCTCACTGCGGTCGTGGTCGTGGCTGACCGGCGGGAGCCAGCCTCTCCTCACCCAGAGCAGGTACGGATCCCAGCGATATTCCTCTGAGGAATAATTATGGATCTTGTGTTGTGTCTGTGGGTGGTTCGGCGCGGCGTTGGTGGCGCACGCCGTTGCCCTGCCTAGGTTCTGGCTTGTCGAAGGTCAGAACTGGGAAAGGCGGGGAACGGCGTGCGTTCTGTCAGCGTATGGGCTGCTCTGCTCGGCGTCGAGCGGGCGGTGGTGGAGGACGTCGAGTTCGACGACGAAGACGCGTTGTTGGTGGTCCATGTACGGGTGCGTAGAGGGGCGCGGCGGCGGTGTCCGTACTGCGGCCGGCGGTGTCCGGGTTTCGACGCCGGTCACGGGCGGCGGCGGTGGCGGGCTCTGGATCTGGGCACGGTCAGGGCGGTCGTCGAGGCCGACGCGCCACGGGTGTCCTGCGCCGAGCACGGCGTGGTGGTCGCGGCGGTGCCGTGGGCGCGTCACAACGCCGGACACACCCGGGCGTTCGACGCCACCGTGGCGTGGCTGGCGGTGCGCACCGCGAAATCGACGGTGTGTCAGCTGATGCGCGTCGGTTGGCGCACCGTCGGGGCGATCGTGGCCAGGGTATGGGCCGACACCGGCGAGGTCACCGACCGGTTCGCCGGGCTGCGTCGGATCGGCATCGACGAGATCGCCTACAAGAAGGGTCACCGGTACCTGACCGTCGTGGTCGACCACGACACCGGCCGACTGGTGTGGGCCGCGCCGGGCAAGGACGCCGCGACGTTGCACGCCTTCTTCGACCAGCTCGGTGAGCAGCGCGCCGCGGCCATCACCCACGTGTCCGCCGACGGCGCCGACACGATCGCGAAGGTCGTCACCCGCCGCTGCCCGCAGGCGGTGCGGTGCGCCGACCCGTTCCACGTCGTGGCCTGGGCCACCGAAGCGCTGGACCTGGTACGCCGACAGGCGTGGAACCAGGCCGCCGGACGCGGCACCGGCCGACGCAACACCGCCCGGGGCGACGCCCGCACACTCAAGAACGCACGGTGGGCCCTGTGGAAGAACCCGGACAACCTCACCGAGGCACAGAAGGCAAAACTCGACTGGATCGCCAGGACCCAGCCCCAGCTGTACCGGGCCTGGGCCCTCAAGGAAGGCCTCCGCGCCGTGTTCGCCATGGCCAAGGACAGCCCGGCAGCGGCACTCGAAGCCCTCGACAGGTGGATCGAGTGGGCCCGCCGCAGCCGTATCGACGCCTTCGTCGAACTCCAACGCCGGATCACACGCCACCGCGACACGATCCGCGCCGCGATCGAACACCAACTGTCCAACGGACTCATCGAGTCAGTCAACGCCAAGATCCGGCTGATCACCCGGATCGCGTTCGGCTTCCACTCACCCCACGCACTGATCGCCCTCGCCATGCTCAGCCTCGGCGGCCACCGACCACAACTACCCAGATGACGATCCAGAACCGACCCACACAAACAACACAAGACCCATAATTATTCCTCAGAGGAATATCATCAGGAAGCAGTAGATGTCCCGAGACCGGGCTGACGACGCCGACGCGCGCCTGGACAGTGGGGTTCAGCTCAGCGAATCGGCGAGGGTGCCCGCCTTCGCGGCGGCGACGAACGCCGACCAGTTCGCCGGGGTGACCACCAGCACCGGACCAGCCGGATCCTTCGAGTCCCGCACCCCGACGACCCCACCCAGCCCGTCAGCCACCTCGACGCACTGACCCTGGTTGTTCGATCGGCTGCTCTTGCGCCAGCTAGCGCCGGAAAGATCGATCACGACTCGTACTCCTTCGCGGTCTGCCAGAAGAGGTCACGACTGGCCTGCTCGCTCAGCGCCCGGCCAGCGATGTCGGTGAAGGTCCAAGCGTACCGCTCAGCCTCATCCGGCCGATCGAGGAACAAAGCCCCGGTCAACTCCTCCACGTAGACGGTCGTCGGCTCGTTCCCTTCTGGAAAATCGAGAAGAGTGAACGAACCGTGCGCCATCAGGCCGGCGTGCAGCCCGGCACTGAACGGCAGCACCCGGATCGAAATGTTCGGCTGCTCCCCGGCCTGAGCCAGCCGACGCAGCTGCCCGGCCATGATCTGACCGCTGCCGATCGGTCGACGCAGGATCGCTTCGTCGAGCACGATGTCGAACCTGGGCAGGTAGGGCTCCATCCGGGTCAGCAACCGCGCGCGACGCATCCGCATCTCGACCCTGCGCTCGATCTCCTCCGCAGGCACTTCGTCCTGATTCATGCTGAACACCGCAGTTGCATACTCGCGGGTCTGCAGCACGCCGGAGACGAGCTCGGTATGGAATTCGCGGAGGTGGGCAGCTGCCTCCTCCAAACCGATGAACAGCTCGAACCAGGAAGGGATGCTGGCGTAGTCGTGCCACCAGCCCTTCTCCTTGGTCTTCGGAGCCAGCGCGGCCAACGCCTCGATGGTCTTCAGATCCGCGCCGTACAGCTCGCAGAGCAGCACGACATCCTCGGCGCGGATCGGCACCTCGCCCCGCTCCATCCGCAGCAGCTTGGTCGCCGACCACTCCAACTCCCGGGCCGCCGTGGTCTGCGGCACCCCGGCCAGCCGCTCACGCAGCCGACGCAGCTCCCGACCAAGCTGCCGGCGGGGCACCGACGAGTTCAACAATGCTGCGGGCACGTTGCTACCTCCTGATATGCCACTCACCGACGACAGGTTGATCGACAGACGACAGTCGCTCGACAGTTGACATATCTCTACCACGACACCACGACAGCGTTGTCGACTGCTAATTGATCATCGACTGACGGCCGGCCCGCGAAGTGGCATAAAGCGCCGCGATCCGCAGCCGGTCTCCACTCCACGCAATGCAGTTACCTGATCATCGGCGGAAGTCCAGCCGAGGAGACAAAATCATGTGAGGCTCAGATACCTTACGAGCGCGACGTAGGGTATCTGAGCCTCACATGATCTTGTGGATTCAGTGGCGGTCAGCTCAGCGAGCCGCCGGGGCCGGCGGGCTCCGGCAGGATCGCGCGCAACTCGGCGAGGTCGTCGGCGTCCGGCCGCCACGACCCGGCGGCGGCGTTCGCCCGTACCTGCTCGGGAGTGGTCGCCCCGGCGATCACCGACGCCACCGCCGGTTGGGCGGCCAGGCCGCCGATCGCGACGGCGAGCAGCGGCAGGTCCCGCTTCGCGGCGTACGCGTCGAGTGCCTCGATGACGTCCCACGGTGCCCCGGCGAGCCGGGCGGCGTACCGGCTGCCGTCGCCGGCCAGCCGGCTGCCCGCCGGCGGCGCCTCGGACCTGCGGTACTTGCCGGTCAGCAGCCCGTCGGCGAGCGGGAAGTACGGCAGCAGCCCCAGGCCGAAACGCTGACAGGCCGGCACCACTTCCTGCTCCACCCGCCGGTCCAGCAGGTTGTACTCGTTCTGCGCGCTGACGAACGGCGACAGCCCACCGGTGCGCGCGATCCACGCCGCGTCGGCGATCTGCCAGCCGGCGAAGTTGGAGCAGCCGACATAGCGGACCTTGCCGCCGCGTACCAGGTCGTCCAGGGCCTGCAGGGTCTCCTCGATCGGGGTGACCGGGTCCGGCTCGTGAAACTGGTACAGGTCGATGTGGTCGGTGCCGAGTCGGCGCAGCGACGCTTCGACGGCCCGCACGATGTACCGCCGCGACCCGCGTACCCCGTGGTCGACGCCGTTGCGCCCGGCCATGTCCATGCCGAACTTGGTGGCCAGCACCACCTCGTCGCGGCGGCCACGCAGCGCCGCCCCGAGCTGCTCTTCGGAACCGCCCTGCGGGGTGCCGTAGATGTCGGCGGTGTCGAACAGGGTGATCCCGGCGTCGAGGGCGGCGTCGACCACCGCGCGGGTGCCGGCGGCGTCGAGCTTGCGGCCGAAGTTGTTGCAGCCGACCCCGACCGCCGACACCATCAGCCCGGAGTCGCCCAACCGGCGGTAGATCATCTCAGCCATGTCGGCCAGCCTACGACGGTCAGCGTACGTCCCAGACCGGCTCGGGGACCTCGACCACCTCGCCGTCGCCCTGGAACAGCACGAACCGGTCGAACGACCGGGTGAACCAGCGGTCGTGGGTGACCGCGATCACCGTACCCTCGAAAGCCTTGAGCCCTTCCTCCAGCGCCTCGGCCGAGGCCAGGTCGAGGTTGTCGGTCGGCTCGTCGAGCAGCAGCAGGGTCGCCCCGGACAGCTCCAGCAGCAACACCAGGAAGCGGGCCTGCTGGCCGCCGGAGAGGGTGCCGAACCGCTGATCGCCCTGCCCGGCCAGGTCGTAGCGGGACAGCACGCCCATCGCCGCGTGCCGGTCCATCCCGGCCCGGTGGTCGTCGCCGCGCCACAGCACGTCGGCGAGGGTCTGATCGAGCAGTTCCGGCCGGTCGTGGGTCTGCGAGAAGTGGCCGGGACGCACCCGGGCACCGAGCCGGACCATCCCGTCGTGGGCCACCGGGGCGAGCGTCGCGCCGGCGATCGGGCCGGCCGCCGGGTCCGGGTCGGTGCCGCCCCGGGCCAGCAGCCGCAGGAAGTGCGACTTGCCGGTGCCGTTGGCACCGAGCACCGCGACCCGGTCGCCGTACCAGATCTCCAGGTCGAACGGGTACGTCAACCCGTCGAGCTCCAGCTGCTCGCAGATCACCGCCCGTTTGCCGGTCCGGCCACCGGACAGGCGCATGCGCAGCGACTGGTCCTTCGGCGGCAGCGGCGGCGGGCCGGCCTCCTCGAACTTGCGCAGCCGGGTCTGCGCGGCCTGGTAGCGCGAGGCCAGCCCGTCGTTGTACGCCGCCTTCTGCTTGTACATCAGCATCAGCTCGCGAAGCTTCTCGTGCTCCTCGTCCCACCGGCGACGCTGCTCCTCAAGCCGGGCGTGCCGGGCGGCGCGCGCGGAGTGCCAGCTGGCGAAGCCACCCGGGTGGGTCCAGGCGGAGCCGCCCTCGACGGCGACGACCCGGTCGGCGGTCTGGGCCAGCAACTCCCGGTCGTGCGAGACGTAGAGGACCGACTTGGTCGACTCGCGCAGCCGCTGCTCCAGCCACCGTTTCCCGGGTACGTCGAGGAAGTTGTCCGGCTCGTCGAGCAGCAGCACCTCGTCGGTGCCACGCAGCAGCAGTTCCAACGCGAACCGTTTCTGCTGTCCACCGGAGAGGGTCCGGACGGGACGGTCCCGCACCCGGTCCCACGGCAGGTCCAGCACTGCGGTGGCCACGGTGTCGAAGACGACCTCGGCCTCGTAGCCGCCGGCCTCGCCCCAGGCGGCGAGGGCGTTGGCGTACCCGATCTGGGTCTTCTCGGCGGCGGCGGAGTTCGCGGCCTCCGCGGCGTGCACGGCCCGTTCGGCGGCTGCGAGCCGCTCGCCGGCGGCCCGCAGCGGCGGCGGGGCCAGCGAAAGCGCCAGGTCGGCAAGGGTACGGTCGTCGCCGATCATGCCGATGAACTGCCGCATCACACCGAGCCCTCCGGCCCGGGCAACCGATCCGGTGGCCACCGGCAGGTCACCGGCGACCATCCGCAGCAGCGTCGTCTTGCCGGCGCCGTTCGGGCCGACCAGGGCGACCTTGGCACCCTCACCGACCCGGAACGACACGTCGGCGAACAGTTGCCGACCGTCCGGCAGGGTGTGCCCCACCGCGGCCACGTCCACATATCCCACCTCGGCATGGTGCCTGATCGGGCCGGCCGCCGGCAGCTGAGATTCCACGCCGCCGGCCCGGAAGGGATGGCGGTCAGTGCACGCGATGGGTGACCCGCAACACCCGGTAGCCCTTCTGGCTGGCGTGCCGATCGACCTGCCAACCCTGCTCCCGCAGCCACTGCTGCACCGAGTCGCCGCCCAGGTAGCGGGCGATGACCAGCCAGCCGACGCCGTCCGGGGCGAGTCGGGGCAGCCAGCGGGCGAGCAGGGCGTGCAGTTCCGCCTTGCCGACCCGGATCGGTGGGTTGGACCACAGCTGGGTGAAGCTGATCCCCTGCGGTACGGAGTCGGGGTCGGCCACCCGGACCCGGTCGGCGACGCCGACCCGGCCGGCGTTGGCCAGGGTGAGCTCCCGGGCGCGAGCGTTGACGTCCACCGCGTGGACCGTGGCGGCCGGCGCGTGGTCGGCCAGCACGCAGGTGATCGGGCCGTACCCGCAGCCGAGGTCGAGAAAGGGGCCGGGGTCGGTCGGCGCGGGCAGGTCGGCCTTGCGCAGCAGGACGGCGGTGCCCGGGTCGAGCCGACCGGCGGAGAAGACTCCGGCGGCGGCGGTCAGCGTGTAGTCCCGCCCGGCCACCGAGAACTCGATCTCCGAGCGGACGTCGGCGGTGGTGGGCTGCGGGCTGAAGTAGTGGTCGCCGGTCACCGCCGCATTGTCCCAACCCCGGCCCGACGGCCCGACGGCGGCGCGGGACCCCATCCCCCGTCGCTGGCGGTTTGTCGGAAAACTCAGTTGACGCCAGTCCCGACAAGCGGCGTGTTACCCGCCCGGTCCGTTACCCTGTGCGACATGACGTACGGGTACGAATCCGGCGCGGGGCATCGACCACCCCGGCCGGTCGGCCCGCCCCGGACTCCGTACGCCGGCCCGCCCCGCGCCCGGCCGGGTGACCCGCCTACCGAGTTGATTCCCGCCATGCCGCCGGCCGGGCCGGGTCGGCCGACCCGACTGCGCAACCAGCCCGGCCGGCGACGACCCACCCGTACGCCGGCACCCGCCGACCGCCTGCCACCCGGTGGTCGTCGACCACGGCCCGGCCCGGCCCCCGCACGCCCCGGCCTGTGGTCGTCGACCACGGTGTGGCAGGTGGTGATCAGCGGACTGTCCGTCCTGCTGATGCTCGGCGTCTGCGGCCTCAGTTCGTTCTTCATCGTGGCCGACGAACGCAACGGCCGGGTCGCCGCCGGGGTCGCCGAGCCCGGCGACCCGACCCCGGCGCCCCGCGACATCAGCTCCCGCGAGGTCGACCCGGCGCCGTTGACGGTGGAGGAGGTCTTCCCGACCGGCGACATCGTCATCGATCCCGCCGAACCGCCGTACCAGCTGTTGAAGACCCAGGTCGAAGCGCGGTGCCGGGCGGCGGTCGCCGGCGACATCGGGCCGATGCTCGACGAACTCGGCTGCAACCAGGTCGTCCGGGGCACCCTGCGCTCCCCCACCGGGGAGTATCTGATCACGACGGGCGTGTTCAACCTGGCCGACGCCACCGGCGCCGAATGGGCCCACACCCGGATCAAGCCGCTGGTCGACGAGGAGAAGGGACGCTTCCAGGGCATGATCGCCGACGAGGGTACGGAGGCCGTCGCGCTCTCCTCCGCCCAGGTCGGCTGGCACTCCCTCGGCCACTTCCTGATGTACTGCGTGATCGCCCGCGCCGACGGCGAACCGGTGCCCACCGACGATCCGTACGCCCGGCAGATCCTGTTCGACATGCTGCAACTGCACCTGCAGGCGGGTGTCCTGGAGAAAAGGGCGGTCCAGCCGTCAGTCGACGGCGGTCGGTAGCCGCAGCCGGCGGGTGACGGCGGCCCGGTCGGCGTAACCGGCCGGATCGGCCGGATAGCCGACCTCGACCAGGGTGAGCCCGTGCGGTGGGGCGACGGTGACCTCACTGGACCGTTCCCGCCGGCTCAGCAACGCGCCCGGCCAGTCGGTCGGCCGCCGGCCGTCACCGACGAACAGCATCGCGCCGACGAGGCTGCGCACCATCGCCTGGCAGAAGGCGTCCGCCATGACGGTGCCGATCAACGTGCCGGTGTCGTCGCGGTGCCAGTCCAGTCGGGTGATCTGCCGGATCGTGGTGGCGTGCTCCTTACGGCGGCAGTACGCGGCGAAGTCGTGCTCGCCGACCAGGTGGGCGGCGGCGGCGTTGAGCGCGGCCACCTCCAGCGGACGCGGCCAGGCGAGGGTGTCGTGGCGGCGCAGCGGCTCGGCACCGTACGGCGCGTCGGTGACCCGGTAGGCGTACCGCCGGAAGGTCGCCGAGAAGCGGGCGTCGAACTCGGCCGGCACCTCGGTGACCGCCCGCACCCGTACGTCGCGGGGCAGCGTGCCGGCGAACCGGCGCAGCAGCGTGCTGGACCGCTCGGCCCAGACCTCGGCCGGTACGTCGAGGTGGCAGACCTGGCCGGTGGCGTGCACCCCGGCGTCGGTACGCCCGGCCACCGTCAGCCCGACCGCGACGGCCGGCCCGAACGCCCGGTCGAGCGCGGTGGTCAGCTCCCCGGCGACGGTACGCCGCTGCGGCTGCACCGCCCAGCCGGAGAAGTCGGTGCCGTCGTAGCTGACGTCGAGCCGGAGACGGACGTACCCCTGCCGCACCTGGACCTCCTGCTGCGCTGCGCGGGTGTGGACAAGACAGCGGGACCCGGCGCTGCTGTCGCAGCGCCGGGTCCCGCCGGGTGTGCTCGTCGGACTCAGGCCTTGTTCTCGCCCTCGCCGGCCGGAGCGTCCTGGGTGGCACCGGTGTCGGTGTCACCGGAGGCCGACACCGGCGGCTCGGCGTCCTGGTCGTCGCTGCGCGCGGCCGGGGTCTCGTCGCCTCCGGCGAGTGCCTCGACCTTGTCCTGCTGGGCGGCGGCCCTGCGGTCGGCCTTGGCCGGCGTCGGGGCGGCCACCACCAGCTCCTCGACCAGCTCGATGATCGCCATCGGGGCGTTGTCGCCCTTGCGCGGGCCGGTCTTGACGATCCGGGTGTAGCCACCCGGACGGTTGGCGAACCGGGGCGCGATCTGGTCGAACAGCTCGAAGACCACGTCCTTGTCCCGCACGACGGTCAGCACCCGACGACGCGAGTGCAGGTCGCCCCGCTTGGCCTTGGTTATCAGCTGCTCCGCGAGGGGGCGCAGCCGCTTCGCCTTGGTCTCGGTGGTCTTGATCTTGCCGTGCCGGAACAGCGACGTGGCCAGGTTGGCCAGCATCATCCGCTCGTGCGCGGGGCTGCCGCCGAGGCGGGGGCCCTTGGTGGGCGTGGGCATGGTTGGTGCTCCTCAGTGGTGGCGGCAGCCGGTGTTACAGCTGCTCGGTCTCGCGGTAGTCGTCGGTGTCGTAGTCGGCTTCGCTGAAGGCGTCCACGACGTGTGCCGGGTCGAAGTTGGGTGCCGAGTCCTTCAGGCCCAACCCCATCCCGGCGAGCTTCATCTTGACCTCGTCGATCGACTTCTGACCGAAATTCCTTATATCGAGGAGGTCCGCCTCGGTCCGCCCGATCAGCTCGCCGACGCTGTTGATGCCCTCGCGCTTGAGGCAGTTGTACGACCGTACGGTCAGGTCCAGCTCCTCGATCGGCAGCGCCAGGTCGGCGGCCAGCTGGGCGTCCTGCGGCGACGGCCCGATGTCGATGCCCTCGGCGGTCTCGTCCAGCTCCCGGGCCAGGCCGAAGAGCTCGACCAGGGTGGAGCCGGCCGAGGCCAGCGCGGTACGCGGCCCGATCGACGGCTTGGTCTCGACGTCGATGATCAGCCGGTCGAAGTCGGTCCGCTGCTCGACCCGGGTCGCCTCGACCCGGTAGGTGACCTTGAGCACCGGCGAGTAGATCGAGTCGACCGGGATCCGGCCGATCTCGGCACCGGCCTGCTTGTTCTGCGCGGCGGTGACGTAGCCACGGCCCCGCTCGACGGTCAGCTCCATGTCGAGCCGGCCCTTGCCGTTGAGGGTGGCCAGCTTCAGATCGGGGTTGTGCACCGAGACACCGGCCGGCGGCTGGATGTCACCGGCGGTGACGTCGCCGGGGCCCTGCTTGCGCAGGTACATGCTGACCGGCTCGTCGTGCTCGGAGCTGACGCAGAGCTCCTTGACGTTCATGACCAGCTCGACCACGTCCTCCTTGACACCGGGGATCGTGGTGAACTCGTGCAGCACGCCGTCGATCTTGATGCTGGTGACCGCCGCACCCGGGATGGAGCTGAGCAGGGTACGCCGCAGCGAGTTGCCGAGCGTGTAGCCGAAACCCGGCTCCAACGGCTCGATGGTGAACAGGGACCTGGTCTCGCTGATCGACTCCTCGGACAGAGTCGGCCGCTGGCTGATGAGCACGTACTTCTCCTTGGGTCGGGGCGACCGCTATATGACGCCCGTCGGTGGTGCACCCGTCGGTGGGGGTCGCTGCCGGCCGGTGCCGGCCGCGACCCCCACCGACGGGGGTGGCTCACTTCGAGTAGAGCTCGACGATCAGCTGCTCCTGCACCTGCGTGTCGATGACCTGACGCGCCGGCATCGAGTGCACGAGGATCTTCATCTGGCTGGGGATCGCCTCCAGCCAGGCCGGGACGGTCTTGGAACCAGCCTCGCCCTGGGCGACCAGGAACGGGGTCAGCTCCTTCGACTTCGTCCGGACCTCGACGATGTCGTGCTCCTTGACGCGGTACGAGGGGATGTCGACCTTCTTGCCGTTCACCGTGAAGTGCCCGTGCTTGACCAACTGGCGCGCCATGTCCCGGGACTTGGCGTAGCCGGCGCGGTACACGACGTTGTCGAGCCGGGACTCCAGGATCTGCAGCAGGACCTCACCGGTCTTGGCCTGCTTGGCCACTGCTTCCTCGTAGTAGCCGCGGAACTGCTTCTCCAGCACGCCGTACACCCGGCGGGCCTTCTGCTTCTCCCGCAGCTGCAGGAGGTACTCGGTCTCCTTGGTCCGACCACGGCCGTGCTGGCCGGGCGGGAAGGGCCGGGATTCGAACGGGCACTTCGGCCCGTCGCACTTGCTGCCCTTGAGGAACAGCTTCATCTTCTCGCGCCGGCAACGGCGGCAGTCGGCACCCGTGTAACGAGCCATCTTTTCCTAACCTCTCAGACCCGGCGACGCTTCGGCGGACGGCACCCGTTGTGCGGCTGTGGCGTGACGTCGGAGATCTGCCCGACCTCCAGGCCGACTGCCTGCAGCGAACGGATGGCGGTCTCCCGGCCGGAGCCGGGGCCCTTGACGAAGACGTCGACCTTGCGCATGCCGTGCTCCATCGCCCGACGGGCGGCCGCCTCGGCGGCCAGCTGCGCGGCGAACGGAGTCGACTTGCGGGAGCCCTTGAAACCGACCTGGCCGGCGGAGGCCCAGGAGATCACCGCGCCGGTCGGGTCGGTGATCGAAACGATGGTGTTGTTGAAGGTGCTCTTGATGTGCGCCTGCCCGTGGGCGACGTTCTTGCGTTCCTTGCGCCGGACCTTCTTGACAGCGGCTCCAGCGCGAGCCTTCGGTGGCATGAGTTTTCTGCGCTCCTATTGGACGATCGAGGTATCCGGTCGGACCCGGTGACGGCCAGGACTACTTCTTGCCCGGCTTCTTCTTGCCGGCGACGGTCCGCTTCGGGCCCTTGCGGGTCCGGGCGTTGGTCCGGGTGCGCTGGCCGCGCACGGGCAGTCCGCGGCGGTGCCGGATGCCCTCGTAGCAGCCGATCTCCACCTTGCGGCGGATGTCTGCGGCGACCTCACGACGCAGATCACCTTCGACCTTGAAGCTGGCCTCGATGTGATCGCGGAGCTGGACCAGCTCCTCGTCGGTGAGGTCGCGGACCCGCTTGTTCGGGTCGATGCCAGTCGCGGCGAGCGTGGCGATCGAACGGGTCCGGCCGATCCCGAAAATGTAGGTGAGCGCGATCTCCATCCGCTTTTCGCGGGGCAGATCGACGCCGACTAGACGTGCCATGTGCGGGCGTACTCCTCAGATGGTGTGCGCGGAGGTCTGAGCCCGCCCCACCCCGGCTGCCCAGGTCGGCCGACCCGTACGGGCCGTCGACGTGCCGGGCCCCGGCCTCCGACCGGGGGTTGGGCCGCGTCGCACAGCGACGTGTCGCGCTGTAGCTCGCGGCTGGGACGAGCATGTGCTGTTGTGCGGATCGGCCGCCTGAGCCGCCCCGTCGCCGGCCCGGCGGTTGCCGGTCGGCCCCTGGGGTCAGCCCTGGCGCTGCTTGTGCCGGGGGTCGGTGCAGATCACCATCACCCGGCCGTGCCGGCGGATCACCCGGCACTTGTTGCAGATCCTCTTGACGCTCGGCTTGACCTTCACGGTGTGCCTTACTTCCAGTGACGCCCCGCCCGCAGGCGCGGACCGGGCTTGAGGACGGACACGGGACGCCCCGGCCGCCGTCAGGTGGTTACTTGTAGCGATAGACGATCCGCCCGCGGGTGAGGTCGTACGGCGAGAGCTCGACGACGACCCGGTCCTCGGGCAGGATGCGGATGTAGTGCTGCCGCATCTTGCCGCTGATGTGAGCCAGCACCTTGTGGCCGTTGGCGAGCTCCACCCGGAACATGGCGTTCGGGAGTGGCTCGATCACTCGGCCCTCGATCTCGATGGCCCCGTCTTTTTTCGGCATGTCCTCCGCTGTCCTGACGTCGGTTGCTCGGGATCGGCTCACAACACCATTCGCGGACCGCCGCCGAGGCCCGCCGACCGGGAACCGGTCCGCCAACCTTGCGACACGCCCGCGCCAGCCGCGGCTCCAGACATCTGCCGGGTGCGACACGGGTCGTGACAACCCGCCCGTCACTCGATCAGAAACGGCCTGCCGAAGCGCAGAGCAGGCACGCTGGAGTGGACGCTGTGCGCCGATCTATCAGTGTACGCGGGTTGTCACGCGGACAGCAAACCGCGCGTCGCCGGGGGTCAGTGTATCCGACAAACCCCGACACCACGGGTGATTACGGCTCTCAGCCGTACGGTGTCGTCGCTACGCGGCGCTCGGGCCCTGCTCCCGTTCGATCCGTTTCCGCTCGGACCTGGCCTGCTTGTCCAGTTCCCGCTGTGCCTGCTTGGCCGTCCACCGCTGCGGCTCGCCGTTCATCAGACCCAGCAACGTGGTGACGACCAGCACCGCACCCCACGGCCCGGCCACCCAGCCCGGCCAGAAGTAGAGCAGATCCTGGGACATGACACAGATCACCGCCCAGATCGCGGTAGTGATGCCCACCGCAGTGCCGTACCCCTCCCACTGTTTGGTGACCCAGCGGCGGGTGGCGTGCGGGTAGCGACCGTCCGGGCCCGGGGTCAGCTCCGCCGGCAACCCGGCACCGATGAGCGGAGCCAACTGCGCCGATCCGGCGGCCGCCACCGGCGGGAGATCGGTCAACAGGCCACCAAGATCGCCGTACGTCTTCGCCGCGTACACCCGTTGGAGGCGCTCGTCGAACTCGGCGAGGTCCAGCCGGCCCTCGTTCAGGGCCGTCCGCAACCGTTCGGCCACTGCCTCACGGTCGGCGTCGCTCGCCCGCATCCCGTCCCGCCGGTCCATGGGTACGAGCATGACACCCCGCCGCCACCGCTGGCCAACGCGGGTCGGGCGGAGCGCGGACTCAGTGCCGCGACTGCGCGGGCTGGCGGGCGGTGACCAGGTCACCGAGGCGGGACCGGCCACCGTCCGGCTCGGTCAACACCCAGACACCGTCGGGCAGCAACGCCATCGAATGCTCGACGTGCACCGCCATCGACCCGTCCCGGGTCACCACGGTCCACCCGTCGGCCAACTCCTCGGTGCGGGCCGACCCCTCGGTGATCATCGGCTCGATCGCCAACGCCATCCCTGGGACCAGCTTCGGCCCCTTGCCGGGCCGGCCGTAGTTGAGCACGTGCGGGTCCTGGTGCATCTCGGTGCCGATGCCGTGCCCGCCGTACCCTTCGACGATGCCGTAGCGGCCACCCGCCCGGATCGCCCGCTCGATCGCGTACGAGATGTCGGTGAGCCGGCCCCGGCCGCTGGCCGCGCCGCGCGCCGCGGCGGCGATCCCCGCCCAGAGCGCGTCCTCGGCGACCGTGACCATCCGCAGCAGTTCGGGCCTGACCTCGCCGACCGGCGCCGTGAACGCGGCGTCGCCGTGCCAGCCGTCCAGAATCGCCCCACAGTCGACCGAGATCACGTCCCCGTCGCGCAGCACCTGGTCGGCCGCCGGGATGGCGTGCACCACCTGGGCGTTCACCGACGAGCAGATCGTCGCCGGGAAGCCGTGGTAGCCCTTGAACGACGGCACTGCGCCGGCGTCCCGGATGGTCTGCTCGGCGATCGCGTCCAGGTCGGCGGTGGAGACACCGGGCGCGATCGCGGCCCGCATCCGGGCCAGCGCGTCGGCCACCACCAGGCCGGCGGCCCGCATCTGGTCGATCTGCTCGGGAGACTTCAGCTGAATGTCCAGCCGCTGGCGGCGCATCGGCCGTTACCCGCCGTACGAGCGCAGGGCGTCGATCGCGCGTACGGTGACGTCCTCGACCGGGCCGGTGGCGTCGATCCCCACCAGCTTGCCCTGGGCTCCGTAGTAGTCGATGAGCGGCGCGGTCTTGTCGGCGTACTCCACCAGCCGGCGCGCGATGGTCTCCGACTTGTCGTCGTCGCGTTGGAACAGCTCAGCCCCGCACCGGTCGCAGCGGCCCTCGGTGGCCGGCGCGTCGAACTCGACGTGCCAGATCTTGCCGCAGCCACGGCAGGTACGGCGGCCCGACAGCCGCCGGATCACCTCGTCGTCGTCGACGACCAGCTCCAGCACCAGGTCCAGCGCGGTACCGAGGTCAGCCAGCAACTTGTCCAACGCGGCGGCCTGCGGAGTGGTCCGCGGAAAGCCGTCGAGCAGGAAACCGTCGGCCGCGTCCGGCTCGGCCAGCCGGTCCCGGACCATGTTGATGGTCACTTCGTCCGGGACCAGCTTGCCGGCGTCCATGTACCGCTTCGCCTCGACGCCCAGCGGCGTGCCCTGGGTGACGTTCGCGCGGAAGATGTCCCCGGTCGAGATCTTGGGCACGGCCAGGTGAGCGGCGATGAACTCGGCCTGGGTCCCCTTCCCCGCCCCGGGGGGACCGACCAGTACCAGCCTCATCTACCGGAGGAACCCTTCGTAGTTGCGCTGCATGAGTTGGCTCTCGATCTGCTTCACGGTCTCCAGTCCGACGCCGACCATGATGAGCACGGCGGTTCCACCGAACGGGAAGTTCACGTACTGGTCGCTGTCCAGCCAGATGAAGAAGAAGTTCGGCAGGACGGAGATGAGGCCCAGGTAGAGCGCACCCGGCAGGGTGATCCGGCTGAGGATGAAGTCGAGGTACTCGGCGGTGGGCCGGCCCGGCCGGATACCAGGGACGAAGCCACCGTACTTCTTCATGTTCTCCGCGACCTCGGTCGGGTTGAACGTGATCGACACGTAGAAGTACGTGAAGAAGATGATCATAAAGAAGTAGGTGACGATGTAGATCGGGCTGGTCGGGTTGGCCAGGTTGTTCTGGATCCAGGCCTGGACCTGACCGGGGTCGTTCGGGTCGAAGAACTGTAGCCCGAGCTGCGGCAGGTAGAGCACCGAGGAGGCGAAGATCACCGGGATGACACCGGCCTGGTTGACCTTCAGCGGGATGTAGGTGGAGGTGCCGCCGTACATCCGCCGGCCGATCATCCGCTTGGCGTACTGCACCGGGATGCGCCGCTGCGCCTGCTCGATGAAGACCACCGCGGTGATGACCACCAGCACCAGGACCAGCACCAGGGCGAACATGCCCCAGCCGTGGGTGTTCTTGATGGCCCAGCCCTCGCTGGGCAGCCGCGCCGCGATCGAGGTGAAGATCAGGACGGACATGCCGTTGCCGACGCCGCGGTCGGTGATCAGCTCGCCGAGCCACATCACCATGCCGGTGCCGGCGGTCATCGTGATGACCAGGACGCTGAGCGTCAGCCAGGTCGGCAGGCCGGTGCCGTCCGGGATGATCGGCCACTGGTCGCACATGTTGTTGAACAGCTGACCGGAGCGGGCGAGCGCGACGAAGGCCGAGGCCTGCAGGACACCCAGGCCCAGCGTCAGGTACCGGGTGTACTGGGTGATCTTCGCCTGGCCGGACTGGCCCTCCTTGCGCAGCTGCTCCAGCCGGGGGATGACCACGGTGAGCAGCTGCAGGATGATCGACGCGGTGATGTAGGGCATGATGCCCAGCGCGAAGACCGACAGCGACAGCAGCGCGCCACCGGAGAAGAGGTTCAGCAGGGTGAAGACCCCGCTGGTGTCGCTGTTCTCCATCGTGTTGATGCACTGCTGCACGTTCCCGTACGACACACCGGGGCTGGGCAGCGTGGCCCCGAGCCGGTAGATCGCGACGATGAAGACCGTGAACAGCAGCTTCTTGCGCAGGTCAGGCGTACGGAACGCACTGAGAAAGGCGGAGAGCAACTTCTTCCTCCTGCTGCGCGAGGCGGCCGCCGGATGTCCTGGCGGGTCGGGGTGGGTGCGGGGCGCCCGATATCCATGGCTGGCATCGGACTCTAACAGTCCGGCGTCGGTCTGGGCAGGCGTGCCCTAGAACATACACCGATCCCGATGTTAACGGGATGAAAGCTTTCCCAGTAGGCCGTGGCGCCCGTCAGTCGTGAAGAACTGAGCGAGCGCCACGTCCAGGCTGGGGTGTTCAGAGCTCGGTGACCGAGCCACCAGCAGCGGTGATCTTCTCCTTGGCGGCACCGCTGAACGCGTGTGCCGACACCTGGAGCGCCACACCGCCCAGCTCGCCGCTGCCGAGGACCTTGACCGGTTGACCCTTACGGACCGCGCCCGCCTCGGTCAACTGCTCCGGACCGACCGCTCCACCGTTGGGGAAGAGTTCAGCCAGCCGGTCCAGGTTGACCACCTGGTAGACGACCTTGAACCGGTTCTTGAAGCCCTTGAGCTTCGGCAGCCGCATGTGGATGGGCATCTGCCCACCCTCGAACGCGGCAGGGATGTTCTTCCGGGCCTTCGAGCCCTTGGTGCCCCGACCGGCCGTCTTGCCCTTGGAGCCCTCACCGCGACCCACCCGGGTCTTCGCGGTCTTGGACCCCGGCGCCGGCCGGAGGTGATGGACCTTGATCGTCATTACTCGACCTCCTCGACCTTCACGAGGTGGTTCACGGTGAAGATCATGCCCCGGATCTCGGGCCGGTCCTCCTTGACCACCACGTCGTTGATCCGCTTGAGACCGAGCGACCGCAGCGACTCACGCTGGTTGCGCTTGGTCCCGATCTCGGATCGGACCTGGGTCACCTTCAGACGTGCCATTGCAGCCGCCCTCCGTTCATTGTCGCTGTCACGCCCCTGCGCCCGCGCGGGAGGCGAGCATCGCGGCCGGGGCCACGTCCTCGACCGGCAGACCACGCCGGGCAGCCACCGCCTCCGGCGACTCCAGGCTCTTCAGCGCGGCCACCGTGGCGTGCACGATGTTGATCGGGTTGGACGAGCCGAGGCTCTTGGAGAGCACGTCGTGGATGCCCGCACACTCCAGCACCGCACGCACCGGTCCACCCGCGATGACACCCGTACCGGCACTGGCCGGCTTCAGCAGGACCACGCCGGCGGCGTCCTCACCCTGCACCGGGTGCGGGATCGACGCGGCGATCCGGGGCACCTTGAAGAAGTGCTTCTTGGCCTCCTCGACACCCTTGGCGATCGCCGCGGGCACCTCCTTGGCCTTGCCGTAGCCCACGCCGACCGTGCCGTCGCCGTCGCCCACGATCACCAGGGCGGTGAAGCTGAACCGCCGACCACCCTTGACGACCTTGGCGACCCGGTTGATCGCGACGACCCGCTCCAGGTGTGGGGTCTTCTCGACGGGCGCGTTGCCGCGACCGCCCTCACGGCGGTTGTCGCGGCGACCACCTTCGCTGCCACCGGACCCGCCGCCACGACGCTGTTGACCTGGCATCAGCAGTCTTCCTTCCTACTCGTGACGGGGTTTGCTTCGATTCGACTCGTCTGCACACGCATCAGACGGCCGTCAGAACTCGAGTCCGGCTTCGCGGGCGGCGTCGGCCAGCGCGGCGATCCGCCCCGCGTACCGGTTGCCCCCACGGTCGAACACGACCTTGGAAACGCCTGCCGCCTTGGCCCGCTCGGCGAGCAGCGCGCCCACCTTGCCGGCCAGCTCGCTCTTGGCACCGGCGGTGCCACGCAGCGACGCGTCCATCGTCGATGCCGACACCAGGGTGTGGCCCAAGGTGTCGTCGACGATCTGGGCGACGATGTGCTTCAGGGAACGGGTGACCACCAGGCGGGGCCGCTGGGCGGTCCCACTGACGCTCTTGCGGACCCGGAAGTGCCGGCGCGCCCGCCCGATGGCGCGCCGCGCGGAGACGCTGCCGCCCGCCCGGCGCTTCAGCAGTGTGGCGCTCACTTCTTACCTGCCTTTCCGGCCTTACGGCGGATGACCTCGCCCTGGTACTTCACGCCCTTGCCCTTGTACGGCTCCGGCGGACGGATCTTCCGGATGTTGGCGGCCACCTCGCCGACCTGCCACTTGTTGATCCCGGCCACGTGGAACAGCGTCGGCCGCTCCACGGTGAAGGTGATCCCTTCCGGGGCCTGCACCAGCACCGGGTGCGAGAACCCGAGCGCGAACTCGAGGTCCTTGCCCTTGGCGGTGACCCGGTAACCCGTACCGGCGATCTCCAAGGTCTTGCGGTAGCCGTCGGTCACCCCGACGATCATGTTCGCCACCAGCGTGCGGCTCAGGCCGTGCAGCTCCTTGGCCCGACGCTCGTCGTTGGCACGGGAGATCTGCAGCTGGCCGTCCTCGCTGCGGTCGACCGTGATCAGCTCGGGCAGCACGTGGGCGAGCTCGCCCTTGGGCCCCTTCACCGTGACGGTCTGGCCGTCGATCTTGACATCGACGCCGGATGGCACCGGGATCGACTTACGTCCAATACGCGACATTGTTACCAGTCTCCCGATTACCAGACGAAGGCGAGGACTTCCCCGCCAACGCTCCGCTTACGGGCCTGCCGGTCGGTGAGCAGTCCCTGGGACGTCGAAATGATCGCCACGCCCAGGCCACCGAGCACCCGCGGCAGCTCGTCCGACTTGGCGTACACCCGCAGACCCGGCTTGGACACGCGCTTGATCCCGGCGAGGCTGCGCTCCCGGTTCTGGCCGTACTTCAAATCGACCACCAGCCGCCGGCCGACGGCGCCCTCGGCGGGCTCCTCGACCTGCCAGGTCGAGATGTAACCCTCGGCCTTGAGGACCTCGGCGATGTTCGCCTTGATCTTCGAGTACGGCATCGTCACCCGGTCGTGGTACGCCTGGTTGGCGTTGCGCAGACGGGTCAGCATGTCTGCGATCGGGTCGGTCATCGTCATGGGTCTCGTCAACCTTTCTCGCCGGGGTTCCCGACGGCTGTGCCGTCGGGCCTACGGCGAAGACCTGTCAAGGTGGGTTACCAGGAAGCCTTGGACACGCCGGGCAGCTCACCGCGGTGCGCCATCTCCCGGATGCACACCCGGCAGAGGCCGAACTTGCGGTACACCGCCTTCGGGCGTCCGCACCGCTGGCAACGGGTGTACGCGCGTACCGAGAACTTCGGCTTCGCGGCGGCCTTGATGATCAGCGCCTTCTTGGCCATTGCTCAGTTCTCCTTGAACGGGAAGCCCAGGAGCTTGAGCAGCGCCCGGCCCTCGTCGTCGGTCTTGGCGGTGGTCACCACGGTGATGTCCATGCCCCGGGTGCGATCGATCCGGTCCTGGTCGATCTCGTGGAACACCGACTGCTCGGTGAGCCCGAACGTGTAGTTGCCGTGCCCGTCGAGCTTGCGGCCGTCGAGCCCGCGGAAGTCACGGATACGCGGCAGCGCGATGGACAGCAGCCGGTCCAGGAACTCCCACATCCGGTCGCCCCGCAGCGTGACCTTGGCGCCGATCGGCATGCCCTCGCGGAGCTTGAACTGCGCGATGGACTTGGTGGCCCGCCGGACCTGCGGCTTCTGTCCGGTGATCGTGGCCAGGTCGCGGACGGCGCCATCGATCAGCTTGGCGTCCCGGGCCGCCTCACCGACGCCCATGTTCACCACGATCTTGACGAGCCCGGGAACCTGCATCGGGTTGCCGTACTGGAACTGCTCACGCAGCTGCGCGGCGATCTCCTCGCGGTACCGCTGCTTGAGGCGCGGTGCCGGCCTGGTCTGGGTAGCGGTGGTCATCACAGGTCCTTACCGTTGCTACGCGCGATCCGGACCTTCTGGCCGCTGTCGTCGACGCGGTACCCGACCCGGGTCGGCTTGCCGTCGGAGTCGAGCACCTGCACGTTCGAGACGTGGATCGGGGCTTCCTGAGTGACGATGCCACCGGACTTGCCGCCGCGCTGGGTGGTCTGGATGCGGGTGTGCTTCTTGATCCGGTTCACGCCTTCGACGAGGACCTTGTCCTGCCGCGGGTAGGCCGCGATGACCTTGCCCTTGGCACCCTTGTCCTTACCGGCGATGACGACGACCGTGTCGCCCTTCTTCACCTTCACGGTCTACAGCACCTCCGGCGCCAAAGAAATGATCTTCATGAACCGCTTGTCCCGCAGCTCACGACCGACCGGGCCGAAGATGCGGGTACCGCGCGGGTCCCCACCGTCCTTGATGATGACGGCAGCGTTCTCGTCGAAGCGGATGTACGACCCGTCCGGCCGCCGCTTCTCCTTCGCGGTCCGGACGACGACGGCCTTGACCACGTCGCCCTTCTTCACACCGGCGCCGGGGATCGCGTCCTTGACCGTCCCGACGATCACGTCACCGATGCCTGCGTAGCGCCGACCGGAGCCGCCGAGAACGCGGATGCACAGGATCTCCCGGGCACCCGTGTTGTCGGCGACACGCAGTCGCGACTCCTGCTGGATCACGTCTATCTCCTATGTCTGCCAGTCCTCCGGTCTCCCGGAGCTTGGAAGAACCTGGTCCGCGCGACGCGCGGGCTGCCATCCGGACCCGATCGACCGCCTCCGCCGCCGGTGGGCGGCGGACGCGGTCGTTCGGCTACTTCGCCTTTTCGAGGATCTCCACGACGCGCCAGCGCTTGGTGGCCGACAGCGGGCGGGTCTCCATCAGCAGCACCCGGTCACCGATGCCACACGCGTTCTGCTCGTCGTGCGCCTTCAGCTTGCTGGTACGGCGCATGACCTTGCCGTACAGCCGGTGCTTGACCCGGTCCTCGACCTCGACGACGACGGTCTTTTCCATCTTGTCGCTGACCACGAGCCCTTCCCGCACCTTGCGGCGCGGCCGGGCCACGGTCGTGCCCTGCTCGGGGGCGGTGTTCTCACTCATGATGCAGCCACCTCAGTCGGCGCGGCGGAGAGTCCCAACTCACGCTCACGCATGATCGTGTAGATCCGGGCAATCTCCCGACGGATGACCTGCAGCCGACGGTTGTTGTCCAGCTGACCGGTCGCGGCCTGCACGCGGAGGTTGAACAGCTCCGCCTTGGCCTCCCGCAGCTTCGTGACCAGCTCCTCTTCGGAGAGTTCACGCAGCTCGGCGGCCGGAACGCCCGCTGCCATCAGCTTTCACCCACTTCGCGCGTCACGATGCGGCACTTCATCGGGAGCTTGTGAATCGCACGACGCATCGCCTCACGCGCGATCTGCTCGTTCGGGAAGGACATCTCGAAGAGCACCCGTCCCGGCTTGATGTTGGCGACCCACCACTCGGGCGAGCCCTTACCGGAGCCCATCCGGGTCTCGGCCGGCTTCTTGGTCAGCGCCTGGTCCGGGAAGACCGTGATCCAGACCTTGCCGCCACGCTTGATGTGGCGGGTCATGGCGATACGGGCCGACTCGATCTGCCGGTTGGTCACGTACGCCGGCTCGAGCGCCTGGATACCGAACTCGCCGAACACCACCCGGGTACCGCCCTTGGCGGCGCCAGTACGGCTCGGGTGATGCGGCTTGCGGAAGCCCTTCGGGGGCTTGCGCGGGATCAGCATCTGTCAGCCCTCCTGCGCTGAGCTGTCCGCTCCGGCCGCAGCGGCCGGAGTGGCCGGCGCGGCGTCAGCCGGCGCGGCACTGCTGGTGGTGGTCGACGGCCCGCCGGAGATCTCGGCGGCGGCCGCCCGGCCGGCCTCGGTTCCACCGGCGGTCGTGCCGCTGGAACCGGAACGGCCACGGCGCGGCCGGTCCGGCCGGTCACGGCGGGGCCGGCTCGGCGCCTCGGCCGGGGCCTCCCGGCCCGCGACCGCGTCACCCTTGTAGATCCAGACCTTGACGCCGATCCGACCGAAGGTGGTACGGGCCTCGAAGAAGCCGTACTCGATGTTGGCGCGCAGCGTGTGCAGCGGCACCCGACCCTCACGGTAGAACTCGGTACGGCTCATCTCGGCACCGCCGAGGCGGCCGGAGACCTGCACCCGGATGCCCTTGACGATCGGGTTCTTCATCGCCGACTGCATGGCCTTGCGCATCGCCCGACGGAAGCTGACCCGGCTGGCGAGCTGCTCGGCCACCCCTTGGGCGACCAGCTGCGCATCCGACTCCGGGCTCTTCACCTCAAGGATGTTGAGCTGGACCTGCTTGCCGGTGAGCTTCTCCAGGTTGCCCCGGATCCGGTCCGCCTCGGCGCCCTTACGGCCGATGACGATGCCCGGACGGGCGGTGTGGATGTCGACCCGGACCCGGTCCCGGGTCCGCTCGATGTCCACCTTGGAGATACCGGCCCGCTCCAGACCCTTGGACATCATCCGCCGGATCTTGACGTCCTCGGCGATGTAGTCCTTGTAGAGCTTGTCCGCGTACCAGCGCGACTTCCAGTCGGTCGAGATGCCGAGCCGGAACCCGTGCGGGTGAACTTTCTGACCCATTACTCGGCACCCTCCGTGCTGCTCTGCTGGCCGCCGGCCGGCTCGTTCGCCGACGCGCTCTGCGCCGTGGTCTCCTGCTCGGCCGCGGCCGGCTGAGCCTTCTTCGCCGCCTTCGCCGGCTGGGCCTTGCCCGCCCGACGCGCCGGCGTCGCCGGGGCGACGGCCTCCACCGCGACGGTGATGTGGCAGGTCCGCTTGCGGATCCGGTACGCCCGGCCCTGCGCCCGCGGCCGGAACCGCTTCAGCGTCGGACCCTCGTCCACGAACGCCTCGCTGACCAGCAGGGCATCGGGGTCCAGCTGCTCGTTGTTCTCCGCGTTGGCGATCGCGCTGGCCAGGACCTTGTACACCTGCTCACTTGCCGCCTGCGGCGCGAACTGCAGGACGGTGAGCGCCTCCTTCGCGGGCAGACCGCGGACGAGGTCGACCACCCGACGCGCCTTCATCGGCGAGATGCGCACGTACCGCGCAACCGCCCGCGCGCCCGGAAGCACCGGAGCGTCGCCCTTTACTGGCATCGCTGTAACCCCTTGATCCTCTATCCGTGCCCGCGACTCAGCGCCGACGGCTCTTGCGGTCGTCCTTCTCGTGACCCTTGAAGGTGCGGGTCAGGGCAAACTCGCCGAGCTTGTGCCCGACCATCGACTCGGTGACGAACACCGGGACGTGCTTGCGCCCGTCGTGCACGGCGATCGTGTGCCCGAGCATCTCCGGGGTGATCGTCGAGCGCCGCGACCAGGTCTTGATGACGTTCTTCGAGCCCTTGTCGTTCTGCGTCTCCACCTTCTTCATCAGGTGGTCGTCGACGAACGGGCCCTTCTTCAGGCTGCGAGGCATGTTGTCCCAGACTCCTTCTAGCCGCGCTTGCGGGTCGCGTAGCGGCGGCGGACGATCAGCCGGTCACTCGGCTGGCCCTTACGGCGGGTCCGGCCCTCCGGCTTACCCTGCGGGTTCACCGGGTGGCGACCACCGGAGGTCTTGCCCTCACCACCGCCGTGCGGGTGGTCGACCGGGTTCATCGCGACGCCACGGACGGTCGGGCGCTTGCCCTTCCACCGCATGCGGCCGGCCTTGCCCCAGTTGATGTTTGACTGGTCGGCGTTGCCGATCTCGCCGACGGTGGCCCGGCAGCGCACGTCGACCCGGCGGATCTCACCGGAGGGCATCCGCAGCGTGGCGTACGCACCTTCCCGGCCGAGCAGCTGGATGCCGACGCCCGCCGAGCGGGCCAGCTTGGCACCGCCGCCCGGCCGCAGCTCCACCGCGTGGATCGTGGAACCGACCGGGATGTTGCGCAGCGGCAGGTTGTTGCCGGGCTTGATGTCGGCGCCCGGGCCGGACTCGACGGTGTCGCCCTGCTTGAGGTCCTTCGGCGCGATGATGTAGCGCTTCTCGCCGTCGGCGTAGTGCAGCAACGCGATCCGGGCGGTCCGGTTCGGGTCGTACTCGATGTGCGCGACCTTGGCCGGTACGCCGTCCTTGTCCACCCGCTTGAAGTCGACCAGACGGTACTGGCGCTTGTGGCCACCACCGTGGTGCCGCGCGGTGATCCGGCCGTGCGCGTTGCGCCCGCCCTTCTTCGGCAGCGGCACCAGCAGGGACTTCTCCGGCGTGGACCGGGTGATCTCAGCGAAGTCGGCGACGGACGAACCACGGCGGCCCGGCGTCGTCGGCTTGTACTTACGGATTGGCATTGTCTACACCCCTCAGCTGACCGGGCCGCCGAAGGCCTCGATACGGTCACCGTCAGCCAGCTTCACCATCGCCCGCTTGGTCGCCTTGCGCTGACCGAAACCGGTACGGGTCCGCTTACGCTTGCCCTCGCGGTTGAGCGTGTTCACGGTCAGCACCCGGACGTCGAAAATCTGCTGGATAGCGATCTTGATCTGGGTCTTGTTCGCGTCCGGGTGGACCAGGAACGTGTACCAGTTCCGGTTCAGCTCGGCGTAGCTCTTCTCCGAGACCACCGGCGCCACGATGATGTCGCGCGGGTCGGCAATCGTGCTCACTTGTCGCCCTCCTCGGTCTGCGCCGGCGTGCCCAGGAACTGGTCGAGGGCCTCCTTGGTGAAGACCACGTCGTCGGCGACCAGCACGTCGTAGGTGTTGAGCTGGCCCACCTCGATGAGGTGCACGAGCGGCGAGCTGTTGCGCAGGTTCCGCAGCGACAGCCAGTTGAGCTCGTCGGTCGCGCTGAGCACGACCAGCACCCGCTTGGCTGAGCTGACCTTGCGCAGGGTGGCGAGCGCCGCCTTGGTCGACGGGGTCTCGCCACCGACGAACGCCTCGACGACGTGCACCTGGCCGGCCCGCGCCCGGTCGGAGAGGGCACCGCGCAGCGCGGCCGCCTTCATCTTCTTCGGGGTGCGCTGGCTGTAGTCACGCGGCACCGGGCCGTGCACCACGCCACCGCCGGCGAACTGCGGGGCCCGGATCGAGCCCTGCCGGGCCCGGCCGGTGCCCTTCTGCTTGTACGGCTTCTTGCCGCCGCCGGCGACCTCGCCCCGGGTCTTGGTCTTGTGCGTGCCCTGCCGCGCGGCGGCGAGCTGGGCGACGACGACCTGGTGCATCAGGGCGATGTTGGCCTGTACGTCGAAGACCTCGCCGGGCAGGTCGACGGTGCCGCTCTTGGCGCCCTCGGCGTTGATCACGTCAACGGTGGTCATTTGGCGACACCGCCCTTCTTCGCCTGTGCCTTCGCCGCGCTGCGGACCAGGATCAACGCGCCGGCCGGGCCCGGGATCGCTCCCTTGACCAGCAGCAGGTTGTTCTCCGGGTCGACCGCCTGCACGGTGAGGTTCTGCACGGTGTAGCGCACGCTGCCCATGCGGCCGGCCATCCGGACGCCCTTGAAAACGCGACCGGGGGTCGCGCAGGCGCCGATCGAGCCGGGCGAGCGGTGCTTGCGCTCGACACCGTGGCTGGCCCGCAGGCCGTGGAAGCCGTGCCGCTTCATGACGCCGGCGAAGCCCTTGCCCTTGGTCCGGCCGGTCACGTCGATACGAGCACCCGGCTCGAACGTCTCGACGGTGACCTCCTGACCCAGCTCGTACTCGCTGGCGTCAGTGGTGCGCAGCTCGACGATGTGCCGCCGCGGTGCCACGCCGGACTTGGCGAAGTGGCCGGATTCCGGCTTGTTCACCTTGCGCGGGTCGATCGCGCCGAACGCGAGCTGGACCGCGGCGTAGCCGTCCTTGTCGGCGGTACGCACCTGGGTCACCACACACGGGCCGGCCTGCACCACCGTCACCGGGACGACCCGGTTGTTGTCCCAGACCTGGGTCATGCCGAGCTTGGCGCCCAGGATGCCCTTCACTTGCCTGTCCATTGTCCGGTCCCTACAGCTTGATCTCGATGTCGACGCCAGCCGGCAGGTCGAGGCGCATCAGCGAATCGACCGTCTTCGGGGTCGGGTCGATGATGTCGATCAGACGCTTGTGTGTGCGCATCTCGAAGTGCTCGCGCGAGTCCTTGTACTTGTGCGGCGAACGGATGACGCAGAAACGGTTGATCTCAGTGGGCAGCGGCACCGGGCCTGCGACCTGAGCGCCGGTGCGCGTCACCGTCTCGACGATCTTCCGCGCCGAGGAGTCCACGACCTCGTGGTCATAGGCCTTGAGCCGGATGCGGATCTTTTGTCCCGCCATGGTGGCTTCTGTTCCTTCTCTCTCCGCCCGCAATGGAGCCCGCTCGCCGAGCGGATGCCGCCGGTCGGACCCCGGCGCTGCCGTTTCTTCTCGTGTCCGACCCCCGCGGTCGGGCGTGTCGCAACCGCTGGCCAGGCTCCGCCCCGGGACTCCGGAACGATCTGGGCCATGCGGCGGCATACCCTGCCGCTGAGGCCGTGAGCACCGGGCCAGGTCGACCACGTCGACACCCCCACGACGACACGACGACGAGCGACGCTGTCGAGCGGGTGCGACGCCGTGGCGGATCTGCCCCGGACGCCGTGCGAGGGTGGCTGACTGCCGGGCAGCCAGCCACCCTACGCGGACGCAACCTGACTAGTATGCCGTACCGGAGTACGACAAGGCCAATCGGGTTACCAGTTCACTTGATGATCTTGGTGACCCGACCGGCGCCGACGGTCCGGCCACCCTCACGGATCGCGAACTTGAGGTTCTCCTCCATCGCGATCGGCTGGATCAGCTTGACCGTCATGGAGGTGTTGTCACCCGGCATGACCATCTCGGTGCCCTCCGGCAACGTGACCACGCCGGTCACGTCGGTGGTCCGGAAGTAGAACTGCGGCCGGTAGTTCTGGAAGAACGGCGTGTGCCGGCCACCTTCCTCCTTGGAGAGGATGTAGACGGTCGCCTCGAACTCGGTGTGCGGGGTGGTGGTACCCGGCTTGATGACCACCATGCCGCGCTCGACGTCCTCGCGCTTGATACCACGCAGCAGCAGACCGACGTTCTCGCCGGCCCGCGCCTCGTCCAGCAGCTTGCGGAACATCTCGATGCCGGTGCAGGTGGTCTTCATCGACTTCTCGCGGATGCCGACGATCTCCACCTCCTCGTTCGGCTTGAGGATGCCCCGCTCGGCGCGGCCGGTCACCACGGTGCCCCGACCGGTGATCGTGAAGACGTCCTCGATCGGCATGAGGAACGGCTTCTCGGTCTCCCGCTCCGGCTGCGGAATCGCGGTGTCGACCGCGTTCATCAGGTCCATGAGCTTGTCGGACCACTCCGGGTCGCCCTCGAGCGCCTTGAGCGCGGAGACCCGTACGACCGGCAGGTCGTCACCCGGGTACTCCTGCGCCGACAGCAGCTCACGGACCTCGAGCTCGACCAGCTCGAGCAGCTCCTCGTCGTCGACCATGTCGCTCTTGTTGAGCGCCACGACGATGTACGGGACGCCGACCTGGCGGGCCAGCAGCACGTGCTCGCGGGTCTGCGGCATCGGGCCGTCGGTCGCCGCGACCACCAGGATCGCGCCGTCCATCTGCGCGGCACCGGTGATCATGTTCTTGATGTAGTCGGCGTGACCGGGGCAGTCGACGTGTGCGTAGTGCCGCGCCTCGGTCTGGTACTCGACGTGTGCGATCGAGATCGTGATGCCGCGGGCCTTCTCCTCCGGCGCCTTGTCGATCTCGTCGAACGGCGTGTACGGGTTGAGGTCCGGCATCCTGTCGTGCAGGACCTTGGTGATGGCCGCCGTCAGCGTCGTCTTACCGTGGTCGATGTGACCAATGGTGCCGATGTTGACGTGCGGCTTAGTCCGCTCGAACTTCGCCTTCGCCACTGGTGTCCTCCTGTGGACTTCTTGGTTCGTACGCCCGGCGCGCCGTTCGGCGCTTAGGACTCTGTCGACAGCCTTTCCGGTCCGATGTCGGCGACCGGGAAGTGCTTGGGTCTTGCGGCGGTCACGCCTTCAGGCCCGGTACGCAGCTCGCCCGAGACGGGCCGGGGAAGCGACGCTCCCCCGGACCGTTACTCGCCCGTCGCCTTCGCGATGATCTCCTTCGCCACGCTCTGCGGCACTTCGGCGTAGGAGTCGAACTGCATGCTGTAGCTCGCCCGGCCCTGGGTCTTCGACCGCAGGTCGCCGACGTAGCCGAACATCTCCGACAGCGGCACCAGGGCCCGGACGACGCGGGCTCCGCCGCGCTCCTCCATCGCCTGGATGATGCCACGCCGGGAGTTGAGGTCGCCGATGACGTCACCCATGTTCTCCTCCGGAGTGGTGACTTCAACGGCCATCATCGGCTCGAGCAGCGCGGGATCCGCCCGGCGGGCGGCCTCCTTGAGCGCCATCGAACCGGCGATCTTGAACGCCATCTCGGACGAGTCCACCTCGTGGTACTGCCCGTCGACCAGGGTCAGCTTGACCCCGACCAGCGGGTAGCCGGCGAGGATGCCGTACTGCATGGCGTCCTGGGCACCGGCGTCGACCGACGGGATGAACTCCCGCGGCACCCGGCCACCGGTGACCGCGTTCGCGAACTCGTACGTCGGCGCCTCGTTGTCCAGCGGCAGCGGCTCCAGGCTGATGATCACCCGGGCGTACTGGCCGGACCCACCGGTCTGCTTCTTGTGGGTGTACTCGACCTTCTCCACCGCGCGGCGGATGGTCTCCCGGTACGCCACCTGCGGCTTGCCGATGTTCGCCTCGACGTTGAACTCGCGGCGCATCCGGTCGACCAGGATGTCCAGGTGCAGCTCGCCCATGCCGGCGATGACCGTCTGCCCGGTCTCCTCGTCGTTCTTGACGCGGAAGGTCGGGTCCTCCTCGGCCAGCCGCTGGATCGCGGTGCTGAGCTTCTCCTGGTCGGCCTTGGTCTTGGGCTCGATCGCCACCTCGATGACCGGCTCCGGGAACGTCATCGACTCCAGGATGACCGGGTTCGCCGGGTCACACAGGGTGTCCCCGGTGGTGGTCTGCTTCAGGCCCTGCACGGCGATGATGTCACCGGCGACCGCGGCCGGCCGCTCCTCACGCTTGTTCGCGTGCATCTGGTAGATCTTGCCGATCCGCTCCTTGCGGTCCTTGGTGGAGTTCACCACCTGGGACCCGGACTCCAGCTTGCCGGAGTAGACCCGAACGTAGGTCAGCTTGCCGAGGTGCCGGTCGGTCTGGATCTTGAAGGCCAACCCGGAGAACGGCTCGCTCGGCGACGGCTTACGCAGCATCGGGGTCTCGCCGTCGGTCGCGGTGCCCTCGATCGCCGGGATGTCCAGCGGCGACGGCAGGTAGTCGACGACGGCGTCCAGCATCGGCTGCACGCCCTTGTTCTTGAAGGCCGAGCCGCACAGCACCGGGTTGCCCTTGTCGGCGAGGGTGGCCCGCCGGATGGCGGCCTTGATCTCGGCGACGGAGAGTTCCTCACCTTCGAGGTACTTCTCCATGATGGCGTCGTCGACGTCGGCGAGGGTCTCCACCAGCTTCTCGCGCCACTCGGCGGCGGCGTCGGCGAGGTCGGCCGGGATCTCCTCGATCGCGTAGTCCTCGCCCTTCTGGGTCTCCCCGCGCCAGGTCAGCGCGCGCATCTCGACCAGGTCGACGACACCGATGTGGTCGCCCTCCAGGCCGATCGGGATCTGCAGCACCAGCGGGGTGGCGTTGAGCCGGTCCACCATCATCTGCACACAGCGGAAGAAGTCGGCCCCGGTCCGGTCGAGCTTGTTGACGAAGCACATCCGGGGGACCTTGTACTTGTCCGCCTGCCGCCAGACGTTCTCGGTCTGCGGCTCCACGCCGGCGACGCCGTCGTAGACCGCCACCGCGCCGTCGAGCACGCGCAGCGACCGCTCGACCTCGACCGTGAAGTCGACGTGGCCGGGCGTGTCGATGATCTGGATGGTGTGGCCCTTCCACTCACACTTGGTGGCGGCGGAGGTGATGGTGATCCCCCGCTCCTGCTCCTGCTCCATCCAGTCCATGACGGCAGCGCCCTCGTGGACCTCACCGATCTTGTAGGTGATACCGGTGTAGAACAGGATCCGCTCAGTGGTCGTGGTCTTACCGGCATCGATGTGCGCCATGATGCCGATGTTGCGAACCTTGGCGAGCGCGTCTGCGGCGGCCACTTCAATCCCTACTTCGTCTCGTCGTCGACTGTGTCTGCGCGGCTGTGCCGGGAGGCATGACAGCTGCCGCTTACCAGCGGTAGTGCGCGAAGGCCTTGTTGGACTCCGCCATCTTGTGGGTGTCCTCGCGACGCTTCACCGCGGCGCCCAGACCGTTGCTCGCGTCCAGCAGCTCGTTCATCAGGCGCTCGACCATGGTCTTCTCCCGGCGGGCCTTCGAGTACTGGACCAGCCAGCGCAGCCCCAGGGTGGTCGCCCGCGACGGGCGGACCTCGACCGGGACCTGGTAGGTCGCGCCACCGACCCGGCGGCTGCGCACCTCCAGGGTGGGCTTGACGTTGTCCATGGCGCGCTTGAGCGTGACGACCGGGTCGGTGCCGGACTTCTCCCGGCAGCCCTCCAGGGCGCCGTAGACGATGCGCTCGGCCAGCTGACGCTTGCCACGCAGGAGAATCTTGTTCACCAGCTGGGTGACCAGCGGGGAGTTGTACACCGGGTCCGCGACCAGTGGCCGACGCGGTGCTGGGCCCTTACGCGGCATGTCAGCTCTTCTCCTTCTTCGCGCCGTAGCGGCTGCGAGCCTGCTTGCGGTTGCGGACACCCTGGGTGTCCAGCGAACCGCGGACGATCTTGTAGCGGACGCCCGGCAGATCCTTCACCCGGCCGCCGCGCACCAGCACGATCGAGTGCTCCTGCAGGTTGTGGCCGACGCCGGGGATGTAGGCGGTCACCTCGATCTGGCTGCTGAGCTTCACCCGGGCGACCTTGCGCAGTGCGGAGTTCGGCTTCTTGGGGGTGGTGGTGTACACGCGGGTGCACACACCACGACGCTGAGGGCTGCCCTTCAACGCTGGCGTCTTGGTCTTGCTCGTCTTCGCCTGGCGGCCCTTTCGGACCAGCTGCTGGATCGTTGGCACCGGGTTCCTTTGCTCCCTCCGGCCGCAGGCGGCCGCACTGTTCCTCAGCCGCCCGTGGACGGCTCTCCTACATTCCGACCGGCCACCCCGGCTGGGGCCCCGGCACCCGCGGTCGGGCGTGTCGCCCGCGCGCGGACCCGGCACGCTACTGTCACCCACCGGGATCTGCATCCGTCGTGACGTCACTCGATGGCCGATGGCCAGGTCGAGCGCACGCACGACTTGCCCGGTCACGCCGGGCACGAGAGGAAAGAGTACCCACCCCACACGCGCAGGTCAAAACGGCTTCCGCAGCGGTCGCGTCAGCCGCCACCACCTGCCCGCCTGCGGCGGACGACTCCAGTGACCCAGTGTACCGGCTCGCCAGTCCATCGGCCGGCCGGCCCGGACCTTGCCCCGTACCGGGCCCGTCGGGGCCCGTCCGCCGGCCCGGCGTCCGGCGGCGTCTCAGTCAGGCGAGCACCAGGAGCATGGTCAGCACCAGCCCCAGCAGGGTGATCACCAGCCCGACGGCCCCGCAGCTGATCCCGGCGATCGCCACCCCACGCCCGGTGAACCGGACGGCCGGCGGCGGCGCGACCCGGCGGACCTGGCGCAGCCCGAGGACGCCCAGCGCCACCGCCGCGACCCCGAAGGAGCCGCTGAGCAGTGTGAACGCACCAGCCACCCAGCCGCCCCAGCCGCTGTCGGCACCGCCTGCCCCCAGGCAGCCGACCGCGAACGACACCAGCACCGAGACCACCCCGGCGATCAGCGCGGCGACCGCCAGCCCGGACACCACCGGCGCCACCTCCAGGTGGACCAGGCCGTACTCCGTACCGGGGACCGGATCGACCCGGCGCGGGCGCAACCGACCCTCCGGCGGCGGGGGCGGCGCCATCGGCCCGGCGACGGGCGGACCGCCCGCCGGCCCCGCAGCCGGGTAGCCCGGGAACTGGGTCACCTGATCGTCCTCCTCGTCCGTCACCGGCCGGTCGACGCCGGCTGGTCCGTCACCGGCCGGTCGACCCGGCCGGTGAATCGTCGGTCAGTCGACCCCGGGGGCGAAGTCCTGGCCGACCGGACCGGTCGCCCAGGCGAAGATGCCGAGCACCAGCGCCAGGGTCAGTACCGCACCGGCGAGGAGCAGGCCCGTCCAGGCCAGGCGCTCACCGCGCCGCAGCCAGATCGCTCCGGTCAGGTAACCCCGGGAGTCGTACGCCTCACGGCGCGCCTGCCGACCCAGCAGCAGCGCCACGGTGGCCGGCACCGCCCCGCCGACCAGCACTCCGGTGATCACGGCGACCAGCCCGAGCGCGAATACCGCCGCCGCCTTGCTGGACCGGACCGGATCCGGATCCGCCGGATGCCGGGGTCTCGGATACGTGGCCGAGGGCACCGGGGTCGCCTGCACGGTGTCAGCCTACAAGCTGACGGCGCCTGCCCCGCCGCGCTCGCGGTGGGACAGGCGCCGTCACAGCTGTACCGGACCGGTGGTCAGCGGTAGGAACCGAAGTCGAAGTCGTCCAGCGGGACAGCCTGCCCGCTGGCCGGCCCGAACCCGTAGTCGGTCTCCGGGTACCCGGTCATCGAGTAGACCTTCGCCTTCGCTTCCTCGGTCGGCTCGACCCGGACGTTGCGGTACTTGCTGATGCCGGTACCGGCCGGGATGAGCTTACCGATGATCACGTTCTCCTTGAGGCCGATCAGCGAGTCGCTGCGCGCGTTGATCGCCGCGTCGGTCAGCACCCGGGTGGTCTCCTGGAAGGAGGCCGCCGAGAGCCAGGAGTCGGTGGCCAGCGACGCCTTGGTGATACCCATCAGCATCGGCCGGCCAGCGGCGGGCTCGCCGCCCTCGGCGACGAGTCGGCGGTTCTCCGACTCGAACACCGCCCGGTCCACCAGCACGCCCGGCAGCAGCTCGGTGCCGCCGGAGTCGATGACCGTCACCCGCTTGAGCATCTGCCGGATGATGATCTCGATGTGCTTGTCGTGGATCAGCACGCCCTGCGAGCGGTAGACCTCCTGGACCTCCTGGGTCAGGTGGACCTGCACCGCCCGGGGGCCGAGGATCCGCAGCAACTCGTGCGGGTCGATGGTGCCCTCGGTGAGCTTCTCGCCGACGGTGACGTGGTCGCCGTCGTGCACCCGCAGCCGGACCCGCTTGGAGATCTTGTCGTAGACGATCTCGTCGCTGCCGTCGTCCGGCACCACGATGATCTTCCGGGACCGCTCGCCGTCCTCGATCCGCACCCGACCCGGGGTGTCGGCGATCGGCGCCTTGCCCTTGGGCACCCGCGCCTCGAAGATCTCCTGCACCCGGGGCAGACCCTGGGTGATGTCCTCGCCCGCGACACCACCGGTGTGGAAGGTCCGCATCGTCAGCTGGGTGCCCGGCTCACCGATCGACTGGGCGGCGATGATGCCGACCGCCTCGCCGATGTCCACGGTCTTGCCGGTCGGCAGTGACCGGCCGTAGCAGGCACCGCAGACGCCGAGCTTCGACTCGCAGGTGAGCACGCTGCGTACCCGGACGGTCTCGACCCCGGCGGCGACCAGCTTGTCGACCAGGATCGAGTTGAGGTCCGCGCCACGCTCGACCACGACCTCGCCGTCGGCACCCTTGATGTCCTCGGCGAGGGTACGGGCGTGTACGCCGGTCTCCGCGAACTCGTGCACCACCAGCTTGCCGTCGAGACGCTCACCGACCTGCATGGTGATCGCCCGGTCGGTGCCGCAGTCCTCCTCGCGGATGATGACGTCCTGCGAGACGTCGACCAGACGACGGGTCAGGTAACCCGAGTCTGCGGTCCGCAGCGCCGTGTCGGCCAGACCCTTACGGGCACCGTGCGTGGAGATGAAGTACTCCAGCACGGACAGACCTTCCCGGTAGCTCGACTTGATCGGCCGCGGGATGATCTCGCCCTTCGGGTTGGCCACCAGGCCACGGATCGCGGCGATCTGCCGCAGCTGCAGCAGGTTGCCCCGGGCACCCGAGTGGATCATCTTCCACAGCGGGTTCTCCTGGGGCAGCGCCGTCTCCAGGTCCTTGGCGATCTCGTTGGTCGCCTTGGTCCAGATCTCGATCAGCTCACCGCGCCGCTCTTCGCCGGTCATCAGACCACGCTGGTACTGCTTGTCGATCCGGTCGGCTTCCTTCTCGTACCGCTCCAGGGTCTCCTGCTTGTGCGGCGGTGCGATGACGTCCTGCATGCCGATCGTCACCCCGGACCAGGTGGCCCAGTGGTAGCCGGCCTCCTTGAGCCCGTCGAGGGTCGCCGCGAGGGCGACCTTCGGGAACCGCTCGGCCAGGTCGTTGACGATCGCCGACAGCTGGCTCTTGCGGACCTCGTAGTTGACGAAGCGGTAGCCGACCGGCATGACCTCGTTGAACAGCACCCGGCCGAGGGTGGTGTCGACGATCAGCGGCTCGCCCGGCTGCCACTGCTCGGGAGCGGTCCACCGCGCCGCGCCGGCCCCGTTGTCGACGTCGACGACGCCGCGCAGCCGGATCCGCACCGGCGACTGCAGGTGCAGCTCGCCGTTGTCGAAGGCCATCCGCGCCTCGGCGTCGGAGCTGAACACCCGACCCTCGCCGAGCAGTCCCTCGGTCCGGTGGGTCAGGTGGTACAGCCCGATGATCATGTCCTGGGTGGGCATGGTCACCGGCTTGCCGTCGGACGGCTTGAGGATGTTGTTCGACGACAGCATCAGGATCCGGGCCTCGGCCTGCGCCTCGGCCGACAGCGGTACGTGCACCGCCATCTGGTCACCGTCGAAGTCGGCGTTGAAGGCGGTGCAGACCAGCGGGTGGATCTGGATCGCCTTGCCCTCGACCAGCTGCGGCTCGAACGCCTGGATGCCGAGGCGGTGCAGGGTCGGTGCCCGGTTGAGCAGCACCGGGTGCTCGGAGATGACCTCTTCGAGCACGTCCCACACGACCGGCCGCTGCCGCTCGACCATCCGCTTGGCGGACTTGATGTTCTGCGCGTGGTTGAGATCGACCAGACGCTTCATCACGAACGGCTTGAACAGCTCCAGCGCCATCTGCTTGGGCAGACCGCACTGGTGCAGCTTCAGCTTCGGACCGACGACGATGACCGACCGGCCGGAGTAGTCGACCCGCTTGCCGAGCAGGTTCTGCCGGAACCGGCCCTGCTTGCCCTTGAGCATGTCGGACAGCGACTTCAGCGGACGGTTGCCCGGGCCGGTGACCGGCCGGCCGCGGCGGCCGTTGTCGAACAGCGCGTCGACGGCCTCCTGCAGCATCCGCTTCTCGTTGTTGACGATGATCTCGGGTGCGCCGAGGTCGATCAGCCGCTTCAACCGGTTGTTCCGGTTGATCACCCGGCGGTACAGGTCGTTGAGGTCGCTGGTCGCGAACCGGCCACCGTCGAGCTGCACCATCGGGCGCAGGTCCGGCGGGATCACCGGTACGCAGTCGAGCACCATGCCCTGCGGCGAGTTACGGGTGCTGAGGAACGCGGCGACCACCTTGAGCCGCTTGAGCGCGCGGATCTTGCGCTGGCCCTTGCCGCTGCGGATGATCTCGCGCAGGTTGTCGGCCTCGGCGTCGAGATCCATGTTGTGCAGCAGGGTCTTGATCGCCTCAGCGCCCATGCCGCCGGTGAAGTACGGGTCGAACCGGTCCCGTAGCTCCCGGTAGAGCAGCTCGTCGGTGACCAGCTGCTTCGGCTCCAGCTTGCGGAAGGTGTCGAGCACCTCGTCGAGCCGGTCGATCTCCCGCTGCGCACGGTCCCGGATCTGGCGCATCTCGCGCTCGCCGGACTCCTTGACCTTGCGGCGTACGTCGGCCTTGGCGCCCTCGGCCTCCAGCTCGGCCAGATCGGCCTCCAGCTTGGCGGCCCGCTTCTCGATCTCCGAGTCGCGGCTGTTCTCCGACTGGCGCTTCTCGGCGAAGATCTCGTTCTCGATCGTCGACATGTCGCGGTGGCGCGCCTCGGCGTCCACTCCGGTGATCACGTACGACGCGAAGTAGATGATCTTCTCGAGGTCCTTGGGAGCCAGGTCCAGCAGGTAGCCGAGCCGGCTCGGGACGCCCTTGAAGTACCAGATGTGGGTGACCGGCGCGGCGAGCTCGATGTGCCCCATCCGCTCCCGGCGAACCTTGGAGCGGGTCACCTCGACGCCGCAGCGCTCACAGATGATGCCCTTGAACCGGACCCGCTTGTACTTGCCGCAGTAGCACTCCCAGTCCCGCTGCGGACCGAAGATCTTCTCGCAGAAGAGTCCGTCCTTTTCCGGCTTCAGGGTGCGGTAGTTGATCGTCTCGGGCTTCTTGACCTCGCCGTGGGACCACTGACGGATGTCGTCGGCGGTGGCGAGACCGATGCGCAACTCGTCGAAGAAGTTGACGTCGAGCACGTTACGTGTCCCCTATGTCGTCGTCTCTACTGCTGGTTCGTGGGGCGGGTCGGCGGCCCTGTCGCAACAGGGCCGCCGACCGCACCTCAGACTTCCTCGACCGAGCTCGGCTCCCGCCGGGACAGGTCGATACCGAGTTCCTCCGCCGCCCGGAACACCTCGTCGTCGGTCTCGCGCATTTCCAGGGCCACGCCGTCGCTGGAGAGCACCTCGACGTTGAGGCACAGCGACTGCAGCTCCTTGAGCAGCACCTTGAACGACTCGGGGATGCCCGGCTCGGGGATGTTCTCGCCCTTGACGATCGCCTCGTAGACCTTGACCCGGCCCAGGACGTCGTCGGACTTGATGGTCAGCAGTTCCTGCAGGGCGTAGGCGGCGCCGTACGCCTGCATCGCCCAGCACTCCATCTCACCGAAGCGCTGGCCACCGAACTGGGCCTTACCGCCGAGCGGCTGCTGGGTGATCATCGAGTACGGGCCGGTCGACCGCGCGTGGATCTTGTCGTCGACCAGGTGGTTGAGCTTGAGGATGTAGATGTAGCCGACTGCGATCGCGTCCGGCAGCGGCTCACCGGAGCGCCCGTCGAACAGCTGGGCCTTGCCGGAGTTGCCGATCAGCTGCACGCCGTCACGGTTCGGCAGGGTGCTGCCGAGCAGGCCGGTGATCTCCTCCTCGCGGACACCGTCGAAGACCGGGGTCGCGACGTTGGTGTCCGGCTCGGCCTCGTCGGACCCGATGGCCCGCAGCGCGGCCTTCCACTCGGCGTCGTCGCCCTCGACCTTCCAGCCGGTCTTGGCCACCCACCCGAGGTGGGTCTCCAGGATCTGGCCGATGTTCATCCGGCCCGGCACACCGAGCGGGTTGAGCACGATGTCGACCGGCGTACCGTCGGAGAGGAACGGCATGTCCTCCACCGGCAGGATCTTGGAGATGACACCCTTGTTGCCGTGCCGGCCGGCGAGCTTGTCGCCGTCCTGGATCTTCCGCTTCTGGGCGACGTAGACCCGGACCAGCTCGTTGACGCCCGGCGGCAACTCGTCGCCGTCGTCGCGGGAGAAGGTCCGTACGCCGATCACCGTGCCGGTCTCACCGTGCGGCACCTTCAGCGAGGTGTCCCGGACCTCCCGGGCCTTCTCGCCGAAGATCGCCCGCAGCAGCCGCTCCTCCGGGGTCAGCTCGGTCTCGCCCTTCGGGGTGACCTTGCCGACCAGGATGTCGCCGGGGACGACCTCGGCGCCGATCCGGATGATGCCGCGCTCGTCGAGGTCGGCGAGCATCTCCTCGCTGACGTTCGGGATGTCGCGGGTGATCTCCTCCGGGCCGAGCTTGGTGTCCCGGGCGTCGACCTCGTGCTCCTCGATGTGGATCGAGGTGAGCACGTCCTGCTGCACCAGCCGCTGGGACAGGATGATCGCGTCCTCGTAGTTGTAGCCCTCCCACGGCATGAACGCCACGAGCAGGTTACGGCCGAGGGCCATCTCGCCTTCGTCGGTGCACGGACCGTCCGCGATGACCTGGCCGGCCTCGACCCGGTCGCCCTCGAAGACGGTCGGCTTCTGGTTGACGCAGGAGCCGGCGTTGGAGCGGCGGAACTTGTGCAGCAGGTAGGTCCGGCGGTGGCCGTCGTCCTGGTGCACCGTGACGTAGTCGGCGCAGAGGTCCTCGACCACGCCGCCGGCCTCGGCCAGCACCACGTCGCCGGCGTCGACCGCCGCGCGGTACTCCATGCCGGTGCCGACCAGCGGGGACTCCGCCTTGACCAGCGGAACCGCCTGACGCTGCATGTTCGCGCCCATCAGGGCCCGGTTGGCGTCGTCGTGCTCCAGGAACGGGATCATCGCGGTGGCCACGGAGACCATCTGCCGCGGTGAGACGTCCATGTAGTCGACGGCGGCCGGCGAGACGAAGTCGACCTCACCGCCCTTGCGTCGGACCAGGACGCGGTCCTCGGCGAAGGTGCCGTCGGCCATCAGCGGGGCGTTGGCCTGCGCCTTGACGTACCGGTCCTCCTCGTCGGCGGTCAGGTAGTCGATCTGGTCGGTGACCCGGCCGTCGACGACCTTGCGGTACGGCGTCTCGATGAAGCCGAACGGGTTGACCCGCCCGAAGGTGGACAGCGCCCCGATCAGACCGATGTTCGGCCCTTCCGGGGTCTCGATCGGGCACATCCGGCCGTAGTGCGACGGGTGCACGTCGCGGACCTCGAAGCCGGCCCGCTCCCGGGACAGACCACCCGGGCCGAGGGCGCTGAGCCGTCGGCGGTGGGTCAACCCGGCGAGCGGGTTGGTCTGGTCCATGAACTGGGACAGCTGCGAGGTGCCGAAGAACTCCTTGATCGCCGCCACCACCGGACGGATGTTGATCAGGGTCTGCGGCGTGATCGCCTCGACGTCCTGGGTGGTCATCCGCTCGCGGACGACCCGCTCCATCCGGGACAGGCCGACCCGTACCTGGTTCTGGATCAGCTCACCGACGGTACGCAGCCGCCGGTTACCGAAGTGGTCGATGTCGTCGGCCTCGTAGCCCTCCTCACCGGCGTGCAGCCGGCAGAGGTACTCGACGGTGGCGACGATGTCGTCCTCGGTCAGCGTCCCCTTGTTGATCGGGACGTCCAGCTCGAGCTTCTTGTTGAACTTGTACCGGCCGACCTTGGCGACGTCGTACCGCTTCGGGTTGAAGAAGAGGTTGTCGAGCAGGGTCTGCGCGTTCTCGCGGGTCGGCGGCTCGCCAGGACGCAGCTTGCGGTAGATGTCGAGCAGCGCCTCGTCCACCCCGGCGATGTGGTCCTTCTCCAGGGTGGTCATCATCAGCTCGGACCAGCCGAACCGCTCACGGATCCGGTCGGCGGACCAACCGATGGCCTTGAGCAGGACGGTCACGGCCTGGCGCCGCTTACGGTCGATGCGGACACCGACGGTGTCGCGCTTGTCGATGTCGAACTCCAGCCAGGCACCCCGGCTCGGGATCACCTTGACGCTGGACAGATCGCGGTCGGAGGTCTTGTCCGGCTGCTTGTCGAAGTACACGCCCGGCGAGCGGACGAGCTGGCTGACCACGACGCGCTCGGTGCCGTTGATGATGAAGGTGCCCTTCGGCGTCATCATCGGGAAGTCACCCATGAACACCGTCTGGCTCTTGATCTCGCCAGTGGTGTTGTTGGTGAACTCCGCGGTCACGAAGAGCGGTGCGCAGTAGGTCAGGTCCTTCTCCTTGCACTCCTCGATCGAGGCCTTGACCTCGTCGAAGCGCGGGCTGGAGAAGGAAAGCGACATAGTGCCGGAAAAGTCCTCAATGGGACTGATCTCGTCGAGAATCTCCGCGAGGCCTGATCGTGCGTGCGGGTCGTCAGCCGACCGGCCCTGCCAAGCCTCGTTGCCCACCAGCCAGTCGAAGGATTCGGTCTGGATGGAGAGAAGGTTGGGGACCTCGAGGTGTTCGGTGATCCGGCCGAATGAGATTCGGCGAGGAGCGAAAGCGCTCGACGTACGACTGGTCTTCGCAGGGCGGGAAGCTGCCAAGATGCGTCCTTCCGAGGACCGGTGCTGCAGACGGCTGTTTCGCGCGCACTCCAAGGAACCTCGGTCAAAATATCCAGGATCGGACATTCCGGGCGCGAGGCAAGTCGGAAGGCAGCGCAAACTAGCAGTGTAGCCGAGCGGCTAACCGCTGTCCAGCCCAACCCCGAAGGAACGTCGCGGAGCCGGCCGGGGCGTCGACTCGGACGCCTCTCGGACCGCTCGGAACGCGGCGTTTTCCCACGGGGCCTCGTGGGGCTGGCGGACAACGGGACACCGCACTCCGATCGCTCGGAGCCGGCGGCCCGCCGCTGGTGCCATTACCCAGCTTTGGCCGTCGCAAGCCTGGATCCGCCAACCGCCCTCGGCACACCGGGCCCGAGGCGACACCTGAAGGATCAGTCCTGCAGTAGTCAGCGTGCCTGCCGCCACGGGCCGCGTCAAGGCCTGTCGTACCGGCAGATCGCCTTTCCCCCAGCGGGTTGCCAGGCAGCCATCGACCGCAGCGCCCACCCGGAAAGGTGAAATGCCCTGATCATTGGGCAATCGCACCCGGTGTGCGAACGGAGACGGGCGGCGACCCTCGCTGAGGATCGCCGCCCGTCCCGTGGCCCGGTGTGGGTCAGGTCACTTGAGGGTGACCTTGGCGCCTTCCGCCTCCAGCTTGGCCTTGGCCTTGTCGGCGGCCTCCTTGTTGGCCTTCTCCAGGACCGGCTTCGGCGCGGCCTCGACCAGGTCCTTGGCCTCCTTCAGGCCCAGGCCGGTCAGCTCCCGCACGACCTTGATGACCTGGATCTTCTTGCCGCCGTCAGCCTCGAGGATGACGTCGAACTCGTCCTTCTCCGGCTCGGCTTCCGCCGCGGCGGCGGCCGGGCCGGCGGCCGCGACGGCGACCGGAGCGGCGGCGGTGACCTCGAAGGTCTCCTCGAACTGCTTCACGAACTCCGAGAGCTCGATCAGCGTCATCTCCTTGAACGCGTCGAGCAGCTCGTCGGTGCTGAGCTTCGCCATGGTCGGCTTCCTTTCGATGTGGTGACGTTACGGGGCACGGGCCGATCAGGCCGGCGTACCCTCGGATTCGCGCTTGTCCTGCAGCGCTGCCGCCAGGCGGGCGGTCTTCGACAACGGCGCCTGCAGCACGGCCGCGGCCTTGCTCAGGTTCGCCTTCATGGCGCCGGCCATCTTGGCCAGCAGCACCTCACGGGACTCGAGGTCGGCCAGCTTGGTGACCTCGGCCGCGGTGATCGCGCGTCCTTCGAAGACCCCACCCTTGATGACGAGCATCGGGTTGGCCTTGGCGAAGTCGCGCAGGCCCTTGGCAGCCTCCACCACGTCGCCGGAGACGAAGGTGAGCGCGGTAGGACCGGTGAACAGCTCGTCGAGTCCGTCGATGCCCGCGTCCGACGCGGCCCGCTTGGCCAGGGTGTTCTTCGCCACCGAGTAGGTCGCGCTCTGCCCCAACGAACGGCGCAGCTGGGTCAGCTGGGCAACGGTGAGACCACGGTACTCGGTGAGCACCGCGGCTCCCGACTCCCGGAAGCGCTCGGTCAGCTCGGCGACCGCGGTGGCCTTGTCGGCACGAACCGGCTTGTCCGCCATGTCCCTCCTCTCTGGTGCTCAGGGCTGGCGACCGACCGGCGCACGGCCGGGCGGTCGGTGAAGATCCCGCGCCCACGAAAAACGCCCCGGCGCGAGGCGCACGGGGCGGGCAGCCGTCGAAATCGACGGGAGATGCTCGGCTTCCGTTCCGCCCCTGCGCGGGCCGCCCGTGGAAACGGGACCTTCAACCGTGCCGAGGCACGGTGACCAGCGGTCTTTGGGTGTGGATACCGTCCAGCGTACGGCACGGCCGACGCGGGGCCAAATCGACGTCGCCGGGCCGGGCCGACGAGTACGTCGGCCCGGCCCGGCGATCACGCCGGAGGGCGCTCAGCTCTCGCTGGTCGCCTCGTGCAGGTTCTTCACCACGTTCGGGTCGACCGGCACGCCGGGACCCATCGTGGTGGTCAGCACGACCTTGCGCAGGTACTTGCCCTTGGCGGCGGACGGCTTGGCCCGCAGCACCTCGTCCAGTACGGCGGCGTAGTTGTCGATCAGCTGCGCCTCACCGAACGAGGCCTTGCCGATGATCAGGTGCAGGTTGGAGTGCTTGTCCACCCGGAAGGTGATCTTGCCGCCCTTGATGTCGGCGACGGCCTTGGTCACGTCCATCGTGACGGTGCCGGTCTTCGGGTTCGGCATCAGGCCGCGCGGGCCCAGGATCCGCGCGATCCGGCCGATCTTCGCCATCTGGTCCGGAGTGGCGATCGCCGCGTCGAAGTCCAGCCAGCCACCCTGGATCCGGGCGACCAGCTCATCCGTACCGACCTCGTCGGCACCGGCCGCGACGGCCTCCTCCGCCTTCGCGCCGGCGGCGAAGACGATCACCCGGGCGGTCTTGCCCGTGCCGTGCGGCAGGTTGACCGTGCCGCGCACCATCTGGTCCGCCTTACGCGGGTCGACGCCGAGGCGCATGGCGACCTCGACCGTGGCGTCGAACTTGACGGCGCTCGTCTCCTTGGCCAGCTTGACCGCCTCGGCCGGGGTGTACAGCCTCGTCCGGTCGATCTGCTCGGTGGCCTTGCGGTAGCTCTTGCTGCGCTGCATGTGTTTCTGCTCCTGTGGTCACTGGCGGGCCGCGCGTCGCGCGTACCCTCCCACGATGGTGACGGCCGATGTCCGGCCGTTCGATTTCGGTTCAGCGTCGGTGACCCGCGTCGGCGCGGGTCAGCGGCTCATTCCTTGACGGTGATGCCCATCGACCGGGCAGTCCCGGCGATGATCTTCTCCGCCTGTTCGACGCTGTTGGCGTTGAGGTCGGCCATCTTCTTCTCGGCGATCTCGCGCAGCTGCGCGCCGGTCACCGAGCCGACCTTGGTGGTGTGCGGCACCCCGGAGCCCTTCGGGATACCGGCGGCCTTGAGCAGCAGCCGGGCCGCCGGCGGGGTCTTCAGCACGAAGGTGAAGGTCCGGTCCTCGTACACGCTGATCTCAGCCGGGACGATGTCGCCCCGCTGCGATTCGGTCTGCGCGTTGTAGGACTTGCAGAACTCCATGATGTTCACGCCGTGCTGGCCGAGTGCCGGGCCGACCGGCGGCGCCGGGGTGGCCTGGCCCGCCGGCAACTGCAGCGTGAACGTCTTGACGAGCTTCTTCTTCGGAGGCATGTCACTTCCTGGGGCTTGATCCGGTGGTCCGCACCGGATCTGCTGGACGTCACCGGAGGTGACAACCCCTCCGGCGCGGGCTGGCGGACCCCCGGCACGCGCGCACGGTCAGGCGCGGCCCGGGGCCGACGTTATACGGTAGCGCAAACGACGCGGCAACCCCACGTCGGGTCGCCGCGTCGGCGGACAGCGATGGTGGATCAGATCTTGGCGACCTGGTTGAAGTTCAGCTCCACCGGGGTCTCCCGGCCGAAGATGGAGACCAGCACCTTCAGCTTCTGCTGATCGGCGTTGATCTCGCTGATCGTGGCCGGCAGCGAGGCGAACGCGCCGTCGGTGACGGTGACCGAGTCGCCGACCTCGAAGTCCAGCACCTTGATCTCGGCCTTGGCCTTCTTCGGCTCGGTGGCGACGGCCGGGGCCAGCCACTTGAGCACCTCGTTGAGCGACAGCGGCGCCGGTCGGTCGGCCCGGTCGGTCGCCCCGACGAAGCCGGTGACCCCGGGGGTGTTGCGCACGCAGGAGTACGACTCCGGCGTCAGGTCCATCCGGACCAGGATGTAGCCGGGGAAGACCTTGTTCTGCACCTGGAGGCGCTTGCCGTTCTTGACCTCGACCTCTTCGCGGGTGGGCACCTCCACCTGGAAGATGAACTCCTCCATGTCGAGGCTGCTGATCCGGGTCTCGAGGTTGGTCTTGACCTTGTTCTCGTAGCCGGCGTAGGAGTGGACCACGTACCAGTCACCCGGGGCGTAGCGCAGCTTCTGCCGCAGCTCGGCCACCGCGTCGAACTCTTCGTCGTCCGCCTCGACAGCGGGCTCGTCCGCCTCGGCGGCGGGGACCGATGGTGCGCTGGCGGCCTCAACCGACTCATCAGCCGCCGCCGTTGCCACCGTCGACTGGTCGTCGGTAACGCCGGCGGTCTCGTCGTACTCAGGCACGCTTGCTCACTTCCGTCACTCTCAGCTGGGGTTACCGAATACCCACAGCACACCCTTGGCGAACGCGAAGTCCAGCCCGGCCACGATGGTCAGCATGACCGCGATGAACACGACGACGACGGCGGTGTAGGTCAGCAACTCTTTCCGAGTCGGCCAGATGACCTTACGCAGTTCGGCGACCACTTCGCGGATGAACCGGATGATCCGGCCAAAAAAGCCCACACGGGCCTCGGACTTGGCCTTCGGACGACCGTCCGCCGACTCGGCCTTCGCCTTGGACCGGGTGGCCGTGCCACCCCGCGCTACCGGCTCGTCGTCATCGACGTCGTCGTCCGTAACGGACGTCTCGTCGAACGCCTCGTCCTCGGGGCGGTCGTCCGCGGCGTCATCGCCACGCCGGTTCCTCTCGGCCATCTCGCCCTCCGTCGCGGTGGTGGGGGTCACGCGCCAGGTCAAGCACGTGATGCATCGTGCACGCCGGCCATTCCCCTTGCGGGACGGCCGCCAACGGGGACGGCAGCCGACCCACCGGGTCGGTCAGGCCTTAGGCGCAGGGGTGACAGGACTTGAACCTGCAGCCTGCGGTTTTGGAGACCGCTGCTCTGCCAATTGAGCTACACCCCTGTGCGGGTCGGGAAACCCTGGCCATTCCTGCCCGGTGAACCACCCATGCAGGACTGAACAGGGGTCACGAACCCCACGGCGGACCAGTGTACGGGTAGAGCGACCACTTTCCCAACCGGTACCGCACCGCAAGGTGCGCGAGCCGTCGCCGGCCGCACACCACAGGGCCTCAGTCCCTGGTACGGACCAGCGCCCGCGCCTGGCTGAGTACCTTCTCGCCGGCGCACACCGCAGTGACATCGATCCTGGTCAGACCCGCCTCGGTGGCACCCTTGACCACCCCGGTGACCTCGATCTCGGTGCCGTCGTCGGTGTCCGGCACCACCACCGGGCGGGTGAACCGCACACTGAACTCGACCACCGCGTCCGGGCCACCGGCCCACGTCGCCACCGCCCGGGCCGCCAGCGCCATGGTGAACATGCCGTGGCCGATCACCCCGGGCAGGCCCACCCCGGTGGCGAACCGGTCGCTCCAGTGGATCGGGTTGAAGTCACCGGAGGCACCCGCGTACCGCACCAGGTCGGCCCGGGTCACCGTGAACCGCTGCGCCGGTAGTTGCATCTCAGCTCTCCCCCCGCACGACCAGCTTCATCCAGGCGGTGACCACCGGATCGCCGGCCACCGTCGCCACCTCGGTCCGGACGGTGAGGAAGTCGTGACCGCCACGCGACATGACCTCCTCGATCACGTCGGTGCAGACCAGCTCGTCCCCGGCGACCACCGGCCGGACGTACTGGAAGCGCTGGTCGCCGTGCACCACACGGCTGTAGTCCACGCCCAGGTCGGGATCGGACACGACCCGTTCGGAGGACGACATCGTGATCACGATGGGGAACGTCGGCGGCGCGACCACGTCCGGATAGCCGGCCTCACGCCCGGCAGCCGGATCATGATGGATCGGATCGGTGGCACCGACAGCGGTGGCGAACTCGCGGATCTTCTCCCGGCCCACCAGGTAGGAGGGGCCGGGCGGATAGCTACGGCCGACGACGGACGGGTCCATGGGCATGGCCAGAACCTACCCGGTGGACCCGCCGTGACGACGTGCGGCCCGATCGGGACCGGTCAGCGGGTCTCGCGGTGCAGCGTGTGCTTGCCGTCCCGGGGGCAGAACTTCTTAAGCTCGATGCGGTCCGGGTCGTTACGACGGTTCTTCCGCGTGATGTAGTTGCGCTCCTTGCACTCCACACACGCCAAAGTGATCTTCGGACGGACGTCGGTCGCCTTGGCCACGGCGGGGTGCCTTCCTCGCTATCGGAACAACTACAACGTGCCAGCGTAGCCGGAGCGAACGCGGACATGCAAAGCGGGCGCCAACGGCGCCCCCTGTACTTCACGCACCGGCCTCACCGGGAAGCCGACCGTAGCGGTGGCCGGACTTGAACCGGCGACACAACGATTATGAGCCGTTTGCTCTACCACCTGAGCTACACCGCCGTGACGGGTCCAAAGGAACCCACTGAGCCCCCTTACGGAATCGAACCGTAGACCTTCTCCTTACCATGGAGACGCTCTGCCGACTGAGCTAAGGGGGCCTGCCACACACCACCCGGGGGCGGATGCGCACGGGTAAGAGTACACGTACCCGCCCGCCAGGTGAAATCAGCTCCCCCCGTACCCGGATCTGCAGGTCAGGGCACGGCCCGCAGCCGACGGACCTCGCTGGACTGCAGCGTCTCCGGGTCGGCCTGGGCCTCGTACCAGGCCGCCAACCGCTCGTACGGCAGCGGCCGGCTGAACAGGAAGCCCTGGCCGACCTGGCAGCCGATGTCCTGGAGCAGCTCCAGCGTGAGCTCGCTCTCCACGCCCTCGGCGACCACGGTCAGCCCGAACTGCTGCGACAGGGTCACCACCGCGTTGACGATGGCCAGATCGCCGGGGTCGGTCGCCATCCCCTGGACGAACGAACGGTCGACCTTGACCTCGTGCACCGGCAGCCGCCGCAGATGGGCCAACGACGTGTAGCCGGTGCCGAAGTCGTCCACCGACAGGCGCACCCCCAGGTCACGCAGCCGGCGCAGGGACGGCATCGGACGGTCGGTGCCGTCGAGCACCCCCGCCTCGGCGATCTCCAGGGTCAGCAGCTCCGGTGACACCTGCTGCTCCTCGAGCAACGCCCGGACCAGCTCGGGGAACTCCGGATCGGTCAGGGTACGGGCGGAGAGGTTCACCGCCACCGGCAGTGGCTGCTGACCGATCTGCCACTCCCGGCTGCGCCGCAGCCCCTCCCGCAGCACGAACTCGGTCAACCGGCCGAGCTGGCCGGTGTGTTCGGCGACCGCCACGAAGTCCTCCGGCGCGACCGACCCGTGCGTCGGATGCTCCCAGCGGGTCAGGCACTCGACGCCGACCAGCCGGCGACCGTGCAGCGTCACCTTCGGCTGGTAGTAGACCTCCAGCTGCGCCTCGTCCAGCGCCGTCCGAAGGTCGCCGGCGAGCCCGAGCCGGCGGACCGACCGGGACTCCAGGGCCGGGTTGAACAGCTGGACCCCGCCGGGGATCGACTTCGCCGCCGTCGCCGCCAGATCCGCCCGCTGCAGCAGCGTCGCCGCGTCAGAGCCGTGGTCCGGATGCACCGCCACCCCGGCGACGGTGTCGACGTCCAGGGTCAGCGCACCGAAGACCATCTGGTCGCGGATCTGGTCACGCAGCTCGGTGGCCAACTGCACGGCCGCCTCGATGCTCTCCATCCGGAGCGTGACGACGAACTCGTCGCCGCCACTGCGACCGATCAGGGCCGACGACGGCGCCTGGGCCCGCAGCCGGCGGGCGACCTCGACGAGGACCTTGTCCCCGGCGGCATGCCCGAGGGACTCGTTGACCTGGCGCAGGCCGTCGACATCGAAGAGCAGGACCGCGACGACCTCACCCGGTGCCCGGATGGCCACCGACTCGTCGAGAGCCGCGGTCAGCCGGCGACGGTTGGCCAGCCGGGTCAGCCCGTCATGGGCCGCGTCGTAGCGCAGCCGGTCGACCAGCCGGGAGTTCTCCACCGCGACCGCAGCGTGCCCGGCGATGGCCTCCAGCAGGGTGACGTCGCCCGGCACGAAATGCGCGGAGTCGCCGAGCCGGCCACTGACCTCGAGGCAGCCGATCACCAACGAGCCGGCCCGCAGTGGCACGACGACGGCGTCCTTGGTCCCCCATTCCCGCAGCGCGTCACCGAAGGGGCTGTCGCCGAACTTCCCGCCGACGGCGAGCGACACACCGGTGGTGAACACGTGTTCCCGCAGCACGTGCGGTGCGCCGGCCGTGTCGACCAGGCCCTGCCCATCCGCGGTCGCGGAGAGCAGCACCTCCGGATAGCGGCCCTGTTTCGGCAGCCACAGTGTCGCGTACTCGGCCTGTAGGACTTCGCGGACCCGTTTGAGCAGGACATCGGAGATCGTGCCGTCGTGCGGAGTGTCGGCGATCGCCCTGGTCAACGCATAGATCTCGGACAGGGTCCGATTCTGGCGCAGCGACTGGGCATAGGAGCGGTACGCCAGCACGAAGGAGGTGATCAGGGCGACCAGCAGCACCAGAGCCCACTGGCTCTGTGCGAGCAGGATCAGGACCACCAGGCCGAAGGTCGTGTTGATGAACGCGACGATGAGGCCGGGGACGGTCGTGGTGGTGATCTCCCTGGTGGACAGCCGGCCCTGGACCAGAGTGATCACCACGAGGACGGCCACCAACGTGATGATCTGGTTGGCCGCCATCGCGCCCACCAGCGTCAGCCAGGTACGCGGCTGCGCGGCTTCGAGCACCTTGGCGTTCACCACTATCGCCGTGGCGATCGCGGTGCCCGCAGCCACGTTCGCCACGTTGAACCACAACTTGACGGGCGGCTGCCGGCGCATCATGTGGCCCACGATCGCCGCGATGACGCGCCCGAGAATCAAGGTCAGCGGCGGGAGAAAGAACAAACCCAGAAGGAAAGGAATCTCACCGATGTTCAGGGTGAACGACTGCCGACGCACCTCGAAGAGAAGGAGCGTCGCATGCGCAGCAACGAACAGCCCGAGAAAAAGGAGCCCGAGAAGCCAGTCACCGGTTGGGGCCGGGTGACTGAGGCCTATGGCCACAGAAATAAGGACCGCCGTCAGAGCGAGTGGGCCGGTTACGTACCATGCCCGCTCCGACGAATGCCGCCCCGCAGCCTGTGGCCTAGGCACTCGACTCCCTCGATGTCAGGTCCAGTTCAGTTCCAACTGAAGTCGAAGAGTGAGACCGGCGCATCGATCGAGTCGTTGTAGTCAAGCTTGTCCACCGGCAAGACCACCGGCACATCGTCACCGACCGTGACCCAGGCGTGAGCGGCCTGGGCAGCGGTCCCCGTGGTGAACGAGACAGCAATCCCTAGTGCGACGACCGCGACGACCCTGCCGAGCCGGCGGCCCATCGTGTGTCCACGCATGTTACAGACTCCCGTCCAAGGAGGCGAATGACTTACGCGATTGAGGGGCAGAGACTGATGGTGCCACACCGGACGGCACCAAGGGTAGGTTGACGCGGTCGGCCTGCACCTTCAGCACCGCCCATCCTAGCCAATCGGACGAGGAGAACCTTAGCGGCGGCTTTCCTCGGGGGCATTCGTCCCGTCGCAGGTCAGGCTGGCCGCTGGTAGATAACTCCGGGTTGGCGTGGACGTCACGGCATTGCCACGATCAGTACCGTAAACGGTGGCGGAGTCAAGGGAAGTGAGCACTTTGCGTCGACCGACATGTCGGATTTAATCTGATTCAGTAAAAGAAGTATTTATCACGTAATTTATACGACTATTAACTGAGATGCAGGTACGCAGGTCGAACCAGTGGCACCATCGACACGCCCTGTCGCCAGTTCTCGACGCTAAGCCCTAGGGGCAACTCAGCAGGGGCTCTTTCGGTTACAGCTCGGTGACGGCGGCTACTCGTCGGTTCGGAAATCGCAGCCCGAACGGCACGATGAGCCCGAAACCGACACCAGGCCCCTCGTCGGCCAGCGGATTGCGTGGACCTGTCACGCCGCGCTGCATCGGCCAGGTCCGTCCAGCTCACCGGAAACCGAGTGACGGCCGGGACCTGGCCGCCGTGCGCGTGTCTGCTCGCTGGTCTGGACACCCCGACACTCCGGATACTCGCCGGCATCACACCGACCCGAGGCAACGAGAGCGACGAGCTATGCCGCTGGCTCGAGACGCGCTCACGGAACTCTCCCTGCCCTACCACCGGGAAGGGAGCCGGGCAGGCGACGAGGAAGCCCTGAGGGTCATGGCTCACCGGCTGCTCGCCGGGGCCATCGGACCGCGTGACCTCACATCCTGGGCGTACGGCTTCACCACCCACGAGGGCACCCCCTGGCCGCCGAGCTGATCAACCTTGACAACGCCTACGAGTACGTGGACGCGATCCACGAGGGGCACCGGCAACCCAAAGGCGATCGACGCAGCTGTCACCGCTGAGGATGGCCTTTCGGCTGCCTCGCCGGTCCAGGAACGCGACCCCGACTTGCACCCACGAACGCCGTAGACGGCTGGATCCGGCTGGACCGGGCGGGACGCCGCGCTGCCCGTACGACAACAGCCCTTGACCTGTTGGTGCAGGTCAAGGGCTGTTGGTGCGCCTGGTGGCGGGTAGAGGATTCGAACCTCTGTAGCTTTCGCGACGGATTTACAGTCCGCTCCCATTGGCCGCTCGGGCAACCCGCCAGGGCGTGCCGCCTCGGCACGCGAGGCAACGCAGGAAAGGATAGCGGCATCACCGGGCGTTCCCGCAACCGGGTACGGTCGGCGGGAGTCCACCGCTCGGCCACGTCCGAGCCACCGTCCAGACCCGCACTGGCAGGAGCAGATCATCATGGCAGCCAACCCGTCGTTCGACATCGTCAGCAAGGTCGACCGGCAGGAGATCGACAACGCCCTCCGGCAGACCGAGAAGGAGCTGGCCACCCGCTTCGACTTCCGTGGCACCGGGGCGGAGATCGCCTGGGCCGGTGAGGAGGCGGTCTCCCTGCAGGCGGAGACCGAGGAGCGGGTCAAGGCCAGCCTGGAGGTCTTCAAGGAGAAGCTGGTCAAGCGGAACATCTCGCTGAAGTCGCTGGACGCCGGGGACGCACGGTCGTCCGGCAAGGTCTACAAGATCGACTGCAAGATCATCCAGGGCATCGAGTCCGACAAGGCCAAAGCGATCAGCAAGAAGATCCGCGACGAGGGCCCCAAGGGTGTCCAGGCGCAGATCCAGGGCGACCAGTTGCGGGTGACCGGCAAGAAGCGCGACGACCTGCAGGCCGTGATCGCGCTGCTCAAGGCCGAGGACTTCGGTATCGCCCTGCAGTTCACCAACTACCGGTGAGCTGAGGCATCGGTCGGGCCGCTGAGCGGATCACGTCCGGCAGCGGGGTATCTCCCCAGGGCGGTCAGACCGTCTCGCTCAGCAGCACCCGGTCGGGGTCGGCCGCCGAGCGTGTTTCGGCGCGGCGGATCGGCCCGGCCGGCCAGGCGGCGACCGCCGCCGCCACCGCGACGGCGGCGCCGGCGAACAGGAACGCCGCCGGCGGCCCGCCCCGCCCGTCGACGAGCACCCCGGCGACCGCGCCGCCGGCCGCGCTGAACCCGACGGCCATCGTCGCTACCCAGGTGTACGCCTCGTTCAGCATGCCGACCGGGGCGATCCGGCCGACCATCGTGTTCTCGACGGTCAGGGCCGGGGCGATCACCGCGCCACCGAGCACCAGTGCCACGCCCAGCGCCAGCGGGTGCGGCATCACGGCGTACACGACGAAGCTGGCGGCGACGGCGGCGAGCAACCAGGCGAACTGGCGGGTGGCGTCGAGGGCCGGCCGGCGGGTGCCGAAGTAGATGCCGCCGGTGGCGCTGCCGATCGCCCAGATGGCCAGCAGGATCCCGGCCAGCCGGCCACCGTCGTCAGCTGAGGCAGCGGCGGCAGCGGAGGACGCCGCAGATGCGGCGTGCGCGGTCACGTACGCCGGTACGGCGACCCCGGCGGTGCCGAACGCGATGCCGAGACCGGCGACGCAGAGCAGCAGCGCCGGAAAGCCGGGTACCCGCAGCGGGCCGAGCCCCCGGGTGTGGGTGCCGGTGGGCTGCGGCCGCCAGGAGCGCATGGCGGTGCCGAGGGCCACGACGGTGGTGCCGGCCAGGGTCAGTGCGGCGGCGGCGAGCAGCGCGGCGGACGCGTCGGCGAGCACCACCGAGGCGGCGACCAGCAGTGGGCCGATCACGAAGACGAACTCGAAGATGGTCGTCTCGGCGGCGAGCGCGGTGTTACGCAGGGCGTACCGGCCGCTGGCCGGGTCGGTCAGGTGGGTCCAGGCGCCTCGGATGGCGGCGCTCAGCGGCGGATAGCTGGCACCGGCGAGGCCGGCCATCGCGTACAGCAGCAGGATCGGGGCGTCGGCCCGGATGGTGAACAGCAGGCCGATCAGGGCGACGGGGTGCGCGATGCCGGTGGTCAGCAGCACCGGGGTGGGGCCGAACCGGTCGGCCAGGCGACCGGCGACCGGGCTGACCACCGCCCCGGCGACGGCGTAGATGCCGCCGGCCACGGCGGCGAGGGAGTACTTTCCGGTGACGTCGCTGATCGCCAGGAGCAGGGCGAGCGGGGTCATGCCGATGCTGAGTCGGCCGATGACGCCGGCGAGCAGCAGGGTGGGACCGCCGGGGATCCGCCAGACTTCGGCGTATTTGCGTAGCCCGCCCACCGGGCCTCCTCAGTGTTGCGGGTGGCACCGACGGCGGTGAAACCTGTGGTCGGCGGGCCGACCACAGGTAACGGGTGGTCGACCTGCCGACCCTAACGCCGAACCGGTCGCACCCCCAGCCGATTTTCTCGGCCGGGGGTGCGAGTCCGATCACAGAGCGCGGTCAGCGGCCGGCTCGACCCAGCGGGGGGCGCGGGGCGGTGTCAGCGGCGCGACACCGGACCGGCGTACGCCATCTGCTCCAGCCGGGCCACCCGCTGCTCCATCGGCGGGTGGGTGGAGAACAGCGCGGCGAAGCCGCCCTTGCGCAGCGGGTTGTCGATCATCAGGTGGGCCGAGCTGGCGAGCTGGCCTTCGGCCGGCAACGGCATCCGTTGCGTACCCATGTGGATCTTGCGCAGGGCGCTGGCCAGCGCGAGCGGGTCGCGGGTGAGGGCGGCGCCGGACGCGTCCGCCTGGTACTCGCGGTTGCGGCTGATCGCCAGCTGGATGATCGACGCGGCCAGGGGGCCGAGGATCAGCATGCCGAGCAGTGCCAGCGGGTTGGCACCCTCCTCGTCGTCGCCGCCGAACGGCAGGAACCAGGCCAGGTGGGCCAGCATGGTGACGATGCCGGCGAGCGACGCCGCGACGCTGGAGATCAGGATGTCGCGGTTGTAGACGTGGGACAGTTCGTGACCGATGACGCCGCGCAGTTCGCGGTAGTCGAGGATCTGCACGATCCCCTGGGTGACGCAGACCGCGGCGTTGGCCGGGTTGCGGCCGGTCGCAAAGGCGTTCGGCTGCATGGTCGGGCTGACGTACAGCCGGGGCATCGGCTGACCGGCCTCGACCGCCAGCTCGCGGACCATTTGGTAGAGCGCCGGGAACTCCGCTTCGCTGACCGGCCGGGCCCGCATCGACCGCAGCGCGATCTTGTCGGACCAGAAGTAGGTGCCGGCGTTCATCGCCAGCGAGACGCCGACGGCGATGATCAGGCCGCCGCTGCCGCCGAACCAGTAACCCACGCCGAGGATCATGGCGGTGAGCAGGCCGAGCAGGGCTGCCGTCTTGAGACCGTTGTGGTGGCTGTGCACGTTGACTCCTTCTCCACCGGGTCGTCGGGAAGACCCCACGGCAGGTGCAACGTTCAGATACCCGCGAACCATCCGCCAATAGCTGAGAGTTGACTGGGAATCAAGAGCCAGCGGCAAAGTTTTCGGTCAGCCTGCGACGACGTCAAACACCACTTGCGGGGCGAAACCGATCACTACCGCCACAATCGTCGCCGCCGCCAGAGCCACCGCGACCGGCCACGCCACCGGGCCGCCGGGCACCGCCGACGCACCGCCGGGCACCGCCGACGCACCGCCGGGCACCGCCGACGCACCGTCGCCGCTCGGCGTCACCCCAGGTCGGGCGTACAGCGTGGCACTGACCCGCAGGTAGTAGACCAGGCCGAACACCGCGTTCGCCGCCACCACCAACGCCAGCGCGCCGGCCCCGCCGACCAGCAGCGACCGGACCACCGCCACCTTCGCGAACAACCCGGCCAGGCCCGGCGGCAGACCCGCCAGCCCGATCAGCGCGAACACCAGCGCCCCACCGACCCACGGCCGCCGCCGGGCCGCGCCCGCGTACTCGGCGATCGTGCCGCCGTCGCCGGCCGCCGGCCGCAACGCCACCACCGCCGCGAACGCCGCCAGCTCCAACACCACGAAGAACACGGTGTACGCGAAGACCGCCGCGACCGCCACCGCCTGCTCCTCGACGCCCCGGCCGGCCAGCCCGGCCGCCGCCGCCAGCGGCACCAGGATGTAGCCGGCCTGAGCTATCGACGACCAGGCCAGCAGCCGAACCATCCGCCGCTGCCGCAGCGCCACCAGATTGCCGATCGTCATCGTCGCCACCGCCAGCGCCGCCAGCACCGGCCCGGAGGTGGCCAGCTGCGGGGTGAGCCCGTCGGCGACGACCGCAACGATCGCCACGACACCGCCGAGCTTCGACGCGGTCGACAGGTACGCGGCGACCGGCAACGGCGCACCGTCGTAGGTCTTCGGCGCCCAGGCGTGCAGCGGCACCGCCGCCACCTTGAACGCCAACCCGGTCAGCAGCAGCACCACGCCGACCCGGGCCAGCCGGGCCTGCCCGTCGGCCGAGCCGCCGACGACCGTACCGGCCGGACCCGCTGGCTCGGCCAGGCCGCTGGCGCCGGCGAGCAGGTCCAGGTGCACCGCGCCGTACGCGGCATACAGCAGTGCCGCGCCGAGCAGCGCCACCGCCGTGGCGACCACGCTGACGACGAAGAAACTCACCGCCGACTCGGCCGAGGCGACCCGCTGCCGCTGCAGCCCGACCAGGATGTACAGCGGCAAAGTCAGCGTCTCCACCGCCACGATCAGCGTGATCAGGTCACCGGCGGCACCGAGCACCACACCGCCGGTCATCGAGCAGGCCAACAGGAAGCAGTACTCCCCGACCGGCACCGCGCCGACCCGCAGCGTCGGCGCCGACAGGGCCAGCACCCCGACGGTCAGCGCGGCGAACAGCAGCGCGACCAGGGCGGCCCGGTGGTCGGCGACGTACGAGCAGGCGAAGCCGTCCTCGGCGGTCACCCCGGACGGCGTACCGCAGAAGGTGGCCCGGGTCGGTCGGCTCAGCGCCACCGACGCGGCGACGCCGACCGCGACGGCCCCCACCGTCGCCGTCGCCACCGTGGCCGCCCGACGGGCGACGAACAGGTCGACCAGCAGTACGGCGACGGCGGTCAGCGCCGCCAGGTACGCCGGCAGCAGTGCCACATGGTCGACCGACTGTGCGGCGAGTTCGCCGATCACCGGATCACCTCCAGCAGCACGTCCACCGGCACCTCGGCGATGCCGAGCACCAGCGTCGGGACCAGCCCGATGGCCAGTGCCGCCACCACCAGCGGCGCCCAGACCAGCGCCTCGGCGCGGCTGATCGCCGTCGCCGGGGCGGCCCGCAGCGCCGGGCCGGCCGGGCCGTGGGTGACCCGGCGCAGCATCCGCAGCAGGTACGCGGCGGTCAGGGCCGCCCCGACGGCCGCCACCGCCGCCAGGGTTGTCCACAGTGGCCCGCCGCGCTGCCAGGCGGCGACGACGGCGAACGCCTCACCCCAGAAACCGGCCAGGCCGGGCAGGCCGAGGGAGGCCAGCGCCGCGTAGCCGAGCAGCCCGGACAGCGCCGGTGCCTGTTCCCGCAGTCCGCCGAGGTCGGCCAGGTCACCGGTGTGGTAGCGGTCCTTGACCGCCCCGGCGAGGAAGAACAGCAGCCCGGTGATGACGCCGTGGGCGATGTTGCCGATCAGCGCGGCCTGGATGCCGGTGGCGCTGAGCGTGGCGATGCCGAGCAGCACGAACCCCATGTGTCCGACGCTGGAGTACGCGATCAGCCGTTTCAGCTCGGTCTGCGCCAGGCACACCAGGGATCCGACGATGATCGCGGCGACGGCGAGGGTCCCGAGCACCGGGGCGGCCCACCTGGCCCCCTCCGGGGCGACGCCGACGGCGACCCGGATCAGCCCGTACGTGCCCATTTTGAGCAGCACCCCGGCGAGGATCACGCTGCCGACGGTGGGTGCCTGGCTGTGCGCGTCGGGCAGCCAGCTGTGCAGCGGCCAGAGTGGGGCCTTGACCGCGAAGGCGAGCGCCAGCAGCGTGAACGCGGCGAGTTGGGTGCCCCTGGTGAGGTCGGCGCCGCCGGTGAGCACGGTCAGGTCGGCGGTGCCGGCGGCGGTCACCACGGTCACCACGCCGACGAGCAGCAGCACCGACCCGGCCAGGGTGTAGACGGCGAACTTCGTCGCCGCCCGCCGGTGCGCGGTCCTGCCGCCGGCCCTGCCGTCAGCCCCGCCGTCAGCCCCGCCGTCGGTTCCGGTGCTGGTCGCCGGGTCACCGGTGCCGCCCCAGCCGGCGATGATGGCGTACATCGGCAGCAGCACGACCTCGAAGAAGACGAAGAACAGCACCAGGTCGAGGGCGAGGAAGGTACCGACGATGCCGACCTCGACGACCAGCAGCAACGCGACCAACGCCCGGCCGTTGCGCTGCTGTGGGACCCGCCAGACGGTGTACGCGCAGCAGAGCAGCGTCAGCACGGTGGTGAGCAGCACCAGCGGGTACGAGATGCCGTCGACGCCGAGGTGGAACCGTAGGTCCAGGGCGGGCACCCAGGGCAGGTCCAGCTGATGCCAGGGCTGCACTCCCGGTGGGCCGTCCAGCGGTGACCCGTACGCGAACCAGCCCGCCCCGGCCGGTCGCCCCAGCAGCGGCAGGCTGGCCAGCACGGTCACTGCCGCGACGCCGGTGCCCAGGATCCGCCCGGCCCGGTCCCCCCGGTGATCCCTCAGTGGCAGGGCCACCACCAGCAGCGCCCCCAGCGCCGGCAGGATCAGTACGGCCAGCAGGGCGAGCTGCCCGGCCGTCATCGCGTCATCGGCGTACTCGGCGTACACGGCAGCGCCCGCCTCCCCTCAAGATCCCGACGATCTTGCAGTTATCGTTGGACAAAGTAGACAAATCCTCTCGATAACTGCAAGATCGTCGGGGAGGTGAGCAGGGTGAGGGCGGCGGTGAGCAGGGCGAGCAGCAGGGCTCCGGCCAGAACGAGGATCACCGCGAAGGGCAGTGGGGCGGCGGAACGGCGATCCAGAATGCCGCCAAGCCCCAGGACACCCCTACCGACACCGTTCACCGCCCCGTCCACACCACGTTCGTCGCCGACCTTGGCCATGGCTGCGAGCGCCACGATGGGGCGGACCACCACGGCCCGCTGCACCGCGTCCAGCCAGAACGCCGCCGCGAACGCCGGCCGCAGCGGCCCCAGCGCCTTGTCGGCCGGATCGGCGGCGGGGTTCCGCCGGTACAGCCACGCCGCCGCGCCGGCGCCCACTGCCAGCAGCAGCACCGGCAGCACCAGGTCGGCACCGACGTGGACCAGGTCACCCGGGGTGGCGCCACCGAGCCAGCCGGCGACGGTGGGGCTGAACGCGGCCAGGCCGAGCAGCGCCGCCGGCACCGTCAACGCCAGCACCGGCCAGCGCATCAACGCCGGCGGGTCGTGTGGGTGGGCGCCGGCGGGCAGCCGGGACGGCCCGAAGAAGGTACGCAGCAGCAGCCGGGTGGCGTACCAGGCGGTGACCGCCACCCCCACCAGCCCGGCGGTCCAGACCAGCCAGCCCAGCCACGCTGGAGCCGGCCCGTCACCGGGATGCCGGGCCGCGTGGGAGGCCGCGTACAGCACGCTCTCCTTGCTCCAGAACCCGGCCAGCGGCGGCAGCCCGACAAGCGCCCCCAGCCCGACCGCCGTGGCGGCGAAGGTGACCGGCATCGGCCGGCGCAGCCCGCCCATCGCCGACATCAGGTTGCTGCCGACGGCGTGGATCACGCAGCCGGCGGCGAGGAACAGCAGCGCCTTGAACGCGGCGTGGGTGAGCAGGTGGAACAGGGCGGCCGACGGGGATCCGACGGCCAACGCACCGGTCATGTAGCCCAACTGGGAGACGGTCGACCAGGCCAGGACCCGTTTGATGTCGTCGGCGGCGGTCGCCGCGAACGCGCCGAGCAGCAGAGTGACGACGCCGAGTACGCCGAGCAGCACCAACGCGGCCGGGGCGGCGACGAAGATCGGGTAGAGCCGGACGGTCACGTACACCCCGGCGGCGACCATCGTCGCGGCGTGGATCAGCGCGGAGATCGGCGTCGGGCCGGCCATCGCGTCCGGCAGCCAGGTGTGCAGCGGGAACTGGGCGCTCTTGCCGGCCACCCCGGCGAGCAGCAGCAGCGCCGCCGTGGTGACCGTCGCCGGCGAATAGTCGTGGGCGAGCACGTCGGCGATCCGGAAGCTGCCGGCACCGATGCCGAGCACCGCGACGCCGAGCAGGAAACCGACGTCACCGACCCGGGTGACCAGGAACGCCTTCATGGCCGCCGCCGGGGCCTCGGGCAGCCGCCGGTCGTGGGCGATCAGCAGGTACGAGCAGGCGCCCATCACCTCCCAGCCGACCAGCAGCATGATCAGGTCACCGGCGACGACGACCAGCAGCATCGCGGCGGTGAAGAGGCTGACCTGGGCGACGTACGTCGGGTAGCGCTCGTCGTCGGCCAGGTAGGCGACGGAGTACAGCTGGACGGCGAGCGCCACCGCGGCGACCGCGACGGCGAGCAGGGCGGCGGGCCCGTCGAGCCGTACGCCGAGCGTGACGGCGAGCCCGCCGAAGTCGATCCACGACCGGGACACGTCCACTGTCGGCGCGCCGGCGGCCAGCAGGGTGACGGCGGCGGCCAGGGCCAGCGCTGCCCCGCCGACGCCGAGGACGGCGGCGACCCGGCGGCGGGTGGCGCTCACCGTCGCACCTCCCGCGCGGCGTCGTCGGCAGCGCTACCGTCGTCGGTGTCGTCGTCGGTGTCGTCGCCGAGTGGGACGTCGTCGACGACCACGCTGGCCCGCAGCCGGTACAGGTGCAGCACGATGGCCAGCCCGACGCCGATCTCGGCGGCGGCGATCACGATGATGAACAGGGCGAACGTCTGCCCGGTGTGTGGCAACGCGGCGCGGACCGTGCTGTCGGCGGTGACCAGCACCAGGTTGACGGCGTTGAGCAGCAACTCGACCGACATCAGCAGCAGGACGGCGTTGCGGCGGCGCAGCACGCCGTACACGCCGAGGCCGAACAGCGCGGCGGCGACGACGTACGGGATGACCGGGCGCATCAGCTGCCGCCACCTGATCGGGATGCCGCGCCGACGTCGGGGCGGGACAGCACGATCGCGCCGATCAGCGCGGACAGCAGCAACACCGACAGCACCTCGAACGGCAGCACCCAGCTGCCGAAGATCACCGTACCGAGGCGGTCGGCGGTGCCGGCGGCCGGCAGTTCCACGCTGGACCAGCGGTAGGCGTCGACGAAGAGGGCGGCCAGGCCCAGCCCGGCACCGCCGCCGATCAGCGCGGCCGGCCAGCCGGGCCGGTCCAGGTCGGTGGCGGCCCCGATCGGTGCCCGGGTCAGCATCACCGCGAACAGCAGCAGTACGACGACCGCGCCGACGTAGATCAGCACCTGTACCCAGGCGACGAGTTCGGCGGCGAGCACCAGGTAGAGACCGGCGACCGCGCCGAGGCAGGCGACCAGGTACAGCCCGGCGCGGACGATGTGCCGGGTGCTCACCACCAGGGCCCCGGCGCCGACGGCGACCGCGCCGAGGGCGAGCAGCAGGACGTCCGTACCGGTCACGCGCGGGCCCTGCCAGCGCCGGGGCCGGCGGCCCGGCCGGGGCCTGGGCCAGCGCCGGGGCCGGCGGCCTTGCGGGCGGCGGCCGTCTCCTCCTTGGCCGGTTCGCCGTTCGGATCGTGCGCCGGTGGCGGCGGTACGCTGGCCAGCCACTCGCCGAGGTGCTCCTTGTCGTGCAGCAGGTCACGGATGTCGTACTCGGCGTACTCGAACTCCGGCGACCAGTAGAGCGCGTCGAACGGGCACACTTCGATGCAGATGCCGCAGTACATGCAGAGCGAGAAGTCGATGTCGAACCGGTCCAGCACGTTGCGCTGGCGGGCCCGGGCCGCGCCCGGCACCGACACCTCCTCCTTGTGCGAGTCGATGTAGATGCACCAGTCGGGGCACTCCCGGGCGCAGAGCATGCAGACCGTGCAGTTCTCGGCGAGCAGCGCGATCACGCCACGGGTGCGCGGCGGCAGCTCCGGCTCGACGTCCGGGTACTGCTGGGTGTGCGTCGGGCTGACCATCGTCTTGAACGTGGTCGCCAGACCCTTCAGCAGCCCCTCGCCGTGTCCGTCCATGTGCTCATCCTGCCGAATCCGGCCCGCCCACGCGAGCATCTGATCTCACCGATCGACGATGGGACCGGTGCCGGGCGGTCGCCCGCCTGCCCCCGCCCGGCACCGCCCGGCACCCGAGACAGGTACGTTTTCCAGCGGTATTCCTCTGAGGAATGATTATTCCTCAGAGGAATACTCGCGATTCGCTGTACCGGCCCGCCGGGAGGTGCGGGCGGGCGCGTCACCAGGGGCCGAGGCAGTGGAAGTCGGCGCTGGGCTCGACGGCCGGCGGGTGCGGGTCGGGCCCGGCGGCCAGGTCGACCAGCACCCAGGCCGCCGTCGAGCCGGAGTGCCGGTCGGCGGGGAAGCGGCGTACCGCCGCGACGGTGCCCTGGGCGGCGAGCGCGGCGGCGACGCGGTCCGGGTAGTCGCGGGGCTCGCCGCTGAGGTTGCGCCCGTGCACGTACCAGACGCGGCGGGCGTCGCCGAGCCATTCGGCGAGCCGCTGCGGGTCGCAGTTGGCGTGGCCGGGCGGGTAGAGCCGGACGGTGCGCGGCGCGAGCCCGTGCTGCGGCCCGTACCACTGGACCATCCGGTAGCTGAACCAGTAGAACAGCACCACGTCGCCGGGTCGGACCTGCCGGGCGACGTCGACGAGGGCACCCGGCCCGGCGTCCTTGACCCGGGGGTCCTGGACCTGCCGGTACGCGGCCTGGGCGGCCGGGGCGGCGACCACCGGCAGCGCGGCGACCGGTGCCAGCACCGCGACGACCAGCAGCGCTGTCCCGGCGCCCGGGGCCAGGGCCAGCCGGCGGCCGGCGCGCCGGAGCGCCCACCGGAGCGCCCGTACGCAGCCGTCCGCGCCAGCGACGACCAGGATCACCGTGGAGGCGATCAGCCAGGTGGCGACCCGGTCGGCCAGCGGCAGGCCGCGGACCGCCGCCGCCAGCACCGCCATCAGCAGTACGCCGCCGAGCATGGCGGCCCACTGTGGCCGGCCCCGCCGCACCAGTGCCGCCAGGCCGGCCAGGGTGAACGCCAGGATCAGCAGCGGGTACCGCCACTGCAGGGTGACGGTGACGAATCCGGTCCACATCTGCGGCAGCCAGGTGAGGATCTCGACCGGCCCGGACCCGGCCGGCGGGGTGCCGCCGACGAAGTAGTCGGCCTGGCCGGGCATGAACGGGTACTGGCGGCGGCGGTGGATCAGCCACGCGGCGAACGCGGCGGCCGGCAGCGCGCCGACGGCGAGCAGCAGCGTGTCGCGCCAGCGGCGGCGTACCGCCGTCACCAGGGTGGCGCCGGCGACGGCACCGGCCAGGGCCAGTACGGCGGTGAGGCTGACGAAGACCGCGACGAGGGTGGCCGCTACCCAGCCGACCAGCGGCAGCACGGCACGCCTCCTGTCGGCACGGGCAGCCAGCGCCGACGTGGCCCGTTCGGTGGCCAGGAGCACCGCCAGGGCGACGGCGGCTTCGACGGCGTACTGCTTGAGTTCGCCGACATAGGTCAGGACCATCGGCGCGACGGCGATCAGCGCGGTCGCGGCGGCCGCCGCCCAGCAGCCGACCGCCCGGTGGGTGATGACCGCCGTCAACGCCAGGACGGTGAGCATGCCGAGCAGGGACGGCAGCCGCAGGACGCGTTCGTCGGCGCCGAAGGCGTACAGCAGGGATTTTTCCAGCCAGAGCCAGCCGACCGGGGCGACCTGCTGGAACTCCAGGTCCTGGGTGAGGGCGAGGAAGCCGCGCCGCAGGTTGATGGCGATGGCGGTCTCGTCGTTCCACAGCCAGGTGCCGGCGGCCCAGACCCGGATCTGGCCGGCCGCGCCGACGGCGAGCGCCACGGCGAGCAGGGCGTTGGGGACGAGTCCGGGGGCGACGCGCGGGAGGGTGAACCCGGACGTCTGTCGGGTCATCCGATGGCGACCTTGACCCCGGCGGTCAGCACCAGTTGGGCCAGGGCGAGCGGAACCAGTCCGAGCCAGCACAACCGTTGTAACTGGTCTTCCCGTAGTCGAGGAAACGACACCCGGATCCAGATGATGACGAACGCGACGGCGAAGACCTTCAGCAGCGTCCACAGCCAGCCGAGCTGGTCGACGCCGAACGGCCCGTGCCAGCCGCCGAGGAACAGCACGGTGGTCAGCGCGGCGATGACGACGATGCCGGCGTACTCGGCGAGCAGGAAGAACGCGAACCGCAGCCCGGTGTACTCGGTGAGGTAGCCGAAGACGAGTTCACTGTCGGCGATCGGCATGTCGAACGGGGGGCGGCGGATCTCGGCCATCCCGGCGAGGAAGAACACGACCAGGGCGGGGGCCTGCCAGATCAGCCACCACGGCTGCCACGCTTGCACGATGCCGGACAGGGACAGGGTGCCGGCGGCCATGGCGACGCTGGCGGCGGCGAGCACCAGCGGCAGTTCGTAGGCGAGCAGTTGGGCGGCGCCGCGCAGCCCGCCGAGCAGGCTGTACTTGTTGGCTGACGCCCAGGCGGCCATCAGCACGGCGACGACGCCGACGCCCATCACGGCCAGGACGAAGAACAGGCCGACGTCGAGCGGCTGGCCGACGAGGTCGTTCGGCCCGAGTGGGATGACGAGCAGGACCAGCAGGTACGGCACGAGCGCGATCGCCGGGGCGAGCCGGAACACCGGCCGGTCGGCGGCGCGTGGGGTGATGTCCTCCTTCTGCACGAACTTGACCCCGTCGGCGACGAGTTGCGCCCAGCCGTGGAATCCACCGGCGTACATGGGGCCGAGTCGGCCCTGCATGTGGGCCATCGCCTTGTGTTCCATCTGTCCGACGAGCAGCGGCAGGGTCAGGAACGCGACGACGACGGCGCCGACGCGGATGGCCAGCTCCAGCCAGAGGGGCATCAGGCCGTACCCCCGTCTTTGTCGCCCTCGGCGGCGGCGCCCTCGGCGGCGGCGCGGGCCCTGGCGGCCTGCGGGCCCCATTCGGTCGGCAGCGGTACGCCCGGTGGCCGCATCGGAGCGCGTCGGGTGCCGCCGGATTCGGATTCGCCCGGCTCCTTCGCGCCCGGCCAGGGTTTCGCGACCCGGGAGGCGAGGATGAACTCCTTGCGCAGCGGGTGGCCTTCGAACTGGGGTGGCAGCAGCAGCGGGGTCAGGTTGGGGTGTCCGGTGAAGTCGATGCCGAACATTTCGTGGGTTTCCCGCTCGTGCCAGTCGGCGCCGGGGAAGACGTCGACGACGCTCGGCAGCTGCGGGTTGTCGCGGGGCACCCGGGTGCGCAGCAGTACGCCGTGCCGGGCGTGCGTGGACCACAGGTGGGCGACGATGGCGAAGCCGGCGTCGAGTTCGTCGACGGCTGACAGCCAGTCGAAGTAGTCGCAGCCCAGGTCGGTGTCGTCGCGGGCGGTGCGCAGCGCGTCCGGCCACTGCCCGGCCGGTACGTCGACGGTGGCGCGGGCGTACCGGCCGCCCCCGGAGACGCTGGCGGTGACGTCCGACGCGGCCTGCGGCTCCGGCTCAGGCTCAGTCAGGAGGCTGACCAGATGAGCGCCGATCTCGTCGGGGGTCATGCCAGTAGATACTAAGGGGGCGGGAGGGCGGCAACCGGTCAGACTTTTCCGGTGTAGCTCCCGCCGCTCGGGGAAACCACCCTGGTATGCGTGCGCTGACCGTGACTCCGGGCAAGGCCGACTCGCTGCGGCTCGTCGACGACGCGCCGGAGCCGGCGCAGGCCGAGGGCGAGGTGCTGGTCGAGGCGGTCGCGGTCGGGATCTGCGGTACGGATTCGGAGATCCTCGCCGGTGACTACGGTGCGCCGCCGGAGGGTCGGGACACGCTGGTGCTGGGCCACGAGTCGCTGGGGCGGGTGGTCGAGGATCCGACGGGCGCGATGCAGCCGGGTGATCTGGTCGCCGGGATCGTCCGGCATCGGGATCCGGTGCCGTGCCCGTACTGCGCGGCCGGCGAGTGGGATCTGTGCAGCAACGGCCGGTACACCGAGTGCGGAATCAAGGGCGTCGACGGGTTCGGCCGGCAACGCTGGCGGGCGCCCGCCGAGTACGTGGTGGCGTTGCGCCCGGAGTTGGGGCTGGCGGGGGTGCTGCTGGAGCCGACGAGTGTGGTGGCGAAGGCGTGGGACCACATCGACCGGATCGGGGCGCGGGGGTTCTGGGCACCGCAGCGGGTGCTGGTGACCGGGGCCGGCCCGATCGGGCTGCTGGCGGCGCTGCTGAGCGTGCAACGTGGCCTGGAGACGCACGTGTTGGCGCGGGGCAAGTCCGGGCCGAAGCCGGAGCTGGCCCGGCGGCTGGGGGCGACGTACCACGCGGTGCCGGTGGCGGAGCTGGACTTCGACCCGGACGTCATCATCGAGTGCACCGGCGCGCCGCCGGTGGTGCACGACGTGTTCGGCAAACTGGCCCCGAACGGCGTCGGCTGCCTGACCGGGATCAACGCCAGCGCCCACCACGTCGAGTTGGACCTCAACGAGCTGAACCGCTGCCTGGTGTTGAAGAACAACGTCATCTTCGGCACGGTCAACGCGAACCGGCGGCACTGGCGGCAGGCGGCCGACGCGCTGGCCCGCGCCGACCACGACTGCCTGATGGCGATGATCACCCACCGGTACGGCCTGGACGACTACGCCCAGGCGTACGCCGAGCAGGGCGGCATCAAGACCGTCATCGAGTTCTGACCCGGTGCCGGGGCTGCGGCCTGCCGGTTGGGGCGGCTCAGACCCAGGGCAGTTGGCCGTTGCGGAACAGGTCGACGAAGATCTGATGGTCGGCGCGGGCGCGGGCCCCGTACCGGTGGGCGAAGTCGACCAGGCCCTCGACGAAGCCGGCCTCGTCGGCGTCGACGGCCGCGACGATCGCCTCCTCGGTGGAGAAGTCGACCAGGTCGTGGCTGGACTCGTCGTCGGCGACCGAGTGCATTCGTGCCACCGAGTGGGCCAGGTCGGCGACGACGCCGGTCAGGTCGGCCAGTTCGTTGACGTCGGCCCAGTCCAGGTCGGCGGCGTACGGCGACACTTCGGCGACGAGCTGCCCGACGCCGCCGAGTTCGGTGTAGCCGAGCCACGGGTCGGCGTGGGCCTGCAGCGCCCGCTGCGATTCGGCGGTCCGGTGGCCCTGGTGCTGGAAGTAGGAGCGGACGCCGTCGTCGTCGATGTGCCGGGCGACGGCCGGCACCTGGGCCTGCTTCAGGTAGACGATGACGTCGTTCTCCAACGCCTGGGTGTGGCCTTCGAGCAGGATGCTGTACGACGGCAGCCCGGCGGAGCCGATGCCGACGCCTTTGCGCAGCACGATGTCCTTGATGTGGGCGGGGTCGGTCCGGCCGCCGCCGACGCGCTGCGGCAGCGTGGTCAGGTAGTCGGCGAACGCGGCGGTCACCGCGGCCCGGGTGTCGTCGTCGATGGCGTACACGCCGTCGCGGTGGATGAACCGCCGCTCGTAGTCGTTGATCGTGGTGAGGTTCTCCAGCAGGCCGACGCGGGTGTTGAGCCGGGCTTCCTGCAGCACGTGCCGCAGTACGCCGGTGGCGTTGGCGAGGGTGATCGAGCCGATCGCTTCCTCGCCGCCGGCGGCGATGGCCCGCAGTTCCGCCAGGTAGGCGGTGGCGAACGTGCGTACGAGGGTGCTGATGACGTCGTCGGAGAGCGCCTTGGCGTAGCCGATGAGGGCGACGCTGGCGGCGAAGCGCCGCAGGTCCCAGATGAACGGGCCGACGTACGCCTCGTCGAAGTCGTTGACGTTGAAGACCAGCTCGCCGGAGCCGTTCATGTAGGTGCCGAAGTTCTCGGCGTGCAGGTCGCCGTGGATCCAGACGCGGCTGGTCCGCTTGTCGCAGAAGCTGTCGTCGTTGAACGGCCCGCCGGGGTCGGTCTGGTCGGCGTAGAACAGGCAGGCGGTGCCCCGGTAGAACGCGAACGGGCTGGCGGCCATCTTGCGGAACTTGCGCTGGAAGGCGGCCGGGTCGATGGCCATCAGGTCGCCGAACTCGGCGGTCAGGATGTCGACGATCTGCGTCGCGCGCTGAGTCTCACTCACGTCCGGGCACGCTACCGCGCGTGGGCAACAGCTCCGCTGAGCGCCGGCTCAGAATCAGCTGTACGCCGAGACAGCTCGCCCGTTCAGCGAGTCGGTGGTTTGACGACCGGTGCGGTGAGCCGGTCGACCGGGGAGGCGAGCGGGTCGGGCCGGTGCACGCCGCCGATGCCGGAGCGCTCGGCGGCGATCTTCTCCTGCAGCCGCAGGATGCCGTGCAGCAGCGCTTCGGGCCGGGGCGGGCAGCCGGGCACGTACACGTCGACGGGGATCAGCTGGTCGACGCCCTTGGTCACCGAGTACGAGTCCCAGTACGGGCCACCGCAGTTGGAGCAGGCACCGAACGAGATCACGTACTTGGGTTCGGGCATCTGGTCGTAGAGCCGCTTGATCGCTGGCGCCATCTTGTCGGTGACGGTACCGGAGACGACCATCAGGTCAGCCTGGCGCGGCCCGTGGGCGAACGGGATGACGCCGAGGCGGATGAAGTCGTGCCGGCCCATGCTGGTGGCGATGAACTCGATCGCGCAGCAGGCCAGGCCGAAGTTGAACACCCAGAGCGAGTAGCGGCGACCCCAGTTCAGCACGAACCGGATCGGCTCACCGAGCACCGCCGGCAACTGCACCACCGCGCCGCCACCTCCTCCGGCCCCGCTCCCCCACCTACGTACGTGCCACCCAGTCAACCACAACAGCTGTACGGGGCAGTCGATCAACTCGAGCCAGTCCCGTCCGGCTGTCGACGGTCGGTATCGAACTCCATGACGAGGCCGAGGTGCCGGTACGGGTGACCATGGCCTGTTGATCCGTCGGGCTGCCGCTGTTCGGTCGGCCTGAGAAGCGATCGCGACGGCAGCCGATGTCCGAGCTGAACGACATCCGCGCAGGGCTCCGTAAGGTGGCCGCTTATGGCGCCAAGAGGCCGCTGCTCAGCGCTAACGCACATAAGCTGGCATCCTTCATCCGATCCGTGGAGCAGACCCGGCCAGACGAACGATCTTCACATTTTAGCCTCAGGTAGCCTATCGTGCCAGCATGGCGGAGCGGACGTACGGCGAGATCCCTGGCTACCCACCCGGCTCGACGTTTGCGAACCGCACCGAGCTGGCAGCATCCAAGGTCCACCGACCGCTTCAGGGCGGCATCTGCGGCGGGCAGGATGGAGCCGAGTCCATCGTCGTCTCCGGCGGCTATGTCGACGACGAGGACTACGGCACCGAAATCATATATACGGGCCAAGGCGGCAACGACCCTCGAACCAAACGCCAGATCGCGCACCAAGAGCTCAAACTTGGCAACCTGGGGCTCGCCAGGAGCCAACTCGAGGGCTATCCCGTACGCGTAGTTCGTGGTGCCGGCGGAGACAAGAAGTATTCACCTGAGACAGGGCTCCAGTACTCCGGACTCTTCCGGGTTGTCGATCACTGGAGCGATATCGGAACCGACGGATTCACCATCTGGCGCTTCCGTCTGGTCGCATACGAAAGCGCGGATACACCCCCACCAGATCTCGCCCCATCAGACGTAGCCAGCGAGGTCACTCGGGTCGAAGCAACAATCCAGCGACTCGTGAGAAACACCTCGGTAGCGGTGGAGGCTAAACGTCTGTACGACTACACATGTCAGATCTGCGGCGAACAGCTCATGACGCCTGCTGGACCGTACGCGGAAGCCGCCCATATCAAGCCGCTTGGAAAGCCACACAACGGCCCGGACACCATCAGCAACGTGCTATGCCTTTGCCCAAACCATCATGTCCTGTTCGATACGGGCGCACTACAGATCGACCCAGAAGGACGAGTCGTAGACACGATAAACAACGCCATCGTGGTTGATCTTCAACTCACCGAAAAGCACCCTATCAACTGGTCGCTAGTCGAGTACCACCGAAGCATCCACGCGAACAAAAAGCAAGCCGAAAAATAGGTGCCAGAGCGAGTTTAGCAGGCTAGCTTTGCATCGCGAATTCGGTTGCCTCAGCGAGGATCTCGTCGAGCTCGGCGTCGGACAGATCGCCCTCCGTAAGAATCTTATAGGAGGTAGCCAACTGGATCTTGCCGATCATCTCCTGGCTGAGGTCATATTCGGTAGCTGGGTCCAGAACCGACTTGATCAAAGCTTCCGCCCCAATCGGATCAATGTCCGGCCCTCCATGGCTCAGGTCCTCCCGAAGTGCGGCGACGAACCGAATGATCTCGCCCGGGAGCACGTCCTCACCGAACCTACGATCGACAGCAGCGAAGAACAACGACGCGAGGAAGCGAGGGAAGCCATCCCAGCCATCGCGATCCAGCCGCTCCTCGATTTGGTCGTTCAGGTCGTGTTCGCCTCTGACCAGAGTCCGGATGTACAGGGGAAGTTCAGGATTCATTGCCACTGCGACGTTTCCTCTCGCGGTTCTTTTTTACGTTATTTATCGTAGCCTTCAAGGCGATTGCCAGTGCGCCTGCCGCCATCGCGACGGCAGTGATCGGATTATCAACATCAACACGCTCGCCTGTGGGCGCAGGATCGACTTTAACCGGGTTAGACGAGGTCGCACCCGGCGGATCGGGGAGCTTCTTGAAGTAGTCAACGAGCGTCTTGGCGTTAGCCTCGAATTTCGAGAGGCTTTCCTGCGTGTCGTCAGCCTTCTGCACTTGTTGGCGGAGGAACTGCTCCCTCCGGCTTGCTCGACGCCCCGTGTCCGACAGGAGCTTCTCCCCGGAGGGCACACCTGAAGGCGATCCGAGGTTGGCAGCCGGTGCGACTCTTGCGAAGTACGCCTGGTAGTGCCGCTGCACTCGATCGAGTAGATTGGCATATCTGCCGGCTTTGGCTGCGGCCGTTTGTGCTTCTGACGCCGCACGACGGATGTTCGGGTTAGCTGATCCCTCGGAGAGTTGAAAGTACAGCTTGTAGGCTTCGTCAAAGTCCACCTTGGCCCGCATCGCTGTCACAGCGGCTTCAGCCAACTGGCCCTTGGCGCGTTGCATCTGCGCAATGACTTGCTCCATGCCGCCCGACATCAGAGCGCGTCCCGGTAGGCGTCGGCCAGCTCGACCGCAGCGTTGACCCGGCTGAGCACCCGGTCGACCTCGTCGTCAGCCGCCTTGAGGGCCGCTGCTGCCTTCTCGATGTCGTCATCCGCGCTGTCCTGCACCGTGTGCAGCGCCAGGGCGCTACCTTGCGCGCCGGTCTCGGTGGCCTCCTCGAAGCCTGCCTTCCCCTGCATCATCAGGGTCCTGGCACGGTTGAGGTCACTCTTGATGTCATCGACGGTCATGTCAGCGACGCTCAGCCAAGCAAGCTGCTGTAGTTGCGGGTCGCCTCGCCAGCACCATGGACAAGGGATGTCGCGTCACCAAGAAGCTTCTTACTCTGCTCGCAGCGGCTGATCGCCTCGCCAATGGTGGGGTGACCGGTGCCCGCCGCAGCGGCGCGCAAGCTGGCGATCATGCGGTCGAGAGCGTCTGCCGCTGACCGGATCTGCTGCACAGTGGCGTTGCCGTGCTGACCTGCCTGCGCCAGCCCCGCCTTGACTTCCTGGATGCTGGACATGTTGCCGCCTCCCGATGTCCTGCTCAACCCTCGCCGCACGGTCGAGCCTATCGAAGCCGGTCATCCTGCTTCCGGCCCTGCCGTCGACGATGTCAGGAAGCAGTCACTTCGGTTCGGCGACGAAGACGCCAACGCCGTGGGCGCTCTCGACCAGGCCCTCAGTGCGCAGGGCATGCATGGCGTAGCGGATCACCGAGTCCGAGACGTTGTGCTCGGCCTTGAGCTGGGCAGTTGATGGGAGCTTGTCGCCGGGCCGCAGTTCGCCGCTCCTGATCTGAGCGCGGATGTGGTCGGCAAGCTTCTCCCACTTGGTGGCGGGCATGGGCACTCCTTGGTCTCCACCCGCCATGAGATCACGCTGACAGTTCAGGCAGCAAGATGCCGGTACAGCGAACTAGTGGTGTTGACTTAAGCGAACTACTTCGCTTAGGTTCCTCGGTGCGAGGTTTCCTCCTTGGTCTCCAACCTCAGAGGACTCCACGCAGCCGGTCGGGGCGTGTAGCGAGTCATGCCGTTGGGCGTCCCGGCCCCGAAGGTTTGCCCTGGTCGCCGTACTGCCAAGGAGGGCTGCGGCGATTGGGGTGGGGGTGGCCCCGCCGGGATCGGCAAGCGGCAGGGCCACCCCCGTCCAGGCACACCCACGACACCGCCCGAACGGCACCAGCAGCGAACACAATGGGGAGGAACACGTGATGCGAGAGCTCTGGCGACGCTGGCGACTGCGCTGGCAACGCCGCAAGATGGCCACCACCCCGCCACGTGACTGGCCGGAGGGCAGCGGCGTCTACCGCGTACCCGCTGGTCGCAACCGCAACCAGCGACCCACCGCGTACCGGCCGATCCGCCCTTGGCAGATCCGCAGCCACCGCTTCCCGACGGCCCCCCGGCGCGGCGGCGGCCGGGGCCTCGACCCCGGCGAAGTCGCCGCCTTCCTCGAGAGGATCGCCCACGACCTCGGCATCGTCTACGCCGAACTCGACCGCACCTACGAGCAGAACGACCGCATCAAGGACGCGCTCCGCCGCTGGCAGACCAGCCAGGCCCTCGCCGCGCAGACCACCATGCACCTGCCCGCCTGGACCGGCACCAGCGCCACGACCCGGTACGCGGGGCAGTCGTGACCGAACCGCCCCCGCACCCCGTCACCGTCGTCACCTGCCCCGGATGCCACGGCAGCGGGCACGCCGCCACCAACGACACCGCCGACAGCCCCGCCCAAGCGTGTGGCCGCTGCGGCGGAGCCGGCAAACGCCGCGCCCAGCTCGTCCTCACCGCCGTCAACATCGACACCGGGGCGATCGCCTCCGCCAACGTGCTGCCCGGCATCACCGCCGCCGCGCCGACCGACGACGACCCGTACTGGTTCCTGAACCTGCTACCGGTCATCTGCGACCTGACCCGCCAGGTCGACGCCGCCGACCTCCACGACCCGCGAACACCCGGCCGGCCGATCCTCACCCCCACGATGCGGCTCGCCAGACAGTGGCAGCCCGACCTGCCCGCCGACCAGCGGTACGTCCTCGAAGCCGAAGCGATCGCCGCCGAAGCCTACGACCCGTGGCGGATCTGGTACGGCCGCAGCACCCCCGACCTGCCCACCGACCCCACCCAGCGGCTCGCCACCCTCGGTGAACTCGCCGAACTGCTCTGCCTCGACCTGGTCGTCGAAGCCCGCCGCAACCCACACACCCCCGACAGCGGCCACTTCCACTGGGACATCCGCTTCGAACTGCCCGGCAGCCCCGCCCCCACCGGCGTCGGTCGCTACGACAGCTTCACCGACGCCGCCACCTGCGTCGACGTCGCCCGAGCCTGCTACGCGCTGGTCGACCGCAGCCGGCACGCCCCCGCCCACTACGTCACCCCACGCCCCGCCAGCCGCATCAGCCTCCGCCCGCCACCCGTCGACCCCGACCAGCTCGAACGCCGCATCGTCGCCGACTGCCTCGCCGCACTGCTCACCGACGGGCCGGCCCCCGGCGCGCAAGCCATCTGGCGCAACGGCCGCTGGTGGCACACCACCCTGCGCGCCGACACCGACTCTGGCCCCGACACCGACTCCGGCGCTGGCCCCGGCGTCGGCTCCGGCGGGCGGCTGGTCCGCACCTGGCAGCCGCCCCCGCCAAGCTGGCAGGGCCCGCCGATCCCGTACCGGCCCTGCCCCGACTGCGCCCACTGGCCAAGCTGGGAAAACTGCGACTGTGCCCGGATCAACGGCTGCGCCACCTGCGGCGGCACCCACCGCATCTACCACGGTGGGACCGTCACCATCGCCGTCGGTCGCCGCCAGGTCCGCCACCTCAACTGGCCACCCCACGGCGGTACGCCGCCAACCCCACCGCCCCGCATCGGCTACCACCCGAGCGGCAAAGCCATCCACCAGCTCCCGCCGGAATACCAGCTCACCCACCAGCTGACCGCACTCGGCCTCGACCCCACCGAGTTGACCACCCTCGACGGGCTCACCATGCACCTGCGCGACCACGAACTGCTGCACGGCTACGCCACCGTGCCCCGCACCGGCAGCGACCCGGTCACGGCGTACCTCGAAAATGTCGCCAACGGGCACCCCGGCGGGCGGATCCTGCTACACGCCACCCCACCGAAAGTGCCACCACTGGCCACAGTGGTCAAAATGGCGTACGGCCTCGGCCTGGCCCTGGTCGTCAGCGTCGCCGACCACCGCCGCAACGACGGCATCCCGTACCAGATCCAGGGCCTGCGCTGGGGAGTCCGCTTCGCCCCACCCGGCACCACCAGCCCACTCGGCCGCTGGTCCCCCGGGGCGTACGAGCTCAGCCTGCCGAAAGCGATCGCCCAGGCCCTGGAGCACGTCCGCCACGCCAGCAACGCGATCGTGCCGACCGACCCGACCACCCCGATCCCCGCCCCCACCAACGTCGACGACGGTACGGGTCACACCGGCGGCGACCCAGTTGACCCGGTGCCGACGCTCACCGCAATCGCCACCCACCACCCCGGCACCGTCGTCACCATCGTGCTCACCCCACAGCGGTACGACGTACACCTGCCCGACGGCCCGCACCACACCACGGTGGTCGCCACCGCCGCCACCCTCACCGAAGCAGCCGCCGCGGTGATGGCCGATGTCTGAACCGACCTCGCCGGCCCGACGCGCCCAGCTCGTCCTCACCGTCGCGAACATCGACACCGCCGCCGTCGCCTCCGCCAGCATCACCCCCGGCACGGTCACGCCGACCCGCGACGCCGACGACCTGTTCTGGTGCCTCGACCTCGCCCCGGTCGTCGCCCGCCTCGCCGCACAGGTCGGCGCCACCCACCTCTACGAGCCCGACCTGCCCGACGACCCGGTCATCGCCCCCTGGACCGACCTGCCGAAAGGGTGGCAGCCCGACCTGCCCGCCGCGCAACGCCTCGCCTACGAAGCCCAGGTGATCGCCGACGAAGCCCGCGACCCGTGGCACATCTGGCTCGGCCGCAGCAGCCCACCACCGACCACCGACCCGTCCCGCCGGCTCGCCCAGCTCTGCCACGTCGCCGAACAGCTCTGCCTCGACCTGGTCGTCGAAGCCCGCCGGCTCACCCCCGGCGACGGCACCCTCGGCTGGGACATCCGCTTCGAACTCCCCGACGGCCCGGTCGGCGACCGCCTCGCCCCCTGGTCCGACCTGGCCGAAGCGGCCGTCATGACCACCGTCGGCCGGGCCGCCGCCGGCCTCGCCGAACACGGCCGGCACGCCCCCGCCCACCACATCACCCCGACACGCGACGCCGCCTCGCCCGCTGTCGGCCTGCCCGCTGTCGGTCTGCCCCGCGTCGACGTCGACCGGCTCGAACGCCGCATCCTCGCCGACTGCACCGCCCTGCTCACCGGCGAACCCACCGCCGGCGGGCACGCCATTTGGCGCGACAACCGCTGGTGGCACACCACACTGCGTACCGCCGGGGAAGTCACCGTCCGCGCCTGGCAGCCGCCGCCGCCGTCGTGGCAGGGCCCACCGATCCCGTACGCCGCCTGCCCGACCTGCCCGCCCGCGCCGGACCTGGCCCGCTGCCGGTGCCCCCGGATCGGCGGCTGCCGCACCTGCCACGGCACCCACCGCATCTTTCACGCCGCCAGCGTCACCATCGTGGACGGCGCACACCGCGCCCGGCACCTCAACTGGCCGACCCCGGCCACCGGCCCTGCCCCGCCCGCCGATGCTGGCCCTGCCTCGCCCGCGCCAGCCGTCAGCTCGTTGGTCCGCCAGCTGCCGCCGGAGTACCGGCTCCGGCCCCAGCTCACCGCGCTCGGCCTCGACCCGGACGACTGCGCGCCACTCATCGACGCCCACTACCTGCCGGAGTCGGCGCTGCTCGACGGCTACGCCACCCTGCCCCACCCCGACGCCGACCCGCTCCGCAGCTACCTGCAGCAGGTCGCCCACGGGCAACCCGGCGGCCGGATCTTCGTCCAGGCCGCGCCGCCGTACGCCCCGGAACTGTCCACCATGGTCACGATCGTGCACACCCTGGGCCTGCACGTCGTGCTCTGCGTCGCCGACCACCGCGCAAACACCGGTACGCCGTACGTCGTCCAGGGCCTGCGCTGGGGTGCCAAAGTTGCCCCGCCACATGCAAGCGTCGACGTGCCCCGTTGGGCGCCAGGCGCACACCACCGTACGGTCGCCCAGGCCGTCGACCATGCGCTGCGCTATTTGCGCAACGCCAGCGACCGGTCCGTACCCGCCGAACCCGCCACCCCGATTCCCGCCCCGGCCGGCGACGGCTCCCGCCCCTCTACCGTCCTGACCGGCCCGGAGTCCCCGGAAGCCCTGCTCAGCATGCTCGCGGGCAGGCATCCCGGTGTCACGGTGACCGTGGTCCTGACGCCGGACCGCTGCGCCATCCACCTCCCGAAGACAGCGACGTCCCCTGATCGGCAGGTCGTCATCTCCGCCGCCACCCTCGCCGAAGCAGTCGCCGCAATCTGACCTTTCCTCGTTCCTGAGTCGGATTCGCGACCAGGCCAGCGTTCGGGGCAGCAGGCGACAGCGGCCATCCGGCAGGCTCTGCCGGATGGCCCGCCCCGTCAAGGTGCCCCGTGAGTTGACTGTGGAACCCTTCGCCGGCAGCCGGGCGGTCGCCGCCGGCCTGATCACCAAGCGGATGCTCGCCGGCCCGACCTGGCGCCGGCTGCTCCACGACGTCTACGTGCATGCTGACGCCTACGACCCCGACGACCACCGGATGTGGTGCCTCGCCGTCGCAGTCCGTCTCCCACCCGGTGCAGCCATCTACGGGCTGAGCGCTGCCCTGCTCTGGGGCGTCGACCTGCTGCCACACCGGAGCACGGTGCCAGCGCCCGTGCACGTCGCCGTACCGACCAAGGCCAGGCCAGACCCACAGCCCCGGATCCGGTACGCCAACCTGGCCCTCGACTGGGAGTACGATGTCACGTCACTGTCCGGGATGCCCGTCACCACCGGTGTCCGTACCGCCTATGACCTGGGGCGGCTCCTGCCCCGGGCCGACGCGCTCGTCGCCCTTGACGCGCTCCTGCGCCGCCGGACCTGCACCAGGACCCAGCTCAGCGCTTATGTCGATGCCCACCCGGGGCGGAGGCAGGTAAAACAACTCCGGGAACTGCTGATGCTCGCCGAGCCGTTGAGTGAGTCGCCGATGGAGAGCCGGCTCCGACTGCTGCTGCACGACGCCGGCCTACCCAAGCCCACCCCGCAGTACGAAGTGCGCACACCGGCGCCGGGCTCAACGGGCTCAGCCGACTCGGCAGTTGGCGGGAGGTTCATCGCCCGAGTCGACCTTGCCTACCCGGGGTTGAAGATTGCCATCGAGTACGAAGGTGACCACCACCGGGAGCAGGCCACCTTCCGGCGTGACGTGCACCGGTTCAACGCCCTGCGGGCCGCCGGCTGGTTGGCGCTGCGCTTCACTGCCGACGACGTACTCCGGCGAAGTGAACAACTTACCCAAACCGTACGGCAGGCGATCGCTGAGCGGGCCGGCTGACCGCATCGAGTGGAGGGCCCAGGAACGTAATTCTCGCGGAATTACGTACCCCAGCCCTCCACTCGCGAGTTCTCGACATGCAGCCACGACAGCCCACGGCGGCGCACCTTCACGCATTGTGTCCAGGTAGTACATTGGCGTGACCGCCGAAAGCCAACCTCACAAGGTAGGGATGACGGACCTTGACCGCACCGAGTGAGCCGGACCGCTCAGCACCGCACCGGCGACAGTTGGGACGACGCCGAGCGCTCACCCCAGTGGCGCTGGTCGCCCTCCTGACTGCCGGGGCATTGCCCGCCTGTGCACCCTTCGGCAGAAGCGAGCCGGCACCTGACCCGAGCGCCTCCTGCGTCGAGGCACCGAAGGAGCCGCTGCCCGGCACTGCCGGCTCCGGCGAAGCAGCCCCGGACGGCGGCGGCCTGCGCGTCACCGAGTCCGGCGTCTCATTCGTCCCGTCAGGCGGGGGGACGCCCGACACCGCGAGTCTCGGCGTCATGGTCGAAAACACCAGCGAGTACGCCGCCTACCGCACACTGATCCGGTTCGAGGTCACCGACGAGAGCGGGACCGCGATTGCCACCGGCACGGGCAGCGAGGCGCTCGTGCTGGAGGTGCCGCTGATCCTGCCCGGCGCCCAGGTCGGCGTTGGCACGGCCGCCTACCTGGACGAGGGCATGACGGTCACCGAAGCGACGCAGGTGACCACGCACTTCGGAGCCACCACCTGGGTGGCGGCGAACGACGCGCCAGCCGTCGCCATCGAGACGAAGCACGACAGCATCACGATGACTGAGGTGGAGAGCGGGAGCGGCTACATCGACTATCAGATGACGTCGCCCTACTGCCAGGGTCTCGTCAGCCGAGGGGTGAGCAGCATCTTCCGGGACAGTTCCGGGAAAATCGTCGGCGGCGCCGTTATCTCCGACAGGGGCAGGATCTACTGCACCGCCGGCACCACCGAGCAGACCATGAACGCGACCTACACCATCCCCGACGGCATCGACGAGTCGGCGACGTCGACCTACCCGTACTGCGATTTCAGCATGGAGCCGACCACGCCCCGGCCGACGATCGTCCCTTTCAACTGATCGAGCCGGTGGTCAACTACCCCTGATCGACCCCCTCGGAGGTTCCTGTGACGCACAGTGCGGGCAATCACGGCGAGGAGCTGGGCGCGGATCTCTACGCCCTCTGGCGCGCGGGCCGGGACAACCTGCCGACCGTGGCCAACGCCTACTCCAGGGCCGCCAATGCCCTCGACGACGCGACCGTCGGCCTCCCCGGGGCGTTCCGGCGGACCGGCGACCTCGCCGGTGCCCCGTACGGCCCGGCCTACGAGCCGTGGCTGCTGCTGCGCGACACCATTGCCCAGATCTGCCGGGACACCGCCGACAACATCGAGATGACCGCGGACGCGCTCTGCCTCGCCACGGTCGAGTACGCCCGGACCGACTACGAGGCAGCCAACGAGTTCGCCCGGCTGTTGCAGGTCAACGGCGAGCCGAAGGTCGGTGACGAATGAGTTTCGACGAGCTCATGCAGCACGCGTACGAGATCCAGCAGCAGGCGACGCTGAAGGCCCTCACCCAGCACGGGGTGCGCCCCGCGACTCCGGACGGGCTGCCGCAGCCGGCACCCCGGCACAACGAGTTGGAGACCCGGCGGAGCATCGAAGGCCAGTTCGCCGACATCCCGGATCTCTTCCGCGCCTTCGCCGAAATGCCCGACCCGCAGGCATTCAAGCCCCGCCTCGAAGCCGTCAACCGAGCGCTCGAAGAATTGTCGTCGGGGTGGGCGTCCGACGACCCGATCAATGGCCGGTACTACCGCGCCAACGACAAGCTCGACAAGATGATCGACGCGACGAATCACATCGTGCGGTGGACCGGTCGGGCGGCGATGGAGTTCCGAGCCAACTTCATCGCGCCGTTCCGGTCGATCGTCGCCAACCAGTTCATCGCGACGGTGATCCTGCGCTCCGCGCTCGAAGCAGAGCAGGAGATCTGGGTACGGGCGAGGAACGACATCGACAAGATCGCCCACGACACGCTCGTCGCGTTGGACCGGATGGACGACTGCGGCAAGAACTCGTGGGTGATGACCTTCACCGTGCTCTCCTCGGTCGCGGCGGTCTCCGGGGCGGCGCTCGCCCCGTTCAGCGGCGGGGCCTCGCTCAGCTTGACCGCCGTCGCTGCCGGCTCGCAGGTGGCGGCCGCCGGCGTGCCGGACGACCCGCCCAAGGTCAACTTTCAGGGGGAGACCGCGATCGCCGTCATCGCGTCGATGCGGGACGCCATCGCGCTGCTGCGCGGCTACATCGACGAGCAGGAGCGCAAGATCGCCAACGCGCTCAACCACAGCTACCAGGAGATCATGCAGGACCGGGACAGTTTCGTCGCCAAGCGGCCGGCGCTCGCCGACGCCACGGCGGCCGACGTCACCGGCCCGCTGTTCATGGGCTACTCGAGATAACGACGACGCAGAGGAAGAGACCGGGGGCGGATCGTGGGACTGCTGGCGCAGCGACTGGACGAGATGCACGTACGGGTGACCGCCCCGGGCGGTGACCTCTCCGGCGAGCTGCGGGGCCGGGACCAGGTCCACATCGCCTTCGCCGCCGGCCGCTACCAGTGGCTGTCCGAGCAGTACGTCGAGCAGCAGCTCGCCGCCGTCGGCCGGCTGCTCTGGGCGGCGAGGATGAAGGCGTACCACGCGGCCGTCAGCGACGCGCTGCAGATGCCGGTCGACCGCGACGAGCCGCCGGTCAGCCAGCAGGACGTCGACTTCGTCGCCGCCCGGGAGAACCTGGTGGCGCGGGGCGCGTGTGCGGACAACTCGGTGCACATCGAGGTCCGGGGGATGCGGAGCTGGACGGTGGCGATCGCGCCGGGCAGCCTGCGCCGGTTCCGGGAAAGCGAGTTCACCGTACGGGTGCAGGAAGCCGCCACCGCGCTGATCCGTGATCAGTTCGCGCAGGTCCGCAGCCTGAAGGACCAGATCTACGGCTGAGGGTCGAGCCTCGGGTACCAGGCGGCGGCTTTCATGTCGACGCCGTCGCCGCGCAACGGGCAGCCTTCGGCGCGCAACAGGGCCCGCGCTCGGGCTTCATGGCCGGGCGGCAGCCGGCCGGATGACGACACCACCCGGTGCCAGGGGACGCCGCCGCCGTGCCGGGCCATGATGGTGCCGACCAGCCGGGCGGACGCCCGACCAGAAAGTTCAGACAGGGCGTCGGCGATCGCGCCGTACGACATGACCCGGCCGGGCGGGATGCGTTCGACGAGGGCGAGCACTTCCTCGACGTACTCCTGCGGGGTCACGCACGCCACGATATGAGATCTCGTGCCGACGCCGCGCACGGCGGCGCGCAGAATGGGCGGGTGCGTGCAGCAGTCACCGAGGCGAAACGGGTCGTCGTCAAGATCGGCTCGTCGTCGCTGACGACAGCGGAGGGCGGGCTCGACGGCGACCGGGTGGACGCCCTGGCCGATGTCCTCGCCGACCTGCGCAGGGCCGGACGGGAAGTCGTACTGGTCTCCTCCGGGGCGATCGCGGCCGGGCTCGCGCCGCTCGGGCTGACCCGACGCCCGCGTGACCTGGCCACCCAGCAGGCGGCGGCCAGCGTCGGGCAGGGCCTGCTGATCGGCCGGTACGCCGCCAGCCTGGCCCGGCACGGCCTGACCACCGGTCAGGTACTGCTCACCGTCGACGACGTGACCCGCCGGGCGCACTACCGCAACGCGTACCGCACGCTGCGTAAACTCCTCGACCTGGGGGCGGTCCCGGTCGTCAACGAGAACGACACGGTCGCCACCGACGAGATCCGGTTCGGCGACAACGACCGGCTGGCCGCCCTGGTCGCCGCCCTGGTCCACGCCGACCTGCTGGTGCTGCTCTCCGACGTCGACGCCCTCTACACCGGCGACCCGGCGAAGCCGGCCAGTGAGCGGATCACCGAGGTACGCGACGCCGCCGACCTGGCCGGGGTGGCGATCGGCAAGGCCGGGCGCGCCGGGGTCGGCACCGGCGGCATGGTCACCAAGGTCGAGGCGGCCCGGATCGCCACCGGCTTCGGCATCCCGGTGGTCCTGACCGCCGCCCCGCTGGCCGCCCAGGCGCTGGCCGGCGACAGCGTCGGGACCTTCTTCCACCGGGTGGCGCACCGGCCGACCGCCCGGCTGTTCTGGCTGGCGCACGCGACCGCCCCCCGGGGCCGGCTGCACCTGGACGCCGGGGCGGTGCAGGCGATCGTGGCCCGGCGCAAGTCGCTGCTGCCGGCCGGGATCACCGCCGTCGACGGGGCGTTCACCGCCGGCGACCCGGTCGACCTGGTCGACACCGCCGGTGCGCCGGTGGCCCGTGGGCTGGTCAACTATGACGCGGTGGAGTTGCCGGGTCTGCTGGGCCGGTCCACCGGTGAGCTGGCCGCCACCCTCGGCCCGGCGTACGAGCGGGAAGTCGTGCACCGCGACGATCTGGTACTGCTGTAGCGGAACATGTGAGGAGACGACGAGGATGAGCGTGATCGAGCAGGCCCGCCGCGCGCGGGTGGCCGCCGACGAGCTGGTCACCGCCACCCGGGCGACCAAGGACGCCGGGTTGCTGGCGATGGCCGACGCGCTCGTCGCCCGTACCGCTGAGATCGTGGCCGCGAACGCGGCCGACCTGGACGCCGGACGGGCCGGCGGGCTGTCGACGGCGATCCTGGACCGACTGGCTCTGAACGAGACGCGGATCCAGGACATGGCGCAGGCGTTGCGGGAGATGGCCGGGCTGGCCGACCCGGTCGGTGAGGTGGTCCGCGGCTCCACCCTGCCGAACGGGTTGGAGCTGCGGCAGGTGCGGGTGCCGTTCGGGGTGGTCGGCATCATCTACGAGGCGCGGCCGAACGTGACCGTCGACGCCGCCGGGATCTGCCTGAAGTCGGGCAACGCGGCGCTGCTGCGCGGCTCGTCGTCGGCGGCGCACTCCAACGCGGTCCTGGTGCGGGTGCTGCGGGACGCGTTGGTCGGCGTCGGTCTGCCGGCCGACGCGGTGCAGCTGCTCGACGCGTCGTCGCGGGATTCGGTGAAGGAGCTGATGCGGGCCCGGGGCCTGGTCGACGTGCTGATCCCGCGCGGCGGCGCCGACCTGATCCGTACGGTCGTCGAGGAGTCGACGGTGCCGGTGATCGAGACCGGCGTCGGCAACTGCCACGTGTACGTCGACGCCGCCGCCGACCTGGACAAGGCGCTCGCGGTGGCGGTGAACTCGAAGACGCAGCGGCTGTCGACCTGCAACACGGCGGAGTCGCTGCTGGTGCATGTGGACGTCGCGGCGGCGTTCCTGCCAAAAATGCTGAAGGAACTGCATAACGCGGACGTGACGGTGCACGGCACCCCGGAGGTGGCGGCGTTCTCGGCCGAGGTGGTGCCGGCGACCGATGAGGACTTCGCCACCGAGTACCTGTCGGCGGACCTGTCGGTCGCCGTCGTCGACTCGCTCGACGCGGCGGTGGCGCACATCAAGCGGTACGGCACCGGGCACACCGAGGCGATCGTCACCGACTCGGCCAGCGCGGCCCGGGAGTTCGTCGCCCGGGTTGACGCGGCCGCGGTGATGGTCAACGCGTCCACCCGGTTCACCGACGGCGGGCAGTTCGGCTTCGGCGCGGAGATCGGCATCTCGACGCAGAAGCTGCACGCCCGTGGCCCGATGGGGCTGCCGGAGCTGACCTCGACGAAGTACGTCGTCACCGGCGACGGCCACGTACGGAAGTAGGAGCCCGTCGGCGGCCGACGGCCGCCGGCCGACGGACAGGCGGGGTCAGCGGCAGGCGCGGATGGCGGCCAGGGCGGCGTGTACCTCGAAGGCGTCGCCGGAGTCGCTGTCCCAGCCGCCGTCGCTGCGTTGGGTGACCGCCAGCCGGCGGCGGGCGTTGACCAGCAGCCAGTCGTCGTCGGCGAGGCCGGCGCGGCGCAGCGCGGCGGCGAGCTGGGCGACGTCGCCGGGGGTCATGGTGGCGAGCCGGTCGTTGAGCACCACCTGCATCCGGGCCGACTCGTAGAACATCGTCTGCCGGTAGAGGGTGGCGGCGGCCAGCCAGCCGGCCAGCAGGTACGACGGCCAGGTGCCGTCCGGGCGCATCTGGGCGGCCAGGTAGCCGGCGGCGCGCTGCGCGGCGTCCCGGTGGGCCGGGTCGCCGGCGCCGTCAGGCCCGCCGGGAGTGCCTGGCCCGCTGGCGCCGGCGGCGACGCTGAGCCAGTAGCCGGCGTTGGCGGTCAGGTAGTAGGTGGCCTCCGGGTCGCCGGGGCGGGCCCACTCGGGTGCCTCGGCGGCCAGCGACTCGTCCTCCTCCCAGCTGCCGTCGCCGCGTTGCCGGCTGACCAGCCAGTCGAGGGCTTTGCGGGCCGGTGGCCGGTGCAGCGCGCCGAGGTCGTCCAGCTCGGCGAGGCGGAAGCAGGTGGCGTCGACCGAGGCGACGTCTCCGGCCCAGAAGGCGGGCCAGCCGCCGTCGGGGGTCTGCCCGATCTCGGCGCTGGTCAGCACGTCGGGCTGCGGGGCGGCGCCGGTACGCAGCCACGACAGCCGCGCCCGGTCGACGGTGTCCCCGTGCGCCACGACGAACCCGATGGCGGCATCCATATCGACCACGGACGACAGGTTACCGGCGGGTCCGGATTCCTGCCTCGGTAAGTCAGTCAAGGTCAACTAGCCGGCCGGGGACCTGGATGAACCAGATCCCCGGCGGCGTCGTCCGGTCAGTAACGTGGCAGCATCAGTGGCCGGGCAGCAATGTCAGTAGCTGCTGTGCAGCAGCGTCAGTAGCTGGGCAGCGACGGGTCGATCTGCTTGACCCAGGAGACCACGCCGCCCTGCAGGTGGACGGCGTCGGCGAACCCGGCGGCCTTGACCGCGGCGAGGGCTTCGGCCGACCGTACGCCGGACTTGCAGTGCAGCACGATCTGCCGGCCCTGCGGTAGCTTCGCCAGGGCCTCACCGGTGATGAACTCGCCCTTGGGGATCAGCGTCGAGCCGGGGATCCGCACGATCTCGTACTCGGCGGGCTCCCGGACGTCGACCAGGAAGAAGTCCTTGCCGGCGTCCTGCCACTCCTTCAGCTCCCGGGGGGTGATCGTCGAGTCGACGGCCGCCTCCTCGGCCTCGGCGGAGACCGCGCCGCAGAAGTCGTCGTAGTCGATCAGGCCGGTGATCGGCTCGCCGTTCGGGTCCTTGCGGATCTTGATGACCCGGTAGGACATCTCCAGGGCGTCGTAGACCATCAGGCGGCCGAGCAGCGGCTCACCGATGCCGGTGATCAGCTTGATCGCCTCGGTCACCATGACCGACCCGATCGAGGCGCAGAGCACGCCGAGCACGCCGCCCTCGGCGCAGGACGGCACCATGCCGGGCGGCGGCGGCTCCGGGTAGAGGTCCCGGTAGTTCGGGCCGTGCTGGTCCCAGAAGACACTGACCTGGCCGTCGAACCGGTAGATCGAGCCCCACACGTACGGCTTGCCGAGCAGCACGCAGGCGTCGTTGACCAGGTAACGGGTGGCGAAGTTGTCGGTGCCGTCGAGGATCAGGTCGTACTGGCCGAAGATGTCGAAGACGTTGTCGTTGTCCAGGGTCACGTTGTGGATCCGGACGTCGACGTACGGGTTGATCTCCCGGACCGACGCGGCGGCGGACTCGGCCTTGGGCCGGCCGATGTCGGACTGGCCGTGGATGACCTGACGCTGCAGGTTCGACTCGTCGACGATGTCGAAGTCGATGATGCCCAGGGTGCCGACGCCGGCCGCGGCCAGGTACATCAGCGCTGGCGAGCCGAGGCCACCCGCGCCGACGCAGAGGACCTTGGCGTTCTTGAGGCGTTTCTGGCCGTCGACGCCGACGTCCGGGATGATGAGGTGCCGCGAGTAGCGGCGGATCTCATCGACGGTCAGCTCGGCGGCGGGTTCGACGAGCGGGGGCAACGACACGGTGAACTCCCCGGGATCGGCAATGGTGGCTGCGCTATTGTTGCTCGCTTCGCGGCCGATCGGCCATGAGCAGTGACACCGCCCGCCATCCGGGATCCGGGAATACCGGGCTGTCCTTCTCGGCCGACCCCGCTGCGACCAGCTGCCTCAGACCATTGGTGGGCCGGTGTACCGCTTGCCGTCGAGGTAGGGCCAGCCGTTGGCGACGCAGCCCTGCATCCCGTACGTCTGCTGCTGCATGACCGGGGCGGGCCGTCCGGGTGCCGGGCAGACCTCGTGGAACATGCCGAACTGGTGCCCGACCTCGTGGTTGATCGCGTAGGCCCGGTACTCGGCCAGCGGCGCGTCGAAGTGCGGTACGGCCTCCAGCCACCGGGCCACGTTGATGATCACCTGACCGGGGAGCCGGCAGGAGGTGTACTGCTCGGTCGACAGGCCGCCGAGCGCGCACATCCGCTCGGAGGTGGCCGGCGAGGCGAGGTAGATGGTGAACTCGGCGGCGTCGGCGCGGGAGACCCGCTGCAGCCGGAACTGCCGGGAGGCGACCCAGCTGCGCTGGTCACCGAGGGTGGCGTCGACGATCCCGGCGAACTCGTCGGCCCGCTGACCGATGCCGTCCTCGACGGCGATGCGGAACCGGCGCAGTTCACCGGCCCAGCCCAGCACCGGCCCGGAGCCGGTGAGGTAGCCGAAGGTGCCGGTCCCGGCCTGCGGGTAGCTGGCCGGCGGTGCCTGCGGCCCGCCACGCGCGCCCGGTGCGTCGGCGTTGCCCGGCCCGTCGGCGTCAC